>NZ_JBPJZG010000007.1:0-383692 GCF_051216415.1 Variovorax trehalosi
TCGATTGAACCTCTGGTTTCATTCAACGCCTAGGACTTCAGGTGGAGTGTGGCTGGCATGGAAGGCAGGTTGCAGGCCTGATTCGAGACATTGTGACGAAGGACCGCTCTTGGCCGATTGTGCCCCTTGCCGTAGGCCAAACATGGCCGCGAAAGCTGATGTCTATCCTAGAAAAAAGCAGGCGCTGCTTGGGCGCTGCATCAAGGACAGCTGCAGTCCGGCCAGAGCATGCTGAGGCTCCCTCAACTCGATGGGAGACCATCATGGGATCAGTAAACACTGCAACCTGCCAAGTGCCCTGGAACAAGGGCAAGATCGTCGGCCAGAAGGCCCCTTTCAAGCTCAAGGACATTTGGGCGCTGCGGGTGCGGCTGCAACTGGAGGGCCGAGTGCGCGAGCTGGCTCTCTTCAACTTGGGTCTGGACAGCAAGCTGCGCGGCTGCGATCTCGTTAGCCTGAAGGTCAGGGACGTCTGCCACGGGGAGCAGGTTGCACCACGGGCGACGGTGATGCAGCACAAGACCCAGCGTCCGGTGCAGTTCGAGCTCACGCCTGGAACCCGAGAGGCTGTGCATGCGTGGATCCAGCGCACCGGCCTGCGATCGGACGACTTTCTGTTCCCGAGCCGAATGCACGGCTCGCCGCACCTCGGCACCCGGCAGTACGCCCGAATTCTGGGTGGCTGGGTCAGACAGCTTGGACTAGATCCTGCCGATTACGGCACTCACTCGATGCGGCGGACGAAGGCTACGCTGATCTACCGGCGGACGAGAAACCTTCGTGCGGTGCAGTTGCTGCTCGGCCATTCGAAGCTCGAGTCGACCGTCAGATACCTGGGCATCGAGGTGGATGACGCCCTGGAGATCTCGGAGCAGACAGAAATCTGAGCGAGCGTCGATTGAGCAGCGCAGGTCCGTCCTCCTTGCTGCGGCGGTGAGGCGGGTCAATGCGCTGCCGGATGGCTCGATTGCGGCGCACAGCAGACATTCAGCGGGCCGCGCCGACTGACCGCAACCAGTCTTGAGCCGACCTCCAAGCTACTGGCCAAACTCGAATTGCGCACGCATCACCGCGCTGCGGTGGCATTGCACAAAGCCCTGACAGTCCCCCGCCGAAGTTCACGATCAGCAGCGAGAGAAGCGGCAGCAATCAATCACCCCTGCCCAAACTCCCGCGCATGCTCCACCGCGTACTTGATGAGCTCCGCCTGCCCTTCGATGCCCAGCCGCCGCTTGATGCTCTGGCGGTGTGCCTCCACCGTGCGCACGCTCAGGCCCAGGTCGCGCGCAATCTGCTTGCTCGATTCGCCCCGGCCCAGCGCAGTGAGGATCTCGCTCTCGCGCGGCGTGAGCAGCGGCCGCGGCGCCTGGTTGCGAAAGAGCTTCTTCGACACGGCCGGGCTGAGGAACGTGCCGCCCGCCGACACCGCTTCGATGGCGGCCACGATCTCGGCCGCGGGCGCATCTTTCAGCACGTAGCCGCGCGCGCCAACCTGCATCGCCTTCTGCACGTACTCGGGGTTGTCGTACATGCTGAGCATCACGATGTGCGGCGCGGGGTGCGGCGGCAGAGGATCACGTTGCAGCACCAGCGCGGCAAGGTCGATGCCGTTCATGTCTTTCATGCCGACATCGACCAGCATGAGGTCGCACCGCAGCGTGTCGAGCAGCGCGAGCGCCTCGGCGCCGCTGCCGGCCTCGCCGACGATCTCCAGGTTGGGCATGGCGCCCAGGCGCGCGCGCAGGCCGTCGCGCACCAGCGGGTGGTCATCCACGATGAAGAGGCGGATGGGCCTTGGCTGCGACTGCGTGGGCGGTGTTGTCATTCCGGCCTCGCGCTGCGGGCCGGCACCTCGGCCACGATGGAGGTGTGGCCGCGGCCCGAGCGCATGGCCAGGCTCCCGCCGATCGCCTCGATGCGCTCGCGCATGTTGCGCAGGCCGATGCCGTGGCGCGGGTCGAGCTGCATCGCCTCGACGTTGAAACCCACGCCGTCGTCGCTCACCTCCAGCCGCACGGCCTCGTCGGTGAAGCCCAGCGAGATGTGCACGCGGTGCGCCTCTGCATGCTTGCGCACATTGGTGAGCGCCTCTTGCGTCACGCGAAAGAGCGCGGTCTTTGTTTCCTGCGAAAGCTCGAAGGGCTCGCCCTCGACCATGATGGATGCGTCGATGCTGCCCTCTTCGCCGAACTCATGGCCCAGACGCTCCAGCGCGGCGGGCAGGCCCAGCGTGTCGAGCAGCGCGGGGCGGAGGCGGTGCGAGATGCGGCGCACTTCGGTGAGCGAATCATTGAGCCGCTGCAGCGCCTTGCCGAGCGCGGGCGGCGCCGGCTGGTGGTCGCGGCCGAGCGCGTCGACGGCCGATTCGATCAACAACTTGGCCGACACCAGCGTCTGGCTGGTGCCGTCGTGCAGCTCGCGCGCGAGGTGGCCGCGCTCTTCTTCCTGCGACTGCACCACGCGTCGCGCGAGCAGCCGCAGCTTGGCTTCGGCCACGCGGTGCTCGCTCAGGTTCAGGAACAAGCCGGCCGCGCTGACCACGCCCAGGCACAGCGCCGCGATGCCGGCAATCCACAGCAGCGTGGCGGTGACGTTGGCGTTCATCTGCTTGTCGAGCGCGTCCATCGTGGACTGGATGTCGTCCAGGTACAGGCCGGTGCCGACCATCCAATTCCAGCGCGGCAGCGCCGTCACGTAGCCGAGCTTGGGCGCCATCTGCGCGCTGGAGGGCTTGCGCCATTCGTACTCGACATAGCCGCCGCCGTTTTCTTTCGCGCCCTTGATGAGTTCCTGGATGGTGAAGCGCCCGCGCGAGTCGCGCATGCCCCAGAGGTTCTGGCCGACCAGCTCAGGCTGGCGCGAGTGCATGAGGGAGTTGCCCTCCAGGTCGTACACGAAGAAATAGCCGTCGTCGCCGTAGTCGAGCGCAGCCAGGCGGCGCAGGGCCTCGTTGCGGGTGTCCTCGTCGTCCAGGCCCGAGTCGTACAGCGGCCGCAGGTTGCTCACGGCCAGCTCGACATAGCTGCGCAACTCGCTGCGGCGCTGGGCCATGTAGCTGCGCTCGATGAGCGCGCGCTCGCGCTGTGCGAGGTCGTGCTCCTGGTGGCGCACCGCGAGGGCCACGAGCACCAGCGCGACCAGCAGCGGGGCGACGGCCAGCGCGACGATCTTGGTGCGGAGGTTCATGGGGGAGGAAGACTACCACCAGGGCCCGGCCGAGGGCTCTCTGGCTCAGCGTTCGGGGTTCGCCCGCGGCAGCACGCCGCGCTCGCGCAGGGCTTCCAGCAGCGCCTCTTGGTCGGCACCGCCTTCGAGCAACAGGTCCAGGTTCTTCCCCGACTTCGGACGGATGGCAAGGAAGTCGAATTCGTAGCCGAGGCCACTGGCATGGCGGTAACTCGTGCGGGCCTCCAGCAGGTCGGCATGCCATGTGCCGTCGATGCTGCGCAACCGCGTGCCGTCGAGTTCGAAGGCGCGCACCCGCGAATGCGAAAGGATGCCGGTCTGCGCGAAGGGAATGGCCCAGACCAGCCACGCGATCATCGGCATCAGCACGCAGAGCGCCACCACGGTCTTCAGGAAGCCGACGTTCGGTGCGTACACGACAAGTGCCACACCCGCGGCGGCGGCCAGCCCGTAGCCCGCAGCTATCCACGCGACGAAGCATCGCCAGCAGAAAACGATGGCGCGGCTTTGCAGAGTGCCCGTAGGCATCGACTCTGCATCGCTTTTCAACGCGAGATAGTGGTTGATGACCGGCGCCAGTTCATCGACGGGCGCGGTCAGCATCAGCTTGGCGAAGGGGCGCGTGTGAACAACCAGGTAGTTATCGCTGTCGGGAATGCCTTCGATGGCCAGCACGTCAATCCAGCCCACATGGCCGAGCCCTTGCACCGACAGGCCGTTCTCGCCGATGTCGACCTGGGCGCTCTCGCTGAACGCCTTCGGCCGGCGCTTGACCGATGCCAGCCAGCGCTCCTCGACCCAGATCCATGCAGCGGCAACGACAAGCAGGCCGACCATCCACACCGCAATGAGCACCAGCAGTGCGACGGTACTCAGCACGGCGCGCCAACCGGTCGCGTCCTCGTCGAAGAGCCATGCGCTTCCCATCACCATCAGGAAGGAGTAGGCCGTGCAGAGCACCACGATCGCCCCAATGCCGCGGGCGTCCATCTGGGTGACGGGGATCTTTCGCGAGAAGACCGGTGAAGTCATGGCGTACCGGCAGCAGTCCCGCTTATCAGCCGACGAACGCGGGCACGGGCCGGCGACGGAACTCGGTGAGATACAGCAGCAAGGCCATCGACACGAACCCGCCACCCAGCAGGCACAATCCGGTCCAGCCGTGGAAGGCATACACCGCCGCCGCAATGCCCGAAGCCACTGCCGCGCAGATGAAGATGAAGGTCATGAACAGCCCGTTGAGCCGGCCGCGCAGCTCGGGCGCGAGCATGAACAGGCTGCGGAAGTTGAGCACCTGGCACAGCTGGACCGCGCCATCGAGCAGGATGCCGGCCGCGACCAGTCCGGCCAGCGAATGGAAGTGCATCGACACAGCGCCCAGCACGAAGGACAACAGCGCGACAACAATGGCTGCGCCCGTCGCGGGACGTGTCAATCCGCGGTCGGCCAACCGTCCCGCCACCGGTGCCAGCAAGGCCCCCGCCGCACCCGCCAGCGCGAAGAGCCCGATGCCGCGCTGCCCCATCCCGAACTCGTGCACCAGCGCCAGAGGTACGGCTGTCCAGAAGGCCTGGAAAGCCGCGAACATCATCCCCTGGTACCACCCGCGCCGGCGCAGCAGCGGCGTATTCCACACGATGCCCGGGAGCGACGCCATGGTGCGCGCATAGCCGATCGAGGCATGCGGCCGGCGCTCGGGCAGCACGCGCCACAGGACGGTGATGAGCGAGGCCATGAGCACGGCCGAGATCCAGAACAGCGCCCGCCAGCCGAGGCTCGCGGCCACCATGCTGGCGAAGGGGCGCGACAGCATGATCCCGCCCAGGAGGCCCGCCATGATGTTGCCGACCACCTTGCCGCGCGTGGCCTCGGGCGCAAGGTGCGAGGCGAAGGGCAGCAGCACCTGCGCCGCGACCGCGCAGGCGCCGACCATGAAGGACGCGGCGAGAAAGGTCACTGCCGAGTTCGAGAGCGCGATGCCCACGAGCCCGATGACGGCACCGAACAGCGCGACGATGATCAGCCGCCGGTTCTCGACCACGTCGGCCAGCGGCACCAGCAGCAACAGGCCGGCGCCGTAGCCGAGCTGGGTCAGCGTCATGATCAGACCCGCGAGCCCTGCATGGAGCTGCAGTGCGTCGGAGATCGGGCCGATCAGTGGCTGGGCGTAGTAGATATTGGCCACGCACAGGCCGCAGGCCACGGCGAAGACGAAGGTCAGCGCGGGCGTGAGGCCGACGGCGGAAGAACGGGTGGTGCTGGAGGCGGGCACGAGTCGGGTTTCTGCAGGCGCAGGCTCAATCAATGCAGGCTGGTCGGACGGCCCGATGCGACCCACGCGTCGAGCCCGCCGGTGAGCGGCAACGCACGCCGCGCCCCGCGCGCCAGCAGCACGCGCGCGGCCTGTGCGGCCGACACCTCGTTGGGGCAGTTGCAGTACAGCACCACGTCGCGGTTCGGGTCGATGGTGAGGTCGAGGTGACGGTGCTGCAGCGCCTTGAGCGTGTACGGCAGCGCACCCGGAATGCGGCGCGGATCGACCTGCACGCCAGCCTTGCCGCGCACGTCGATGATCAATGGCGGCTCCTCGCCGCTCAGCAGTTCGTGCAGTTCCTCGACCGAGATGCGCGGCATGCCGGTGAGCCGCATGAAGGCGCGGCGGCGCCAGTAGCGCACGGCCAGGATCACCAGCAGCAGCACCGCGACCGCGGCGGTGGCGATGCCGCCGGCCTGGGCCAGCACGGCGAGCACTTCCTGGATCTGGTCGCGGAAGGCCCAGCCGAGGCCGAGGAAGAGGCCGGTCCAGACCAGCGCGGCGCCCACATCGAAGCCGATGAAACGCCGCACCGACATGCCCAGCGCGCCCGCCATCGGCGGCGCGACCACCGAGACGCCCGGCACGAACTTGGCCGCCACGAGCGACAGGCCACCCCAGTCGGTGATGAGCGATTCGCCGCGCCGCACGCAGGAGTCGGGCGACAGCGAGATGCGGCACAGAAGGCGCATGAAGCGGTAGCCGAAGCGGCGGCCGGCATAGAACCAGGCGCCGTCGCCCAACAGGTTGGCGATGACCGCGGCCAGCACCACGCCGATGACCGACACATCGCCCGCCGCGAGCAGCGCGCCCGTGACCACCAGCACCGCTGCCGCCGGAACCGGCAGCCCGAGGCGTGCGGCAAAGCTGGCGACGAACACCACCAGGATCGCGTTCTGCACCAGCAGCGACATCAGCTGTGCCACGCCAGCCTTTCGGTCGATACGGGGATAAAACGCGGAGTGAGAGCGGGGTTCATGCGAACCGCGATTGTCCGGCATGCCCCAAGAACGTACCGGGCGCAGGCCATTCGAAACCGCCGTTTCAGCCGGTCCGCGAGACGCTGAAAGCGAAGGTGTTCACTCCGCCTTCGCTCGAAGCGCTGACCTGCCCGCCATGCATGCTCGCCACCGCCTTGACGATAGCCAGGCCCAGCCCGTGGCCGTGGTGCTCGCCGCCGCCGTCGTTGCGGGCAGCGTCGACGCGGTAGAAGCGGTCGAACAGGTGCTGCAGGTGCGCCTCGTCGATGGCCGTGCCGGGGTTCGACACGGCGATCCATGTCGCGGCCGGGTCTTCCCGCAGCGTGACAGTGATCTGCGCCCCCGGCGGCGAGTGCTCGATGGCGTTCTGCAGCAGGTTCGACATCGCCCGGCGGAACAACGCGCTCTCGAGCCGCGCCTCGGCCTGCACGTCGCCCGCGATGCCGACCTGCGTGCGGCTCTCGTCGAGCACGAACTCGAAGAAGTCGATGGTCTTGCGCACCTCCAGCGCCACGGGCGTGAGCACCAGCCCGGTGGCCACCTCGCCACGGTCGGCGCGCGCCAGAAAGAGCATGTCGTTGACGATGGAGCGCAGCCGCTCCAGGTCTTCGAGGTTGGCCTGCAGCACCTCCTCGAAATCGCCCGCGCTGCGCTGGCGCGAGAGCGCGACCTGGGTGCTGCCGATGAGGTTGGCCAACGGCGTGCGCAACTCGTGCGCCACGTCGGCATTGAAGGACTCGAGCTGCCGGTACGCCTCCTCGAGCCGGCTGAGCGCGCCGTTGAAGGCCTCGGCGAGCGCGGAGAGTTCGACCGGCAGCGCCGTGGTCTGCAAGCGTTGCGACAGCGTCTTGGGCCGCAGCGCCTGCGCTTCGCCCGACAGGCGCTCCAGCGGCCGAAGCCCGACCCGCGCGATCCAGTACCCCGCCAGCACCACCACCAGCACGCCGCCGAGCCCGAGCACCAGCAGCGCGCTCAGGAAAGTCTTGCGGGTGCGCTCGTAGGGTTCCGAGTTGCGCCCGACGATGAGCCGCACCGCCGGCCGGCCCTCGAAGGGCGGAATGTGGACCGAGAGCGTGCGGAACGGCCGCTCCTGCCCCGGCAGCAGGATGTTGCTGCTGCGGCCGTTGGCCTCGCGGGTGAGGCCGTCGAGCTCGGCCAGGCCCTTGCCGTACTGGAAGCGCGGATCGTCGCTCAGCACCCAGAAGCGCACGCTGCCGTCTTCGGGCGTCAGCGCGTCCATGCGGGCCTGCACGCGCGACCAGCGGTCGGCGGTGCCGATGGCGCCGATCCAGTACTGCAGGCTCTTCAAGGTGGTGTCGAGCTCCTCGTACTGGTGGCGTTCCAGCTCGCGCACCAACACGCCGTGCAGCGCGGCGCCGATCAGCGCGAAGGTGGCGAGCGCCGCCGCCGCGAACATCGCCACCAGCCGCACGGTGATGGAGCCCTTCACGAGTTTCACAGGGCGCCGCCCTCCCCCTGGGCTTCGTTCGCGCCGCCTGCATCGGTGTCGCGCAGTTCCATCACGTAGCCCATGCCGCGGATGGTGTGCAGCACCTTGGGGCTGAAGGGCGCGTCGATCTTGTCGCGCAGCCGCTTGATGGCCACCTCGACCACGTTGGTGTTGCTGTCGAAGTTCATGTCCCACACCAGCTCGGCGATGGCGGTCTTCGAGAGGATCTCGCCCTGCCGCCGCGCGAGTACCGCGAGCAGCGCGAACTCCTTGGCCGTGAGGTCGATGCGCGTCGTGCCGCGGAAGGCCTTGCGCGCGAGCAGGTCGATCTGCAGGTTGGCGATGCGCAGCTGCACCGGCTCCTGCTTCCGGCCGCGCCGGTTGAGTGCCTGCAGGCGCGCCAGCAGTTCGAGGAACGAGAAGGGCTTGACGAGGTAGTCGTCCGCGCCCTCGTGCAGGCCCTTGATGCGGTCTTCGACGCGGTCGCGCGCGGTGAGCATGATGACCGGCGTCTGCTTGACGGCGCGCAATGCGCGCAGCACCGCGAAGCCGTCCTGCCCGGGCAGCATGACGTCCAGCACGATCACGTCGTACTCGTGGGTGAGCGCCAGGTGCTGGCCATCGATGCCGTTGTGCGCCATGTCGACCGTGCAGCCCTGCTCGGTCAGCCCCTTGGAGAGGTAGTCCGCGGTCCTCAGCTCGTCTTCGACAATCAGGATCTTCATGCTCTTGTCTCGCTCCATTCGGCGGGCACTCAACCGTGCGCTTCGGCCACCGGCGGTGGGGTCTCCTCACCGCGCCTTGCCGCCTTGCGGGCCTTGCGCGCTTCCTTGCGGCGCAGGTACCAGTAGTGGGCGCGATCCAGGTACAGGTAGACCACCGGCGTGGTGAACAGGGTGAGCGCCTGCGAGAGTATCAGCCCGCCGACCATCGCGTAGCCCAGCGGCCGGCGCAGCTCGGAGCCCGAACCGTGGCCCAGCATCAGCGGCAGGCCCGAGAGCAGCGCGCACATGGTGGTCATCATGATCGGGCGGAAGCGCAGCAGGCACGCCTGGTAGATCGCCTCCTGCGGCGCCATGCCCTGCTCGCGCTCGGCCTTGAGCGCGAAGTCGATCATCATGATCCCGTTCTTCTTCACGATGCCGATGAGCAGGATGATGCCGATCAGCGCGATCACGCTGAGGTCGTAGCCCCCCGCCATCAATATCAGCAGCGCGCCCACGCCGGCCGATGGCAGCGTCGAGAGAATCGTGAGCGGATGGATGTAGCTCTCGTACAGGAGGCCCAGCACGATGTACACCGCCACCAGCGCCGCGGCGATCAGGTAGGGCTGCGAAGACAACGAATCCTGGAAGGCCTGCGCCGTGCCCTGGAATGCGCCGCTCAGCGACTGCGGAATGCCCAATTCAGCCTGCGCCTTGTTGATGGCGTTGACCGCATCGCCCAGCGCATGGCCCGGTGCGAGGTTGAACGAGATCGTCACCGCCGGGAACTGGCCCTGGTGGCTGATCGAGAGGTACGCGGTCTTGCTGGTGTCGACCTTCACGAAGGTGGACAGCGGCACCTGCTGGCCGGTGAGCGGCGAGGTGAGGTACAGCTTGCTGAAGAGCGCCGGGTCCTGCTGCAGCGCGGGCGTCACCTCCAGCACCACGTGGTAGCTGTTGAGCTGCGTGAAGTACTGCGCCACCTGGCGCTGGCCGATGGCGTCGTACAGCGTCGCGTCGATGGTCGCTGGCGAAATGCCGAAGCTCGATGCGCGGTCGCGGTCGATGGTCAGCACCGCAGATGCGGCGGCGTTCTGCTGGTCGGAGGCGAGGTCGGTGATCTCCGGAATCTGCCGGAAGCGCGCGAGCAGCTTGGGCGCCCAGGTGTTGAGCTCGTCCAGGTTCGAGTCGGTCACCGTGTACTGGTACTGCGTGCGCGACGAGCGGCCGCCCACGCGGATGTCCTGCCCCGCCTGCAGGAACAGGTTCACGCCCTGCACCTTGGCCAGCTGCGGACGCAGCCGCGTGATGATCTCGTCGGCGCTCGCGGTGCGGCCCTCGTCCTTGGGCTTGAGGTTGATGTAGAAGTTGCCGGTGTTGAAGGTCGACGAGCTGCCGTTCATGCCGAAGGCCGAAACGTCCGGATCCTTGCGCACCACATCGGCCAGCTCCAGCATGCGCGCGTTCATCGAGGCGAAGGAAGCGTCCTGCGCCGATTCGGCAAAGCCCGAGATGAAGCCCGTGTCCTGCTGCGGAAAGAAGCCCTTGGGAATGACCATGAACAGGAAGCCCGTGGCCGCCACCGTGGCGATGAAGACCATCAGCGTGATGAACTGGTGGTCGAGCACCACATGCAGCCCGCGTTTGTAGCCATTGAGCATCGCGTCGAAGCCGCGCTCGAACAACAGGTACAGCCGGCCGTGCTTGCGCGCATGCTCGTTCTTCAGGAAGCGCGAGCACAGCATCGGCGTGAGCGTGAGCGAGATGACGACCGACACCACGATGGTGAGCGTGACCGTCACCGCGAACTCGCGGAACAGGCGTCCCACGATGCCGCCCATGAGCAGCAGTGGAATGAACACCGCGATCAGCGACACGGAAATCGAGATGATCGTGAAGCCGATCTCGCCCGCGCCCTTGTATGCGGCTTCGAGCGGCGACATGCCCTCTTCCACGTAGCGGTAGATGTTCTCCAGCATCACGATGGCGTCGTCCACCACGAAGCCCACCGCGATGGTGAGCGCCATGAGCGAGAGGTTGTCCAGGCTGTAGCCCAGCAGGTACATCACCGCCACCGTGCCCAGCAGCGCGAGCGGCACCGTCACGCTCGGAATGAGTGTGGCCGGCACGTTGCGCAGGAACACGAAGATCACCGCCACCACGAGCGCGATGGTCAGGAGCAGCGTGAACTCCACGTCGAGCACCGAGGCGCGGATGGTCTGGGTGCGGTCGACCAGCGCGTTGACTTCGACCGTGGGCGGGATCGACGCCTTCAGGCGCGGCATCGCGGCATTGATGCGGTCCACCGTCTCGATCACGTTCGCGCCCGGCTGCTTGGTGATGGCCAGCACGATGGAGCGGCCGTTCTGGATGGTGTTGCCTTCAGGTGCGGCGGCGCCCGCATAGGCCCAGCCGGCGATCTTGGCGTTCTCGGGGCCGTCGATGGCCACGCCCAGGTCGCGCACGCGGATCGGCGCGCCGTTGCGGTAGGCCAGGATCACGTCGTTCCACGGCTGCGCCTTGAGCAACTGGTCGTTGGTATAGACGGTGAAGCTCTGGTTCGGCCCGTCGATGGTGCCCTTGGGCGCGTTCACCGTGGCCGACGAGAGGACTGTGCGGACGTCTTCCAGGCTCAGGCCGAGCGCGGCCAACTTGGCCGGGTCGAGCTGCACGCGCACCGCGGGCTTCTGCGCGCCGCCGATGTTGACGAGACCCACGCCCGCGATCTGCGAGATCTGCTGCGCGAGGATGTTGTCGGCGTAGTCGTTCACCTCGGTGAGAGGCAGCGTCTTGGACTGCACCGAAAGAATGAGGATCGGCGAATCGGCCGGGTTCACCTTGCGAAAGCTCGGCGGACTCGGCAGGTTGGCGGGCAGTTGGCCGGTGGAGGCGGTGATGGCCGCCTGCACGTCGAGCGCGGCGGCGTCGATGTTGCGGTCCAGGTCGAACTGCAGCGTGATCTGCGTGGAGCCAAGGCCGCTGGTCGAGGTCATCTGCGAGAGACCGGCGATGAGCGAGAACTGCCGCTCCAGCGGCTGCGCCACGTTCGAGGCCATGGTCTCCGGGCTCGCGCCCGGCAGGTTGGCCGACACCTGGATCGTCGGAAAGTCGACCTGCGGCAGCGGCGCCACCGGCAGCAGCGGGAACACCGCCGCACCGACCAGCAGGATGGCCAGCGCCAGCAGCGTGGTGCCGATGGGGCGCTTGATGAATCCGGCGGAAATGCTCAATTGCCGCTCCCGGTGCTGGTCGCGACTTGCGCCGCGTTGCCCGTCGTCGTGGCCTTGGCAACCGGCGGCGGCTCGACGATGGTGGCGCCGGCGCGCAGCTTGTACTGGCCGTCGACCACCACGCGCTGGTCAGCCTCGAGGCCCTTGTCGATCACGGCCACGCCGTCGGCGATTTGCAGCACGTGCACGGGGACGTTGTTGACTTTGTTCTCGGCATCGACCACCCAGATGTAGGTGCTGTCCTGGCCGCGCTGCACGGCGGCGGCGGGCACGGTGAGCGAATCGGGCCGGCGGTCCAGGTCCAGCCGCACGTTGACGTACTGGCCGGGCCACAGCGTGTGCTGCGGGTTGGCGAAGCTGCCCTTGAGCTGCA
This sequence comes from Variovorax trehalosi, assembly GCF_051216415.1. NCBI lineage: Bacteria > Pseudomonadati > Pseudomonadota > Betaproteobacteria > Burkholderiales > Comamonadaceae > Variovorax > Variovorax trehalosi. The sequence continues at coordinate 12,238 of NZ_JBPJZG010000007.1, forward strand.
CCGTGCCGTTGGTGGTGTCGATCTGGTTGTTCAGCAGGATGAGCTTGCCGGCGCCCAGCATCTGGTTGCCGGCGCGGTCGTAGGCCACCACCGCGAGCGGCTGGTTGCTCTGCTGCTGCACGCGGTTGATGTCCTGCACCGCTTCTTCTGGCAGCGTGAACTGCACGGCGATGGGGTCGATCTGGTTGATGACGACCAGGCCGTTGGTGTCGACCGCATGGACGATGTTGCCGGGGTCCACCAGCCGCGCACCGACGCGGCCATTCATCGGCGAGACGATGCGGGTGAAGCTCAGCTGCACCTCGGCGAACTGCACCTGCGCGGCGTCGGTCTGCACGGTGGCCGCGAGCTGGTTGACGAGGGCCTTCTGCGTGTCGACCTGCTGCTGCGTGGCGGCGTCCTGCGCGATCAGCGTGGTGTAGCGCTTCAGATCCGCGCGGGCGTTGACGAGCTGGGCTTCGTCCTTTGCCTTGGTGGCCTGCGCCTGCGCGAGCTGCGCCTGCAGCGTGCGCGGGTCGAGCTGCGCGAGCAGTTGGCCGGCCTTGACGTCCTGCCCTTCGGTGAAGCCGACCTTGTCGAGCTGCCCGTCGATGCGCGCTTTCACGGTGACCGTGGCCATCGAGGCGACGGTGCCGATGCCCGAGCGGTAGACCTGCACGTTCTGCGGCGTGACGCGCGCGGTGGTCACCTGCACCGGCGGTGTCTTCGGCGCCTCGGGCTTGGCGCCGAGGGCCTTGTTGTGGTTGAGCGCCCAGGCGCCGCCGCCCAGCACGATCACGAGCGTGGCGGCCGCGACCCAGGTCGAGCGGCGCTGAAGAGGAGCTTGGGTTGTGGTCGTCGTCATGGCATCAATTTCCGGAAGTCGTTTCAGCAGCGGTCCAACCACCGCCCGTGGCTGCGATCAGCGAGACGCTGGCCGCGAGCTGGCGGCCGAGCACCTGCGCGGCGGTGCGCTGGTTCGTGAGCGAGAGTTGCTGCGCCGTCACCACGCTGAGGTACGTGGCGGTGCCGGCGCGGTATTGGCTCAAGGCCAGCCGCTCGGCGAGTTGGGAAGCCTGCACGGCCTGCGCCTGCAGTGCGGATTCGCGGTCGAGCACGCGCAGGGTCGCAAGGTTGTCCTCGACCTGCTGGAAGCCGCCGAGCACGGTCTGCTTGTATTGCGCGACCGAGGCGTCGTAGGTGGCCACGGCCTGGTCGGTGTGCGCCTTGCGCAGGCCCCCGTCGAACACCGTCTGCGCAAGCGCGGCGCCGAGCGACCACACGCGGCTCGGCGTATTGAAAAGCGAGGCGAGGTTGCCGGCGCTGAAGCCGCCGCTCGCGCTCAGCACGATCTGCGGGTAGTAGGCCGCCTTGGCGACGCCGATGTTGGCGTTGGCGGCCTGCACGCGGCGTTCGGCGCCGGCGATGTCGGGCCGGCGTTCGAGCAGTTCCGAAGGCAGGCCCGCGGGCGTGACCGGGAGCTTCACGCGCAGCGCGTCGGTGGACGAGAGCGATGCGGCCGTCGTCTGTGCGGACGAGGGAAGCGGTGCCAGCGTGAAGGACGCGGGCGCCTGCCCGGTCAGCACAGCGACGGCGTGTTCGAGCTGGCTGCGTTGCGCTTCGAGGTCGACGGCTTGCGCTTCGGCGGTCTTGAGCTGGCTCTCCGCGAGCGCCACGTCGGAACGAAGCACCGTGCCGGCGGCGTACTGGTGCTGCGTGAGTTCGAGCGCCTTGGCGTAGGCAGCCGTGGTGCTGGCGTACAGGTCGCGCTGTAGGTCGATAACGCGGATCTGCAGGTAGTCCTGCGCGAGCGTGGTCTGGATGCTGAGGCGGGCGCCGGCCAGGTCATCGGCGCTGGCCTCTGCATCGGAATTGCCGGCCTCGACCGAGCGGCGCACGGCGCCCCACAGGTCGGGCTCCCAGCTAGCCGTGAGGCCGAGGGTGTCGGTGGTGGCGCGCTTGATGGCGCCGGTGCTGTTGGTCTGGGCGCGATTGGCGCCTGCGTCGAGGCCCACTGTCGGGAAGAAGCCCGCGTGCGCTGCGGCTGCTATCGCCTGTGCTTCGCGGTACTGGGCTTCGGCGACGCGGATGTTCTGGTTGGCGGCGTTGGCCTGCACGACCAGCGCACTCAGCGTGGTGTCGCCGTAGGCCTCCCACCAGGGATGGCTGGCGTCGATGAGCTGCGGCGTGGCGGTCTTCCAGGGGCCGGTTTCCTTGTAGGCGACCGGCAGGTCCATGGAGGGCCGCACGTAGTCGGGGCCGACGGCGCAGCCTGCGAGTAGCAGTGCGGCCAGCGCAATGGCAGTCGCTTTGGGTGATGGGGAAGTGGCGAAGAGAACCATGGTGGGTTCACTCTAGGAACCCGGCTCCAACCCTTCGCTGTCGTCTAACTGACAGTTCTGACAGTTTTCGGTTTGGCTCCCTTCCCCGCTGGGGGAGGGTTGGGGTGGGGGCACAGCGGCGCTCGCCTCGGGCGCTCTGCCTGCCCCCATCCCCGCCTTCCCCCAGAGGGGGAAGGAGCAAGACAGGATCAGCGCGGCGCGTCGCCCTTGCGGTACTCGGCCGTCAGCTCATCGAGCTTCTGCTTGAGCGCCGGATCGAGCTTGTACTCGGCCGCCGCAATCGTCGCTTCGAGCTGCTCCGGCCGGCTCGCGCCGAGCAGCGGCGCGGTGATCAGCGGATTCGCCATCACCCATGCCACCGCCAGCGTCGCGAGCGGCACACCCGCTTCGTCGGCCAGCTTGTGCAGTTGCGTCACGGTGTTGAAGCTGCGCTCGTTCCAGTAGCGGTCCTGGTACATGCCGCCGGCGGTGCCGAGCGTGAAGCGGGTGTTCTCCTCGGGCTTCGCACCAGGCTTGTACTTGCCGGTGAGCAGGCCGCCGGCCAGCGGGTTGTAGGGAATCACGCCCAGGCCCTCTTCGCTCGCGAGCGGCAGCAGCTCGCGCTCGATCTCGCGGAACAGGAGGCTGTAGCGCGGCTGCACCGACACGAAGCGCGTGAACCGGTGCAGGTCGGACTTGCCGAGCGCGCGGGCGAGGCGATAGGCCAGGAAGTTCGACACGCCGATGTAGCGCGCGCGGCCCGACTTCACGATGACGTCGAGCGCCTCGAGCGTCTCTTCGAGCGGCGTCTCGCGGTCGTCCATGTGCAGCTGGTACAGGTCGACGTGGTCGGTCTTCAGCCGCTTGAGCGAGAGATCGATCGCGTCCAGCAGGTGCTTGCGCGATGCGCCCTGGTCCCAGGGATTGGGGCCGACCTTGTTCACGGCCTTGGTCGCGACCACGAAGCGCCGGCGGCCCGCGGGGCCCTGCTTTTCGAGCCAGTTGCCGATGATCTCTTCGGTGCGGCCGGTGGTCTCGACGGTGCCGCCGAGCGGGTACACGTCGGCGGTGTCGAGGAAGTTGATGCCGCCTTCGGCCGCCTTGTCGAGGATCTGGTGCGACACGGCCTCGTCGGTCTGCAGGCCGAAGGTCATGGTGCCGAGGGCAAGGCGGGAAACGGTGAGGCCGGTGCGGCCGAGGCGGGTGGTGGGAATGCTCATGGGGCGCGCTCCGAGGGAGAGGAGGGAGGGGAGGGAGGGGAGGAAGGGCGGCGGCCATCATAGGCACGGCCGCGCAATCCTGCAGGCGCCGGAGATTTCGGGCGCGCGCCGTGATGCGCGCCGGCGGTGCTACGAAGCGCTCGTCGCGCGCTGGACGGCGCCGGGGCGCGCATCGGCCCGCGCACTCATCACGCCCCAGCCGAAGATGCCGATGCCCGCGAGCGCGAGCAAGGCGCCGACCCAGCCGGTGGAGGTCCAGCCCAGGCCGGCCGAGATGGCCACGCCGCCCAGCCACGCGCCGAGCGCATTGGCCATGTTGAAGGCCGAGTGGTTGAGCGCGGCGGCGAGCGTCTGCGCATCGCCCGCTACGTCCATAAGGCGGATCTGCAATGCCGGGCCGATGGCCACGGTGGTGCCGATGAGGAACACGCCGATGGCGGCCGTCACCACATGCTGCGCCGCGAAGGTGAAGAGCGCGAGCACCAGCACCGCGTACACCAGCACGCCGGCGATGGTGCGCATCAGCGACTTGTCGGCCAGGCGCGAGCCCACGAGATTGCCGGTGACCATGCCCAGGCCGAACAGCGCAAGCACGAAGGGCACGTTGTGCACCGACAGGTGCGCCACCTCGGTGAGCGTGGGCTTGATGTAGCTGAACACCGCGAACATGCCACCGAAGCCGATGGCGCTGATGCCGAGCGTGAACCAGACCTGCTTGCGCTTGAGCGCGCCGAGCTCGCGCCACGGGCTGGCACCGGCGGCCGCGGCGATGTCGGGCACGTCGCGGCGCAGGAGCACCACGGCCACGAGCGCGATGACGCCGACGAACACGAAGGCCGCGCGCCAGCCGAAGAGTTGGCCGAGCCATGCGGCAATCGGCACGCCGACCAGCGTGGCACCGGTAAGCCCCAGCATCACGAGGCCCACGGCGCGCGCACGGCGCCCCGGTGGCGCGAGCGTCGCGGCCACGAGCGCGGCCACGCCGAAGTAGGTGCCGTGCGGCAGGCCCGTGGCAAAGCGCAGCAGGTTGAGCGAGAGATAACCCGGCGCCATCGCGCTCGCGAAGTTGCCGGCGGCGAACACGGCCATCAGTGCGATCAGCAATGCGCGCCGGCCCCACCCTGCCGCGAGCACGGCCAGCACCGGCGCGCCGACGACCACGCCGAGCGCATAGGCGCTGATGACGTGGCCGGCCTGCGGAATGGTGACGTCGATGTCGCGCGCGACTTCGGGCAGCAGGCCCATGATGACGAATTCGCCCGTGCCGATGGCGAAGCCGCCGACGCCGAGCGCGAGCACGGCCCGCAAAAAATTGACGGGCGCAGGCGACGGGGAAGAAACGGGAATGGCGGTGTCCGCGCTGTCCAGCGCGGGTGGGGAGGCGTTCAAGGCCAGGCTCCTGGGAGGGCGCCCGGCGGCGACGGGCAAGGGCGAATTTTAGGGTAAACCCTGAATCGACACCGATACGCAGATGCCAAAGACCCGGTACCGGCAAGGCCTCGAAGCGCCGCTGCCCGTGGTCAGATCGCCACGAGCTGGCGCACGCCCTGCGCTTCCATGTCCTTGCCCAGGCCCCGCGCAATGACTTCGCCGCGCTCCATCACGAGGTAGTCGTCGGCCAGCTCCTGCGCGAAGTCGTAGTACTGCTCGCACAGCACGATGGCCATGTCGCCGCGGTCGGCCAGCATGCGGATGACGCGGCCGATGTCCTTGATGATGCTGGGCTGGATGCCTTCGGTGGGCTCGTCGAGGATCAGGAGCTTGGGCTTGGGCGCGAGGGCACGCGCGATGGCCAATTGCTGCTGTTGCCCGCCCGAGAGATCGCCGCCTCGCCGGTTGATCATCTGCTTGAGCACCGGGAACAGCTCGAACAGTTCGGAAGGAATGGGCGTGCTGCCGCTCTTGTAGGCCAGCCCCATGCGCAGGTTCTCTTCGACCGTGAGCCTCGCGAAGATCTCGCGCCCCTGGGGCACGAAGCCGATGCCCGCCCTCGCCCTGTCGTAAGGCGTGGCCTTCTGGATCGGCTTGCCTTCGAGTTCGATGCTGCCGCTCTTGATCGGCACGAGTCCCATCAACGACTTGAGCAGCGTGGTCTTGCCCACGCCGTTGCGACCCAGCAGCACGGTGACCTTGCCGAGCGTGGCCTCGAAGCTCACGTCCCTGAGGATGTGGGAGCCGCCGTAGTACTGGTGGATGTTCTTGACTGTCAGCATGGCTTCGGTTCCTCAGCGGCCCAGATAGACCTCGATCACGCGCTCGTCGGCCTGCACCTCGTCGAGCGTGCCCTGCGCCAGCACCGAGCCGTCGCACAGCACGGTCACGATCTCGGAGATGGTGCGGATAAAGCTCATGTCGTGCTCCACCACCATCAGCGAATGCTTGCCCTTGAGCGTGAGGAAGAGCTCAGCGGTGCGGGCCGTTTCCTCGTCGGTCATGCCGGCCACGGGCTCGTCGAGCAGCAGCAGCTTCGGGTCCTGCATCAGCAGCATGCCGATTTCGAGCCACTGCTTCTGGCCGTGGCTCAGGTTACCGGCCAGGCGCGACACGCTGTCGGCCAGGTGGATCGTCTCCAGCACTTCGGCCAGCCGGTCGCTCTGCGCGGAGTCGAGTTTGAAGAGCATCGAGGCGCGCACGCCCTTGTTGGTCTTGAGCGCGAGCTCCAGGTTCTCGAACACGGTCAGGTGCTCGAACACCGTCGGCTTCTGGAACTTGCGGCCGATGCCCAGCTGCGCGATGTCGGCTTCGCGGTGGCGCAAGAGGTCGATGGTGCTGCCGAAGAACACGGTGCCCGAATCGGGCCGGGTCTTGCCGGTGATGATGTCCATCATCGTCGTCTTGCCCGCGCCGTTGGGACCGATGATGCAGCGCAGCTCGCCGGGCGCGATGTCGAGCGAAAGCTTGTTGATGGCCTTGAAGCCGTCGAAGCTCACGCTCACGTCTTCCAGGTACAGGATGCGGCCGTGCGTGATGTCGACTTCGCCCGGCGTGGCGATGCGGCCGAAGCCGGCCTCGCGGCCACCGGACTCGGTGCTGCCGCTCGCGTAGGGAACGCCGTGGGCCCGCGCCGCGCGTTCGGCGCCGGCTTCCATCAGGTCGGGCGTCATGCGCGGGCTCCCTTCACGTCGGCGGCGAGCGGTGCGTGCAGCGCCTCGGGCTCCATGCCCTGCCCTGCGGCCATGGCGCGTTGCGCTTCTTCGCGGCCTGCGCTCGGCGCGGCGGGTGCCGCCTTCTCGCGCGACAACCATTTCTTCGCCAGACCCACGATGCCGTTCGGCAGGAACAACGTGACGGCAATGAACAGCGCGCCCAGAAAGTACAGCCAGTACTCGGGATACGCCACCGTGAGCCAGCTCTTCGCGCCGTTGACGATGAAGGCGCCGATGATCGGCCCGATCAGCGTGGCACGCCCACCGACTGCCGCCCAGATCGCGATCTCGATGGAGTTCGCCGCGCTCATCTCGCCCGGGTTGATGATGCCGACCTGCGGCACGTACAACGCGCCGGCCACGCCGCACATCACGGCGGAGATCACCCAGATCGTGAGCTTGTACGGCAGCGGGTTGTAGCCCGAGAACATCACACGCGTTTCCGCATCGCGGATGGCCTGAAGCACGCGGCCGAACTTGCTGCCGATGAGCCACTTCGCGAACAGGAAGAAGCCCAGCAGCGTGAGGCCGGTCAGCGCGAAGAGCGTCATACGCATCTCTTGCGTGGCGATCGGGATGTTCAGGATGCGCTTGAAGTCGGTGAAGCCGTTGTTGCCGCCGAAGCCCGTCTCGTTGCGAAAGAACAGCAGCATCGCCGCGAAGGTCATGGCCTGCGTGATGATCGAGAAATACACGCCCTTGATGCGCGAGCGGAAGGCGAAGAAGCCGAACACGAAGGCGATCAATCCCGGCACCGCGACGATGAGGATCAGGGTGGCGATGAAGCTGTCGCTGAAGGTCCAGTGCCAGGGCAGCGTCTTCCAGTCGAGGAACACCATGAAGTCCGGCAGGTCGCTCTTGTAGTTGCCGTCGCGGCCGATCTGGCGCATGAGGTACATGCCCATCATGTAGCCGCCGAGCGCGAAGAAGAGGCCGTGGCCCAGCGAGAGGATGCCGGTGTAGCCCCAGATCAAATCCATGGCGAGCGCGCAGATGGCGTAGCACATGATCTTGCCGACGAGCGCCACGGCGTAGTCGCTCATGTGCAGCGGGCTGTCGGCCGGCACCCACATGTTGAGCACCGGCGCCACCGCGCACACCACGATCAGCGCGACGAAGAAGGCCGTCCAGCCCTTGCCGCTCAGCAGCGGCCCCTTGGTTGGCAAAACGACCTTGCTCATGCTTCCGCGCTCCGGCCCTTCATCGCGAAGATGCCTTGTGGCCGCTTCTGGATGAAGATGATGATGAAGACAAGCACCGCGATCTTCGCGAGCACCGCGCCCGCCCAGCCTTCGATGAACTTGTTGAGAATGCCCAGCCCCAGCGCCGCATACACGGTGCCCGCGAGCTGGCCGACGCCGCCCATCACGACCACCATGAAGCTGTCGACGATGTAGCTCTGGCCGAGGTCGGGACCGACGTTGCCGATCTGGCTCAGCGCGCAGCCCGCAAGACCCGCGATGCCCGAGCCGAGCGCGAAGGCGTAGGTGTCGATTCGCGCAGTGTTCACGCCCATGCACGAGGCGATCGGGCGGTTCTGCGTGACGCCGCGCACGAAGAGACCCAGGCGCGTCTTGCCGATGAGCCAGCCCATCGCGAGCAGCACGAGCACCGCAAAAATGATGATGCAGATGCGGTTCCACGGCAGCGTGACGTTGCTCAGCATGGTGAAGCCGCCGCTCATCCAGCCGGGGTTTTCCACGCCGACGTTCTGCGCGCCGAAGAGCGTGCGCACGAGTTGCTGCAGCATCAGGCTGATGCCCCAGGTGGCCAGCAGCGTCTCGAGCGGCCGGCCATAGAGGAAGCGGATCACGCCGCGCTCCAGTACTGCGCCCACGAGCGCCGACGCGAGAAACGACACGGGAATAGCAGCGACCAGGTACCAGCCGAACGCCGCCTCGGGCATGTACTTCTGGAAGATGCCCTGCATCACGTAGGTGGCGTAGGCGCCGATCATCATCAGCTCGCCGTGCGCCATGTTGATGACGCCCATCAGGCCGTAGGTGATGGCCAGGCCGAGCGCCGCGAGCAGCAGCACCGAGCCCAGGCTGATGCCGCTGAACACGGCGTTGATGCGGTCGCCCCAGACCAGCGCACCGTCGATGTTGGCGATGGAGGCGGCAATGGCCGTCTTCACGTCGGCTTCTGTCTCGTCGGCCAGGCGCTGGTTCAGCAGCAACTTGGTGTCGGGGTTGCGGTTGTTGCCCAGTTCCTTGGCGGCCGCGAGGCGCTTGGCCTTGTCGGTGCTGGTGAGCATGCCGGCGGCGCGCACGAGTTCGAGCTGCGCCTTGATCTTGGGGTTGGTCTCGGCGGCCAACGCCTTCTCGACCATCGGAATACGGGATTCGTCGGGCTCCTTGAAGAGCGCCTGCGCGGCTTCGGCGCGCACCGCGTCGTCGGTGCTCGTGAGCTTGAGCGCGGCCTGCGCGGCATCGAGCGCGCCGCGCATGAGGTTGTTGTTGACGACGTCTTCGGCGGTGTCGGGCACCTTCAGTTCGGCGCCTGTGACGGGGTCGTAGCCCTTGTCGTCCTTCATCACGAAGACCTTGTCTCCGGTGTACTTCACGGCGTCATCGGACATGGCCTGGATGAACGCGGCGGTCTTGTCGTCGGCGGTGAGGACGGCCTTGTTGAGCGCGGCGATGCGGGCTTCGGATTCGCCGGAGGCGATGGCCCGGGCTTCGTCGGCGGTCAGCGCGTGGGCGGGCGCCGCTGCCAGGAGCAGCAACGCCGTCGCACAGAAGGAAATTGAGCGCAGTAATGAATGCACAGCGGTTCTCTCATTCGGGAACACCGAGGAACCGGCTTTGCCGGGCCTCAGGTGTTGCCCCCGGTAGGGGGTTGGCGAAGCGACACGAAGTGCGCGCAGCCTGGGGGCGAGCCCCAGTTACATCGACTTGCCAGCGGGGTAGTCAGGCTTCTTGTCGTTGCCTTCGATGTACGGGCTCCAAGGCTTCGCCTTGACCGGACCCGGCGTCTTCCACACCACGCTGAACTGCCCGTCGGCCTTGATCTCGCCGATGAACACGCTCTTGTGCAGGTGATGGTTCTTCTCGTCCATCTTCGAGACGATGCCCGAGGGGGCCGTGAAGGTCTGGCCGGCCATCGCCGCGATCACCTTGTCGGTGTCGGTGCTCTTGGCCTTCTCGACCGCCTGCTTCCACATGTGGATGCCGATCCAGGTCGCTTCCATCGGGTCGTTGGTCAGCGGCTTGTCCTTGTGGCCCGCGATGTTCTTGGCCTTGGCGTAGTCGCTCCACTGCTTGATGAACGCGGTGTTGGTCGGGTTCTTGATCGACATGAAGTAGTTCCATGCCGCGAGGTGGCCCACGAGCGGCTTGGTGTCCACGCCGCGCAGTTCTTCCTCGCCCACCGAGAAGGCGACGACCGGCACGTCCTTGGCCTTCAGGCCCGCGTTGCCCAGTTCCTTGTAGAAGGGCACGTTGGAGTCGCCGTTGATGGTCGAGACCACCGCCGTCTTGCCGCCGGCCGAGAACTTCTTGATGTCGGCAACGATGGTCTGGTAGTCGCTGTGGCCGAAGGGGGTGTACTTCTCGTCGATGTCGGTGTCCTTCACGCCCTTGCTCTTCAAGTAGGCGCGCAGGATCTTGTTGGTCGTGCGGGGGTAGACGTAGTCGGTGCCGAGCAGCACCCAGCGCTTGGCGCCGCCGCCTTCCTTGCTCATCAGGTAGTCGACGGCCGGAATGGCTTGCTGGTTGGGTGCGGCGCCCGTGTAGAACACGTTCTTGGAGAGTTCTTCGCCCTCGTACTGCACGGGGTAGAACAGCAGGCCGTTCATTTCCTCGACCACCGGCAGCACCGACTTGCGCGACACCGAGGTCCAGCAGCCGAAGATCACCGAGACCTTGTCCTGGCCGAGCAGCTGCTTGGTCTTTTCAGCGAACAGCGGCCAGTTGGAGGCCGGGTCGACCACCACGGGCTCGAGCTGCTTGCCCAGAACGCCGCCCTTCTTGTTGATGTCGTCGATCGCCATCAGCACCGTGTCTTTCAACACGGTTTCCGAGATGGCCATCGTGCCCGACAGCGAGTGCAGCACGCCGACCTTGATGGTGTCGGCAGCGAATGCGGGCGCAGCAGAAATGCTGGCCAGCGCGACGGCGGCGGTGAGCGCCTTGAGTGTGAAACGACGTTGCATGTGGACTCCTGCTCCGGTTGGGTTGAACCTTGTCGACAGCGCGTGGCTGGCGATGGAGAGGAGTCTGCGGAATGCACCAAGAAGGGGAAATACGCCGGGTGGCGTACACGGAGGTACTCAGGCGGTCGGATCGACGGGGACCGGATACTTCTGCGCGTTGACCACCATCTTGCGTTTCGCTGCATCAATCAGGTCGATACCGAGCTTGTCGGCGAGCTGCAGCAGATAGAGGAACACATCCGCCATCTCGGCGCCGACCTCGGCGCGCTTCTCGGGCGCGAGCGACCGGCTCTGCACTTCGGTGAGCCACTGAAAGTGTTCGAGCAGTTCGGCGGCTTCGACCGACAGTGCCGAGGCGAGGTTCTTGGGGGAGTGATAAGGCTCCCAGGCCCGGGCCTGCGCAAAGTCGCGCAAGGCCTGGACCAGTGATTTCAGTTCGGATTCCATGGCGCACCTGATGTTCGGCGAATCGCTTGCGCAGCGGTCGCCTTTTGGAAAAGCCATCCTAGCCGGAGGCGGTGGCGACTAGTCCTGCTTGCGCATGCCCTGCAACGCTTTCGTCATCGCATCCACGATCCCCGCATTGGCCGCATCGTGCAACCGCACCACGCCCACGGGCGGCAGGTTCCATTGCAGGCGCTGGGGCATCACACGGGCGCCGCTCGCGTCGGCCACCTCCTGTGCGATGTCGTCGGGCAGGATGGTGATCGCATCGGGCATGTGCCGCAGCACCGAGACCAGCGTCTTCTGTGCGTAGGCCTCCAGCAGAGGCACCGGCACCGGCTGCCCTGCCGAGGCGAAGATCGAATGGATCATCTGGCGGATCGGCGTGTCTTCCGGCGGAAAGATCCAGTGCAGGGAAACAAAGGCCTCCCAGTCCAGCCCGCGCCGCACCAGCCGCTGCGCGGCCGCGCGCGACACCACCAGGCGCGGCTCCTGGGTGTAGAGGAACTCCTGTGCCAGCCCGGCTTCGGCGCTGGCCGAGGTGAAGCGGCAGATCGCGCAGTCCAGCGTGCGTGCGCGCACCGCCTGCACCAGCGCGTGGGTCGTGGCCTCCTCGACCACGAAACCCAGCCGCGGCCGCACGGCAAGGAGGTGCTGCCAGACGGCGTCCTGCGTGGCGCGCGCGAGGAACGGCAGCACGCCGATGCGCAGCCGCCCCTGCAGCCCCGTGCCGAGCGCGGCCAGGTCCTGCCCCAGCGATTGCGCATCGGCCAGCGCCACGCGGGCCCGCGCCAGCACCAGCAGGCCCGCGGCCGTGGGCTCCAGGCCGCGCCGGCTGCGGGTGAACAGCGGGGTCATGAAGATGTTCTCGATCTCGCCGAGCGCGCGCGTGACGGTTGGCTGGCTCAAGCCCAGGTGCTCGGCCGCGCGGCTGACCGAGCGCTGCCGTTCGAGTTCGGCGAGCAGCGCGAAATGGCGCAGCTTGAGCCGCGGCGTGAGGTGCTGGAGGGTCGGCGCTGACATGCCGTGATGCTAAGCCAGAGGTATAGCAGTTGGCGCATACATGCATCAGCAAATATGTGCTTATGGCTATCCGGTCTTTCTACACTCGGCCGCATGTTCACCACCCGCCCTGAAATCGCCGGCACCTTCGGCGTCGCCTCATCGACCCATTGGCTCGCCTCGCAGACCGCGATGGGCGTGCTCGAACGAGGCGGCAACGCCTTCGATGCCGCCGTGGCGGGCGGCTTCGTGCTGCAGGTGGTCGAGCCGCACCTCAACGGACCCGGCGGCGAGGCGCCGATCCTGCTGTGGAGCGAGCGCGAGCAGCGCATGCACGCGCTGCGCGGGCAAGGCTGCGCGCCGGCCGATGCCACCGCCTCGACCTTCCGTGCCCTGGGTTTCGAGCAGGTGCCGGGGATCGGCCTCCTGGGGGCGACGGTGCCGGGTGCTTTTTCGGCCTGGCTCACCATGCTGCGCGAACACGGCACATGGTCTCTCGCCGAGGTGCTGGCTCCAGCGATCGGCTATGCGCGCGACGGCTTTCCGCTGGTGCCCCGGGTGGCCGAGGCGATCCTGGCGGTGCGCGGCCTCTTCCTCGAACACTGGCATTCGTCGGCCGAGGTGTGGCTGCCCGGCGGCAAGCTGCCGCAGCCCGGTTCGCTGTTCCGGCTGCCGGCGCTGGCCGCGACCTACAGCCGCCTCGTGGAGACGGCCGAGCGCGAAGGCAGCGGCCGCACCGGCGTGATCGATGCGGCGATCCGCACCTGGCAGCAGGGCTTCGTCGCGCGCGAGATCGATCGCTACTGCCGCAACACCACCGTGCGCGACAGCAGCGGCGAGGCGCATGCCGGCCTGCTGCGATTCGACGACATGGCCGAATGGCGCGTCGCCAGCGAGGCACCGCTCACCGCGGACTTCGGGCGCTACACCGTCGCCAAGTGCGGCTTCTGGAGCCAGGGGCCGGCCTTCCTGCAGCAACTGGGCATGCTGCGCCACGCGGGCCTGGAGCACCACCTGCCCGGTTCGGCGGGCTTCGTGCATCGCATCACCGAAGCCGCCAAGCTCGCGCTGGCCGACCGTCTCGCATGGTACGGCACGGCGTCCGGCGCGCGTGGCGATGCGCAAGAGGCGCTGCTGTCGGAGGCATACCTCCGCGAGCGCTGGGCCATGGTCGACCTGCAGCGTGCGTCCGAGGTGCTGCGTCCCGGCGCGCCCCTCGGTCTTGTGCCGCGCCTGCCCGACCTGGATGTGAGCGCGCGAACGCTGCGCACCGCCGACACGCGCTTCGGCATCGGCGAGCCCACCTTCGCCGCGCTGCCACCGGTGGCCGAATGGGCCGAGCGCGAGATCTTCGTGGGCGACACCTGCCACATCGACGTGATCGATCGGCACGGCAACATGGTCGCGGCCACGCCCTCGGGCGGCTGGCTGTCGTCGAGCCCGACGATTCCGACACTGGGCTTTGCCCTCAACACGCGGCTGCAGATGAGCTGGCTCGACGAAGGCCTGCCCGGTTCCGTGGAGCCGCGCGTCGCGCCCTGCACCACGCTGTCGCCGTCGATGGCGCTGCGCGACGGCGAGCCGTACATGGCATTCGGCACGCCCGGCGGCGACCAGCAGGACCAATGGTCGGTCGGCTTCTTCCTGCGCCATGCGGTGCACGGGCTCAACCTGCAGCAGGCCATCGACGCGCCGGCCTGGCACGTCAAGCACGCGCCCAGCTCGTTCTGGCCGCGCCAGACCACGCTCAACACGCTCACGCTGGAATCGCGCTTCGACCCCGAAACGCTCGACGAACTGCGCGCGATGGGCCACGGCGTCCAAGTCGGCGATGCCTGGTCCGAAAGCCGCATGTCCGCCTGCAGCCGCGAGCGCGACGCCGAGGGGCGGCTGGTGTTCCGCGCCGGCGCCAATCCGCGCGGCATGCAGGGCTATGCGGTGGGCCGCTGAGGCGCCCTCGCTTTTTTCATCTTCGTTCCAAGGACTTCATCACCATGTTCCAACGCGTCCTGCGGGGCCTGCTTCTGCTGGCCCTCACCTGCACTGCGCAGGCCGGCCTCGCCGCCTATCCCGAGAAGCCGATCACGCTGATCGTTCCGTGGGCCGCGGGCGGCTCCACCGACATCCTGGCGCGCGCCATCGCCGAGCAGCTCACCAAGTCGATGGGCCAGGCGGTGGTGGTGGACAACCGCGTCGGCGCCTCGGGCAACATCGGCTCGAACTTCGTCGCCAAGGCCAAGCCCGACGGCTACACCCTCTTGATCGGCTCGATGAGCACGCACGCGATGAACCCGACGCTGATGCCCGGCATGCCGTTCAACGGCACGGACGACTTCACGCCCATCGCGCTCGTAGCCAACGTGATCAACACGATGGTCATCAACCCGTCGGTGCCGGCGAAGAACCTGCGCGAGTTCATCGCCTATGCCAAGGCCAACCCGGGCAAGTTGGCATATGCCTCGGCCGGCGGCGGCTCCACCAACCACCTGAGCGCCGAGATGTTCAAGAAGGCCGCGGGCATCGACATGCTGCACGTGCCCTACAAGGGCGGCGCGCCGGCCGTGCTCGACACCGTGGGCAACCAGACCCAGGTGCTGTTCTCCGCCGGCACGCAGACGCTGCCGCACGTGAAGGCGGGCAAGCTGCGCCTCCTGGCCGTGACGGAGCCCAAGCGCTCTTCGCTGTTGCCCGACACGCCCACCGTCGCCGAGACGCTGCCCGGCTACGAGATGAGCGTGTGGTACGCCGCGTTCGGCCCGGCGGGCATGCCCGCCGAACTGGTTACGCGCCTGAACACCGAGATCAACAAGGCGCTGGCCGTGCCCGAAGTTCGCGCGCGCATGGATTCGATCGGCGTCGAGCTGGTGAAGAGCACGCCCGAACAACTGGCCACCTCGCTGCGCAGGGACACCCAGCGCTACGACAAGATCATCAAGGACCTGGGGATCAAGCTTGACTGAGGCGGGCGTGCTGCCCCTGGCGGTGTGCGAGCAGCTCTGCAACGCGCTGCTGCGCACCACCACCTTCGATGCCGCGATGGGGCACGTCGAGGCGGCACGCCTGGCGCTGCTCGGCCCGGGCCTGCTCACGGTGAACCTGAACGCGACGACTTCGGACGATCCGCCGGACGAGGTGCAACTGCAGCGCCTGTGGTCCTCCAATCCGCAGGCCTACCCCGTGGCCGGGCGCAAGCGCAAGACGCTCACGCCGTGGACGCGGCAATTGCTCGTGCGCGCCGAAGTGTTCATCGGTGAAGGCGATGCAGCGTTGGCCGAGGTGTTCGACGACCATGCGCTCATCACCGCGCTGGGCCTGCGCGCCGTGGTCAACGTACCGCTACTCAAAGGCAGCCGATGCGCGGCGACCTTCAACGTGCTGGGCACGCGAGCACGCTGGATGCCCGAGGAGATTGCACTGGTGAAACTGCTGGCACTGGTGGCGACGCCCTGGGTATTGCGCGCGCGCCACGCAGCCTGAGCAGCACGGGACCCTCAGACTGCTACCTCCGGCTGGAGGGCCGAGTGCACGATTCGCGTGCGCAGTTCACGCGGCGTGCAGCCGCGTCACCAGGCTGCCGGCGGCCTTGCGCAACGCGGGCAGGAAGGTCTCGCGCACTTCCGCCAGCGTCATGCGCTCGGCGCGCACGGCGATGCTCATCGCCGCCATGACCTGGCCCGAGCGGTCGAACACGGGCACGGCCATCGAGCGCACGTCCAGTTCGAGCTCGCCGTCGTTGCTGGCGTAGCCCTCTTCACGGCAACGCGCGATGAGCGCCAGCACCTCGCCGGCATCGGTGACGGTGCGCGGACTCAGGCGCGGGCGCGGCATGGCGCGCACGCGCCGCGCCGCTTCTTCGGGGGGCAGGCCCGCGAGCAGCACACGCCCCAATGCCGCGCAATAGGCCGGCAGCCGCGAGCCGATCCCCAGCCCCGTGCTCAGGCTGCGCCGCGCGGTCGAGCGCGCAATGATGATCGCGTCGTCTCCCTGCAGCATCGCCAGCGACGCCGACTCGCGCGTGCGTTCCGACAGCGCATCGAGCAGCGGCTGCGCGAGCGACGGCGCGGGCCGCGACGCGAGGTACGCGTGCGCCACCAGCAGCGCCTTGGGCAGCATCCAGAACCGCTTGCCGTCGCTGTCCAGATAGCCCAGCGTCTGCAACGTGAGCAGCGAGCGGCGCGCCGACGCTGGCGAGCTCTGCGTGAGCCGCCCCACCTCCGACACCGTGAGGCGGCCGTGCTGGCGGCCGAAGCAGGTCAGCACGTCGAGGCCCTTTTGCAGCGAGGCCACGAAATTTTTGTCGGGTGCCATCTCCTCATTGGGGGAACTCGCCTGGTTTTTGCGCATTGCGCAAATCTAGCTTGTTGCATGCGCCCTGGCAAAGAGACACTGAAATCCCCTCGACGCACGAAGAACACGGAGACAGCCAATGTTCCAGAGACTCAACCGGCGCACGCTTGCGCTGCTGGCCTGCGCCTGCCTGGTGGCACAGGCACAGGCGCAGACCGACAACAAGATCGCACGCCTGGTCGTGCCTTTCCCCGCCGGCGGCACGGCCGACATCCTGCCGCGCGTGGTGGCCGACAAGCTGCGCGACCTGTACCCCGCGGGCGTGGTGGTCGAGAACCGCACCGGTGCCGGCGGCAACATCGGTGCCGACGTGGTGTTCCGCGCCGAGCCCGACGGCAAGACGCTGCTGGCCTCGCCGCCCGCGCCCATCGCCATCAACCAGCACCTGTACAAGAAGCTGGGCTTCGATCCGACGCGCTGGGTGCCCGTGACCGTGCTGGCCACCGTGCCCAACGTGCTGGTGGTCAACCCCAAGCTGCCGGTGCACAGCGTGGCTGAGTTCATCGCCTACCTGAAGGCCAACCCCGGCAAGGTGAGCTTCGCCTCGCAGGGCAACGGCACCACCTCGCACCTCACGGCCAGCCTCTTCATGCAGCTCACGGGCACCGAGATGACGCACGTGCCCTACAAGGGCACCGCGCCCGCGCTGGTCGATCTCATCGGCGGCCAGGTCGACGTGTTCTTCGACAACATCTCCTCGTCGCTGCAGTTCGAGCGCACCGGCAAGGTCCGCATCCTGGCCGTGGCCGACGAGCAGCGCTCCAAGGCCCTGCCCAACGTGCCCACCTTCGCGGAGCAGAAGCTGCCCGCGATGAACGCGGTCACGTGGTTCGCGGTGGTCGCGCCGCCGGGCACGCCTGCGGCCACGGTCGATGCCACGCAGAAGGCGATGACCGCCGCGCTCGCGCTGCCCGACGTGAAGCAGAAATTTGCCGAACAGGGCGCCGAGCCGCGCGGCTGGGACAGCGCGCGCACCGGCCAGTTCATCCAGGCCGAATCGGCCAAGTGGCACAAGGTCATCCAGGCCGCCAAGGTCACCATGGAATAAGCGAGTTCCTCATGCACGACGACATCCAATCCCAACCCGTCCACTGGTCCGGCCCCGGTCTCACACGCATCCCGTTCGCGGTGTACAGCGACGCGCAGCTCGCCGCCGACGAGCAGGTGCGCATCTTCCGCGGCCCGGTGTGGAACTACCTTTGCCTGGAAGCCGAACTGCCCGACGCCGGCAGCTACCGCACCACCTTCGCGGGCGAGACGCCGGTGGTGGTGGTGCGCGACGACGACGGCGAGATCTACGCCTTCGAGAACCGCTGCGCGCACCGCGGCGCGCTGATCGCGCTCGAGAAATCGGGCCGCAGCGACAACTTCCAGTGCGTCTACCACGCGTGGAGCTACAACCGCCAGGGCGACCTCACGGGCGTGGCCTTCGAGAAGGGCGTCAAGGGCCAGGGCGGCATGCCCGCGAGCTTCTGCAAGGAAGCGCACGGCCCGCGCAAGCTGCGCATCGCAACCTTCTCGGGCCTCGTGTTCGGCAGCTTCAGCGACGACGTGTCCTCGATCGAGGAATACCTGGGCGACGAGATCTGCCAGCGCATCGAGCGCGTGCTGCACAAGCCCGTGGAGGTCATCGGGCGCTTCACCCAGGCACTGCCCAACAACTGGAAGCTGTACGTGGAGAACGTCAAGGACAGCTACCACGCGAGCCTGCTGCACATGTTCTTCACGACCTTCGAGCTCAACCGCCTGTCGCAGAAAGGCGGCGTGATCGTGGACGAGACCGGCGGCCACCATGTGAGCTTCTCGATGATCGACACGGCGGCCGAAAAAGATGCGTCGTACAAGGAGCAGGCCCTTCGCTCCGACAACGACCGCTATCGCCTGAAAGACCCAAGCGTCCTGGCCGGCTTCAAGGAGTACGACGACGGCGTGACGCTGCAGATCCTGTCGGTGTTCCCCGGCTTCGTGCTGCAGCAGATCCAGAACTGCCTGGCCGTGCGCCAGGTGCTGCCCAAGGGCACGGCGCGCACCGAGCTCAACTGGACCTACATCGGCTACGCCGACGACACCCCCGAGCAGCGCAAGGTGCGCCTGAAGCAGTCGAACCTCGTGGGGCCCGCGGGCTTCATCTCGATGGAAGACGGCGCGGTCGGCGGCTTCGTGCAGCGCGGCATCGCGGGCGCTGCGGACCACGAGGCCGTCGTCGAGATGGGCGGCGATGCGGCCGCCTCCGGCGAAGGCCGTGCCACGGAGGCCTCGGTGCGAGGCTTCTGGAAGGCCTACCGCCAGCACATGGGCGCCTGAAGCCAAGCAAAGAGAGAACCCCACATGATCGACCTGCTGGCGCTGTGCGCCTTCAACGCGGCCTATGCCGATGCCATCGACAGCGATGCGCTGGAGCAATGGCCCGCCTTCTTCACCGAAGACTGCCACTACCGCATCACCCACATCGAGAACGAGCGCGAAGGCCTCGCGGCCGGCATCGTCTACGCCGACTCGCGCGCGATGCTCGAAGACCGCATCGCCGCGCTGCGCGAAGCCAACATCTACGAACGCCAGCGCTACCGGCACCTGCTGGGCATGCCGCTGGTACAGAAGTCCGACGCCGAGTCCACCGAGGCGCGCACGCCGTTCCTCGTGGCGCGCATCATGGCCACGGGGCAGACCGAGGTGTTCGCCACCGGCGCCTACCAGGACCGCTTCGTGCGGCAGGACGGCCGGCTACGTCTGCAGTCGCGCGTGGCCGTGTGCGACAGCACCGTGACGGACACGCTGCTCGCGTTGCCGCTGTGACCATGCACGCCCCGTCCCGCCAACTCGCGCTGGCCGCCGGCGATCCGAACGGCATCGGCCCGGAGATCGCGCTGAAGGCGCTGGCCGCGCTGCCGGAAGCCGACCGCGCGCGCATCGCGCTCTATGGCCCGACCAGCGTGTTCGAACGCACGGCGGCACAGCTGGGCATGGCCGCGCTGCTGCGCGATGCGCGGCTCGTGAACGCGGGCGAACTCCCTGCGAGCGCCGCGATGCCCGGCCGCGTCGACCCGGCGGCGGGCGCCTCGGCCATCGCCTCCGCCACCGCCGCGCTGCAAGCCTGCCGGCGCGGCGAGGTCGATGCGGTGGTCGCCTGCCCGCACCACGAGACCGCCATCCACCAGGCCGGCATCGCGTTCAGCGGCTACCCGTCGCTGGTCGCGCGCGTGTGCGGCGTGCCCGAAGACCGCGTGTTCCTCTTGCTGGTGGGCGGCGGGCTGCGCATCGTGCATGCCACGCTGCATGAGAGCGTGCGCGCCGCGCTCGACCGGTTGACACCGGAACTGGTCGCGCACGCCGTCCGCGCGGGCGCGCAAGCCTGCGCGCTGCTGGGCGTGCCCGATCCGTCGATCGGCGTGTTCGGCATCAACCCGCACGCGTCGGAAGGCGGACTGTTCGGGCCCGAGGATGCGACCATCGTGGTGCCCGCCGTCGACACGCTGCGCGCCGAAGGCCTGCGCGTGAGCAGCCCGGCCGGTGCCGACATGCTGCTGGCCCAACATGGGCACGGCGGCCACGACCTCTACGTGGCGATGCTGCACGACCAGGGCCATATCCCCATCAAGCTGCTCGCACCGCATGCGGCCAGTGCACTCAGCATCGGCGCCGATGCGCTGCTGTCGAGCGTCGGGCACGGCAGCGCCATGGACATCGCGGGCCGCGGCACGGCCGACCCGCAGGCCGTGCTGCGCACCATCGCGCTGCTGTCGGGAGATCGGGCATGAGCCATCGCATCGCCATCACGGGCAGCGACGTCGCCTTCGAATGCGCCGGCAACGAGAGCGTGCTCGACGCGGCCGCGCGCGCCGGCATCGAGCTGCCCTACTCGTGCCGCAAGGGCGTCTGCGGCAACTGCGCCGGCGTGGTGGTGGCCGGCGAAGTGGGCGCCGTCGGCACGGGTGCACTCACCAACGAGACCTGCCTGCCGGGCCAGGTGCTGTTCTGCATGTGCGCGCCGCGCGGCGACCTCGAGATCGCGCCGACCGCGATGCGCCGCGTCGACCCCGCCGCGCGCAAGCGCTTCACGGCGAAGGTGTTCCGCAACGAGCTGGTCGCGCCCGACGTGTCGGTGCTGCAGTTGCGCCTGCCCGCGGGGCAACGGGCCAGGTTCAGGGCCGGGCAGTACCTGCAGCTCTCGCTGCCCGATGGCAGCACGCGCAGCTATTCCATGGCCAATGCGCCGCACGAGAGCGATGCCGTCACGCTGCACGTGCGCCATGTGCCAGGCGGCGCCTTCAGCGCACGCGTGCCGCAACTGGCGGCCGGCGAGCTTGTCGACATCGAGCTGCCCTTCGGCGCGTTCTCGCTGCAGGAGGAACAGGCGCGGCCCGTGGTGTTCGTGGCAGGCGGCACCGGCTTCGCGCCGGTGAAATCCATCCTCGACGACATGCTCAAGCGGCGCATCGACCGGCCCCTCACGCTGATCTGGGCGGCGCGGCGGGCCGACGGCATCTACCTGCGAACGGCGGTCGCGCGCTGGCAGAAGCAATGGCCGGCGATGCGCTTCGTCAGTGCATTGAGCGACGACGGCGCGGCAGGCGACGGCAACTTCGCGGGCCGTGCCGACGAGGCGCTGCTGGCCACCTGTCCGGACCTGAAGGGACACGCGCTGTATTGCTGCGGCTCACCGGCCATGGTGAACGCGGTGCGCGATGCGGCGGTGCGGCATCGCGGACTCGACGCGGGCGACTTCCACTCGGACGTGTTCGTCGAAGGGCCGGCCGCTCGCCCTTGAGGCGGGAGCGCCTGCACCGCGACGACCCGCGTCCGTGATCGTCAGGCCTTGGCCGCGTGCTTGAACTGCACCATCGCAAACGCCCACGCCATGCGCGTGGCATCGGGTCCGGCCGCATCGCTGAACAGCAGCTTCGACGCACCGCCGCTCCACGCATGACCCAGCCCCGCGATCTCGCACAGCGAGACCACCGTGCGGCCCTTGCGCTTGAAGTCGGTCACGCGCATCGGGCGGCGCTTGCCGCGCTGCACATCGCGCGCCACGCCGGGCCGCGCGCCCATCGCCGTTGCCCACACGGCTGCGCTGTTGACGGCGTTGCTGGGCGCGACCACCGCATCGGCATCGCCGTGCAGCACGAGCATCGGCGGCAGGGTCGCGAAGACGGCGGCGGCCCCCATCGCCTTGCCGACCGCGGTGACGGGCATCGGCGGCACGTTCTGGCCGCGCATCGCGCCGAGCGCGGTGGCCGAGGACTTCGCGGCGCCGGGCGCCACGCCCGAATGCATGACGACGGCGCGAAAGCGCTGCGGATAGCGCGTGGCCACCAGCGCTGCCATGCTGGCGCCGGCAGAGAGGCCGGCCAGCGCGACGCGCTCGCGGTCCACCGGGTAGAGCATGCAGGCCTGGTCGACCGCGGCCATCAGCGTGGCGGCCTCGGCGTCGGCCTTGCCGGAGCGGCGCTCGTACCAGTTCCAGCAACCTTGGGGATGCGCGAGCCGGTCCTGCTCGGGGTAGAGCACCAGGAAGCGCTGGCGCACGGCGAGTGCGTTCATGCGCGTGCTGGCCGCGAAGTCGCGCCCGGTCTGCCCGCAGCCGTGCAGCATGACCATGAGCGGCAGCTTCTCGCCAGGCTTGAGTTGCAGGCCTGTAGGGCGGAACAGGTGATAGCCGCGCGCGCCGCCAGGGCCGATCGCCACGCCGCTGAGCCAGTCGCCCTTGCCGGGCGGCGGCTTGAGTCGCTTGGCGGTCGCGCGCTGCACCTGGCCCGCCACGCGCTTGCTGTTGCTCAGCGTGATTTTGGTGAGGGCCTTCAGGTTGCGCTCGTAGGCGCGGGCGAAGACGGAAGCAGTGGAACGACGGGCCATGGCGCAGTGTGCAGGCAAAGCGCCGGGCGGCCAAACGGCCGCGAAGCCCTTCAATAGATCTCGGGGACGATCATGCTGGCAGGCACGGGCTGGCGCAGGTAGTCGTCATGGCGCACGCGCTCGGGCAACGCGATCGGCGGATGCGCCACTTCCTGGTAGGGCAGCTGGCCCAACAGATGGCTGATGCAGTTCAGGCGCGCCTTCTTCTTGTCGACCGCCTGCACCACCCACCACGGCGCCTCGGGGATGTGGGTGCGCTCCAGCATGATTTCCTTCGCCTTGGTGTATTCCTCCCAGCGGCGGCGGCTCTCCAGGTCCATGGGGCTCAGCTTCCATTGCTTGAGCGGATCGTGGATGCGGCCGAGAAAGCGCATGTGCTGCTCGTCGTCGGTGATGGAGAACCAGTACTTGATGAGCTTGATGCCCGAGCGCACCAGCATCTTCTCGAACTCGGGCACGGTGCGGAAGAACTCCTCGTACTCGTCGTCGCTGCAGAAACCCATCACGCGCTCGACGCCGGCGCGGTTGTACCAGCTGCGGTCGAACAGCACCATCTCGCCGGCGGCCGGCAGGTGCGCCGCGTAGCGCTGGAAGTACCACTGCGTGCGTTCGCGGTCGTTGGGCGCGGGCAGCGCGGCCACGCGGGCCACGCGCGGATTCAGGCGCTGGGTGATGCGCTTGATGACGCCGCCCTTGCCCGCCGCGTCGCGGCCTTCGAACAGGATGACGACCTTCTGCTTGCTGTGCTGCACCCAGTCCTGCAGCTTGACCAGCTCGCCCTGCAGGCGAAAGAGTTCCTTGAAATAGGCCTGCCGGGCCGCCTTGTCCGCGGAAGTCGGCGTGGCCGAGGCCGGGTCGAGGCCGTCGATGTTGCGGTCTTCGATCTCCAGCTCGAGCTCTTCGTCGTAGCTGTCGATCAGGTCGCGGGCGATGCGTTGCATCAGGTCTTCGTGGTCTGGAAGGGCGCTCGTCAGCATGATGAGAGAGGAGAAGTGGGGGAAGAAAAAAGCATGCTGCACGCCCCATATGACTGCGGCGTGACGGTTTGGAGGCTGTTTCCCGTAGGCCGACACGCCGTTGTCACACACCGCGAACACCATGTGCAGCCACTCCAACACCTCAAAAACCGCCCATGAACACGCTCGCCGCCCCGACCACGGAGATGCCGGCCGCGCCCGCTGCGGCGCACCGGCCCAAGCTCGACGCCAAGCCCGGTCCGATCACGCTGATCACTTTCGTGGGCCTGCTGGCCGCGGGCCTGCTCTTCACGGCATGGAGCCTGGTGGGCGATGTCACGGCCTCGGGCGCGCCCATGACGACCTGGGTGCCCTATATCTTGTTGGGCGTGGCGCTGCTGATTGCGCTGGGCTTCGAGTTCGTCAACGGCTTCCACGACACGGCCAATGCGGTGGCCACGGTGATCTATACGCACTCGCTGCCGCCCAACTTCGCGGTGGTGTGGTCGGGCTTCTTCAATTTCATGGGCGTGCTGGTGTCCAGCGGCGCGGTGGCCTTCGGCATCATCGCGCTCTTGCCGGTGGAGCTGATCCTGCAGGTGGGCTCGGGTGCGGGCTTCGCGATGGTGTTCGCGCTCTTGATCGCCGCGATCATCTGGAACCTGGGCACCTGGTGGCTCGGGCTGCCGGCGTCCTCCTCGCACACGCTGATCGGTTCGATCATCGGCGTGGGCATCGCCAACGCGCTGATGCACGGCCGCGACGGCACCAGCGGCGTCGACTGGGGGCAGGCCACCAAGGTGGGCTATTCGCTGTTGCTCTCGCCGATGGTGGGTTTCGGTTGCGCGGCGCTGCTGCTGCTGGCGCTGCGCGCCTTCGTGAAGAACCGCGCCCTCTATGAAGAGCCCAAGGGCAGCACGCCGCCGCCGTGGTGGATTCGCGGCCTGCTGATCCTCACCTGCACCGGCGTGTCGTTCGCGCACGGCTCCAACGACGGACAGAAGGGCATGGGGCTGATCATGCTGATCCTGGTCGGCACGGTGCCGATGGCCTACGCGCTGAACCGCGCGATGCCCGCCAACGAGACGGTGAAGTTCGTGGCCGTGGCCGAGATGGCGCAAACCGCGCTGAACCGCAGCGTCCCGACTTCGCTCCCCGCGCTGCAATCCACCGCGGCGCGCGACGCGCTCTCTACTTATGTACGCACCCGCGAGTTCAACGACAAGGTCGTGCCGGCGCTGGCCGCCACCGCCGGCAGCATCGGCCAGCAGGTGCGCGAGCACGGCTCGCTCGCCGCGGTACCGGCCGAGGCCGTCGCCAACGTGCGCAACGACATGTACCTGGCCTCCGAAGCCATTCGCCACCTCGACAAGAGCGGCGCCGCGAAGTTCGACGACGAGACCAAGCTGCGTGTCGGCACCTTCCGCCAGGAACTGGACGACGCGACGCGCTTCATTCCGCTGTGGGTCAAGATCGCCGTGGCCATCGCGCTCGGCCTGGGCACGATGATCGGCTGGAAGCGCATCGTCGTCACCGTGGGCGAGAAGATCGGCAAGACGCACCTGAGCTACGCCCAGGGCGCATCGGCCGAGGTGGTGGCGATGATCACCATCGGCGCGGCCGACATGTACGGCCTGCCGGTCTCGACCACGCACGTGCTCTCCTCCGGCGTGGCCGGCACCATGACGGCCAGCGGCTCGGGCCTGCAGATGTCCACGCTGCGCAACCTCGCGCTCGCCTGGGTGCTGACGCTGCCGGTGGCCATGCTGCTGTCGGGCTCGCTCTACTGGCTCTTCACCCGTCTTTTCTGATCACGCACCTTGTCGGCATTCCATGATCTCGCCGCCCAGTCCTATGGCGGCGACGAAGCCGGGCTGATCTGCGGCTATCTGTTCGACGCCGCGGCGCCCGAGCCCGCGCGCGCCATCGATTCGGCGCAGGCGGCGGCGTGGCTCGGCGCTCAGCCCGAAGACACCGTTGTCGATGATGGCAGCGGCGCCTACGTGTGGCTGCACTTCAACCTGAGCCACGCGCAAGCGGAGCGTTGGCTCGTTCGGCACGCGAATCTCTCCGACACCTTCTACGAGACGCTGCACGACGGCCTGCCCTCCACGCGCATCGAGCGTGCCGACGATTCGCTGATCGCGGTCATCAACGACGTGCACTTCGAGTTCAGCTTCGAGCCCTCGGACATCTCCACGCTGTGGATCAGCGTGGGCCCGCGCCTCGTGGTCACGGCGCGCGCGAAGCCGCTGCGTTCGGTCGACGCGCTGCGCACGGCAGTGAAGGCAGGCGATGCGCCGCGCTCCAGCACCGAGTTGCTCGAGCATCTGCTGCGCGCGCAGGCCGATGTGCTGGTGAAGATCGTGCGCGGCGTCACCTCGCGCATCGACCACATCGAAGACGAACTGCTCGCCGGCCGGCTCGACCACAAGCGCGCCCGTCTCGGTGTGCTGCGACGCTTGCTGGTGCGGCTGCAACGGCTGCTGGCGCCCGAACCGGCCGCGCTGTTTCGCCTGCTGCAAGGCCCGCCGTCTTGGATGTCGGAGCCCGATGCGCAGGAGCTGCGCGGCTCGACCGAGGAGTTCTCGGTGGTGCTGCGCGACATGCAGGCGCTGCAGGAGCGCATCAAGCTGCTGCAGGAAGAAATAGCCGCCAACGTCAACGAGGACAACAACCGCAGCCTCTTCGTGCTGACGGTGGTGACGGTGCTGGCGCTGCCGATCAACATCCTGGCGGGTTTGTTCGGCATGAACGTGGGCGGCATTCCGCTCGCGGAGCACAAGCACGGGTTCTGGATCGTGGTGGCGATCGTGGCGAGCTTCACCGCGGTGGCGGCCTGGGCGGCTTTCCGCAAGAAGCGCTGAGCCGCATGCAGCGGCGCAGTAATGCTATTTATTTAGTAGCATCTCGCGCAGCATCCATGCGCCCGCATCGACGTTCCAGACCCCCTAGAATGGCGGGGTGTCCTCCATTCTCAATGCCGATCTTCATTGCCACTCCGTGGTCTCCGACGGCACATTGACGCCCGAAGAACTGGCTGTACGCGCAGCCGCCAACGGGGTCGAGCTCTGGGCCCTCACCGATCACGACGAGGTCGGCGGCCAGCACCGCGCAGCGGCCGCGGCCCGTGAAAACGGCATGCGTTACCTCACCGGCACCGAGATCTCGGTGACCTTCGCGAACGAAACCGTGCACATCGTCGGCCTGGGCTTCGACCCCGACGACGCCGCGATGACGCAGGGCCTCTACGACACGCGCGGCGGGCGCGGCAAGCGCGCGCAGGAGATGTCCGAGGGGCTGGCCAAGGTCGGCATCCAGGGGGCCTACGAGGGCGCGCTCAAGTTCGTCGGCAACCCCGAACTCATCTCGCGCACGCACTTCGCGCGCTTCCTGGTCGAGCAGGGGCACTGCCGCGACACCTCCGAGGTGTTCCGCAAGTACCTCACCGAAGGCAAGCCCGGCTACGTGCCGCATCGCTGGGCCTCACTCAAGGATGCGGTGCACTGGATCACCGCCGCCAAGGGCATGGCCGTGATCGCGCACCCGGGCCGCTACAAGTTCACGGCCAACGAGGAGTACGCGCTGTTCCTCGAGTTCAAGGCGCATGGTGGCCGGGCGATCGAGGTCGTCACCGGCAGCCACACGCCGGCCGAATATGTCGAGTACGCCGACAAGGCGCTCGAGTTCGATTTCGCCGCATCCCGCGGCAGCGATTTCCACAGCCCCGACGAGAGCCACTGCGATCTCGGCAAGCTGCCACCGTTGCCTGGCGCCCTCACGCCGGTGTGGGAACTGCTCGGCCATCGCATCCAGCAGTGAGCCAGAGCCCCGGGCCCGG
Organism: Variovorax trehalosi; assembly: GCF_051216415.1. Classification (NCBI taxonomy): domain Bacteria; kingdom Pseudomonadati; phylum Pseudomonadota; class Betaproteobacteria; order Burkholderiales; family Comamonadaceae; genus Variovorax; species Variovorax trehalosi. The sequence continues at coordinate 39,500 of NZ_JBPJZG010000007.1, forward strand.
CATCGACGGTGCGGCCAGCGCTGCACTGGCGAATGCACGCGCCGCGCAGCAAGCCAGCCGCAGCAAGGAATCCGAACGCATCCTCGCGGGCATCGGCATGGTGATCGTGGCCGTGGCCTGCTTCGCCACGCTCGACACGGCTACAAAAATGTCGACGGCCAGCGTACCTATCTTGATGGGCGTGTGGTTCCGCTACGTCTTCCAGGCCGTGGCCACCACGGCCGTGCTGTTGCCACTGCACGGCACGGCGCTGCTGCGCACGCGGCATCCGCGCTACCAGCTGCTGCGTGGCGCGCTGCTGCTGGTATCGAGCACGCTGGCCTTCCTGAGCCTGCGCTACATGCCGCTCGCAGAGTTCACCTCGATCGTGCTGATCGCGCCGCTGGTGATCACGCTGCTTGCTGCGACCACACTCAAGGAATACGTCTCGCCGCTGCGCTGGGCGCTGGTGGCGGGCGGCTTCATCGGCACGCTGGTGATCCTGCGGCCGGGCGGCGATGCCTTCAGCTGGGCCATCCTGCTGCCGATCGGCCTCGTGCTGACCAACGCCTGGTTCCAGGTGCTCACCAGCAAGCTCGCGCAGACCGAGAACCCGCTCACGATGCATTTCTATACGGGCTGGGTCGGCGCGCTGATCGCGTCGCTGGCGCTGCCCTTCGCGTGGACCGCCCTGCCCTCGTGGGAATGGTGGGCGCTGCTGTGCCTCATGGGGTTCATGGGCACGGTGGGTCATTTCATCTTGATCCTGGCCTACCAGCGTGCGCCGGCCTCCACGCTCACGCCGTACCTCTATGCGCAGATCGCCTTTGCCATGCTGGGCGGCTGGCTTGTTTTTTCCCAAGTGCCCGACCGTTATTCGCTCATCGGCATTTCGATGATCGCGGTCTGCGGCGCAGCCGGTGCGTGGCTCACGGTGCGGGAGCGCCGCGTGCCCATCGAACCGGCGGAATCCTGATCAGGAGATAGCTTTATGGCCCAGTATTTCGAAGTCCATCCCGAGAACCCGCAGCAGCGGCTGCTCAAGCAGGCCGTGACGCTGCTCGCGCGCGGCGAGATCGTGGCCGTGCCCACCGACTCCAGCTATGCGCTGGCCTGCCACCTCGACGACAAGGACGCGGTCGACCAGCTGCGACGCATCCGCCAGGTCGACGAGAAGCACCACCTCACGCTGCTGTGCCGCGACCTGAGCGAGCTGGCCAACTACGCGCGCGTCGACAACAAGCAATACCGTTTGCTGAAGGCCGCAACGCCCGGCCCTTACACCTTCCTGCTCGAAGCGACAAAGGAAGTGCCGCGGCGCGTGAGCCACCCGCAGCGCAAGACCATCGGCCTGCGCGTGCCCGACCACAAGGTGCTGCTGGAGTTGCTCGCGCTGCACGGCGCACCGCTGCTGGCCACCACGCTGATCGCGCCCGGCGAGACCGAAGCGCTGAACGACGCCGCAACCATCCGCGAACGCTTCGAGAAGCAGATCGGTGCGGTCATCGATGCCGGTGCCTGCCCTTCGCAGCCGACCACCGTGGTCGACCTGACGCCCATGGGCACGGGTGACGATCCGGTCGTGGTGCGACAGGGACGCGGGGCGCTCGCGGTGCTCGGTCTCTGAAAGAGGTTGGAACCGATAACTAATGCACGTCTGACACAATCGCACAGTGGATATTTCCAATCTCATACAGACCGTTCTCATCTACGCGCTGCCCGTGATCTTTGCGATTACCGTGCACGAGGCGGCCCATGGCTATGTGGCCCGCTACTTCGGCGACAACACAGCTGCGGTGATGGGACGTGTAACCCTCAACCCCATGAAGCACATCGACCCCATCGGGACCATCCTGATGCCGTTGATGCTGTACTTTGCGACCTCGGGCGCCTTCCTGTTCGGCTATGCCAAGCCGGTGCCGGTCAACTTCGGGCGGCTGCGTCATCCGAAGCGCGACATGATCTGGGTGGCGCTCGCGGGGCCTGCCTCGAACTTCATCCAGGCCATCCTCTGGGCATTGCTGTTCGTGGTGCTGGCTGCGGCCGGTTTCGACAATGAAAACTTTTTCATCCAGATGGCGCGTGGCGGCATCCTGGTCAACCTCGTGATGTGGGCCTTCAACCTGTTTCCGCTGCCTCCGCTCGACGGCGGCCGCGTGCTGGCCGGGCTGCTTCCCAACGGGCCCGCGCAGAATTTCCTCGCGCGCATCGAGCCCTATGGCTTCTTCATCGTGATGGGCCTCGTCATTGCGGGCGTCGTCAGCACCTTCTGGCTGCGCCCCCTGATGGACGTCGGCTACTTCGTCATCAACCTCATCATCACGCCGCTCAAGGCATTGCTGCTCTAAGTCTGTCGTTCCATGGCCTCGTCTTCTTCCGCTCCGCTGCGCGTCCTGACCGGGATCACCCCGTCGGGCACGCCCCACCTCGGCAACTACGTCGGCTCGATCCGCCACTCGGTGCGGCAGAGCGTCGCGCCCGGTGTGGAGAGCTTCTTCTTCCTGGCCGACTACCACGCGCTCATCAAGGTGCAGGAGCCCGCGAAGATCCAGCGTTCCACGCTCGAGATCGCCGCGAGCTGGCTGGCCTGCGGGCTCGACCCGGAACGCGTGACCTTCTATCGCCAGTCGGACATCGCCGCGATTCCCGAGCTCACCTGGTTCCTTACCTGCGTGACCGGCAAGGGTGTGCTCAACCGCGCGCATGCCTACAAGGCGCAGCTCGACAAGAACATCGCCAAAGGCGAGGACCCCGACGCCGACGTGACCGCCGGCCTCTTCATGTACCCGGTGCTGATGGGCGCGGACATCCTGATGTTCAACGCCCACAAGGTGCCCGTGGGCCGCGACCAGGTGCAGCACATCGAGATGGCGCGCGACATGGCGCAGCGTTTCAACCACCAGTACGGCGAGCACTTCACGCTGCCCGAAGCCGAGATCGACGATGCCGTCGCCACGCTGCCCGGCCTCGATGGCCGCAAGATGAGCAAGAGCTACGGCAACACGATCCCGCTGTTCGCGCCGCGTGCGTACCTGCAAAAGCAGATCGCCAGCATCGTGACCGACTCGCGCGCGCCCGGCGAACCCAAGGAAACCGAGGGCTCCGCGCTCTTCCAGATCTACCAGGCCTTTGCCGATGCCGACGAGACCGAGATGCTTCGCAAGGCCTATGCCGACGGCATCGGTTGGGGCGACGCCAAGCAGTTGCTGTTCGAGCGCATCGAAGTCGAAGTGGCGCCGCTGCGAAAGCGCTACGAGGCACTGATGAGCGACCCGGCGGAGATCGAGCGCATCCTGCTCATCGGTGCCGAGAAGGCCAGCGCGCTGTCGCAGCCCTTCATGACGCGCCTGCGTCACGCGGTGGGCCTGCGCAACCTCGCGGCAGGCCGCGACAAGGGCAATGCCAAGGCGGCGAAGGTCGCCAAGCCCAGTTTCAAGCAGTACCGCGAGCGCGGCGACGGGCTTTTCTATTTCAAGCTGCTCGATGCGCGCGGCGAAACCCTGCTGCAGAGCCGTGGATTTGCTTCGCCGCAGGAAGCGGGCCGTACCATCGCGCTCCTGCAGGCCGAGCGCGGTGCGGCGCTGGCCGCCGCGGCTGCGCAGCTCGAGCCCATCGACACAGAACAAACACGCGCCGTGACAGAGGCGCTGGAGGCATTGGCGGAAGCAACGACCACGACAGATGGAAGTTGAACCGGCAAGGGCCCACCGGCTTATCCGCCGGTGAGCGAGACGAGAGAAGACGGTGCGATCACAAAGGAAGAAAACATGAGCATTTATGTCATCGACGACCACCCCCTGATGCGCGACGCGATCGTGATGGTGTTGCGACGCCTGCGACCCGCCGAGAACATCGTCGAGCTCGAGCGGCTCGACAAGCTCGCGAGCTCGGTGCAGCAGCGTGGCGCGCCCACCCTCTTTTGCCTGGACCTGAAGCTTCCGGACACGAATGGCGTCTCGGGCGTGATTGCGGTCAAGCAGGTCTACCCCAACGTGCCGATCGCCGTGTATTCGGCGGCCCCGGCCGCGGACATGGAAGACGCGTGCATCGAAGCAGGCGCCGACACCTACATCGAGAAGTCGGCCAGCTCCAATGAATTGGCAGCCGCCCTGCGCGGCCTGCTGATGGCAGGCTCCGAAGAGGCCGACGAGCCACCGCTCGCGAGCAGCAAGCTCTCCAAGCGCCAGACACAGCTGATCGCCATGCTCGACAAGGGCATGAGCAATCGCGACATCGCGACCGACCTGGAGATCAGCGAGCACACGGTGAAGGTTCACCTGTGGCGCCTGTTCCGCCGGCTCGGTGTGAAGAGCCGCACGCAGGCTCTCCATTACGCCCGCACCAACGGTCTTCTGTCGGGCTGATCCCGGCGAGAAACTGCCTCTTCGAAACCGCGCCTCGTGCGCGGTTTTCTTTGGGCAGAACTTTTTTCTTCAGCCCCCGGAAGCGCTGACGCGTGCCTGCGCCACCGCCTCGTCGGCGTCGTGCAGCGCCACGCGGAACACGCTGCCGCTGCCCAGGCGCGAGCGCACGCTGATCGGGTGCCCCAGCACGTGCGAGAGCCGCGCGACGATGGCCAGGCCGAGGCCGAAGCCGTCGGACGTGCCGGCATGATCGGCCACCTTGTAGAACTCCAGGAACACGTCGCGCAGGTGCTCGGGCGCGATGCCGATGCCCGTGTCCCACACTTCCACGCGCATGCCGTCGCGCGTCTGCCGCGCGGCCAGCAGCACGCCGCCTTCGGTGGTGTACTTGATGGCGTTGGCCAGCAGGTTGCCGATCATGCGGCGCACGCGGATCGGGTCGGTGAGGAAGGAGCCTTCGGTCACATGCACGCGAAAGTCGAGGCCGCGGCTCTCGGCCACCGGGCGGTACTGCAGCTCCAGGTCGTGCAGCAGCTCGGGGACATCGACGCGCTCGATGTGCAGCCGCACCTGGCCCGAATCGATGCGCGCGAGGTCGAACATCGAATCGAACAGCGCATTCACCGCATGCGTGGCGCGCACGATCTTCGGTGCGAGTTCGAGCACCAGCTCGGGCTCGTTGCGCAGCCAGTCGGCGTACAGCGAAAGCGCCAGCACCGGTTGGCGCATGTCGTGCGCGGCGCTGGCCAGGAAGCGGTTCTTCATCGCCACCGCCGACACCGCCGCCTGCCGCTGCTGCGTGAGCGACTTGATCAGGATGTGGTTGTGGAACAGGAGCTCCAAGCTGTTGCGCGCCGTCTCATGGATGTGACGCCCCGCGCGCAGCAGCAGGAACCAATGCAGCATCGGCAGGATCGGCATCAGGTAGCCGTAATGGAACTGCGGCTCGTGCAGGTTGACGCTGACAAGCCGGATCACCACCGCCCCCAGCATCGTGATGAAGAGCGTGTTGACATAGCGCTTGAGCAGCGGAGGATGCAGCGCGAGCCCGTTGAGCGGGAAGGTGCCCACCCCGGCCACGATCAGCCAGCTCATGAACTGGTTGACCTGCGGCGTACGCTCGAAGAACAGCAGGATCGACGATCCCCACACCACCGCGGTGGTGCTCCAGATGAAGCCGTAGCGCTCTGTGAACTGCTGCTGCGCCGCGGAGCTGCGGCCGGCGTAGCGCACCGTATAGACGTGTGAGCCCCAGGCCCGGCAGGCCGTGGCGATGACGCCGGCCAGCAGCCACGTCAGCAGCTCCCAGCGGGGCACTTCGACCCAGCTCAGCCCGACCATGGCCGGTATGAGCGCGACAGAAACGATGTACGAGCTGCGCGATGAGCGCATCAGGCTGCGGATCAGTTCGCCGCGCACCCACGATTCGGCCTCGTCGGCCGAAGCCGGTGCCGGTGTCAAGCTCGCGATCGACGGATTGGCCATATGGCACAGGCCCCTTGTTCTTATCCGGCAATTGAAGATGGGCCCCATGCAGAGGCTCCGAGAGATGGCGATATTAACGGGCTGCCATCCATTGTTTCCCAAGGTAACCGCGGAAGGCCTGTAGCCATAATTCGCAGACCTCCGCAGATCCACCGAACAAGAAGGAACCCACCCGCATGCTGTCCCATGTTTTCGTCGGCGTGAACGACTTCGAACGCGCCTTCGACTTCTACACGGCGCTCATGAGTGAACTGCGCCTGAAGCTGCGCTTTCGCGACGACGCCAAACCGTGGGCCGGCTGGCAAAGCCCCGATGCACCGCGCCCCTTGTTCCTGGTCGGCGCGCCCTTCGACGGACAAGAGGCCACGAACGGCAACGGCCACATGGTGGCGCTGATGGCCGCAGATCGCGCCACCGTGGACCGCGCCCACGCGGCCGCGCTGGCCAACGGCGGCAGCTGCGAAGGCCCGCCAGGACTCAGGCCGCACTACCACCCGGACTACTATGGCGCGTACTTCCGCGATCCGGACGGAAACAAACTCTGCGTCTGCTGCCACACGCCACCATCGACATGCTGAACAACATCACTCCTTTCCTCGTCCACTGGGCCATCACCGCCGTCTCGCTCTGGGTCGCCAGCCACCTGTTTCGCGGGCTCAAGTTCGACGGCACCGGCGCGCTGGTGATCTCGGCCTTGCTGCTCGGGCTGGCCAACGCAGTCGTGAAGCCGCTGCTGATCGTGCTCACGCTGCCGCTGACGCTGGTGACCTTCGGGCTCTTCCTGCTGGTCATCAACGCGCTGATGATCCTGCTGGTGGCTGCGCTGGTGAAAGGCTTCAAGGTCTCGGGCTTCTGGACCGCGCTCTTTGCCAGCATCTTCATCTCGCTCTTGAGCATCGTCATCGGCTCGTTCGTCACCAGCGGCGACCCGGCCGAGAAGGTGCAGATGCCGCAGAGCGGCAACTGGCTTTGAGAGTCCCGCGAGCCCCTCTTCTGGAGGGCCCAATGGAACCGTGTTCCATACGGTCGTCTAAATCGATCAATTCACGGCTGTAGAGCGCTATTTCCTTCTTTTACGCGCGCAGGCATTGCCGACGGACGCTGCTTCGTCCAAGATGAGGCACGCGCTTCGTGAGAATGAGAAGTGCGTGAAGAAAAGGGACGGAATGCGCATCGCAATACTCGACAACGAGCGGGATCAGCTGCGACTGGTCACCCACACCGCAACGAGCCTCGGCCACGAATGCCATGAATACATCGACGGGACCCTGTTGCTGCAGGCGGCGCAGGCGCAGCGTTTCGACCTGCTGATCTTTCAGTGGCGCCTGCCCGGTCTCGACAGTCCGGCACTCGTGAAGGCGCTGCGGCGCGCCGCCGGCAACCGCCTCCCGATCCTCTTCATGACACACAGAGCCGACGCCGCGGACATGGCCATGAGCCTGCATGCCGGCGCCGACGATTTCCTGATCTCGCCCATCTCCGGCGCGGAACTCGAAGCGCGCATCGGCGGGCTGCTTCGCCGGTCGTATCCCGCGCTGCACGAACCCCGGCTTGTCTTCGGGCCTTATCAGTTCCTTCCGGCGTGGCGCACCGTCAAGCTCAAAGGTGCGCGGGTCGGCCTGAGAAGCCGCGAGTACGACCTTGCACTGTTTCTTTTCCAGAATACCGGCCGCCTGCTCTCGCGCGAGCAGTTGTATCGGGCCATCTGGGGTGCCGACTTCGAGGTGCTCTCGCGCTCGCTGGACACACACCTGTCGCGGGTGAGGGCCAAGCTCGATCTGCGTCCGGCGAATGGCTTTCTGCTGGCCGCCCTGCGCGGGTTCGGCTACCGGCTCGAGGCCATTGAAGCGGCTGCGGCGCAGGAGGAAATTCACGCGGGCGCGATGTCGTAGGAAAAAACCAACGAATAAGAAAGCAACAACCTGCAAAGACCGCACATTCGCACACGTATACGAGAGAGAAATGGGTTGCGACGCCCTTGTGATGCGTGCTACCCTCGACTGCAAAGATATTTGAGAGGACTACCATGAAGATGATCAAACTCGCAGCCGCCCTTGCCTCCTTGGCAATTTCTTCGGCTTTTGCGCAAGCGCCGGCTCCTGCCACCGCACCGGCACCCGCCGGCAACGCAGCCGACGCGACTGCCGCTACGACCGGCGGCCTGACCCCCGGCCAATGGGGTGCTGTTGCAGGTAGCAGCGCTCTGCTCGTGGCAATTGCTAGCAGCAACGGCGGCAATGGTGGTGGTGGTTTCGTCATCATCCCGGGCACGGGTACGGGCACCACCGGCACGCGTTAAATGCTGCGTGCCCTCCCAATGGGAGGGCATTCGCTGAGAGCTCCGCGCGTTGGTTTCGCCACGCGACTTTTAAAACGTTGCCTTTGGGCAACGTTTTATTTGGGCGTTGGCGGTTGTTCCTCCGGGTCTTCAGCCATGCTGGATGCTGCTCGGCTTGTATACAAAGGCCAACCCGCAGCAGCACAGCCGAACTTCAATCCCGCCTATCGCTATTTGCGGACCCAGATCGGTGACCGCACTATTTTCATGGTGCTCGGCTATATCGATCAGCGCCCCGAGGGCCCTGTCGAAGTTTGGTACAGCGGTAGCGGCGAGGTCGTCAGGCTCCTGAACGGCCAGCTCGTGGGCACCACAGGGCTCAGTACCGACTGGCGAAACGTTCGATTCACAGGACTCCCCGCGTGGCCGGGCGCTGATACGACGGGCGGCTCGGGTCAAAGCTACACGCGCCTGCGCGATCTCATGCCAGGCTATCGCTTCGGAATTCGCGACGAAATCGTTCGGATCTCCATCTCGCCGCCACGAAACACCGCCCTTGCAGGCGCCGACGCCACCTCCTTGCGTTGGTATGAAGAGCGCAGTGTGTCGCGGCCGTCTGCGGCCTCATTGCCCACGGCTCGCTTTGGCATATCTCGCTCCTCTGAAAAACCACAAGTCGTGTATTCAGAGCAATGCCTCTCCAGTGACTTCTGCATGAGTTTCGAACAATGGACGCCCCCCGCACCGGCCGTCGGTAAATCGGCAAGCTCCGGCACATGAATCCCTGGGTTCGCGGTATTGGCAAACGGCATTGGCCTCGTCGAGCGGCCATCGCGTGCGCGTTGGCGGCAAGTTTCGGCGTCTCGGCACAGCCGCTGAACACCGCTGCAAAGAACGAGACGACGAATGACGCCGACGTGCGCCCCGGTGAGCGCCTGAGCACTTGGCTGTTGCGCCAGCCCGCTGATACAGCCTCTGCCGGCCTCGCATGGCGCGTGCCGCAGGAACGGCTGGCGCAGCAGTTTCTCAAGAACACCCTGCTGGTCCGCATCGAGTCGATTCAACGCCGCGCTCCGCGCTCGGAACAAGCCGATCGCCTGAGCCTGATTTCCTGGCTCCAGGGCTTGCCCGTCACTGGCCGAGTGGCGCTGGCCATCGTGGACCCTCGCTGGCTGCAGGCGCATCCCGAAGAAGACCCGGTGTTGGCGACTGGCCAGCAGTTGGTTGCGGCGCAGCCCAACCTGAAGACCATCGCCGTGGTCCGCCCCAATGGGGAGCTTTGCCATGTGACGCATGAAGCCGGCCGAACCGCGTGGGACTACGTGGCAGCCTGCGAGCCTCGAGGCCCCTCCGACTGGGCCTGGGTCGCACAGCCGGATGGCCGAACCGCCCGCGTGGGCGTGGCCCCCTGGAACAGCGAGCCTTCGGACGAACCTGCACCAGGCGCATGGATCTGGGCGGCTCCCCGAGAGATGACCGATCTGGTCGCCGCTTCCGAGGGGATCATCAAGTTTCTCGCCACGCAGGGGCCCTCCCCTCAAAGCGACGTTTCAGCTGCTGCCCCTGCGCAATCGGAGGGGCAGCAGCCTCCCGTTCCGGCGCTGACTCCGGCAATCACGCCATCGACCGCAATTTCCGTGCGCCCCGAAGTAGCACCGCAGTACAACGCCATTCGCACCAGCGGCAACGATTGGGGCGAAACCGGCCTGCTGCAGACCCCCACCGCACGCATGGGCCAGGCCGGCGACTTTCGATCATCGATGACCCATGTTTCGCCGTACACCCGGCTGAACGTGATGTTCCAGCCACTGGACTGGATGGAAGGCGGCTTTCGGTACACATCGATCAGCAATCGGGCCTACGAAGCAAGTACCACCGGCCAAAGCAACAAGGACAAGAGCATCGACCTCAAGTTGAGGCTCATGCGCGAGTCCGCCTATGTGCCCGAGCTTGCGCTCGGTTTTCGAGACATCGGTGGTACCGGATTGTTTTCCGCCGAGTACCTGGTTGCGAACAAGCGGTATGGCGATTTCGACTTCAGTCTAGGCATTGGCTGGGGATACCTGGGCAACAGCGGCAACATCCGCAACCCTCTGACGCTCCTGAGCAGCCGCTTCGACAGGCGCAGGGTGGGCTCGGCGCAAGGCGGCGAAGCCAATTTCGGCGCCTTCTTCCGAGGCCCTGCCGCCCTGTTCGGTGGCGTGCAATGGCGAACTCCCTGGGAGCCCCTGACAGTCAAGCTTGAATACGAAGGCAACAACTACAAGAACGAGCCTCAGGCCAACACTCAGGTACAGCGCACACCCTTCAACATCGGCTTCGAGTACCGCTACTCGCCCGGCGTTGCCTTCTCCGCCGGCGTGGAGCGCGGCAACAAGCTGATGGTGGGCGTGACCCTGTCCACCAATGTCGCAACGCTGCGGGCATCCAAGCCCGCCGATCCGCCCCAGCCCCGCTTCACGCCCCAGGCGCCGCAAAACCCGCCCGGCTGGGCATCGACAGCAGCGGAGATCGAAGCCCGTACCGAATGGACGGTCCAGCGCATCGCACCGCAAGGCAGCGGTGTGCACGTGTGGATCACCGAGAGCAACACCGTCTACCGCCAGGCGCGGGTAGAGCAGATCATTGCCGTGCTGCATCGCGATTCGCCTGCATCGATCAAGAGCTTCATCCTGCACTACAACGAGCGCGGCCTCGCGATGCATGCGCAGGTCGTCGACCGGGGCGAATGGGTCGCCGAGCACTACCAGGCGCAGTCGCCCGCCGAAGCGCGTGCAGCCAGCCAGCGCGACTACGCACCGCACCAGGACGCCAGCGAAGACCGGCTGTTCCTGCCTCCGGAAAAGTCCGTCAGCGACAACGCGGCAACTGCTTCCGCGCAGCAGTACTCGGGAGCAATGGCGCCATGGGAGCGCCGCACCCAGAAGCTCACTTATGGCGTGACGCCATATTTCTCGCAGATCCTGGGCGGCCCCGATGCCTTCATGCTCTACCAGATCGGCGTTCAGGCCACGGCGGAATACCGCTTTACCCCGAGCACCTGGGTGAACGCCGCGCTGAACTGGCGCCTGCTGGACAACTTCGACAAGTTCACCTACACCGCGCCCAGCAATCTTCCACGCGTGCGCACCTTCCAACGCGAATACGTCACCACCTCGCGGGTGACGATGCCGGTGTTCCAGCTGACCCACGTGGGCCGGCTGAGCGACGACCAGTACTACAGCGTTTACGGCGGTGCCCTTGAATCGATGTTCGCCGGCGTGGGTGCCGAATGGCTGTATCGCCCATGGCGCAGCAAGTTCGCCCTGGGCATCGACATCAACCATGTGCGCCAGCGCGACTTCAAGCAAGACTTCGGTCTGCGCGACTACAAGGTCAACACCGGCCATGCCACGCTGTACTGGGATACGGGCTGGAACGGCGTGATGACAAGGATCAGCGTCGGCCAATACCTAGCCGGGGATCGTGGGGTAACGCTCGACATCAGCCGTCGTTTCGACAATGGCGTGATGGTTGGCGTCTACGCGACCAAGACCAATGTGTCGGCGGCGCAATTCGGCGAAGGCAGTTTCGACAAGGGCATCTACATTTCCGTGCCGTTCGATGCATTCCTGCCGAAGTCCAGCAAGTTCTCTGCGGGCTTTGCCTGGTCGCCGGTGACGCGCGATGGCGGTGCGAAGTTGGGGCGGATCAATCCGCTCTACGAAATGACGTCTGCACGTGACCCGCGCGCCTTCAGTTTCGCGGCACCTGAGAACAAGCAACCGAAGGCCGGGGACAACATTCTCAATTTCGAGAACGCACGGTAAAAAATAGAGCGCGGCAAGGCCGGAAAAGCCGAAGCGTTCAGGTGCGAAAGCGCTTGAACGCTGAACTTTTTAGTGGCCTCTGAAGCGCGTTCATCGTTGGCGCCATGGTCGGCAGGCGCTAGCGGCTTCACGCACGCAATGCCAACACGCATGAAGAGCGGCTGAAGGCACCTCTTCAAATGTCCGCGCAGATTCGCTGCACGGGTCCGACCGACGCGTTACAGCGCGACGGCGATCGGCATGTCCGAGTTCGCGCTTTCCTCGTCGCGACCCACCACGGTCACGGCCAGGCGATGGCGCTCCCGCTCCATGTGCACCCAGTCGACCACTTCCGCGTGAGCACGGTAGCCGGGCAACATCTGCTGCAGCGTGCGTTTTAGGGCCGGCACATCGCTGCTGCGAAGCGCCGCAGTCAACACGTCGAGCTGACGCCAAAGCTCTTCCTGAGGGAGGCAAGGCTCGTGCGCCTTCATCACGCGCGGGTGTGAGGTCGGCATGGCGTTGTCGCCGATCAGCAGTTCCTCGTACAACTTCTCGCCAGGCCGCAGGCCGGTGATCTGGAGTTCGATGTCGCCATCGGGCGAATCCTCGTCTCGCACCGTGCGCCCCGACAGTTCAACCAAGCGGCGCGCCAGGTCGATGATGCGCACCGGCTCGCCCATGTCGAGCACGAACACATCGCCGCCCTCGGCCATTGCGCTGGCCTGGATGACCAGTTGTGCAGCCTCGGGAATGGTCATGAAGTAGCGAGTGATGTCCGCATGCGTCAGCGTGATGGGGCCGCCCGCTTCGATTTGCCGGCGGAACAGCGGAACCACCGAGCCGCTGGAGCCCAGCACATTGCCGAAGCGAACCATCGAGAAGCAGGTGCCCGATTTTTGTTGCGCGAGACCCTGCAACGTCATCTCGGCCAACCTCTTGCTGGCGCCCATGACGTTGGTCGGGCGCACCGCCTTGTCGGTGCTGATGAGCACGAAGCGGCGCACCTTGCATTCCATGGCGACCCGGGCCGCCGTGAGTGTGCCTATCGCGTTGTTGCGCACACCTTCGATGGGGTTGTGTTCGACCAACGGCACGTGCTTGTAGGCGGCGGCGTGATAGACAGTGTCCGGCTGCCAGGCACGCATCACCTCACGCAGCCGAGCCGCATCGCATACCGAAGCAAGCAAGGGAACCACATGAATCTGCGGCGCCAATGCTTCGAGCTCCTGGTGGATGGCATAGAGCGCGAACTCATTCATCTCCACCAGAAGCAATGTCTTCGGCGAAAGCTGCACGATCTGCCGGCACAGCTCGCTGCCAATGGAGCCGCCCGCCCCCGTGACCAGCACGACTTGATGGCGGATGTTCTTGTGCAGCAAATCGCCTCTCGGCGTGACCGGGTCACGACCCAACAGGTCTTCAATATCGACCTCGAGCAGATCGTGGACCTGCACTCGCCCATTGGCCAGGTCAGCCAGCGCCGGGAGCGTCCGCACATGAAGATGCAGAGGCAGCAGCTGGTTCAGGATTTCCGCCCGGCGCCCACGGCTGGACGAAGGCATTGCCAACAGCACATCGGTAATGCTCTGCTTGGCAGCGTTGTGCTTGAGCCAATCGGGCGAATGGATGGGTAGCCCGTGAAGGGTATTGCCCTGGAGGTGTCTTGCGTCATCGATGAAGGCACGAACCGACATCTCGCGGCTCTGGGCCAATGCGGCAGCCAGTTGCACCCCGGCACCGCCGGCACCGTAGATCACCACTTGCGGCAGTGCCTTCCGGTCGAGCGCGCTCATGTACATGCCGCCCAACCAGTAGCGCGCCAGCATGCGCGAACTGGCCACTGTGAGGAACAGCATCATGGGCATAAGGAACCCGACCGTCCGCGGCACGCCGCTCACGCCGATCACGGAAAACACGAGCCCATAGCCGATGCCAAAGAACATGCAGGCACGCACGATGGCCATCAATGCGGCGGGACCGGCGTAGCGGAAGATGGCCCGGTACAGCCCGAAAACAATGAAGAGAGGAAGCGCGCCGACGATCGCGACACCGACCGCCGTCCATTGAACTCCGCGAAGGGTTAACCACTGCTCGTAACGAAGGCTGAACGCTACCCACACGCACAGGATGCAAAGCGTGGCATCGACAGCCAGCGCCAGCAGGCGTTTGGCAGGGCGAGGCATCGCAAGCAAGGGTGCTGCAAGACAGTTGATCAGGGATCGCACTTCGGGTGAATAATTGTTTTTGGCGGATAACAATTTTCCCCGAAGCTCTCGCTCTTGCCTCCCTTATTCAGGGTATCAAGTCCCCCTAAAATGTTAGCTTGTGTATCTATTGTCGGACAACGTCACCGCGGACAGTAGGACGTGACTGACGTATCAAGCGGCATCTTTGTATTTGTATTCGGTGTACCGGTAACCACCGTACTTGTAGCCATGGCTGCCGTAGTGTCGACGCGAGAGGTCCATGCCGTTGAAGACAACGCCACTGACCCGTTGACCTGCATGCGCCAACCGCTTGACGCTTTCACCGAGCTCGCCGAGTTGCGTGAGGTTGTCGCGAGCCACCAACAGGATCGCACCAGCGTGCGCTGCAACCGCTGCCGCATCAGCTGCCACCAGCACTGGCGGACTGTCGATCACCACCAGGTCGTAGCGTGCCGACATGGCTTCCAGGAACTCTCGCAGAGTCGAGGACAGCATCATGCTTGCCGGGTTGAATGGGTAGTTGCCCGTGGTGAGAACGTCGAGATTGGGAGTTACCTGGCTATGAATCGCCTGCTCGCTCGTCATGTCGCCCGCGAGGACGTCGGCCAATCCACCCTTGCGCGGTAGGCCGAAGGCAGTGTGGAGGTGCCCCTTGCGCAAGTCGGCGTCGACCAGTAGCACGCGTCGACCGGCCTCGGCCATGATGGCCGCGAAGTTGCCTGAAACGAAGCTCTTGCCCACCCCTGGCGTGGCGCCTGTAATGAGCACGCGGTTGTTGCCACTCTCCATCAAAGCTAGTTGCAAGGAGATGCGCAGGTTGCGCAAGCTTTCTATGGCGAGACTTTCCGGCTCATTAATGGCCAGCACCTGCACCCCCCCGACACCGCCTGCAATGCGCTGCAGAATCCGCTCCTGCTCAGCGGCGAGCGGCACGACGGAATAAACATTCAACCCGAGGCGATCCTCGATTTCCTGTGGGTTGTGAATGCCGCTGGCCATTTTGCTTCGCAGGATCGCAAGAGAAATGCCGGCCAGCAGACCTAGCACCAGCGACAACGCCATGATCATGGGCTTTTGCGGCCTCATGGGATTCTTTGGCTCGGTCGCCTTGTCGAGCAGGCGCACGTTGCCGACCTTGCCTTCCTTGACAAGGCGCAATTGCAGTGAACTGTTGAGCAGCGACTTGTAGAGTTCGCCATTGACACGAACGTCGCGCTCTAACCGCAGTGCATCGCGCTGAACGACAGGCATGGCACTTACGCGATGGTCAATGTTCTCAAGTTCACGCCGGATGGCGGATATTTGACCATCGATCACCTCAACCTTCGGATTCGCCGCGGTGAAGCGAGCGCGCAATTCGCGCCGCTGCTGGTCCGACTCAAGCAATCGCTTTCGCAACTCCACCGTCTGACCGAGCATGGCCTTGGCCTCCTCGTCGAAGGCAATGGTGCCGTTCTTGTTGCGAAAGCTCGCATAAGCATCTTCGGAGCTCTCAAGTTGTTTTTTGAACTCGGGCAGTTGCTGGTCGAGAAATTCGAGCGTCTTCTCAGCCTCCGCCGCCTTGCGCTCGATATTCTGGTGTACGTACTGCGCGCCGATTTCGTTGAGAATCCGCCGCAAGCGGTCACGATCGCTGTCTTCGAGGGTCACGCTGATCACGTTCGATTGCTTGCCCTGCTCACTGAGTTGCACGCGTTTTTGCAGGCTCTCAGTGGTCGCGAGAAGAGAGGCGTGTGAAACGACGAACTCAGCACCGGGCTTTCCGTCAAGTTTCGACACCATCAGCGTCACGGTCCCGCCGGGCGTTTCTTGGCTCAGCAGTTTGCCGACTGCACCCGTCAGCGGCCCCGGCAAGTCAGGATGCGCAAGCGTGTACTGCCCCTCACCCAGCGCTGTAATCATGAAGGGTTGCTGGTCTTCGAGAGCGGCAGGCACGTCGAATTTGTCGATACCGATTGCCTCGGTGCCCGACACGTAGCCGCTCATGCCAAGGAACCCAGGCTCCGACAACCCCTTCGCGCGCCGCGCGAGCCATGTGCCAATCAGCGGAATGCGACGCGGCCGAGCGTTGATGTACAGACGCGTTGCCTCTACTGCTCCGCCCATGATCATGCGCGACCGAAGGATCTGAATTTCACCTGTTGCCGGCGTCTTCACATCGAACAGGTTGGCTGTATCACCAAGGAAATTCTTCGCGTCGGGCGCCGAGTCTTCGACCTGAACCAGCAGATTGGACTGGTAGATGGGGGTGGACAGCAGCGCGTAAGCCAACCCCAGTGCGACGGCAACAACCGTCACACCAGCCACCAGCCATTTGCGATCAATCAGGATGTCGAGATACTCGGACAGGCGAATTTCATCGTCGTCATCGTCACGCGTCGATGCGACAGGAGAAACCGGAGGAGAAGCTAAAGAAGTCATGAAAGTTTCTTGATGCGCTCGACCCACGCACTCGCGCCGTCGTCGATGAGTTTCAGGGCTCGCTCGAAGGCCGGCCGGCCCAGGCGATAGGGGTCGGGAATGTCCACACGTGCGACTTCACCGAGACGGAACAACTTGCCACGCGTGAGCGGATGATTCTGATTGACATGCAGCCGCTGCTCTTCATCCATAACCAAAATCAGATCCGCCTGCTGGCACATCTGGTTAGTTAGCTGGCGCGCGCGGTGGCGCTCGATGTCGAGGCCGCGTTCGGCCATGAGCTGATGCGCCAGAGGATCAGCGGGATGGCCCACCAGCGCCCCGATGCCGGCCGATTTAACGTCCAGGTGCGGCAGCGCAGCGGCAATCAATGCCTCTCCCATCGGGCTGCGGCAGATGTTGCCGATGCATATGACCAGTACGGACTTCATCGCGTGCAGTCGAGCATCAAGCCGGCGACTTCCTGCAGTAGTGGTTGCGCAAAACGTTTCATCACAATAAGAACTCCCTTCCAAATCACATTTTAGTTGTCAGCAGTAACTACCCCGCTCCAGCGTGCTCGCGGGCACGCTCAGGAGCGTATGGGTATCCGATGCCACATCCCTCGCGCCAACACCTCGCCGACCAGCAACCCGGCTCCACTTGCCCATAGATCGCCCCATTCGGCAGCCCGGTCCGGCGTGAAGGATTGCAGGATCTCGATGAGCGCCGCGTAGGCCAGCAACCCGGACAACACCGTCAAGGTACGCCCCGGCCATGCGCGATGCGCCAGGAGCGCCAAGACCGCAAAGCCCAGTGCATGGTTGCCCTTGTCCCACCCCGTGCTCGGCAATGGGGCTGACGCCGGCGCCAGGCAGAGCACCAGCATCGCCAGCATGGCGGCAAGCAGCAACCCGCGCCAGAGCGCAGAGCCTGCCATCAGCCGGACCAGCGTTGTCGTCAAGCGGATGCCTCGGCCAGCACCTGCGCCAGGACCGTGCAACTCTTGTCGATCTCGGTCGGCGTCAACGTCGGGTGCACAAGGAACATCAAGCTCGTTTCGCCGAGCGCGCGCGCAACGGGCAACGGCTCAGCGGGACGCCAGCCTGTGCCATCGAATGCCCGCTCCAGATACACCTCGGAACAGGAGCCTTGGTAACTGGGTACCCCGTGCGTCTGCACGGCATCGACGATGCGATCGCGGCTCCAGCCTGACGCGAGCCGCTCGGGCTGCACGTACATGTAGCACTTGTAGTGCGCGTGCACGCTGCCAGCCGCGGCGTGACCTGCATACGACGGCACCCGCACCGCCGAATGCGGGCGCGCCGCCTCCCACAGCGCCTGCGCGTGTCGCGTGCGCGCGGCGGTCCAATCGGCCATGCGCTGGAGCTGGATGCGACCGATGACAGCCTGCATCTCGAGCATGCGCCAGTTGGTGCCGAAGCTTTCGTGCAGCCAGCGAAAGCCCGGCGGGTGCTTGCGCTCGTACACGGCTTCGTGACTCTTGCCGTGGTCCTTGTACTCCCACATCGCGCGCCACAGTGCTTCGTCGTTCGTGGTGACCATGCCGCCCTCGCCGCCCGTGGTCATGACCTTGTCCTGGCAAAACGACCAGGCACTCGCATGACCGATGGAGCCGACCGATCGGCCCCTGTAGCGCGCGCCGTGCGCCTGCGCGCAGTCTTCGATGACCTTGAAGCCGTGCTTGGCGGCCAGCGCCATGATCGGGTCCATGTCGCAGGGCCAGCCCGCCAGATGCACGCAGATGACAGCCTTGGTGCGCGGCGTGACCGCTTGCGCGATGGTCTCGGCCGACAGGTTGCCGCTTTCCGCATCGACATCCGCGAACACCGGCGTCGCCCCTGCGTTCACGACGCAGGACACGCTGGCAATAAAGGTGCGCGGCGTGACGATCACCTCGTCGCCCGGGCCGATGTTCATGCCCTTGAGGATCACATCCAGCGCCAGCGTGCCGTTGGCCAATGCAAGGCCATGCTTCGTGCCGGTCCACGCGGCGAATTCCTTTTCGAACTCGCGGCATTCCTGACCGGTCCAGTAGTTGACCTTGTTGGACAGGAGCACGCGCTGCACGGCATCGGCTTCTTCGGGTGTGAAGCTGGGCCAGGGGGAGAAGGGAGTGTTCAACACGACAGATCAACCTTTGAGAAATGGTTTGGCAGGGTTTCCGACCACGGTGGTGCCGGCAGGCACATCGCGCGTGACCACCGCCCCCATGCCGACAAAAGCGCCACGACCGATAACGAGGGGGTGGCCAGGCTTGCCTTGCTTGATGACGGCTCCGGCGCCGATGTAGGCGTGGTCCTCGATATGCACATTGCCATTGCACTTGACTCCAGGTGCAAAGGTGACGAAATCACCGATCACGCAATCGTGTTCGACATAGCTGTACAAGTTGGCGTGAAAGTGCCGGCCGATACAGATGTTCGACGTGAGCGTGACGAACGGACTGAGTGCAGCCCCCTCGCCGAGCGAGACGTCGTCCATGACTACTACGTTGGAGGCCTGGACTGTCCAGGGCAACACGCCGTCAGCCGCACATTGGGCCGCCAGCCGTTCGCGGACTGCGCTGTTCGAAATGGCAACTACGGCTTGTTTTGCGCTCGCATCGGCCCGCATGAATTCCACATAGCTCAGCACGCGATGCCCATTGACGTCTGCGGCTTCGGGCTGATCGTCCACGAACACCAACTGCGTTGCCGGGATGCCTTCACGCGCCAGCTGTGCGCGAGCCAACGGCATCACGCCGCGACCGCAGCCACTGGCTCCGTACACAGCAAACAGCGGCAACGTCATTGCTTGTGCTCCATCCGCGACCCGGTAAAGCGCGGCATCGTTGCATCACCCGCCGCACTGATGCCATCGCGCACCAATACCTTGCGGGCCGTGAGGCACAAGATCTTGATGTCGAGCCAAATCGAGCGGTTGTCCACATACCAAACATCGAGCTTGAACTTCTCTTCCCAGCTCAACGCATTGCGCCCGTTAATCTGAGCCCAACCCGTGATGCCAGGACGCACCTCATGGCGACGAGACTGTTCCGCCGAATACAGCGGCAGGTAATCCATCAGCAGCGGACGCGGGCCGACTAGGCTCATATCGCCCTTGAGCACATTCCAGAGTTCGGGCAATTCGTCCAGACTGCTGGCACGCAAAAAGCGACCAAACGACGTCAATCGCTGCGCGTCGGGCAACAGCAACCCATCGGCGCCGCGTGCATCAGTCATCGAGCGAAACTTAATCAGCACGAAAGGCTGCCCATTCAGCCCAGGACGAGTCTGATGAAAAAAAGCGGGGCGGCCCAGCCGACGACGCACCTGCCACACCAGTACCAGAAGCGGAAGGCCCAGAAGCAACATCATTGCACCAGCGACCAGAACGTCGAATAAGCGCTTCATGAGGTGTATGACTTATTACAGCCGGCCGTGTTGGTATTGGAGATCTCATTCAACATGCCAGCCAGATGACCCGCCAAACGTTCAAAGCTGTGGTTCTGCTCTACATACGTTCGGCCACGCTGCCCCATTTGTTCGCGCTCATCCAGGGGCAACGATGCAATTTCAATGATGGCCTGTGCCAAGGCTTCCGGCTTGCCTGGTTCAACAGTCAATCCGGCACCGGCATCCGCGACGGGATTGTTGCTCGCGCCCGAAGCGATCACGATTGGGCGCTCTGCGGCCAGGTAGTCGAACAGCTTGTTCATGCTGATGCCATAGCGATAGAGCTTGGGAAGCGCCAGCACGGTTATTACAAAAGCATCCGCCTGCGCGGCCAAGCCAGGTATTTCGGACTTCGGCACCGGCGGCTCGAAGACCACATTGTCCAATCCCAAGCGGGATGCCTGCGCCATCAGTTCTTGCTTCAGTGGCCCTTGGCCGACCAACCGCAGTCGAATGAACTGTCCCTCAGGTTGCTTGCCCACAAGTGCCATCGCTTGCAGTAAGTTGTCCAGACCATTGGCTTGCCCATGCGCGCCAAAGTACATCAGCGTGAAGGGCCTGCTCTCCTGACGCTTCGGCTGCGGTGCGAGTGGAAATAGAGAGAGATCTACCCCATTGGGAATCCAGACAATCTTTTCCCTCGCTATCCCTAGGGGCACGATGTACTCCCAGGCGCGCGGCAGCAGCACCACGATGCGTGTAGCACGGCGATAAAGCCATCGCTCAAGCCAGCGCAACACCCTCGTGACGAACGCGCCTTCATCCAGACGGCCAAGATCTACCAGCGTCTGTGGCCACAAATCACGCACCTCGAACACGAAGGGCACGCCGAAACGGCGCGCCAGCAATGCTCCTGCCATCGCCGCGAAAGGGTGGACGCTGGAACCGATGACCACGTCCGGCGGCGGCAAATCGCGGGTAGTTTTCCGCCTCAGGACTCGGAGGCTATAGGAGAGCATGTTGAACATGCGTCCGCCTCCATTGCCTTTGTACTCGGGTGTGCGCACCCACAGGAACGGCACGCCTGAAAAATTCTCGTGGCGCACCATCTCGTGCGGCTCGAGCCGCTGGCGCCCACTATTGAGCTCTACGCTGGCAGCGATCACGTTGGCCTGCCAGTCGTGCTCAACAAGATGTTGTGCCAAGTGAAAATGACGCGTCCCTCCTGCCCCTCCGGGTTCTTGGGCGTAGTGATTAAGTATCCAGACTCTTTTCATACTTGCAGTTCGCCTACGAAGGGGGAGGCGATCCAAGGTGGAGCATCTCCATGGCTGCAAGGGTGCGCACACCGCGCCGCACGAGTCGGTACAGCCCAAGTTGCTCTTGACCCTTGATCTTGCCTAGCGCTCAGCCGGACATCGTTCCACTGCTGCTCCGGTGAATTCTTAAAAGATGCCGCCCCCCTCTGCATACCGGTTTCGACAGATACGAAATCAGGAGGTCCGACATTGAAGTGCTGCCCCCTATGCACGATCACCTCGGACAATGAATCGAGTTTTGCTCCTGTCCATAGGATCACGCCGGCCTTGATGCCTCGTGGTCCTAAACTCAGGATTGCAGCGCTTTTTTTCATATCCAATATCTCATCGCGCAATCAGTGAAGGCCAGAACATTAGTTTATCAATGACCTGCGCATCACCCGATTTTGAAGACTGAAGATTGGAATAGTATTTTTCAACAAATGCTTGATCTGACTTATCTTCCGAATAGGTCAACTTATATATTTGCCGCCCTATCTTTCCCAACACGGGCTCCATCGACGACCACGCAACATATCCTCCCGTCGGAAATGAATTGCTCAATCCAAATGGAGGAGATCCTTCAGCACATCCATTTGCTCCATTGTCATAGCCAACCCGATACCAGCCATTGGCTCCATTGAAATAATTGGAAAACAAAGGCTTTACCTGATCCTGATTCCATACTGCCACGCGAAATTGCCGAGCAAATGCGGCAATGAGCGCCTGGGAGGGGAGATCAGAGGGCGGGATTTGAAAAACTTTCGACAAGGCGTCGCGGTTTCGCTCAATTGCATTAAAAAGATGCACCAACCGCCGAGCATGGCTAATGTCCAACCCTAAATTGACAACCGGTTCGACCTTTTGAATTTCGATGTTTGCACTTTTTTCCGAAAAATTTCCAATCCTGGATTCTTTGCGGCTACAGTCGATTGGTTTTTGACCTCCGGAATAGGCCGCAAATCGATTTTCAGCGTACAAACGGCGAAATCCCTCATCCAAGCCAGCAACAGAGATATTTTTACCTTCAATATCTTTGCTTTGCGATGTGGTTCGATTTTTCAATAAGCGAAGCAATAATGCGAGATGTTCTCGCATCGGCGCAAGCGCTTCTTCGCCTGCGCCACCATTTCTTGAAAGCTGAGCGGCCAAAATTCCAGCCAAATTCGAATAAATACTGATCTGCCAAAGTTCGGCATCTGCGAGGAAAAGCGCGGAACTTCCATTTTTTATATCCTGCGGCCTTGCATTTATTTTTTTGCGCAAATCTCCAAGCGCAGAAGGATTGCCCCAGCGAGTCAGATGTTCTTGCGCGACCCGGCCTGTTTTTTGGCTGAATTCCTTCGCGAGTTCCGGCGATCCAATTCGATTTAGGCCATTGGCCAGATCAGTGGCAAACGCCAAGAACTGAGCACTGTAGAGCACCACCTCGGAGCCAAGGAGGCGATTCTTGGTATTGCAGGTGGATCCACCACGGCAAACCCAAGCACGACCGGTTTGCCCGTTCGGAGACGCACTCAATGCTCCATAGGCAATTTCGACAACCTTCGCCAACTGGGCTTGCCGATCCACCCGTTCGCATCGCTGTGCCATAGCCAACAGGTTGTGAAACGAAATCTCGAAATCGTAAAGGGCATAAGAGTCTCCCGACTCAACTAACCTTTTTCTCATCCATTGGTCTGTCGCTAACCCAAGGCCATTTGTATCCCACAAACGCCAAACGTCGGCCTCCAATTTTTGACCGCAAGCAAATTCCAAGTCAGTGGATTTAGGATTTGATCGGTCTTGCGCTTCAACCAAATTGGCAAACATCAAGCCGAGCGCAAGGATACTTATAGAGATCAGCTTGCTGATGCCTTTTACGCTTTTTTCAATCATGAGAGCATCACCTTTCGGTAAAAATTCAGCAGCCGCGCCTCCTCCACAGACCAGTTGTATTTTTCTACTACAGCGCGCCTTCCATTTTCCCCCATTTGTTTCGCCAACTGTGGATCTTCCGACAGCGTGTCAATAGCTTCGGCAATGGCAGCCGGGTTTAATGGATCAACACAAAGCCCACAGCCATTTCCAGCAACTATTTCACTCCATAGCGGAAAATCGGAGGCGATCACAGGAAGGCCTGTGGACATATATTCAAACATTTTGACAGGAAGCGCATCCAAATAATTAATCATTGGATGCAGCGTTACCAAACCCGCTATGGAGTTTTGCAAGACCGTACGAACGCCTTCGCGGCCAATAAAGCCGAGTTCATCTACATGCGCCCAGCCATTCTCTGCTTTAACTGATTTTTCAAAGTCGGGCTCTGAAAATTTCCCTCCAAGTTGAAGGCGCGCACCGCATCGCGTTAATGCAAGCGCTTGAACTACTTCCTGAACACCTCGAATTTTTGAAATTCCACCGACATAACAAACCTCGTTGCGCTTGACACCCCATATCTCCGCTGGGGCAAGTTCCTCCATTCGCGGAAAGTTGTTAATGTCAATAACCTCCGCGGAGAATCGCGCAAAGCGTTCTCTTATGAATGGGGTGGCTGCAACGATAGAGAAAAACCACTTTGCGCCCACATACTCTAGCAATGATGCAGTTTTCGAAATAACCGTTCTGGCCCAAAATGGAATCCATTCCTTGGAAAGGATATCCCTCGGCAAGTCTTCGTGCACATCATAGATAACCTTTTTCCCCGACAACTTCAGAAGCATTCCGTAAGGAATTAATTCAGGGTCGTGAAAATGATATACATCGGCATTCAATTGCCGTCCAAGTCTGTAACAACGCCACGCTTGCTTGACCATCCGGGAAAACCGTCCAGAAGGCAATTCAAGGGGATGGATGCAGACACCTTTGGCTGCCGCCGCTTCGATCTCCTGAGGCGTTGCCTTGATTACCAGATGGGTGTCATAGCCGGCCGCGGCTAAGGACGCACACTCCTTCACAAAGATGCGTACGTCCAGCCCTCGATGCGCTGAGGACAGATGACAGACTCTTTTCATGCGGACACCATCGGATTTGTGGGAAATCGAATGGGCTCAGCCAACCAAGCCAGCATGAGGGCCTCATCTAGAGCATTTCTATCGCTGGAAAGTGTGGCGTCCGAAAGGCTTTTGTCGAGATCGACATCTCTTTTTAAATAAGGTCTCAGTGTTCCAAGATGCGAATGAACGCGGTCTCGCAAGCTCGCACCAATACCACTTTTGATCCAATCTTGCGTTACATCGAACCCTCTTTTCTTCCGGTTCAGGCGAACCGTATCTGGCACCACACCTGCCGTAATGTGGCGCAAGCCCCATTTACCAAAGCCCTTTGATATCTTCAATCGAGCAGGTAACGCAAGACCCAGCTCCACCAGTCGATAGTCCATGAACGGGAGCCGCGTCTCAAGACCGTTGCCCATTGAGTTTCTGTCTTCAAAGCGAAGCAGACTGGGGATGCTCCAATTCTGAATGTCATCAATTTGCCGCTGGGCAAGCGTGCCCCCAGGGCTACCCCATAGATTGATCGGCTCGGCCCCCCAGTCCATCAATTTGAATCCCGGCTGCTTATTTGTGTAGCGCGTCAGTGCCGTCCAATAGATTCCTGCTTGGCTAACTTCATGCATGAGCATTTGACCAAGCGAATAGACTAATCGGAGGGCATCCCCAAATTCACGGCGCTTCCAAGCATGACGCGTCGCGACGATAAAGAACTTGCGATACCCCGCGAATACCTCATCTCCTCCCTGTCCACCGAGCAAAACTTTGAACCCCGCTTGACGCACCTCACGGAACACCTCATTTTGTGCCAGCACGCTGAGCCCACCAAAGGGCGCCTCTTGAAATTCCAAGGTCCGTTGCAGCAATTGGTCTAGTGCTCGCGCGTCATGAGTGGGCCAGACGTACTGGGCCACGACGCCAACTTTTTTCGAGAAATCAGCAACCAACGGTCCCTCAGACAACGGTGCATCAGGTGACCCGTAAGTAAATCCCCGCAAATCTTGAATTTGACGACCAGCGAGCGCCGAAATTGATGACGAGTCAAGGCCACCACTCAATGAGACAGCCAACGGAACATCACTGCGCAAACGAAGAGTAACGGAGTCATGGAGCAATCTCTGGCATTCATCGAGTAGCGCTTCATCTGAATACGATTCAATGTGCGAACTCAGTTTGGACACAGCTGCCTTGAGGTCATACCAGCGACCATCAGACATATCCAGACCCATTGCCGTAGGTTTAATTCGTAGCCACCCACCGGCAGGAATGCTGTGAACACCAACGAAGGGAGCTCCAGAATCTGCAACCTCAAAGGCCTTGTAACGCAAGCCTCTTGCGCAATAAGAAATATCTACGGAGGTCTCGGCAAGCTTGGCAACTGCAGCAATAGACGAAGAAAAAACCACGCCTTCGCCTGGCATGTTCGCCCATAGCAATGGCTTAACGCCAAAACGATCGCGGGCCAGCCATAAGTCTCCCGAATTTTTGTTAAAAATGGCGAACGCAAACATGCCATTGAGGCGAGGGAGAACATCTACTCCCCATTCGGCCCACCCTTTCAAAAGCACTTCGGTGTCGCTTTGGCCATCGAATTTCCATCCAAGCTCTTGCAATTCTTTTCGGATTTCGAGGTAGTTATAGATTTCCCCGTTATAGGTGATGGACCAATTCGATGCTTCATCGTGCATTGGTTGGCTACCATGCATTGAAAGATCGATGATCGAGAGCCTGGTATGTGCAAGCACTACATCGAACCCGTTAATACTGTCCCTCTGCACGCCCTGACCATCCGGACCTCGCAATCGGATCGCGTTGAGGCCTAGAGAAATTCTCTCTTCCAGCGTTCGGCTATCCGACTGCTGCCGATTAAGAAACCCAAAGATTCCGCACATAAAGAAATCACCCAAATTTCGACTTCACTCGAAAATCATCAAAATGATTCTCGAAAATCGCTTAATTTTTATTAAAAACACTTACCCAACGCTTTTTTCCCGCCAAACAAGCAAGATCAAAATGGCCACGACAAGCCCGTGAGTCAAAATCATATCCGTCATATCAGCCGAAGTAACCATAGTGATAACTGGGATGATGAATAGAGATATCACCACTCTGGCACCCAATTTTCTAGCATAGGCATCCAAAAAGGAAAGCAACATTCCAATCAAAACCGAATAAACAATGACGCCAACATACCCAGCATTCGCAAAACCACTGCCAATCCACCCCGTATTAGCAGACATATCCTCATTACCAAAGTACTGCTGCCCGATTAAATTTGGAGCACTTAACTCATAAGTGGAATCGACCAATCCAAGAGACAACTTAGAGGATGCCCAGTAATATTTCTCCAGATTGGAAAAATGATCAACGTACAGCGAATTTAAATACGACGGAACAAGCAGTGCGCGATTTACAAACAATCCCGAAAACCACGAATCCCAGCCGGTTATTTCGTGCTCAAAGCTCCAGAGATCCAAACCACTCAGTAACACGCCCGCCAACAAGGCAAGCACGAAATAGACTTTGAGATTCTTGCTTCCTGTGGCAAAAAAGAAAAACAGCACCAGCAGCGGATAAAATAAAGGAGATTTATGTGCAGTCAGGGCAAAGAAAGCTATAGATGTCGAAAATAACAATATCATCAACATCCACCGCCTGGCAAAAAGACACAGAATCATTCCAAAAGGAATAACAATTTTTGTGACAATGGAGTTCAAGTACCCAAAAATACCTGGTATCGCATTTGCCGCTTCACGCCGAATTTCGTAAACCTCGGAGAAATCAAAATTCACAAACCTTGCACCGCCAAAAGCGAAAATCCCCAGGATGGTGCACAAAGAAAAAACGAAAGACAAAACGAGAAGCGTGCTTGACTTGACTTTCGGGAAACTGATTCTTTTAAGCCTCAAGAGACTTACGGTTCCCCAAATGAAGGCAAATGCCACGCAAGTCACGACCATGAAATCATCGTCTAGACTTTGCCCGCTATAGAGAACCAGGGAAGGAACCAAGATCAGGCCGAAAATTAAATGGATGAAGATGCTAGACGGCGATTCGTTATTCTTCATCGCTGGCAAAAATACCGCCAGAATCACCGAGGAAACGAAAAAATTCCCAGCACTAAAATTGTCGGAAAACCCTTGATACCCGTAGACAGAAACAACCCATTCTTGATAAACCCACTGAAGCGTCAAGAAATATATGATATACAGAACAGCAAGGGTCCATTTCGAATTTCCTAGAACTCGACGCTTCTTTATCTCTTCGTTTGAAAATTCTCGGGGCAGCATGTCCATAACTCAGGAAACGACGAAAATTAAAAAAATCCCCAGAAAAACCCAGGCAAGCAAAAACTTCCATCCTTTCGCCAACAAAATCAGAAAATCAAACAATCCAATGGATAGTCGCCGCAAAATTACCGCGATATAGATCAAATAGAAAATCAGCCCGGAAACCGCATATGCTTCAGAGAATTTCCCCAGCAAGACAACGCCCAAAATAACAAAACCGACTCGCAAAAAGCATCCGAATATTTGCAATGCGAGGGCAGAGCGCTGATTTCCAGTTACGTGCAATGCCATTGACACGGGCGATGCCAAGAATTGCATCACAAACCAAGGAGTCATCCAGGCAACCAATTCTCCCGCTCGTCGCCACTCCTGCCCAAAGACCAAGGGAAAGACAACCGGGGCAATGATTCCGGCAAAGATCAATGGCCCCACACCCGTTTTTACCAACCCACTGATCACCTGAAGCGTGAGTTTGGGTAATTGTCCAGCACGATGTGCCGCAGGCGCATTTGCCAAATAAACCTGCGCAACCGCCCCTCCAATTAGACTGATCGGCGCGGCCATGACTTTCGTTGCCAGAAGCAAATAGCCCGCCTCTGGGCCTGCCGCTAAAGCAGCAATGATGATCATCGGAAGCTGAACTCCCGCATTATTTGCGAGTGCCTCCAGAGTGGAATATTTTGGAAACCGGTGGTACTCCCGAAACAGGTCGTACATCCGCCTCCAACGAACCAGGAGAAAGGCTTGACGGTCCGCCCTCCAGTTTTTCTTGAGCAATCCCCAGAAACCTGCACCGCTGTTGATCAACTGCCCAGCCAGTAAGCCAATAGGTCCAAAGCCAAACCACCCCGCTCCCGCTTGAACGCCCGTACCGACGACGGCTTGAAGCACCCGAGTTCTGGCGATTGCATTGAAGTTCTTCTTTCGCGTAGCCCAGTACAGCGCTGCAGCATACGAGCCGGCAAACCAAACACCCAACGGAAACAGCCACAAAAAGGGACGTAATGCCGGTTGCTTCAGCACCGCCACTATTTGATCCGGCCAAATAAGGAGCACTGCGGCGGTCAGCAAACCGAACAACATCGGTCCAATTAACGCCAGTGCCAGCAAATTTGCACCATCATCGTCTCGCTCTGGTAAGGGAATGGCGATTTCGAAGCGCAAACAGGCTATCGCTGAAATGATGGCCAAAATCGCCGAGTAGACTGCAAGAATGCTGAAATCGGCCGGGCTATAGAGCCTGGTCAGCAACGGCATCGCCAGCACGGTCAGGGCTTGGGCAAAAGCGGTCCCTCCAGCCAGTGCGCCAATGGAGCGTACGAAACCATCCTTTCGCATTGCGGTCCATTTCGCTTGCAGCGCGGAAATCACTGAGCGCGCTTCATTTCACGCGAAGCGCGAGAGACTTCACGATGACCTCCTGGTCCGAGGCATTCAGATATGGATGCATCGGGAGGCTAATCACCTGTTCTGCTATCTCATCCCCGATCGGCAACTTAGCGTCTGCATCGTGCACAGCTGGTTGCTTGTTCAACGGAATTGGGTAATGCACTGCCGTCGGAATGCCGGCCTGATTGAGTGCGGCTGCCACCTCGTCCCGATTGCGAGTCAAAACGGTGTATTGGGCGTAGGCGCTCGTGTTGTGAGATTCGATGTGTGGTGCTCCTTTGACACCCGCTCCATCGAGCAACTCCTTGTAGGAACGAGCGACCTTCTGCCGCAGCTCCAGTTCCTCGGGAAAGACCTCAAGCTTGGCCAACAGGATCGCGGCCTGCAGCGTATCCAGCCGGCTATTTACACCGACCCGAATGTGGTGATACCGCCGATCCTGCCCATGCCGCGCAATCTGCCGCATCACTTTCGCCAGTTCGTCATCGTTAGTGAAGATCGCTCCACCGTCCCCATAGCACCCCAACGGCTTGCTCGGAAAGAAACTGGCGCACGCAATGGTGCTGAGATTGCAGCTTCTGCGCCCCTTGTAAGTGGCGCCAAAGCTCTGCGCCGCATCCTCGATCACGGGAATCCCGTGCCGCGCGGCAATCGCATTGATGGCGTCGAAGTCGGCGCACTGTCCATACAGGCTCACCGGAACAATCGCCTTGGTCTGCGGAGTGATCGCAGCCTCCAGCAGCGCCGGGTCCAGGTTGTAGGTGCGCGGGTCGATGTCTACATACACCGGCTTGGCCCCTAGCAGCGCAACAGTCTCGGCAGTGGCGATATACGTAAAGCCCGGCGTAATGACTTCATCGCCCGGCCCGATGCCAAGCGCCATCTGCGCGATCTGCAAAGCATCAGTACCGTTCGCCACGGTGATGCAATGCTTGGCCCCCGTGTAGGCCGCGAGCTTTTCTTCCAGTTCGGCCACTTCAGGCCCGAGGATGTATTGACCATGCGCCAGCACACGCTGAATCGCCGCGTCGATCTGGTCCTTGATGCGGGCTTGCTGGGTCTTGAGGTCGATAAATTCGATCATGGCGTCTTGGCATCCAACTTGGTGACGGCATTGCCGTCGAGTACGTATCGCGCGCCGGTGTGCGCGCAAATGGCTTCTGCTGCGCCTTGCAGCGGCAACGCGAGTTGCTCGCCGAATTCGCTCATCCAGCCGATCTGCCTGGCGGGCACGCCGACCATGAGTGCGTAGGCCGGCACGTTCCTGTTGATCACGGCACCGGCACCGACAAAGGCGTATTCACCCACGGTGTTGCCGCAGACGATGGTGCAGTTGGCCCCCAGCGTCGCACCACGCTTCACCAGCGTGCGGCGATATTCGTCCTTGCGCGTGACGGCCGAACGCGGGTTGTAGACATTGGTGAAGACCATGCTCGGCCCGCAGAACACGTCGTCTTCCAGGGTGACCGCGTCGTAGACGCTGACGTTGTTCTGGATCTTGACGTTGTGGCCGATGGTCACGTCGTTGCCGACGTAGACGTTCTGGCCGAGCGAGCAGCCCTCGCCGATGGACGCCTGCGCGCTGACGTGCACCCAGTGCCAGATGCGGGTGCCGTCGCCGATGCGGGCGCCCTCGTCGACGATCGCGGTGGGGTGGGCTTTGTAAGCCATGCCGGTCTCGCGGCGCGTCAGGCGAGCTGCCGCACGAACGGATGCACTTCGCCCTGCTCGCCTTGAACGGGCGTGGCGCTGCGAATCACGTTGACGGTCTCGATGCAGTGGCGCGCATCCTCGAGGCCATAGCCGCGGCCGGCCAGAATTTCCTTGTAGCTCACCGTGTGCAGGTCGGTGAAGCCTTCAGAGAACTCGAGCTTCTCGCCGCTGATGTCGATGTTGCGGAAGGTGGTCTTCTTGCCCTTCACGTCGGCCGGCAGATCGTTGGCGTCGATGGACAGGAACCAGCGCACGCGTGCGCGTTCATATTCGAGGTAGCCCGCCGCCTTGGCCGTACCGCTGTAATGCACCACGTTGCGCTGCAGCTTGCCGAAGATGAAGTGCAGCATGTCGTAGAAGTGCACGCCGATGTTGGTCGCCACGCCGAACGACTTGCGGTTGTCGCCCTTCCAGCTTTCCATGTACCACTTGCCGCGCGAGGTGATGTAGGTCAGCTCGACGTCGAACTTGGTGTCCGTGGGCGCCGCTGCCACCTTGTCGCGCAGCTTCAGGATGGCTTCGTGATGGCGCAGTTGCAGGATGTTGAAGACGCGCTTGCCGGTTTCCTTTTCAACGCGTTGCAGTTCGTCGACGAGGTCCGGCGTGGGCACCAGAGGCTTCTCGCAGATCACGTCGCAACCCAGGCGCAGGCCCGCAGCGATGTGCGGGTGATGCAGGTAGTTGGGACTGCAGATCGCTACATAGTCGAGCGCCGTCGCAGGGTTGCGCTTGAGCTGCTGCGCGTGCTCGTAGAAGCGTTCGAACTCGGTGAAGAACTCGCTCTGCGGCGAGATGCTGTCGATGATGCCGACCGAATCGTTGATGTCATAGGCCACCGAAAGGTGGTTGTCCGTGTCCTTGATGGCACGCATGTGGCGCGGAGCGATATAGCCGGCGGCGCCGATGAGAGCAAAGTTTTTCATGTCGAAGAAGAAACGGAGAAACGGAAAATGGCTTACAGGCGGAACACGGAGAAGCCGCTGTCGCGGGCATCTTGTGCGTTGAAGAGGCTCTTGACGTCGACCAGCACGGGCTGCTCGCCTCGGCACAGGGCGCGCAGCTCGGACATCGTCGCGCCACGGTACTCGTTGTGGCCTACGGCAACGACAAGCGCATCGACCGGTTGCTCCACATCGACCTGGCCAAGTTGAAGGCCGTACTCATGAGCCACTTCTGCGGCGTCCGCCCATGGGTCCACAACTTCCACGGAAGCGCCCCATGCCTCGAACTCGCGCACCATGTCTACGATCTTGCTGTTGCGGATGTCCGGGCAGTTCTCCTTGAACGTGATGCCCAGCACGCCGATGCGGCAGCGCGGCACGTCCATGCCGTTCTTCAACATCAACTTGATGGTGTTGCGGGCCACGTAGCGCGCCATGTTGTCGTTGATGCGGCGCCCGGCCAAGATGACCTGCGGGTGGTAGCCGACTTGTTCGGCCTTGTGCGTCAGGTAATAGGGGTCCACGCCAATGCAATGGCCGCCCACGAGGCCCGGACGGAAGGGCAGGAAATTCCACTTGCTGCCCGCGGCCTCGAGCACGTCGAGGGTGTCGATGCCCAGGCGCTCGAAGATCACGGAGAGCTCATTGACCAGTGCGATGTTCAGGTCGCGCTGCGTGTTCTCGATCACCTTGGCAGCCTCGGCCACCTTGAGGCTGGTGGCCTTGTGCGTGCCGGCGGTAATGATCTCGTTGTAGAGCGCGTCCACCAGGTCGGCCACCTCGGGGGTGCTGCCGCTGGTGATCTTCTTGATCTTGGTGAGCGTGTTGACCTTGTCCCCCGGATTGATCCGCTCCGGGCTGTACCCGCAGAAGAAATCGACGTTGAACTTCTTGCCGCTGAACTTTTCCAGCACGGGCACGCACACCTCTTCCGTCGCACCCGGATACACCGTCGACTCGAAGATCACGATCGCGCCGGCCTTCATCACCTTGCCGACGGTTTCGCTGGCCTTGATCAGCGGCGTCAGGTCAGGCCGGTTGGCGTTGTCGATGGGTGTGGGAACGGTCACGATGAAAACGCCGCAGTCGCGCAGGTCGTCGACGTGCGATGTAAAGGCCAGATGTGCAGCGGACTTCAGTTCTTCGGGCGTCGTTTCGAGCGTATGGTCGTGCCCGCTCTGCAGTTCGGCAATACGCTTGGCGTTGATGTCAAAGCCGACCACCTGGCGCTTCTTGCCGAACTCCACGGCAAGGGGGAGACCTACGTATCCCAGACCAATGATCGCGATCGGTTGATTTGAATGAATGGCTTGCATGATGGATGACTGCGAATAAAAAATTGACGGCATGGTCCCGAGAGAAGACCTGCCGCCACACCGCGCTCGCGGTTACCGTCTTTCGATTCAAGTGAGTCCATGCCCCGCCGTCGAGGCGGTGGTGGACTTCTCCCCTGCTGACTAGCGATGCCTGACGTACACCTCGCTGGCGTTGTTGACCACCGTGGCCGACGGGAGGATCAGGCTGACGACGCGGTTCCACTTGACCAGCGGCACGGGGTCGATATAGACCACGTCCTGCGGCTGCAGCCGGAACTGACTCGCGATCGCCATGGCGGCCGGATTCTTGGCATCGAGATTGAAAACGGCAGGCGCGCCCGTGGCCCCCTGGCGAATCACGTAGATCTGTCCTGCGTTGGCGGTTGCATTCTGGGGGCCGCCGGCTTCGCCCAGCGCCTCGCTTAGGCTCAGGCGGCCGTTGCTGCGCATGTTCAGGGCCAACGGCGCCACGACCTCGCCCATGAGGAAGATCTTGGAGTCTTCGCGATGCGCGACGCGAACGGTGTCGCCGCTCTTCAATGGAATGCTGTTGCCGTCGTAGCCCGCCTCGCGCAGCCGGGTCATGTCGATCGGGATCGACTTTCCGTTGCGGATGATCGTCAAGGCAGACAGGTTGCCGTTGGTCGTGATGCCGCCGGCCCGGTTGATGGCCTCGTTCAGCGTCATCGGCACGTCGGTGATGATCTGAGACCCGGGGGTGCGCACTTCACCCTCGACATAAGCACGGCGGCTTCTGAAGGACTGGATGCGCACCGTCACCTGCGGGTTCTCGACATGCGGCTTCAGCAGATTGCGGATCAGGTCGGAGGCATCGCCTTCGCTCAAGCCGGCGACGCGAACACGGC
Source organism: Variovorax trehalosi (assembly GCF_051216415.1). Taxonomy (NCBI): domain Bacteria; kingdom Pseudomonadati; phylum Pseudomonadota; class Betaproteobacteria; order Burkholderiales; family Comamonadaceae; genus Variovorax; species Variovorax trehalosi. The sequence goes on from NZ_JBPJZG010000007.1 coordinate 73,187, forward strand.
TGATGTACGGAAAAGCGATCTCACCTTCGGAATCGACGATGAAACCAGGGGCCACCTGCACGCCGGTAGGGTCCGCGGACTGCGAGATGACGGCGCCCGCGTTGGGCAGCAGTTCAGGGTGGTCGTAAACGATCACACCCACCACGTCGCCAGGACCGATGGTGTAGCGCTCGCTCTTGCCGAACAACGCCTGCACTTCCGGCGGCACGCCCTTGGGCGCGGTCTGGGCCAGCGTACGCACAAGCGCAAGAGAAATGGGGGTGATCGCGCCTTCGGGCGCTGCATCGGGCAGGTAGCGGAACTCGGATGGCAACTCCTCCCGTCCGTCGTAAGCGTCCACGGAGCCCATGCCCGGCACGATTGCGCAACCCTGAAGCACCAGCGCACCCGCCAGTGCCGACGCCCATGCCAAGACGTTCGAATTTCTTCTCAATCTGATCCCCCAGAAGTCAATATTTACCAGCAGCGCACGCAAGAGGCCGTGCGCAGTTTCTCCACACAATTTTTCAGGCGCAGTGGTTATCGACGAGTTTTTTGTAAAAAATCGTTTACTCTTCACACTGGATGCTCACAATTGAGTGAGTCGGTGAAAAGGCGGTGACGGCGCCAAAGTCGCCATCAGAGTCGCTTGGCCCTCTCCGAAGAGATTTGGTCACCCAAGTTCATCGTTGCAAACTTTCTCCCTTATCGTACCAGCGCAACCTGTTGCTGATCGCTTTCGAGACGATCGGTGTGAGTAAAGGTGCGTGCGAACTTGCCTTCGATCCGTGAGCCCGCAGCGATTGTTGGGGCTACCTGGCAAAGGAGACATCGAGCCGCTTTCACGCTTGAACATCTCGAAAAACGGGCCAATCCCAGCGCAGTGCGCGCAGTTCGGCGCGTCATTCCGCTGGTGAAGCGTCGCCCTTGACGGTCATTCCGACAACTTCGGGCTCGGTGCGACAGCACACCGACCACACCGACGCAAGCAATGAATTTGAACAGTTGACTTTGCTCCAATGACACGCATCCAGCGTGCGGAGCACTCTGGAAATGGGAGCTCGTCTCGTGATCTCGACGGCCCAGTGACAGTCTATTTGTAGCAACAAAGTTTACAAATACCGCGAACATGGTAGTGCTGCAGTCATGGATCACGGGAAGAATGCTGCATTGCAATACATCTGCCAATAAGCCATAGAGCTTGGCAAGGGGGCCCATGACATCCAGTTCGCCCTCTTTATGCACAACCTGTTTTCAGCCTGTCCATGCGGCATCGATCATCTGAAGCGCACGCGCCGCAGCACATGGATGCGACTCTTGCCGTGGCTGCGCCTGTATCGCTGCGATAACTGCGGCAAGCATCAGCTTCATTCCGAACAGGAGATTGATGTAGCCAAGGCCAAGAGAGAGGCGCAGGCCCGCTTCTCGACGAAGCCCCGCCCGGGAGCGGCGGGTTCGCTCGAGCGGTAGCCCCGTACAGCGCTCGTGGCGCTCTCGCCATCTGTCCTGCTCCATTGACAGGCAAGCGGGCTGAAAGCCAGCGGACGAGATGGATGGCACCCAAAAGCAAAAGCCGCAGTGAGAAATCACTGCGGCTTTTGATAGTGGCTTTGCCAGCGAAGGAATGACAAGCTAGAAAGCTTTTGTCAGTCCATGGCCTGCAAGCATGTCTGGAGGAGAGGGAGGGATTCGAACCCTCGGTACTATCGCTAGTACGCCTGATTTCGAGTCAGGTACATTCGACCACTCTGCCACCTCTCCGGTGCTGTCGAGCCTGCGATTATAGCGGATAAAAACGGGCCTTTTGAAGCCCGCACGCTCAACCGCGCAACACTTCCAATCCGCCGATGTATGGCCGCAGCGCGGCCGGCACGTTGATCGAGCCATCTTCGTTCTGGTGGTTTTCAAGCACCGCCACCAGCGCGCGCCCCACCGCCAGACCCGAGCCGTTCAGCGTGTGCACGAGTTCGTTCTTGCCCTGTGCGTTCTTGAAACGAGCCTGCAGCCGGCGCGCCTGGAAGGCCTCGCAGTTCGAGACCGAGCTGATCTCGCGGTAGGTGTTCTGCGCCGGCAGCCAGACTTCGAGGTCGTAGGTCTTGGTCGAACCGAAGCCCATGTCGCCGGTGCACAGCAGCACCACGCGGTACGGCAGCTCCAGCGCCTGCAGCACGGCCTCGGCATGGCCGGTCATCTGCTCGAGCGCGTCGTAGCTCGTCTCGGGATGGACGATCTGCACCATCTCGACCTTGTCGAACTGGTGCTGGCGGATCATGCCGCGCGTGTCGCGCCCCGCGCTGCCGGCTTCGGAGCGGAAGCACGGCGTGTGGGCCGTGAGCTTGATCGGCAGTTTCGACTCGGCCACCACCTCGTCGCGAACGAAGTTGGTCAGCGGCACTTCGCTGGTCGGGATCAGGTAGAGCGCCGAATGATCGGGCGCGGGCTCGCCGTCCTGGCCGCCCTTCTTCGCGGCGAAGAGGTCGCCTTCGAACTTGGGCAGCTGGCCAGTGCCGCTGAGCGTGGCGGCGTTGACGATGTAGGGCACGTAGCACTCGGCGTAGCCGTGCCTCTCGGTCTGGGTGTCGAGCATGAACTGCGCGAGCGCGCGGTGCAGCCGGGCAATCGGGCCCTTCATGACGGTGAATCGCGAGCCGGCGAGCTTGGCGCCCATCTCGAAATCGAGGCCCAGCGGCGCGCCGAGGTCCACGTGGTCTTTCGCCGCGAAGGCCAGTGGCGTGGCGTTGGCGCCGGCACCGCCTTGCGGGCTCCAGCGGCGCACTTCGACGTTGCCGGTCTCGTCCTCGCCCACCGGCACGCTGGCGTGCGGCAGGTTGGGAACGGCGAGCAGCAGGGTCTGCAGTTCGGGCTGGATCTCTTCGAGGCGCTTGGACTGCGATTCCTGCTCGGCCTTGAGTGCATTGACCTCGGCCATCAGCGCATCGGTCGATTCGCCCTTGGCCTTGAGCGGGCCGATCTGCTTGTTCAGAGCGTTGCGGCGCGCCTGGATTTCCTCGGTGCGGGTCTGGACGGTCTTGCGCTCGGCTTCGAGCGCGCTGAACGCCGACACATCGAGGTAGGGCTGGTTCTTCTTGCGTTTTTCGAGGCCGGCCACAGCGGAGGCCAGGTCTTTTCGGAGCAGGGTGATGTCGAGCATGCGGGGATTTTAGGTGGGCGCCACGCAGGCGCCCTCCCCTGGGCTCGATGCGTCAGGCGACGGTGGCCGGATCCACGTTCGCCCCGCAGACGATCAGGCACACCTTCTCGCCCTCGCGCGGCACGTAGGCGCCGGTCTGCAGCGCTGCCAGGGGCAGCGCGGCGGCCGGCTCCACGGCGAGCTTCATTTCCTTCCACAGCCACTGCTGCGCGGCGCGGATGGATTCATCGGACAGCAGCAGCGCGTCCTGCACCTGCTGCTGCGTGATCTCCCACGAGATCGCGCCGATGCGGCGTGCACCGAGCGAATCGGCCGCAATGCCACCGACCTCGACATCGACCGGCTCGCCGGCTTCGCGCGCACGAAACAGCGTCGGTGCCTTTTCGGGCTCGAGCGCCACCACGCGGGCGCGCTTCTCGAACCAGCCGGCAAGGCCGCCGATCAGGCCGCCGCCGCCCACGCTCACGAGCACCGAATCGGGCAGGCCGCCCTTCACTTCGATCTCGTGGCCCAACGTGCCCGCACCGGCCACCACTTCGGGCTGGTCGTAGGCATGGGTCAGCAATGCGCCGGTTTCCTTCTGCCGCGTAAGGCAGGCGGCCAGTGCATCGGGGTACAGCTCGCCGACCACGACCACTTCGGCCCCCAGCGCACGCAGGCGCGCGCGCTTGGCTTCGGGCGATACACCGGGCAAGAACACCTGGCAGCGCACGCCCAGTGCCTTGGCAGCGGCGGCGGTGGCAATGCCGGCATTGCCGCCCGAGGCCACGACCACACCGCTCTCGGGAATGTCGTTGGCCAGCAGCCGGTTCATCATGCCGCGGGCCTTGAAGCTGCCGCTGACCTGCAGGTGCTCGAGCTTGAGCCATACCTCCACGCCGGGCATTGCCAGGCCGAAGGCGGATGCGGGCAGCTTCCAGAGTGGTGTCTGGCGCAGGAAATCGCCCGAGCGTTCACGCAGCCTGCGGGAGGCGCTTTCTATTTCAGAGCGCCAATTTGTCGTTTGCTTGTTCAAGAGATGTGTCCCGGAGGAGGAATGTCGTCGAGCTTGAGGCCCTTGGGGAGTGGAAACTTGATGGTTTCCTCGATGCCGTCCATCTTGCGGACCGACACCGCGCCGAAGGCCCGCACGCGATCGATCACCTCGCGCACCAGCACCTCGGGCGCCGAGGCGCCTGCGGTAAGGCCGACGCGGCCCTTGCCCTCGAACCACTCGGGCTTGAGTTCGTCGGCCGAATCGACCATGTAGCTCTCGGTGCCCAGGCGCTGCGCGAGTTCGCGCAGCCGGTTGCTGTTGGAGCTGGTGGGGCTGCCGACCACGATCACGAGGTCGACCTGCGGGCTCATGATCTTCACCGCGTCCTGGCGGTTCTGCGTCGCGTAGCAGATGTCCTGCTGCTTGGGCTCGCGCACGTTCGGAAAGCGCGCGCGCACCGCGGCGGCGATCTCGGCTGCGTCGTCCACGCTGAGCGTGGTCTGCGTGACAACCGCGAGCTTGTCGGTCTGCCCGGGCGAGACCTTGGCCACGTCCGCCACGTCTTCCACGAGATGGATGCCGCTGGAGAGCTGACCCATCGTGCCCTCGACCTCGGGGTGCCCCTTGTGGCCGATCATGATGAATTCGTAGCCTTCCTTGGCGAGCTTGGCCACTTCGACGTGCACCTTGGTCACCAGCGGGCAGGTGGCGTCGAAGATCTCGAAGCCGCGGTCGCGGGCCTCTTGCTCCACGGCCTTGCTCACGCCGTGTGCGCTGAACACCAGCGTGGCGCCGGGCGGCACGTCGGACAGCTCCTCGATGAAGATCGCGCCCTTGGCCTTGAGCTCGTTCACCACGTAGGTGTTGTGCACGATCTCGTGGCGCACGTAGATCGGCGCGCCGAACTTGGCGATGGCGCGCTCGACGATCTCGATCGCGCGATCCACGCCCGCGCAAAAGCCGCGCGGCTCGGCGAGGAGGACTTCCTCGATGTTGGGATTCATAGCACTCCGATCAGCTTCACTTCGAAAGTGACAGGCTGGCCGGCGAGCGGATGGTTGAAGTCGAAGCGCACCGCGGTCTCGCTCGATTCGATCACCGCGCCTGCGTAGCTGCCCGTGCCGTCGGGCGTGGGGAACTGCACCACGTCGCCGACCGCGTACTTTTCGTCGGGGTCGCCCATCTGCGCGAGCAGCTTCTTGGCCACCCATTGCTGCATCTCGGGGTTCCGGTCGCCGAAGGCCTCGCCGGCGGGCAGCTCGAAGGTGGCATGCGTGCCCTCTTCGAGGCCCAGCAGGCGCTGCTCCATGGCAGGCGAAAGTTCTCCGGTGCCGAGCGACAGGGTCGCGGGCTTGTCGGCGAAGGTGTTGATGATGTCGCCCGCCGGGCCGGCGAGCCGGTAGTGCAGGGTGAGGAAGGAGCCGGAAGTCACGACATGGGACATGGGAGCAACGGAGGTGAGCAAAGACAAGGTGGGTGTCCCGATAAACTGGACTGCATTTTAAGGACGGGGGCCTTCCACCCGTCCCGTTCAAGGTTTCCCAAGATTTCCTCCCAGGTTCCGATGGCTTTCAAGGATCTCCCCGCCACCGCCCGCCCGCGCGAAAAACTCATCGCGCGGGGCGCCGCCGCGCTGGCCGACGCCGAACTGCTCGCGCTGCTGCTGCGCACCGGCGTGCCCGGCAAGAACGTGCTGCAGATGGCGCAGGAACTGCTCGATCGCTTCGGCGGCCTCTCGGGGTTGCTGCACACCGGCCCCGAGGACCTGAAGATCGTCAAAGGCATGGGCGGCGACGCCAAGCGCGCCGAGCTCATCGCGGTGCTCGAGCTGGCCCGCCGTGCCATGGCCGAGCAGCTCAAGGAGCGCACGGTGTTCGACTCCCCCGATGCAGTCAAGCAGTACGTGCAGCTGCACATCGGCTCGCGGCCGCACGAGGTGTTCGCGGTGCTGTTCCTCGACGTGCAGCACCGGCTGATCGTGCTGGAAGAACTGTTCCGCGGAACGCTCACGCAAGCCAGCGTCTACCCGCGCGAGATCGTCATGCGCGCCCTGCACCACCAGGCCTCGGCCGTGGTGCTGGCGCACAACCACCCGAGCGGCAGCATCGAACCCTCGCGCGCCGACGAATCGCTCACGCAAACGCTCAGGGCCGCGCTCTCGCTGGTGGACGTGCGCGTGATCGACCATGTCATCGTGAGCCCGGGCCAGAGCTTCTCGATGGCCGAAAAAGGATTGCTCTGATGGCCTCGCGTCCCCCACCCTCGAAAACGCTGAAGAACCTCGCCGACCTCAAGCAGGTGCAGCGCGCGCTGGCCGAAACGCGCGAGCGCGAAGCGGCCGAGGCGGCTGCCAAGGCCGCCGCCGAACGCAGGCGCGCGGCCGAGAAAGACCTGTTCGCCCGCGCCATCGGCGCCACCGAGCCGCTGCGCCGCAAGGCCGCGGTGCCGCTCGCGCCCGATCCGCCAGCGCCGATTCCGGTGCAGCACCAGCTCGACGAGCAGCGCGTGCTGCGCGAGTCGCTCTCCGACGAGTTCGACGTGACCACGCTGCTGGACGTCGACGACGCCATGAGCTTCCGCCGCCCCGGCATCGGCACCGACGTGACGGCGCGGTTGCGCAAGGGCGACTGGTCGATCCAGGCGCAGGTCGACCTGCACGGCCTGCGCAGCGACGAGGCGCGCGAGGCGCTCGGCGGGTTCATCCGCACATCGCACAAGCAGGGCCTGCGCTGCGTGCGCGTGGTGCATGGCAAGGGCCTCGGCTCGCCCGGCAAGCAGCCGGTGCTCAAGACCAAGACGCAGCGATGGCTGATCCAGAAGAACGAGGTGATCGCGTTCGTGCAGGCGAAGCCGGCCGAAGGCGGTGCGGGCGCGCTGGTGGTGCTGCTGGCGCCGGTGCGGCGCTGAGTTTTTCGCCTTCCCCCACTGGGGAAGGGAGTCATACGCTATGCCAGGTGGTTCTTCAGCGGAATCGCCGCATCCGCAATCGCCACCGCGTCGGGACTGCGCCCCGCCTCGAGCAGCTTGCGGCTCATCATGTGATCGACCGGCGCGTTGACCGATTCGACGCAGGCGAGCTGCCCGTCGACATAGTGGAACAGCGAGAAAGCTTCCGGCTTGGGGCCGGGGCGGCGCACGCTCGTGAGGCCCGGCGTGTCTTCGGCCGGCATCAGGCCCGCCATCTGCAAGCGCATGCTGCCCTGGTCGGACCAGAACCACGCGACCGCATCGTGCGTGCGCGCGGCGCCGGTCAGCGTGGCAACCGCGGTGCGCGCCTGGTCGTTCGCGTTCTGCACCGATTCGAGCCGCAGTGCGCGGCCCGCGCGGCGATCAGGGAAGCGCGTGCAGTCGCCCACGGCGAGCACGTCGGCCGCGCTGGTCTGCATGTGGCCATCGACCACGATGCCGTCGGCGCACTCGATGCCCGCGGCTTGCGCGAGTGCGGTCTCGGGTACAGCGCCGATGCCGAGCAACAGCAGGTCGACCGGCTGCTTCACGCCGTTGACCTGGACCGACACCAGCCGATCGCCCTCGACCTCGAACGCACCGGTCTGCGCGCCGAGCACGATGTCGATGCCCGCCGCGCGATGTGTCGCGAGCACATGCGCCGACAGCTCGGGCGACACGGCGCGGCCCAGCAGGCGCGGCGCGCATTCGATCACTTGCACGCTCTTGCCGAGTGCCTTGGCAGTGGCCGCCACTTCGAGGCCGATGAAGCCGCCGCCGAGCACCGTGACGTGCTGCGCACCCGCAAGCCGCTCACGCAGGCGATGCGCCTCGTCGGCAGCACGCAGGCTCGCGACGTTCTCGAGCCCTTGCTTCAGGTCGGGCATCTGGCGTGCACGCGTGCCGGTCGCGAGCACCAGCCGCTCCCACGGCAGCACTGCGCCCGAACGCAGCATGACGGTGTGCGCGTCGCGGTCGATGGCCACGGCCGCATCGCCCAGATGCAGCGTGATGCCCGCTTCGCGGTACCAGTCGGCAGCCTTGTGCGGCTGCGTGGTTTCTTCGGCGCTCTTGAGAAATGCCTTGGACAGTGGCGGCCGGTGGTACGGCTCGCAAGCCTCTTCGCAGACCAGGTGCACGCGTGCGCCCTGCCCGGCCTCGGCAAGGCCGGCGCACAGCTGGGCCGCGGCGTGGCCGCCGCCGATGATGACGATGGGATTCATGAGGGAGAGTCTTTCGGAGTCGGTGTCTGTTCTTATTCGCCGCTATTCGCCACGGTTTCGCATCCAGTCTGCTGTCTGGAAGAACGAAGTGCGCAGCCTTGCGCGCAAGTCGTCAGGCACACCGGTCTCGCCCATCGCCTGGTCCATGCAGGCAAGCCACTGGTCGCGCTCCTTGATGCCGATGCTGTGGCCGCCGATGCTCTGCGGCAAATGCCGCGCGCGCAGCATCGGGTGGCCGAAGCGATCGGTGTAGTGCTGCGGGCCGCCGAGCCAGCCGCACAGGAACCAGAAGAGGCGCTGGCGCGCGTTGTCGAGGCTGGTGCCATGCACCGCGCGCAGTTGCGCGTAGGCGGGCTCGAGGTCCATCAGGTCGTAGAAGCGCTCGACCAGCGCCTCCACCTTCGGTTCGCCGCCGATCCACTCGAAGGGCGTGCCGGCGGGCGGCTTTTCTTGAATCTGCATGGGCGGGAGTATCCCTCTGGGCGCTTCTAGGCCTGCACGAGGTTCGGAATGCCCACATCGGGATTCACGTCCGCCTCGTAGTCCACGCCTGCGACCGCGAAGCCGAAGAGGCGCAGGAACTCGGTCTTGTAGCCCGCGAAGTCGGTGAGTTCGTGGATGTTCTCGCTCGTGACCTGGGGCCAGAGTTCGACCACGCGCGCCTGCACGTCGGGGGCCAGCTCCTTGTAGTCCGCACGCAGGCGCCCTTCGTCGTCCAGGTGCGGCGTGTTGCCGTAGAGGCTCTCGGCAAAGAGGCCGTACACCTGCTCGATGCAGCCTTCGTGCGTGCCCTTTTCCTTCATCACCTTGAACAGCAGCGACAGGTACAGCGGCATCATCGGAATGGCCGAACTCGCCTGCGTCACGACCGCCTTGAGCACCGAGACGCGCGCATCGCCGCCCTTCGCGGCCAAGCCGGCGCGAATCCCGAGCACCTTCTGGTCGAGGTCTTTCTTGGCGGCGCCGATGGAGCCGTTCCAGTAGATGTCGTGCGTGATCTGCTCGCCCAGGTAGGTGAAGGCGGTGGTCTTGGCGCCCTCGGCCAGCACGCCGGCGGACTGCAGCGCGTCGATCCACATCTGCCAGTCTTCGCCGCCCATCACGGCGACGGTGTTGTCGATCTCCTCCTGCGTGGCGGGCTCCAGCACGGTTTCCTTGACGACCTCGTTGTCGGTGTCGAGGCCGCGCAGCGTGACGGCCTTTCCGATGGGCTTGAGCGTGGAGTTGAAGACCTGGCCGGTCTTCGGATGCGTGCGTCGCGGCGCGGCCAGGCTGTAGACGACAAGGTCGACCTGGCCCATGTCTGCGCGGATCGCGTCGATGGTCTTCTGCTTCACGTCGTCAGAGAAGCCGTCGCCGTTGATGCTCTTCGCGTAGAGGCCTTCTTCCGCCGCAGCGCGATGGAAGGCGGCAGTGTTGTACCAGCCGGGCGAGGCAGGCTTGGTCTCGCTCCCGGGCCGCTCGAAGAACACGCCGAGCGTGTCGGCGCCGCTGCCGAAGGCTGCGGTGATGCGTGCGGCCAGGCCATAGCCGGTCGATGCGCCGATGACGAGCACCTTCTTCGGTCCTCCCGCGATTCGGCCTTGGGCCAGGACGTGCTCGATCTGCTGTCTGACATTGGCTTCGCAACCCGTGGGGTGAGTGGTGACGCAGATGAAGCCACGCACGCGCGGTTTGATGATCATGAAGAGCTCGCTGGAGATGGAAGGCCAAAGGACGGCACGGGGCACGTTTTCGCGCCGCGAATTTAACCCAGCCTGAAAACAGCACCTTCAGCGGCCCCAGACGGCAGAATGCCACCGGTGCGACCGCCGGGCATGGCGAACCGCATCATTTCCTGAATCCGCATGCAAAAGGGAGACGAGGCCATGGGGAGCTATTCGGCGTTGTATTTTTCGGATGTCGACGCCCTGCCGGAGCGGGGAGAAATTTCCGATGACGCCCCGTACCTGCAGGCCAGATCCCACCTTCCTCTTCTGTGGCTCGCCCTGTTCCGCCCCGAGGACATCGTCGACGTGCCCGACCCGGACGAGCCGGCCAATCCGTGGCCCTACCTGATCGCGCACCGCACAAAGACCGTGGCAACACTCGCCGCGAGACGCGAACTGCTGACGTTGCGCTTCCCCGCCATGAATCCGGACTGGTTCGACCAGTTCGCAGTCGTGCTGGAGCAGGCCCCCTCCGAGTTCGTTCACCTCGACACCGTCGAAATCATGGTCGGCACGGGTCCCGAATGGCGGCAAACGCTCGAAGCACTCCTGGGCATGTTCGAAGACGATGCCTCCCGAGCGCAAGCAGGTTGGCGCCAGTTCAACTCGGGCTACAGCGGGCCCTACGAAGGAGAGAGCGCCACCTGGTCGTGGACCTATTGCGGTAGCGGCTTGGGCTCGCCCATGCCATGGGAACCAGCCGAATGACAGGGTGCGCCGCTCATAGCCGCACGCACATGTCGATATATGAATTGACCATTTAATGATCTGAAGTTTTATTGATAAGGTGCCGCCCTTGCTTTCCATGAAGGAGAAGAACATGCGCTTGAACCTGATTGCAGCGGCCCTCGCCGCCTCCACCTTGCTGCTGGGCACCGTCGCCCACGCGGACCAGCTTGCCGACATCAAGAAGAAGGGCGAGCTCGTGGTCGGCGTGCTCGGCACCGACGAGCCCGCCACCTTCGTCGACCCGAAGACGCGCCAGATCGTCGGCTACGAAGTCGACCTGGTGAACGCCATCGCCAAGAAGATCGGCGTGAAGCCGGTGTTGAAGCAAATCGCCGTGGCCGCGCGCATTCCCGAGTTGCAACAAGGCCACGTGGACCTGGTGGCCGCGGGCCTCACGCACAACAAGGAGCGCGAGGCGCAGATCGACTTCTCGCTTACCACCTTCGTGACCGGCCAGAAGGCCATCGTGAAGAAGGACAGCGGCATCGCCGACATCCCGCAACTGGGCGGCAAGAAGGTGCTGACCATCCGCGGCGGCACGCAGGAACCCAACATCCGCAAGGCCGTGCCGACTGCCGAGGTCGTGACCTTCGACACGAGCCAGCAGGCCTTCCAGGCGCTGCAGCAAGGCAAGGGCGTCGGCTACGTGGACGACGAGGCCGCGCTGCTGCGCAGCTATGCCAAGCTCGGTCCGGCGAAGGCGCAGTACGTGGTGCTCAAGCAGAACCTGAGCACCGAGGCGCTGGCCATCGGCATCAAGAAGGGCGAGAGCGGCCTGAAGGCCGTGGTGGACGACACGCTGCGCGAACTCGAGAAGTCGGGCGAAGCGCAGAAGATCTTCGTGAAGTGGTACGGCCCGACGACGGCCTCGGGCTTTGAGACGCGCGACTTCAAGTTCGAATCCGACAAGATCGATTGACCCGGTATTTCTCCTTCCCCCTCTGGGGGAAGGCAGGGATGGGGGCAAGCGGCCTTTGAACAGGCCGCGGCGCATCGCGCACCGCCGTGCCCCCACCCCAACCCTCCCCCAGCGGGGGAGGGAGCCAAACCAATCCCCTCGCGACGGTGATACTGTCGCCCCCCATGCCCCTGTTCGACTATTCCTTGCTGCTGACCGGCAAGTACCACGACATGCTCGTCGCGGGTCTCCTGCTCTCGCTGCAGCTGCTCGCGGCCTCGCTCGTGCTCGCGCTGCCCATCGCGCTGGTGGTGGCGCTCTTGCGCCTGTCGCCGCTCGCGCCGCTGCGCTGGCTGGGCTTCGCGTACGTGGAATCGATCCGCAACATCCCGCTGCTCGCGCACATGCTCTTCTGGTACTTCGGCGCGCCGGAGCTCTTGCCCGACGGCATCAAGCAGTGGCTCTATGCGGGCCACATCGAGGCCTACAGCGCCATCGTCGCGCTTGCGCTGTACACGGCCGCCTTCATGGCGGAGGACATCCGCAGCGGCATCCGCGCGATCCCGACCGTGCAGTTCGAAGCCGGGCGCGCGCTGGGCTTCGGCTTCCTGGACACCATGCGCCGCGTGGTGCTGCCGCAGGCGCTGCGCATCACGGTGCCGCCGCTGATCTCGCAGACACTGAGCCTCTGGAAGAACACCTCGATCGCCACCGTGATCGGCGTGGCCGAACTCATGTACCAGGCCGGGCAGGTGGAGAGCGCGACCTTTCGCAGCTTCGAGTCGTTCGCTTTCGCGAGCGCGGCATACCTGAGCGTGTCGCTGGCCATCACGGGCCTGGCCACCTGGTATCACCACCGCTTCCCGGTGCGGACGATCTGAGGACGGCAACGCGATGCTTCAGATCATCAACGACTACTGGGTCTACTTCCTCATCGGGCAGTACCCGAACGGCCCGCTCGGTGGGCTGGTGCTCACGCTGCTGCTGGCCTCGTGCGGGCTGGTGCTCGCGCTGCCGCTGGGCATCGTGCTCGGTCTCGCACGCGTGAGCCCGTGGCGCTGGCTCCGCTGGCCGGTGACGGGTTTCGTGTTCGTGGTGCGCGGCCTGCCCTTGCTGATGGTGATCTTCTGGGCCTACTTCTTCCTGCCCAGCGTGACGGGCGTGAAGACCGACCAGTTCACCACCATGCTGATCGCGCTGGTGATCTTCGACGCCGCCTACCTCGCCGAGATCGTGCGCGCCGGCATCCAGGGCCTGCCGCGCGGGCAGATGGAAACCGCCCGTGCGCTCGGCCTGAGCTACTTCCGCGCGATGCGTCTCGTGGTGCTGCCGCAGGCGCTGCGCAGCATGCTGCCCTCGCTGGTGAACCAGTTCGTCTCGACCATCAAGGAGACCTCGCTCGGCTACATCATCGGCCTGGCGGAGGTGTCGTTCATCGCGACGCAGATCAACACGCAGGTGTTCACCAAGCCGGCGCAGATCTACCTGATCCTCGGCGGCACGTATTTCATTCTTTGCTTCGGGCTGTCGCGCTTCGCCTATTGGCTGGAGCGTCGGCTCGCGCGCCGCGGCATGTCCACCATCGCCTCTTCCTCCGCCTCCGCGCCCAAGGTGTCCGCATGATCGAACTGCAGAACGTCAACAAGTGGTACGGCAGCTACCAGGCCCTGGTCGACATCAACGAGACCATCCACAAGGGCGAGGTCGTCGTGGTGTGCGGGCCCTCAGGCTCGGGCAAGTCGACGCTGATCCGCACCTTCAACCGGCTGGAGCCGATCCAGTCGGGCCGCATCCTCTTCGAGGGCCAGGACATCCACGCACCCGGCACCGACGTGAACGTGTTCCGCTCGCGCATCGGCTTCGTGTTCCAGCAGTTCAACCTGTTCCCGCACCTCACGGTGCTGCAGAACTGCACGATGGCGCCGATGCAACTGCGCGGCCTCACACGCAAGGACGCCGAGGAACGCGCGATGGCGCTGCTGCACCGCGTGGGCCTCGCCAACAAGGCCAATGCGTGGCCCAGCGAACTCTCGGGCGGCCAGCAGCAGCGCGTGGCGATCGCGCGCGCACTCGCGATGCAGCCGCCGCTGATGCTGTTCGATGAACCCACCAGCGCGCTCGACCCCGAGATGGTCGGCGAGGTGCTGCTGGTGATGCGCGACCTCACGCGCGACGGCATGACCATGGTCTGCGTCACGCACGAGATGGGCTTCGCGCGCGAGGTGGCCGACCGCGTGATCTTCATGGACGAGGGCAAGGTGCTCGAGCGTGCGACGCCCGACGACTTCTTCAACCGGCCGCAGCATCCGCGTGCGCAGCAGTTCCTGTCCGACATCCGCTCCCCTTTCTCGAGAGACGCATGACCGACTCCACCCTCCCCCTGATCGACGTTGCGGCGCTTGTGGCCGGCACGACCGGTCGCGACGACGTGGCAACGCAGATCGGCGCCGCCTGCCGCGCACACGGTTTCTTCTACGTCACGGGCCACGGCGTCGATGCGGCGCTGGTGCAGCGGCTCGAAGACCTGAGCCACCGGTTCTTCGAGCTGCCCGAAGAAACCAAGATGCAGTGGCGCATGGCCCTCGGTGGGCGCGCATGGCGCGGCTTCTTCCCGCTCGGCGGCGAGCTGACCTCGGGCCGGCCCGACTGGAAGGAAGGCCTGTACCTTGGCACCGAGCTGCCCGCCACGCACCCGCTGGTGCAGGCGAAGACGCCGGTGCATGGACCGAACCTCTTCCCCGATGTCCCGGGGTTCCGCGAAACCATCCTCGACTACATGGCTGCAGTGACGCAACTCGGCCATCGCCTGATGGAAGGCATCGCGCTGAGCCTCGGCCTGCCGGCCACGTATTTCGCCGAGCGCTACACCGCCGATCCGCTGATCCTGTTTCGCCTCTTCAACTACCCCTCGCAGCCCGTGCCCGAAGGGCTCGACGTGCAGTGGGGTGTCGGCGAGCACACCGACTACGGCCTGCTCACCATCCTGCACCAGGACGCCGTGGGCGGCCTCGCGGTGCACACGCCCGGCGGCTGGATCGATGCGCCGCCGATTGCGGGCTCCTTCATCTGCAACATCGGCGACATGCTCGACCGCATGACCGGCGGACTCTACAAGTCGACGCCGCACCGCGTGAAGCGCAACACCTCGGGGCGCGACCGGCTGTCGTTCCCGCTGTTCTTCGATCCGAATTTCGAGGCGCGCGTGCAGCGCATCGAAGGCCTTGCGGGTGCGCAAGCGCTCGACGACAGCGCCGAGCGCTGGGACCGCGCCAACGTGCACGCCTTCAGCGGCCGCTACGGCGACTACCTGCTGGCGAAGGTGTCGAAGGTGTTCCCGCAGTTGCGCGACGAAGTGCTCTGAGCCGCGCCGGCCGGCGCCCCGAACTTCGTCCGCCGGCACACGACCGTGCGGCGTGGCGCTACGGCCGCAGGCGCCAGCCAAGTTCGCCCTGCAGGAACTGGGCGGCTTCGGCGGGCAGATCCTGCGAATCGAAGAAGCCCGCCACGGGTCGCTCGACGACGATCCGCCCCGCATGCAGATAGGCCACGCGCGTGGCGAGGCGCTTGGCCTGCCCCAGGTTGTGGGTGCTCATCACGATCGTCACGCCGCTGTCGGCGACCTCTTCGATGAGGGCTTCGATCTCGTTCTTCGCGCCGGGGTCCAGGCTCGCGGTCGGCTCGTCGAGAAACAGGATGTCGGGCTGCAGTGCCCAGGCGCGCGCCAGGCCGAGGCGCTGCTGCTGGCCGCCCGACAGCGAGCGGGCAGATCGCGTGGCGTGTTCGAGCAGGCCCACGTGTGCCAGGCCTTGCCGGCAGCGCTCGTTGCGCTCTGCGGCGGGTACGCCGGAAAGCCACAGGCCGACCCAGACATTGCGCCAGACCGAGAGGCTCAGCAGAAAGGGGCGCTGGAACAGCATGGCCGCGCGCGGAAGGCGGCCTTCGGGTTGCAGCGGCAAGCGCTTCAGGCGGCCTTCGCACGAAATCAGGCCGTGCAGCAGCCGCAGCAGCGTGGTCTTGCCCGAGCCGTTGGCACCCACGAGGACGAGCCGGTCACCCCGGCGCAGGGTCAGCGATGCGTCATCCAGTGCGGTCAACGAACGGAAGCGCACCGTGACCCGCTCCGCCACGATCAAAGGTGTCATCTCGGCCAGAGCTGACGTTCGAAGGACGGGCGGCGGACGGGGTGCCGTCTGCGATTTGCCCTGAGGCGGGGTGCTGCGCGGCCGGGTGGCCATCCACTGCAGCGCTCCGATGACGCCGTTGATTGCGCCGACCACGGCCAGCAACACGAGGCCCAGCGCCAACGCCAGCGCGAGGTCTCCCTTGCTGGTTTCCAGTGCAATGGTGGTGGTCATCACGCGTGTGACGCCGGCGATGTTGCCGCCCACGATCATCACGGCGCCCACCTCGGCGATGGCCCGCGCGAAGGCCGTGAGCAGGACGGTGGCCACCCCCATCCGGTCGTGCACCAGCATCAGCAAGGAGGTGGTGAGTGGCCCGGCCCCCAGGGAGCGCAGCTGGTCGCCGCCATCGGCCAGCGCTGCCAGCACGAGCCGGCGCGACAGGGCGGCAATCAGCGGGGTGACAAGCACGCTCTGCGCCACCACCATCGCCGAAGGCGTGAACAGGATTCCCAATTCGCCCAGCGGTCCCGAGCGGGAGAGCAGCAGGTACACCAGCAGGCCCACCACCACGGCGGGCAGCGCGAGCAGCGTGTTCACCAACCACACGGCCAACGCATGGCCCGGGAATCGCGCCACCGCCAGCCACGCGCCCAGCAGCAGGCCGAACAGCGCGCCGATGGCGCAAGCCGTGGCACTGACCTGCAGCGAGAGCGCCGTGATGCTGACAAGTTCGGGGTCGGCGCCCGCGATGAGTTGCCAGGCCAGCGACCAGCCTTCGGTCATGGTGTTCATCGAAGGACGGCTTTCAATGCAGCCGCGCAGCCTTGGTCATCGCCCCCGGGCACACCGACTCGCCGGATTGCCGTTCACTGGTTCGCGTTCGGGAAGAAGAGCTGCTCGCCGCCGATCCTGTACGCGGCGATGGCGGCCTGCCCGTCGGGCGACACCACCCAGTCGGAGAAGGCCTGCGCCAGCTCCTTCTTCACGTGCGGATTCTTGGCAGGGTTCACCACGATCACGCCGTACTGGTTGAACAGTTGCTTGTCGCCCTCGACCAGGATGCCCAGGTCGCCGCGGTTCTTGAAGCTGAGCCAGGTGCCGCGATCGGAGAGCACATAGGCATTGGTGGACGCGGCGATGTTGAGCGCCTGGCCCATTCCGCAGCCGCACTCCTTGTAGCCAGCGGGCTTGGCGCTCGCGAGGTCGATGCCGGCCACCTTCCATTGGCGCAGCTCGGCCGAGTGGGTGCCGCTCTTGTCGCCACGCGAGATGAAGGCGCCGCCGGTGGCGCCCAGCCGCTTGAGGGCCGCGGCGATGTCGTTGCCGCGCACCCCGGCCGGGTCGGACTTCGGCCCGACCAGCACGAAGTCGTTGTACATGACCGGCCGGCGCGCGAGCCCGAAGCCCTCGGCGACGAATTTTTCCTCGGCGGGCTGGTCGTGCACGAACAGGGCATCGGCATCGCCGCGGCGCCCGAGGTCCAGCGCCTGGCCCGTGCCCACGGCCACCACGCGCACCTCGGTGCCCGAAGCCCGCGTGAACAGCGGCAGCAGGTGCTTGAAGAGGCCCGACTGTTCGGTCGAGGTGGTGGAGGCCAGCACGATGAACTTGTCCTGCGCCTGGGCGACAGGCGCGAGCAGGGCGCCGGCAAGAACGCCGGCGAAGGCAAGAAGGGTGAGGCGTTTGCGCGAGTTCATGCTGACGGTTCTTTCAGATTGGCGGGTCGACTCGAAAGCCCAACCGGCCGAGCGCTTCGCGCGCCGTGGCCGATTGCAGCAGGGCCACGAAGGCCTGCACCGGCGCACGCGCCAGCCGCGTCTTGGGCACTGCGAAGTCGTAGCGCTCCTCCTGCACCGGAATGAAGCCGAGCCCGTACTGCCGTGCGACCGTGTCGATGGCCAGTCCCCAGTCGGCGCGCTGCTGCGCCACGGCCACGGCCACCGCGTTGTGCGACTTGGTCTGCACGCCGTAGCCGGGTGGCTTGGCGCTGCCGAGCAGGCGGTCGATGAGGATGCGCGTGCCGCTGCCGGCATTGCGGTTGACCATGGTGCAGCCGGGTTCGGCGATCGCGGCCGCGATCGCCGCGGCGGCATCGCGCCCCTCGAAGCGCGTATCGCCAGGACGGTGGACGACGCCCTGCATGCGGCCATAGCCCGAAACCAATTCCAGCTCCGGTGTGAGCAGCGGCCGGTTGTAGACACCGGTGGCCGGGTCCATCAGGTGGATGCCCGCCACGTCGCATTCACCGCGCCTGGCGGCCATCAGACCACCCGTGCTGCCCACGTTCATGGCCTTGATGCGGATGCCCTGGCGCATCAGCTCGCCCGCCAGCCAGTCCAGCCCCACGCAATGGCTGCCTATGAGGATCAGGTCGGCGGCGTCCAGCCCCTGGCCCAGCAACTGCACCTGCACGGGCGCGCCGGCGTCGACGATCTCGGTGTGCTGGCCGATGGTGATGAAGCCATCCGCGCTGCTGAAGGTGGTGACCGAGCCCGAGCCCTTGCCCATCGGGTAGGCGGCCAGGCCGTCGTCGGTGGGCACCAGGCCCACCAGCAGGTACTCGGTGCGGCCGCGCTCGGAGTTGATGCGCATGGGCAGCGTGGCGGCCACGTGCTCGCGCCGCTCCGGCGGCAGGCCCGCGAAGGCGCGGATCACGGGCGCCAGGAATTCGTGGAAGGTGAACACCGCCGAAGTCGGAAAGCCCGGCAGGATCACCACCGGCTTGCCCCCCGTGACGGCCAGGCACACGGGCTTGCCGGGCTTGAGCGCCACGCCGTGCGCCACCACGCCCGGATCGCCGAGGGCGGCGACCACGCGGTAGGAGAGATCTCCCTCGCCCTTGGAGGTGCCGCCCGAGAAGACCACGGCATCGCACGCCAGCCCCTGCGCGAGTGCGGCCGACAACCGGGCCTCGTCGTCCGGGATCACGCCCAGCCGCACCGGCAGGCCGCCCAGCTCCTCGACAGCGGCGCCGATGATGGCGGCGTTGGAGTCGTACACAGCGCCCGTGGGCAGCGGCGCACCGGGCGCGACGATCTCGTTGCCGGTGGAGAAGATCGCCACGCGCGGCTTGCGGTACACGCCGACCTCGGCCAGGCCGAGCGCCGCGAGCACGCCGATCTCCCGCGAGCTCAGCGGCTGGCCGGCGCGCAGCACCGTTTCGCCGCGCGCGATGTCGGTGCCGGCGTAGCTGACGTTCTCGCCCTCGGTGGCCGCGCGGCGGATCTGCACCTGGCCATCGTCGGCATCGGTGTGCTCCACCATCACCACCGCATCGGCGCCGCGCGGCAGCATGCCGCCGGTGGCGATTGCCGTCGCGCATCCGCTCGTCACCTCTCGCTGCGGCACGATGCCGGGCGCCAGCGTCTCGCCGACGAGGGCCAGCGAGCGCGCCTGTTCTTCCATCGCGCCCCAGGTGTCGGCGGCCTGCACAGCAAAGCCGTCGACGTTGGAGCGATCGAAGCCGGGCACGTCGATGGCGGCGATCACGTCGTCGGCCAGCACACGACCCAGCGCCTCGTGCAGGGGAACGGCTTCGCGGCCCAGCGGCGCGAGCGTCAGGTGTTCACGAAAGCGGCGCTCGGCCTCGTCCCGCGTGACGACATCGAGGAATTGCGATTGGGGTTTCACAGGCATTCGTAGAGATGAACAACGACTTCGGTTCCCGGCCCGTAGCCCTCGCTCTCGGCGGGAGCGACCACGAAGCCGTCGGCCCGCGTGGTCGAGCTCAGCACGGAAGCACCCGAGAGCGCGAGCGGCTCCACGCCGCCTTCGCCGAGCTTCACGCGCACGTAGTCGACGCGGCCCACCTGCGAGACGATCTTGCGCGCCACGGACGCGCGAACCTGGCGGTAGGGCCAGTCGGCGGGCCGGCCGCCGATGCGGCGGATCGCACGGCCCGCGAAGAAGTCGTAGGCACAGAGACAGGAGACCGGGTTGCCCGGCAGCAGGAAGACCAGCGTGTTGCCGATGCGCCCCATGCCAGCCGGGCTGGAGGGCCGCATGGCGATGCCGTGGATGGCCAACTCGCCCAGCTCGGCCAGCAGGCGCGGCGCATGGTCCTCGGCGCCCACGCTGGAGCCGCCGGAGATGAGCACCACATCGGCCCCGGGGGCCGCCATCGCCTGCGCGATGACCTGTGGGTCGTCGCCCAACCGCTGGTGCGATTCGAGCAGTCCGCCGTCGCGCGCCACGAGGCCGCGCAAGGTCACGGAGTTGGCGTCGTAGATTTCGTAGGGGCCCTTGGATGCACCGGGCGGTCGCACTTCGTTGCCGGTCACGAGCAGTCGCACGCGCGGCCGGCGCACCACCTCCAGCTGCGCGAGACCGAGCGAGGCTGCCAGCCCTGCATCCTGCGGGCGCAGCCGACGGCCCGCGGCGAGCGCCGTGCTGCCGCGCGCGATGTCTTCACCGATGCGACCCACATGCTGGCCGGGCGCGACGGCCCGCGTGATGGCGAGGCGTGCGTCCTGCGTGCTCGCATATTCGGCGGGCACCACGGCATCCAGTTCCGACGGAACCGGAGCGCCGGTCATGATGCGGATGGCGCTGCCCGCGGGCACGGCGCCATCGAAAGGCCGGCCGGGCCAGGCATGGCCCACGATCGGAAACTCCAACGGGTTGTATTCGCCGGCGCCCGTGGTCTCGCCGCCGCGCAGCGCATAGCCGTCCATGGCGGAGCGGTCGAATTCGGGCACCGCGATGGGCGCGACCACGTCACCCAGCAGCACCCGTCCCGTGGCCTCGTCGACGGTCACGGACTCGCCGGGCAGCAACGGCGTGTGGGCATCGATCCACGCGAGTGCCGTGGGAACCTCCGCGCGCTGCGTGAAGCCGCGCATGCGCACATCGGGCGAGGCAGTTCGTTCGGGTGGGAGCATTGCGGCCAGTATAGGAGTTGGATGCCGCTGGCTCGGCGCAGTGCTCGGGTCCGCCTGCGCTTGCGCGAGGCGCGGCAGATTCACTTCTTCGGCGCGGGATTCGTCTCGGCCGAGGTCTGGTTCGAGCTGGGCGGCGATGCCGCCGTGGGGGCTGGCGAGTGCGCCCCCGACGCTTCGATGGGTTTGACCTGGGCCGGTGCCGCCGCGGCGTAGGGGCCCGGGTCGGTACAGGGCGGCGTGGTCGTCGCGGCCGGCACCGGCTTGCCGGCGGCCTGGGCGCTGGCGCGGTACTTGGCCGCGACCTGGTCCTGCGCCTTGCACAACAGGTAGCCGTCGACCTTGCCGCTCCACGCGGTCTTGGCTGCGGTGTCGGCAGCCTTGGCCTGTGCTTCGGGCGAAGGCGCCGGCAGCTTCGCGAAAATGGACGGTGCAGCCAGCGGGAGCGCCAGCGCGCAGAGAAGAGTCAGCGTGTGCTTCATGCGGAGGTTCCTTGCACTGGCACCGGCCGCGCAGGCGGCTCCGATGCGGCAGGCGGCGACGAGCGTTGCGCCGGAATCTTGCCGGCCTCGATGTCGTCGTACCAGAGCTTGTGATGCTCGCGCGCCCAGGCCTCGTCGACGTAGCCTTCGCGCATCGCCTTGTAGGCGCCGGTCATGCCCAGCGTGCCGATGTAGATGTGGCCCATGATCATGGCCATCATGAGCAGCGTGGCCACCGCATGCACCATGTGCGCGATCTGCATTTCGCCGCGCGTGTAGACGAAGCCCGGCAGCAGCTTGTCGAGGAACAGCCCCGAGGCGATGACGATGCTGCCGAGAAACAGCACGCCGCCCCAGAACACCGCCTTCTCGCCGGCGTTGAAGCGGTGCGATGCAGGCTCCGTGCCGCCGAACAGGCCACCGCCTTTGCGCAACCAGGTGAGGTCTTCCTTGCGCGGCCAGTTGCTGCGGATGAAGGTGAAGATCATGAACAGCGTAGTCACGACGAACAGCGGCCCGACGAAGTTGTGCACGGTCTTGAGCACGTACGCGAGGTAGCCGAACAGCGAGCTGCCGAGCACCGGCAGCAGGAAAAACTTGCCGAAGGCCATCACGATGCCCGAGATCGCAAGGGTGACGAAGGCAATGGCATTCGACCAGTGCGTGGCGCGCTCGAAGGGCGTGAAGCGTTCGATCTTGCGGCCGGTCTCCGGCTCGTGGAGCCGGATCGGGCCGCGCGTGAAGTAGAAGATCGCCAACGCCAGCAGCGTGACGAACAGCAGCGCCGCGCCGTACGGAATGATCCAGTTGTTGCGCACCTGGCGCCACGCCTCGCCCGCGTTGGTGAAGCGCGAACCGGGGTACTGAACGAAGCCCTGGATCAGGTTGCCGGCCTCGGGCGCCTCGCTCACCGGCAGGCTGCTGTAGCCGGTGACACCTCGGCTCACATCTCGCCACATCGGCGCGTTGTTGCCGGGCTGGACCTTGTTGCGCTCCCCGTTGGTCTGGTTGAGGTAGTTCGGGTCGGCGCTGGCCTCGGGCTTGACGTCGAAGATGTTCTGGCTGCGGATGCCTGCGCCAGCTTGCGCGGCAGGCGCAGCCGCCTCGGTTGAGGGCGCGGCGGTGACGGCACCGCTGGCGGCCGGGTTGGCGCCCTGCGCCGACGCCACCGACGCGCAGCCCAAAAGCACGGTCGCCAACAGCGCGTTGAACGCTTGCCTGGTGCGGATGGTGACGCTCATGCGGCCTCCAGCTCAGTTCTCTTTGGTGTATTCGTTCTGGCCGTTCGAGCGCAGCTTGATCTGCTGCTCCCAGGCGGTCTTGTCGCCCACCTTCCAACCCGGCGCGGTGAAGGCCGTTCCGGTGTTGGCCTGCGGACCCGTGCCGGTCCAGGGCACGGCATCGTGCTTGACCCCTTCGGCATTCGTCTGCGGCTTCTCGGTGCAGGCTGCAAGCGACATGGCGCCCGAAGCGATCGCAGCGAGGATCAGCGCCGCCCGCCTCACTTCTTGTCTCCGGTGGGCGGCGTGCCGGCCTGCTGCGATCCGTAGGCCGTGCCCCAGCCCCAGACCTCGGCGCCCGTGCCGCGGTGCAGGACGCGGGTGCGGAAGATGTCCGCCACCACGTCGCCGTCGCCGGCCAGCAGCGCCTTGGTCGAGCACATCTCGGCGCAGGCGGGCAGCTTGCCTTCGGCCAAGCGGTTGCGGCCGTACTTCTCGAACTCGGCCTCGGAGCCGTTGGCCTCGGGGCCGCCGGCGCAGAAGGTGCACTTGTCCATCTTGCCGCGCGCGCCGAAGGTGCCCTGCGACGGGAACTGCGGCGCGCCGAAGGGGCAGGCGTACGAGCAGTAGCCGCAGCCGATGCACACGTCCTTGTCGTGCAGCACTACGCCCTCGTCGGTGCGGTAGAAACATTGCACGGGGCAGACGGCCATGCAGGGCGCGTCGGAGCAGTGCATGCAGGCCACCGAGATCGACTTCTCGCCCGGCAGGCCGTCGTTGAGCGTGACCACGCGGCGCCGGTTCACGCCCCATGGCACCTCGTTCTCGTTCTTGCAGGCGGTGACGCAGCCGTTGCACTCGATGCAGCGTTCGGAATCGCAGACGAACTTCATTCTTGCCATGGGATTTCCTTATGCTTTCTCGATGTTGCAGACCGTGGTCTTGGTCTCTTGCATCATGGTGACGCTGTCGTAGCCGTAGGTCGTGCCGGTGTTGATCGCCTCCCCGCGCACGATGGGCGCCGCGCCCTTGGGGTAGTAGGCGAGCATGTCCGCGCCCTGCCAGTGGCCCGAGAAGTGGAAGGGCAGGAACACCGTGTCGGGCCCCACGCGCTCGGTCACCAGGGCCTGCACGTTGAGCTTGGCGCCGGTGGGGGTGTGCACCCAGGCGCGCTCACCGTTGCGGATGTTCTTCTCGGCCGCCACCTTCGGATTGATCTCGACGAACATCTCCTGCTGCAACTCGGCGAGCCAGGGATTGGAGCGCGTTTCTTCGCCACCGCCCTCGTACTCCACGAGCCGCCCCGAGGTCATGATGTACGGGAATTTCTCGGCAATCTTGTCGGCGATGTTCTTCTGCTGGACGCTCTTGTAGAGCGTGGGCATGCGCCAGAAGGCCATCTTGTCGTCGTGCGTCGGGTACTTCACGGCCAGGTCGGGCCGGGTGCCGTAGAGCGGTTCGCGGTGTTGCGGAATGCCATCCGGGAAATTCCACACAACGGCCCGTGCCTTGGCATTGCCGAAGGGATGGCAGCCGTGGTTCTTCATGAACACGCGGATCATGCCGCCTGAACTGTCGGTCTTCCAGTTCTTGCCTTCGGCCTTGGGCTTCTCGGCGTCGGTCAGCTCGTCCCACCAGCCGAGCTTCTTTAGCAGCAGGTGGTCGAGTTCTGGATAGCCCGTGGTGATGTCGGCGCCCAGCGAGTGCGAACCGTCCTCGGCCAGCAGGTTCTTGCCGTTGCGCTCGACACCGAAGTTCGCGCGGAAGTTGCCGCCGCCGTCCATCACGTGCTTGGACGGATCGTAGAGATTGGGCGAGCCGGGATGCTTGAGCTCGGGCGTGCCATAGCAGGGCCAGGGGAGGCCGAAGTAATCGCCCGTCATGTCGTAGCCGTTGACCTTGTCCTTCACGGAGCCCTTGGCCTTGAGCGTGCGCACGTCGAAGGCGGCCATGTTGCGCATGTGCGCCTGCAGCCGTTCCGGACTCTGGCCCGTGTAGCCGACGGCCCAGCACGACTTGTTGATCTCGCGCAGGATGTCGTCGGGCACGGGCTCGTCCATGCCCTTGACCTTCTGCATCTTGTAGTTCTTGCTGAGCTCCTTGCCGAAGCCCAGGCGGTCGGCGAACTGCTGCATGATCATGTGGTCGCTGCGGCTCTCCCACAGCGGCTCGATGACCTTCTCGCGCCACTGGATCGACCGGTTCGACGCCGTCACCGATCCGCTGGTCTCGAACTGCGTGCAGGCCGGCAGCAGGTACACCGCGCGGTTCGCGTTGGCGTCCTCGGGCCTTCCCGGCATCGCTGCCATGGCGGCGGTGGCCGAGGGATAGGGATCGACCACCACCAGCAGGTCCAGCTTGTCCATGGCCCGCTTCATCTCGAGGCCGCGCGTCTGCGAGTTGGGCGCGTGGCCCCAATAGAAGACGCCGCGCAGGTTCGAGTCCTGGTCGATCAACTCGTTCTTCTCGAGCACGCCGTCGATCCAGCGCGAGACCGTGATGCCGGGCTTGCTCATCATCGCGGGCGATGCGAAGCGGCCCTTGATCCATTCGAAGTCCACGCCCCAGGCGGCGGCGAAGTGCTTCCAAGAACCTTCGACCAGGCCGTAGTAGCCCGGCAGCGAATCAGGATTGGGGCCGACGTCGGTGGCGCCTTGCACGTTGTCGTGGCCGCGGAAGATGTTGGTGCCGCCGCCCGACTTGCCCACGTTGCCCAATGCGAGTTGCAGGATGCAGGAAGCCCGCACGATGGCATTGCCGATGGTGTGCTGCGTCTGGCCCATGCACCAGACGATGGTGCCGGGGCGGTTCTCGTTGAGCATCGTGGCGACCTTCAGCACCTGCGCCTCGCTCACGCCGCAGGCCTCCTCGACCTTGTCGGGCGTCCACTTGCTCATCACTTCCGCACGGACCTCTTCCATGCCGTAGACGCGGTCGTTGAGATAGCGCTTGTCTTCCCAGCCGTTCTTGAAGATGTGGTGCAGGATGCCGAAGAGAAATGCGATGTCCGAGCCAGAGCGGATGCGCACGTACTCGTGGGCCTTGGCTGCCGTGCGGGTGAAGCGTGGATCGACCACGATCATCTTGCAGCCGTTTTCCTTCGCGTGGAGCATGTGCAGCATGCTCACCGGATGCGCTTCGGCCGCGTTCGAGCCGATGTACATCGCGACCTTCGCATTGCGCATGTCGTTGTACGAATTGGTCATGGCGCCGTAGCCCCATGTGTTCGCCACGCCCGCGACCGTGGTCGAGTGGCAGATGCGCGCCTGGTGGTCGCAGTTGTTGCTGCCGAAGAAACTCACGAACTTGCGCAGCAGGTAGGCCTGCTCGTTGCTGTGCTTGCTCGAACCGATCCAGTAGATCGCATCGGGACCGCTGGCCTTGGTGAGCTCCTTGAGCTTGGCAGTGATTTCGTCGAGCGCGGTATCCCAGCTGATTCGCTCGTACTTGCCGTTGACCAGCTTCATCGGATAGCGCAGGCGGTATTCGCCATGGCCGTGCTCGCGCAGCGCGGCACCCTTGGCGCAGTGAGCGCCCAGGTTGATGGGGGAGTCGAAGACCGGCTCCTGCCGCACCCACACACCGTTCTCGACCACCGCATCGGAAGCGCAGCCGACCGAGCAGTGCGAGCACACCGTGCGCTTGACCTCGATCTTGCCGGCGCCGATGGCGACGGGCCGGCCATCGGCGGCCCGAGCCTTCTGGATCAGCGTGAGCTGGCTGGCAGCAAGGCCCACGCCGACACCGAGGCCGGAGCGCCGCAGGAAGGCGCGCCGGTCCATGGTGGGCAACGCATTCGCGAGCCCGCGCCGCAGGCTGTGGACAAAGGGTGAGGTGGCGGTGGACGGATCGGAGGCACGTGGACTCGCGGTGCCCGGGGATTTTCTTGTCAGAAGCACAGGGACTCCTCAGGCTGAAGCGGTTGCGTAGTAGCGCTTGACGTGCTCGCTCAGGGAATAGCCACCGCCATTCTCGGGCGGGGGCGGCAAGGAGGGAGCGGCGGTGGCGACGGGCGCCTCGACAACGACCTTCGGCAGCACCGTGACTGCCGCTGCGGCGGCGCCGGCGGTGGCGGCACCGAGAAAGAATCCCCGGCGGGAGGCCGGCTTGAGACCGGCGTTTTGGCTGTCCTGCATCTTGACTCCAGGAGTGGCTAGGCTCGACACGTTATGAAATGCGCGAGTGCTTTTGGATACTAGACCAGCAACACGTCACGGGCAACCCGATTTCCCCTTCCCTCAGGCCAGCATGTCGAAGGCCTGCGCCTCGACTTCGCCGAACGCGCGCGTGAAGATGGCGAGCGCCCCGTAGAACCGGGCCTTCGGATGCTGGGCGACAGCGTCGCACAACGCGGGCAGCAAGGGCTGGATGTGTTTCGAGAACATAGCCTGTTGTTGTGTAAGGTTGGCGACCGCCACGTCTTCGCCGGCGATCAGGTAGCGCATCACCTCGAACAGGCAGGCGATGTGGTCCTCGGTTTCGTAGGTGGCCTCGGTACGCGCAAGACCCAGTCGGTCGAGGTCGTGACGCAGTTGCACGAGTGGCTTGTCGTTGAGGAAGCCGCTCAGGTAGTGCGAGCCGAAAAGGAAGACATCGGGCTTGCCGATGCCGCCGAAGAGCGCGTCGTACTCGTCGTGCGCGGCGGCCACGCTGGTGTTGCGCGCAACGCCGACCAACTGGCGCCACGGCTCCTCCAGAAAGGCGCCCGCGGCCGGGGCCTCGGTAGGCGCAACCTGGAACGCTTCCAGCAGCCCGGCATCGGGTGCCGCGTACCAGAGCCGCGCGAGGAGACCGTAGAGCTCGGCGCGCGCCACCTCCTCGTCGAGTGCAGAAGACGCAGGAAAAGTCTGGCTCATAGCGGGGCGATCTTCACTTCGTTGGTGGCGCTGTAGAGGTCGATGACCCGGCAGTCGCTGCACATCTTGAGCCGTTCCAGCGCCTCGCCCTGGAACATCGCATGACCGGCCAGCTTGCCGAGCATGGCCTCGATTGCTTTCTGCGTGCCGAAGGGCTTGCTGCACCGGATGCATGCCCAAGGCTTTGCCTCGTTGAGAAGCACCTGCTGCTTGCGTTCGGGCGAAGCCAGCAGGCGTGGCACGAGCGAAACGGCATCCTCGGGGCAGGTGGTCTCGCACAAGCCGCATTGAACGCAGTTCTTCTCGATGAAGCGCAACTGCGGTGCGCTCTGGCTGTCCAGGAGTGCGCCCGACGGGCAGGCGCTGACGCAGGCCAGGCACAGCGTGCACTTCTCCTTGTCGACCGCGATGGCCCCGAGGGGCGAGCCCGCGGGCAGCGCCAAAGCCAGCGGTGCATCGGCCGGCGTCTGCAGGGCGGGCGCTGCACCCATCAGATGATCGAGCGCCATCTCGAGCCGGTCGCGCTTGCCGGCGGCGATGGCGAAACGGGCCGGGGTGGCAGGCAGGCGCTGTGCGGTGGTGCGCAAGCCGGCGAGCGCGGTATCGAGCGCAGTCGTCGAATCGGCCTCGATCACGCGGAAGTGCGTTCCGGTGTAGCCTAGGCCCAGCAACAGCGCCTGTGCGATCTCCGCCTGCTTCCTGAGCGCCGCGAGGTACTGCGGCGCCTCTTCGCCGGTACAGAGCACCGCCACCTGCGAAGCGCCGAATGCTATCGCGCTGAGCCACAGGTCGATGCCGGTGCTTGCCGCGTGAAAGAGGTCCACCGGAATCACCCGCGCCGGCACGCCTTGGGCCTTGCCCAGCTGCGCCTGCCGCCCGAGCTGCTCGACCAGCGCCTGGCCGCCTTCCTGGCTGTGCAGCAGCAACGCGGCATCGCGCCCGCCCGCTGCGATGTAGGTGGAGAGCAGCTTGCGCAGCTTGAGCCCCTGGTCGGGCGCGCGCGGGTAGGTGTAGCCCAGCGCGCCCGTCGGGCACACCGTGGTGCAGGCGCCGCAGCCGACGCACAGGTTCGGGTTGACCAAGATGCGCTGGCGCTGCTTGTCGCTGGCGATGGCATGGGCCGAGCACACCTCGACGCAGGCATTGCAGCCGACCACCTCATTGCGGCTGTGTGCGCAAAGGTTTTGCTTGTAGTCGAAGAACTTGGGCTTTTCGAACTCCCCGACCAGCTCGCGCAGGCGCATCAGCGTCCGCAGGCCCTCTGCATGCGCGACACCGCCCGGCAGGTGGAAGTAGCCCTGCGGCGGTGCGTGCCAGTCGATGCGCGGCGCGGTGCCGAGATCGAGCACCAGGTCGAACGCCGCGTCGAGCACCTGCGGCTCGCGCGCGAAATTGATCGCACCGGCCACAGAGCAGGCACGCTCGCAATCGCGGTGCGACGTGCAGCGCGCGTTGTCGATCTGGTAGTCCAGCCCGATCGCCTGCTCGGGGCACGCGACCACGCAGGCATTGCAGCGCGTGCACAGGTCCAGGTCGATCGCGTTGTCGCGCGTGCAGCGCAGCGTGAAAGCGCCGAGCCAGCCTTCGAGCGAATCGATGCGGCCCGCAATCACCGGCCAGCGGCGCTCCTGTGTGCCGCCGATCACGCCCGGCCCCTGCGACAGGAGCGTCACGTCCAGCGTATCGCCGACCAGTGCCGCGGCGCGCTCGGCTTCGTCGAGCGCACCGATGATCAGCAGCCGGCCCCGGCTGATGTAGCTCACGGTCGAGACGGGCTCCGGATCGGGCAGGCCAGCCGCGGCCAGCAGCGCCGCGATCTTCGGCATCGCGCTCCTTGCGTCGCGGCTCCAGCCGCCCGTCTCGCGGATGTTGACGAAGCGAATCGGCGAGGTCGCGTCGGGCGTCTGCGCGGCGAGCTCGCCGAACAGCCGCTTCTCCTGGGTGCAGGCAACGATCACCTCATCGCCGGACTGGATGGCACGCTGGAAGGAAGCCGCTTCGCGGCGGCACAGCGCCGAATGCAGGGGAAGGGTTTCAGCCAGTGCCGCGCCGAGCGTCTTCGGCTCGAGCGGCATCGTCTGGTTGCAGTCGCAGATCAGCGTGGTGGTCATCGGTTTCTTGGCTGGCTGGTTGCGCATCGGCAACTGGCGGGCTGGGAGGCTTCCCGGAATCAGTGGACTGTGCCACGTCCTCTGCCCCCATGAGCTCGGGGGTTTCAGGGGGAATGTCTTCGGGCTCCTCGTCGAAGAGCTTCAGGAACTTGGCGCTCGCCATCTGGCGCAGCATGCTGTCGGGCAATGGTGTGGGCTTGGAGTAGTCATCGATGTAGGTGTCGAGGCCGTCCATCACATTGAAATGCGGATCGGCGAAGAGCTTGCGCAAGGCCGCGTTCTTGACCTCGGGCGCCACCTCCCTGGCCAGGAACGGCTTGTAGTCGGATTCGATACCCAGCCCCTCCACATCCGCGAGCGTCAGGGGCGGGGCTTTCGCCAGTTCCTCTGAAACAGGAGCGGCATGGGGGGACGAAGCCTGGGGCACAGCGGTGAGTTCCGCTGCCGGCACCGGGACAGGCGCCAACTCCGGTGCGGTTTTCGCTTCGACTGTTGCCTCGACCGCCCGCACCTCTTGCTTGCGTCGTGACCATCGCCCGAGAAAACCCTCAGACATCTCCCGCTCCCCGCCCGCGCTTCTTCTCGGTCGTCACGCTCGCGGCGTTGCCGAAACGGTCGACCAGCGGCCTGAAACTCTCGGGCCGCCGACGGCGCTTGGGCTCGATCACATAGTGTTCGTCCACGAAAGCGCGCACCCAGTCGATCACGTCCGAAGGCGCAGGGATCTGTTCGACGGTTTCCTGCGCGTCGAGCCAGCGCCCGGCCTCGTAATAGCTGAGCGTCACCACGACCGGGCGCGGAATCGGCTCGGGCGCAAGCGTTGCCTCCTCGTCCATTCGCCAGAGCACGAACCAGCATGGCGCCGGCGTGCTCGCGTTGAGGTGATAACCCTCGGCCTCGTCGCGGAACAGCTCGACCTTGAAGCCGGGATGGAGCCAGCGCTGCTCGCCCGCGTCGTCGTGCAGCAGGCGCGGTTCGGTGCCGAAACCGGGCGCGTCGGGCATCACGCTGTCGAGCGTCCAGCGCCAGGGCTGCCAGTGGCTTGAAGGGCCATGAAGGCGCTCGCGACGCATGACGACCGCCACGTCGAGTGTCGGGCGGCCGCCGGCCGCTGTTGCAGGAGTGTCCGAAGAAGGCATTGGACGAACGATAGCCCAAGGCACGAAAGCCAGCGAGAGGTATTCCCCGATCCCGAAGCCGTACCCTGCAACGAACTACAGCGGAAAAGCAGGGAGGCGGCGTCCGTGGTGGCGTAGGATTTCGCATGCCCACACTTGAAGACGAAGAGCCGCTGGCCTTCGACGCGCTCCAGTTGCCTCTGCGTGCCGACGCGCCTCGCCTGAGCCACGCGCGCGCCCCCCTGCTGCGCCGCATCGAAATCGTCGACCAGCACGGAGAACGCCGCGACATCGATATTCCGGCCGAGCGGCCGTTGACTGTGTTCGTGGACAAGCGCGAGCTCGTGACGCTGATGACCTTGGGCGCCTCGCCGGAACTGCTGGTGCTGGGCTACCTGCTCAACCAGGACCTGATCCAGCGCGCAAGCGAAATCCAGAGCATCGATGTCGACTGGAGCGTCGATGCAGCCGCCGTGAAGACGCATCGCGGCGTCAGCGACCTCGGAGCGAAGACAGCGCGACGGGTCGTGACCACGGGTTGCGGGCAAGGCACCGTCTTCGGCGATGCGATGGCCCAGATCGATGCCATCCAGCTGCCGACGGCGCAATCCGCGCGCATCGCGCAAGGCGCGCTGCTGCGCATTCTCGAATCGATGCGGTCGCGCCACAGCGTGCATCGGCAAGCCGGGTCGGTGCATGGCTGCGCGCTGTTTCGCGGGACCGACATGCTGGTCTTCGTGGAAGATGTCGGAAGGCACAACGCCATCGACACCATCGCGGGTTGGATGGCGGTCCATGGCATCGACGGCGGCGACAAGGTCTTCTATACGACAGGGCGCTTGACGAGCGAGATGGTGATGAAGTCGGCCCACATGGGTGTGCCGATCATCGCCTCTCGCAATGGCGTGACCGCGATGGGCCATGAGCTGGCCAAGAGGCTTGGCATGACGCTGTTCGGGCGTGCTGCCAATCGCCACTTCCTGTGCTACTGCGGCTTTGAGCGCTTCGATGCCGAACCGCTACCGCATGGGACGGCACAGGCGCTCATCGCGGACTGACGTTCGGAATCGACCATCGAACAGCTGTCCCGGTCCTGAGGCGCAGCCGCTGTCGAGCACGCGGCACAGGGTGCCAATCTTGAAAGTCATGGCCGCACCATCTCGCCAGGGAACCAGCGCGGC
This sequence comes from Variovorax trehalosi, assembly GCF_051216415.1. Classification (NCBI taxonomy): domain Bacteria; kingdom Pseudomonadati; phylum Pseudomonadota; class Betaproteobacteria; order Burkholderiales; family Comamonadaceae; genus Variovorax; species Variovorax trehalosi. The sequence goes on from NZ_JBPJZG010000007.1 coordinate 104,767, forward strand.
AAATGTGCCGTTGCGTCGTGCAGCGAGTCCAGCACATGGAAGGCCCGTTCGACGATCGACGCGGGCGGGTGCTTGAGGTCCGGCACGATCACGACGCGGAGCCCCGCCGCCAGCGCGGCCTTGGCGCCGTTCTCGCTGTCCTCGAAGGCGATGCACTCCGCCGGGTCCACGCCCAGCCGCGAGGCCGCGAGCAGGTAGAGCGCCGGATCGGGCTTGGCGCGCGCCACCTCGTCGCCGCCTGCGAAGGCATCGAAGTGATGGAGCACATCGAGGCTTCCAAGGCAGGCCTGGATCTGCCCGCTGGTCGACGACGAAGCCACCGCGCAACGCGTGCCGCGCTGGCGCAATGCGGTCAGGAACTCGGCCGCGCCGGGCTTGATGGGAAAGAGCGGCGTGCCGTCGGAGCGCTCCAGTTGCAGTCGCTTGCGGACATGGGCGATCGCATGGCGGTAGGCGTCTGGCCCACCGAGCAGCGAACCGAGGATCACCTCGGACTCCACCGTGGCAAGGCCGACGACCTGCAGGTACTGGGTGTGAGAAAGCTCGATGTCGAGCGTGCGGGCCGCTTCGATCCAGGCGGCCATGATGGGCCGCTCCGAATCGATGAGGAGCCCGTCCATGTCGAAGATGGCGGCGGCAAACATGGAGCGATCCTAAGCCAGCGCGCGACGGCATCGAAAAAGAAAAAAGGGGCCCGAAGGCCCCTTGTCGAGAACGCCCGCAGTCCGCCGCTCAGTCGCGTACCAGCGCCCGGTTCAATCCCAGCGCCGCCAGCGTACCGGCCGCGCCCGAGAGCAGGTAGACGCTCACGTAGGCCAGCCCGAAGTTCGCCGACAGCCCCAGCGCGACCAGCGGTGCGAACGCAGCGCCGATCAGCCAGGCCAGGTCGGCCGTGAGGGCTGCGCCGGTGTAGCGGTACTTGGGTTCGAAGTTCGAGGTCACGGCACCTGCAGCCTGGCCGTACGACAGGCCCAGCAGCACGAAGCCCAGCAGGATGAACACGTCCTGCCCGATGCGGCCGCCGTCGAGCAGCGTGGGAGCGAAGCCACTGAACACCGCGATCATCGCGGCCAGGCCGCCCAAAGTGAAACGGCGTCCCACGCGGTCGGCGATCAGGCCCGAGGCCACGATGCCCCCGGCACAGAACACCGCGCCGATCATCTGCACGATCAGGAATTCAGTGATCGACTGGTCGGAGTACAGCGTGATCCACGACAGCGGGAACACGGTGATCAGGTGGAACAGCGCATAACTGGCCAAGGCTGCGAACGCGCCGATCAGCAGGTTGGCGCCCTGCGAGCGGGTGAGCTCGACCACGCTGGTGGGCTGCAGCTCGCGCTCTTCGAGCAGGCGCGAATACTCTTCGGTGGCCACCAGGCGCAGACGCGCAAACAGCGCCACCACGTTGATCGCGAAAGCCACGTAGAAGGTGTAGCGCCAGCCCCAGTCGAGGAATTCCTTGATCGAGAGGCTTGCGTAGAGGTACGCGAACAGCGCACTGGCAATGAAGAAGCCGATGGGCGCGCCCAACTGGCCCAGCATGGCGTACCAGCCGCGGCGATTGGGCGGTGCGTTCAGCGCCAGCAGCGACGGCAGGCCGTCCCACGAGCCACCGAGCGCCAGGCCCTGGCAGAAGCGGAACACCGACAGCAGCACGATTGCCGTGAACCCGAGGCTCTCGTAGCCCGGCAGGAACGCAATGCCGGCCGTCGACGTGCCCAGCAGGAACAGCGCGATGGTCAGCTTCGTTTCGCGGCCGAATCGTCGCTGGATCGCCATCGAGATGACAGTTCCGAACGGCCGTGCAATGAAGGCGAACGAGAAGACCACGAACGCGTAGAGGATTCCCTCCAGTCGCTGCTCGAACGGGAAGAATACGTACGGAAACACCAGCACCGAGGCGATGCCGTAGACGAAGAAGTCGAAATATTCGGAGGCGCGGCCGATGACCACGCCGACCGCGATCTCGCCCGGGGCGATGTGCGAGTGATCGGCGTCGCCACTCTGGCTCAGGCTGGCGCCGTTTCCGGACGTGTTCGGCACAGGCTGTGCGCCTTGCGGACTGATGCTGGACGTCGTCGTCATTGCGTTTTGTAATTCGGGTGTCACCGGCAGTGACAAAGGTAGACCATTGAACAGAGGCTCCAAGCGTCTCACCGAACGGGGATTCCCGCCATAGGACAAAACGTCCAATAGGCGGCGGGAACCTTTGGTCGTAGATTGTGGAGTCTTTGCGCAGCCCACGCACCTCTTTCTTTCTCTTCGGCATGCCCACCCTCCACTCCCTTCGCCGATGGCTCGTCTTGCTTCCCCTCGCCTTGCTGGCGGGCTGCAACACGGTGCTCATGAACCCCTCCGGCGACATCGCCAACCAGCAGGGCCGACTCATCGTCGTCTCCACGGTGCTGATGCTGATCATCATCATCCCGGTGATCGCGCTGACCATCTTCTTCGCCTGGCGCTACCGCCAGTCGAACAAGGAAGCCACCTACAGCCCCGACTGGGACCACTCCACCCAGCTCGAACTCGCGATCTGGGCGGCACCGCTGCTGATCATCATCGCGCTCGGCGCGATCACCTGGATCAGCACCCACACGCTCGACCCGTACCGGCCCCTCAGCCGCCTGGACGCCAAGCGCCAGATCTCGCCCGAGACCAAGCCGCTGGTGGTCGAAGTGGTGGCGCTCGACTGGAAATGGCTCTTCATCTACCCCGAGCAGGGCATCGCCACGGTGAATGAGCTGGCCGCGCCGGTGGACGTGCCGATCAGCTTCAAGATCACCGCTTCCTCGGTGATGAACTCCTTCTTCATCCCCGCGCTGGCCGGCCAGATCTACGCCATGCCGGGCATGGAGACCAAGCTGCACGCGGTGATCAACAAGCCGGGCGAATTCGAAGGTTTCTCGGCCAACTACAGCGGCGCGGGCTTCTCGGGCATGCGCTTCAAGTTCCACGGCCTGAGCCACGGCGATTTCGACCAGTGGGTTGCCAAGGTCAAGGCCGGCAAGGAAGGCGAGCTCACCCGCGAGGGCTACATGAAGCTCGAAGTGCCGAGCGAGCGCGAGCCCGTGCGCCACTACGCCACTGTCGACGCCGAGCTGTACAGCGCCATCCTCAACCGTTGCGTCGACCGCAACAAGATGTGCATGAGCCAGATGATGGCCATCGACGCCGACGGCGGCATGGGCAAGCCCGGCGCCTTCAACGTCGCCACCATGCAGAGCTGGCAACCCGACACCCTCAACTCGCCCAAGCGTCAATACGTCACGGCGATGTGCACCACCGAAGAATGACGATGCTTGCGAACCTTGACCTGACGAAGCTCGTCTTCGGCCGCCTCACGTGGGAGGCGATTCCCTACCACGAGCCCATCCTGCTCGCGACCTTCGCGGCCGTGGTGCTGGGCGGCCTGGCCCTTCTGGGCGCCCTCACCTACTTCAAGGTCTGGGGTGTCCTGTGGCGCGACTGGATCACCAGCATCGACCACAAGAAGATCGGCATCATGTACATCATCCTCGGGCTGGTGATGCTGCTGCGCGGCTTTGCCGACGCGATCATGATGCGGGCCCAGCAGGCCTTCGCCTTCGGCGACAACGCGGGCTTCCTGCCGCCGCACCACTACGACCAGATCTTCACCGCCCACGGCGTGATCATGATCTTCTTCGTGGCGATGCCGCTGGTCACGGGCCTCATGAACTTCGTGGTGCCGCTGCAGATCGGCGCGCGCGACGTGGCCTTCCCGTTCCTGAACAACTTCAGCTTCTGGATGACCACCTTCGGCGCGGGCCTGGTGATGGCGTCGCTGTTCGTCGGCGAGTTCGCAAAGACCGGCTGGCTGGCGTATCCGCCGCTGTCGGGCATTCTCTTCAGCCCCGACGTGGGGGTCGACTACTACATATGGTCATTGCAGATAGCGGGGGTAGGCACCTTGCTCTCTGGCGTGAACCTGCTGGCCACCATCGTGAAGATGCGCGCGCCCGGCATGACCATGATGAAGATGCCCGTCTTCACCTGGACCGCCCTGTGCACCAACGTGCTGATCGTGGCGGCCTTCCCGGTGCTGACCGCCGTGCTGGCCCTGCTGTCGCTCGACCGCTACGTCGGCACCAACTTCTTCACGAACGACCTGGGCGGCAACGCCATGATGTACGTGAACCTGATCTGGATCTGGGGCCACCCCGAGGTGTACATCCTGATCCTGCCGGCCTTCGGCATCTTCTCGGAAGTGGTCTCCACCTTCTCGGGCAAGCGCCTCTTCGGCTACGCCTCGATGGTGTACGCCACGGTCGTGATCACGATCCTGTCGTACCTCGTGTGGCTGCACCACTTCTTCACCATGGGCTCCGGCGCCAGCGTGAATTCGTTCTTCGGCATCACGACGATGATCATCTCGATCCCGACGGGCGCGAAGATCTTCAACTGGCTCTTCACCATGTACCGCGGCCGCATCCGCTACGAGCTGCCCATGATGTGGACCATCGGCTTCATGATCACCTTCGTGATCGGCGGCATGACCGGCGTGCTGCTGGCCGTTCCCCCGGCCGACTTCGTGCTGCACAACAGCCTGTTCCTGATCGCCCACTTCCACAACGTGATCATCGGCGGCGTGCTGTTCGGCATGCTGGCAGGCATCACCTACTGGTACCCGAAGGCCTTCGGCTACAAGCTGGATCCGTTCTGGGGCAAGTGCTCGTTCTGGTTCTGGATCATCGGCTTCTGGTTCGCCTTCATGCCGCTGTACATCCTGGGCCTGATGGGCGTCACCCGCCGCATGAGCCACTTCCAGGACATGTCGCTGCAGATCTGGTTCCAGATCGCCGCCTTCGGCGCCGTGCTGATCGCGCTGGGCATCGCCTCCTTCATCATCCAGCTGGTGGTGAGCTACATCCGCCGCGAGTCGCTGCGCGACACCACGGGCGATCCGTGGAACGGCCGCACGCTCGAATGGTCGACCTCCTCGCCGCCGCCGGCCTACAACTTCGCGTTCACCCCGCGCATCCATGACAACGATGCCTGGACCGACATGAAGCGCCGCGGCTACGAGCGTCCGCTCGAGGGCTTCACGCCGATCCACATGCCCAAGAACACCAGCGCCGGCTTCATCATCGCGGCCCTGGCGGCGGTGTGCGGCTTCGCACTGATCTGGCAGATGTGGCTCGTGGCGGGCATCGGCTTCGTCGCCATGCTGGCCGCAGTGATCATCCATACCTTCAACTACAAGCGCGACTACTACATCCCCGCTGAGGATGTGGTTCGCACCGAGGGCGAACGCACCCGCCTGCTGGGAGCCGCCCATGTCTGACACCACCGCTCTCCAGACGCCCGCGGGCGTGCATGCGCACAGCGACCAGACGGGCAAGCCGCCCGTGTTCGAGCTGTTCCACGTCGGCAACGACCACCACCCGGAAAACGGCACGCTGCTGGGCTTCTGGCTCTACCTGATGAGCGACTGCCTCATCTTCGCGTGCCTCTTCGCGGTGTACGGCGTGCTGGGCCGTAACTATGCGGCCGGCCCCTCGGGCGCCGACCTGTTCGACCTGCCGCTGGTGGCGATCAACACCTCGCTGCTGCTGCTGTCGTCGATCACCTACGGGTTCGCGATGCTCGAGATGCAGAAGAAGCGCATGGGCGGCGTGCTCGTGTGGCTGGCCATCACGGGCCTGCTGGGCGCGGGCTTCATCGGCCTCGAGCTCTACGAATTCGCGCACCTCTTGCACGAAGGCGCGGGCCCGCAGCGCAGCGCGTTCCTGTCGTCGTTCTTCGCACTCGTGGGCACCCACGGCCTGCACGTGAGCTTCGGCATCATCTGGCTCATCGTCCTGATGATCCAGTTGCCCAAGCACGGCTTCACCGCCGCGAACCGCCGCCGCCTGATGTGCCTGTCGATGTTCTGGCACTTCCTGGACGTCGTGTGGATCGGCGTCTTCACTTTTGTGTATTTGATGGGATCGATGGCATGAGCGCCCACACCGACACCGCCGCGCACGGCCATGGCGCACACGATGGCCACGACGACCATCACGACGATGGCCCCGTGAGCCACAGCACCTTCAAGGGCTACATGACCGGCTTCGTGCTGGCCGTGATCCTGACCGCAATTCCGTTCTGGCTCGTCATGGGCAAGGTGATCCCGAGCGCGAACACCACCTCGCTCATCATCCTGGGCTTCGCCGCGGTGCAGATCGTGGTGCACATGATCTATTTCCTGCACATGGACGCCAAGTCCGAGAGCGGCTGGAACATGCTGGCGCTGATCTTCACGATCGTGCTCGTTGTCATCACGCTGGCCGGCTCGCTCTGGGTCATGTATCACATGAACACCAACATGATGCCGATGTCGGTGCACGACATGAAGAACATGCCTTGACGACCCCGCCGCCAGACCTCCCCAGCCACAACCCACCGGCCGGCCGCCCGCGCTCCGCGGCCGCCCGGGTGGCACTGGCGGTCTGCGCGGTGCTGGCCTTTGCCGGTTTCTTCGCGCTCGGCACCTGGCAGGTCGAGCGCCGGGCCTGGAAGCTCGATCTCATCGCCCGCGTCGACCAGCGCGTGCACGCTCCGGCCGCCGAGCCCCCCGCGCGCGCCGACTGGCCGCAAGTGAACGCGGCCAACGACGAATACCGCCATGTGCGCCTCACCGGCACCTTCCTGCACGACAAGGAAACCCTGACGCAGGCCAGCACCCGGCTTGGCGCCGGCTTCTGGGTGCTGACGCCATTGCGTGCGGCCGATGGGACCGTGGTGCTGATCAATCGCGGCTTCGTGCCGCCGGAAGCGCGCGAACGCGCAAGCCGCGCGGCCACCGAGGCGCAGGGCGAAGTCACCGTCGCCGGCCTCCTGCGCATCACCGAGCCCAAGGGCGGGTTCCTTCGCAAGAACGACCCCGCCGCCGACCGCTGGTTCTCGCGCGACGTGCGGGCCATCGCAGCCGCACGCGGGCTCGACAACGCAGCGCCCTACTTCGTCGATGCCGAGGCCGATCCGTCGCTCTCGCCCGAGACGGCTGACTACCCCGTGCGCGGCCTCACGGTCATCGCCTTTCCCAACAGCCACCTGGTCTACGCCCTCACCTGGTACGGCCTCGCGCTGATGGTCCTGGGCGGCGCGTGGTTCGTCTGGCGCGACGAGCGCAAGCGCGCCGGGCGGGCTCTCGGCGGCAGCGGCGAAAATGCGCCCCATGCCGACCCCAGCCCCCGCCCCGATGCGCATCGCGACTGACGCCGTGGCCGCGGTCGCGGGCGAGCTGCACGCCCCCCGCGCCGGCGTGGCGAGCCTGGACAACGCCACCGGCCACAAGAACATGCAGCAGCTGATCCAGCTGCGCTGGTTCGCGGTGGTCGGGCAGGTGGCCACCATCCTGGTGGTGCACTACGGCTTCGGCATCCGGCTGCCGCTGGACAACATGCTGCAGGTGCTCACCTGCCTCGCGCTCTTCAACATGGTGAGCCTGCTGCGCTCGCGCACCCACCGCCGGGTGACCAACGGCGAGCTGTTCCTGGCGCTGCTGGTCGACGTGGCCACGCTCACCGCGCAGCTCTACCTGAGCGGCGGGGCCACCAACCCGTTCGTCTTTTTGTACCTGCTGCAGGTGATCCTGGGCGCGGTGCTGCTGAAGGCCTGGTCGACCTGGACCATCGTGGTCATCACCAGCCTGTGCTTCGCGGGCTTGGCGCTCTTCTCGCGTCCGCTCGCGCTGCCGCTGGACCACCACCGGGGCCTCTGGAGCCCCTACATCCAGGGGATGCTGGTGTGCTTCGCGCTCAATGCGGCGCTGCTGGTGATCTTCATCACCCGCATCAGCGGCAACCTGCGCGCACGCGATGCGCGGCTGGCCGACCTGCGCCAGCGCGCGTCCGAAGAAGAACACATCGTGCGCATGGGCCTGCTAGCCTCCGGCGCCGCGCACGAACTGGGCACGCCGCTCGCCACGCTGGCGGTGATCCTGGGCGACTGGCGCCGGCTGCCGCACTTCAACTCCGACCCCGAACTGCTGACCGAGGTGGCCGAGATGGAACTGCAGATCCAGCGCTGCAAGAGCATCGTGAGCGGCATTCTCCTGTCGGCCGGCGAGGCGCGCGGCGAGTCGTCCGAAGAAACCACGGTGAGCACCTTCCTTGACGACCTCGTGGAAGAGTGGCGCACCACGCGTCCGGTGGAAGAGTTCGACTACGACAACCGCTTCGGACACGACCTGCCCATGGTCTCCGACTCGGCGCTCAAGCAGATGATCTGCAACGTGCTCGACAACGCGCTGGAGGCCTCGCCTCACTGGCTGCGCCTCGAGGCGGCGCACGATGCCGACGACCTCACGATCACAGTCACCGACGCGGGTCCGGGGTTCCTCCCGGCGATCCTCAAGGAGTTCGGCAAGCCCTATCAGTCGAGCAAGGGCCGGCCGGGCGGCGGGCTCGGACTGTTCCTGGTCGCCAACGTGGCGCGCACCCTGGGCGGCCGCGTCGCGGCGCGCAACCGGCCCGAGGGCGGCGCCATCGTGACCGTCACGTTGCCGCTCGCAGCCATCGTGCTGGAAGAAGAGGAAGCCGACGACGCGGAGATTGCGGGCGTCGAGCCCATCGCCAACGCCAAGCCATGACCGAAACCGCCGAAGCCCAACGCCAGTTGCTGATCGTCGAGGACGATGATGCCTTCGCGCGCACGCTCAGCCGCTCCTTCGAGCGCCGCGGCTATGCGGTGGCGCACGCGAGCAACCTCGAGGAGGTCCAGGCGCTGCTGGAGACCCGATCGCCAGAGCAATCGCCCGGCTACGCGGTGGTCGACCTCAAGCTCAACGGCGAGGCCTCGGGACTGGCCTGCGTGCAGACGCTGCACCGGCACAACCCGAAGATGCTGATCGTGGTGCTCACGGGCTTCGCCAGCATCGCCACCGCGGTGGAGGCCATCAAGCTGGGCGCTTGCCACTACCTGGCCAAGCCCTCGAACACCGACGACATCGAGGCCGCCTTCGGCCGCGCGACCGGCACGACAGAGGTGGAGCTGACCAACCGCTCGACCTCGATCAAGACGCTCGAATGGGAGCGCATCCACGAGATGCTGGCCGAGACCGGCTTCAACATTTCCGAGACTGCGCGGCGTCTTGGCATGCATCGGCGCACATTGGCGCGCAAACTCGGCAAACAGCAGGTCAAGTAACATGATCTGCCGGTTTCGCGTGGATTGCGGAACCAAAACCGATTCTCGAGGTTCTGTTCCTGATGACGAATAGCCCATCCACGCAGCTGCAGCCCCTTCCCGTCGATCCGAAGAAGCAGCCCTCTGCGGCGCGCGACCAGACCGGGATGGAAGAGCTCTTCAACGCCCTGAGCCACGGCCTCGGCCTGCTGCTGGCGATTGCCTCGCTGCCGATCCTGATCTACAGCGCCGCGCAGAAGGGCCAGGCCGCAAGCGTGGTCGGCGTCTCGCTCTTCGCGGGCACGGCCATCGTGCTGTACCTGATCTCCACGCTGTACCACGCGCTGCCCATTGGCCGGGCCAAGGCCTGGTTCAACCGGCTGGATCACGCGGCCATCTACCTCTTCATCGCGGGCAGCTACATGCCCTTTCTGTTCGGCGTGCTGCGCGGGCCGTGGGGCTGGACGCTGTTCGGCGCGATCTGCGCTGCCGCCGCGCTGGGCGTGGGCGCCAAGCTGTTCAACCGGCTGCAGCATCCGCTGTGGTCGACCGGGCTTTATGTGGCAATGGGCTGGATGGCGCTGATGGCGGCGGTGCCACTCTACGAGCGCATGTCACCGGCGGGGCTGGGCTGGCTCGTGGCCGGTGGGCTTTTCTATACCGCGGGTGCCGTCGTCTTCCTGTTCGACAACAAGGTGCGCTTCGCCCATTCGGTGTGGCACCTGTTCGTGCTCGCCGGCAGCACCTGTCATTTCTTCGCCGTGCTCTGGCATTCGCACGGCTGAGCTTTCTCTTTCAATAGTGCGGCGGTAGCTCGTCGCGCAGGTTGCGCGCCGCCCCGTCCTGGCCCGCGTTCTGGCTCTGCTGCCGCAGGTGCGCCACCTGCTGGATCAGGCTGTCGATCTGCTGCTGTTGCCGGTAGATCGTCATGTTCAGCTGTTCCAGCAGGTCGTCGGCGTAGCTCGACTTGATCTCGAGTTCGGTGAGGCGCTCCGCGAGCTCGTTCGGTGGATAGTCCATGCCGCTATTGGACAGGAAGATCCACCGATTCCTCGTGACATCCCGTTCAATGCTTGATCTTCGCTTCGAGCAGGTCGCCCATTCCGATGCGGTGCGCGAAGTCGATCCGCACGCGCTCCGACACCTCGAACACTTCCCTCGCGCCATCGCTCACGAAGTCGATCACCGAGCGCATCGGGCGCTGGCCGGCCGGCAGGCCCACGATGCGCACGATCTCGTCGGCCACGGCCTGCGGATCGGCGTCGTCGGGCATCAGTGCCGAGAGGCTCTGGCCGATCCGGTCCATCACGCCGTCGTAGCGGCTGTAGGCGGCGGTAGTGGCGGCGTCGGCGGGCTTGCCGGCGCTCGGGAAGTGGTCGGTGCCCTTGGTGAAGGCGCCGGGCACCATGATCGAGGTCTCGATGCCGAAGCGCGCGATCTCGTAGGCCAGCGTGACGGCCAGCGAATCCATCGCCGCCTTGGCCGCGCCGTACGGGCCCATGAACGGCGGGAAGCCGCCCTTGGTCGTGCTGCTGCTGATCCACAGCATCAAGCCGGACTCCTGCTTCCGCAGATACGGCAGCACCGCGCGGTTCACGCGCTGGGCGCCGAGCACGTTGGTGTCGAACACCTTGACGATTTCTTCGGGCGTGAAGGCCTCGGTCGGGCCGACCACGAGGTGGCCGGCGTTCTGCATCACCACGTCGATGTGGCCCTGCTCGCGAACGATGGTGGCGGCGGCCGCATCGGCCGATGCCTGCGAGAGCACGTCGAGTTCGAGCGGGTGGAGTTGCAGGCCCTTGGCCGCGGCGTAGCTGCGCATTTCTGCGGCGCGGCCACTGTTGCGGCCCGCGATGTCGCGCATCGATGCGTAGACCACGTGGCCGGCCTCGGCCAGGGATTGGGCGCTGAGCTTGCCGATGCCGGTGCCTGCGCCGGTGACCAGGATGATTTGCTTTTGCATGGTGTTTCTCCGAAAGGTTGAGTTGGGTTGAACAGGTGAATGAATGAAGGAATTCAGGCGACGCCACCGTTGGCGCGCAGGATCTGGCCGTTGACCCAGCCCGCATCGGGACCGGCGAGGAAGGCCACCACCGAGGCGATGTCCTCCGGCTGGCCCAGGCGCTGCAGCGGCGGCATCTTGGCGAAGGCCTGGATCTGTTCTTCGGTCTTGCCGTCGAGGAAGAGCGAGGTGGCGATCGGGCCCGGCGCCACGGCGTTCACCGTGACATTGCGGCCGCGCAGTTCCTTGGCGAACACATGGGTGAAGGCCTCGACCGCCGCCTTGGTGGCGTTGTAGATGGCGTAGCCGGGCATGTTCAGCGCGAGCGTGGTGCTCGAGAAGTTGACGATGCGCCCGCCCTCGTTCAGCCGCGTGGCGGCTTCGCGCAGCGTGTTGAAGGTGCCGCGCACGTTGATGTCGAAGGTCTGGTCGTAGAGCGCGTCGGTGTGCTCGGCCAGCGGCACCGTCTTGAGCACGCCGGCGTTGTTGACCAGCACGTCGACCTTGCCGAGCTGCGCTTCGACGGTGTCGAACATGGCGCGCACTTCGTCGGCGCTGGCCACATCGGCCTTGACCGCGATGGCCTTGCCGCCGGCGGCCGTGAGTTCGGCGACCAGCGCATCGGCCTGCGCCGAGCCCGAGGCGTAGTTGACGGCGACGGCGAAGCCGTCTTTCGACAGGCGCTGCGCGACGGCGGCGCCGATGCCGCGCGATGCGCCGGTGACGATGGCGACCCGGGTGTTGCGGGTGTTGTTGATGGTGGTCATGGTGCGATTCCTTTGCAGTGGTTGGTTGGTGAGACGAATGATCGATCGTTCCAACCAAAAGATAATCACCCACTCATCGCCAATACAATTCCATTCACTTAAACAATAGCCAGCAGGCGCGCCCATGGACCGCTTCCAGGAAATGCAGGCCTTCGTGCGCATCGCCGAGCGCCAGAGCTTCACGCAGGCCTCCGAAGACCTGCAGATCCCGCGCGCCACGGTCACCACGCTCATCAAGCGCATGGAAGAGCGCATCGGCACGCGCCTTCTGGAGCGCACCACACGCACCGTGCGCCTCACGCAGGACGGCGAGGCCTACTACCGCCGCTGTGTGCGGCTGCTGGCCGACATGGAAGAGGCCGAGGGATCGTTCCGCAACGAGGCGCCCAAGGGCCTGCTGCGGGTGAACCTGCAGGGCACGCTCGCGCGGCACTTCGTGGTGCCGGCGCTGCCTGGTTTTCTCGCGCGCTACCCCGAGCTGCAGCTGCACATCGGCGAGGACGACCGGCTGGTCGACCTGGTGCGCGAAGGCGTCGACTGCGTGCTGCGCGCGGGCACGCTGCAGGATTCGTCGATGGTCGGGCGGCGCGTCGCATTGCTGCCGCAGGTGACGGTCGCGAGCCCCGACTACCTGGCGAAGTACGGCGAGCCGGACAGCCTGGCGGCGCTGGCTGCGCACCGCGCGGTCAACTACATCTCCAGCGGCACGGGCAAGGTGGTGCCGCTCGAATTCACGGTCGATGGCCGGGTGACGACCGTAGACCTGCCCGCCACCGTCTCGGTGACCGGCACCGATCTCTACACGGGCTCATCGGTGGCCGGGCTCGGGCTGGTGCAGGTGCCGCGCTACCGCGTGGCGGCCGAGTTGGCGGACGGCCGGCTGAAGGTGCTGATGGCCGATTTCGCGCCGCCGCCGATGCCCGTGTCGGTGCTCTATTCGCAGAACCGCCAGCTGTCTTCGCGCGTGCGTGTGTTCACGCAGTGGCTGCGCGACGTCTTCGAGGCGGCGGAGCCCTGATTCCGGATTTGCTCCCTCCCCCGCTGGGGGAGGGCTGGGGTGGGGGCAAGCGGCGCATCAAGCACCAGCGATGTTGCAAAGGCCGCGGGCCCCATCCCAACCTTCCCCCGGAAGGGGAAGGAGCAAGACTCGCCTTCAGCAGGCCGATGACTCCAATGCCGCCGCGCCCGTTTCAGCGTGCGTTTCGCCGCGAAGGAACACGAACACCACCAGCGCCGTGAGCACAGTCACGCTTGCCAACACGCACAGCAGCGTGCCGAACGCCGCGCCGTAGGCGTGCAGCAGCGCTGCGCGGTCCACGCCGGGCAACAGCGCGAGCGCCTGTGACAGGTCGCCCGTCGTCACCCGCTGCGCCGCCTGCGATGCCGCCGCGCCGGGATGCGCGGGCAAGCGCCCCAGTTGCAGCGCCACAAGCGCGGTCAACCCCGCCCCGACCAACGCGAGCGCAATGCCCTCCCCCGCCACCCGCACCGTGTTGAAGATGCCCGACGCCATGCCCGCCCGTTCGCGCGGCACCACGCTCACCGCGAGCCCGTCCATCAGCCCCCAGGGCAGGCCGATGCCCGCGCCGATCAAGAGCAGCGGCCACACGATCGCGTGCAGCGGCGTGCCCGGCGCGCAGTAGCTGAGCCAGAGCAAGCCCACTGCGCACACCAGCAGTCCCACCGCCGAGATCACGCCCGCCGAGAACCGGTGCGCAAGCGACGCCGCGAGCGTCGGCACCACGAGGATCGGCCCCGAAAGCGCGAACATGAACACGCCCGCCTCCATCGCGCTGCGCCCTTCCAGCCCGATGAAGCGGATCGGCAGCAGCACCAGCAGCACGACAAAACCATAGGCTGGCGCCGCGGCCAGCAGCTGCACGCCGACGAAGCGCGGAAAGCGGAACAGCGACAGGTCGAGCATCGGATGCGCCACGCGCCGCTCGATGGCGATGAAGGCCGCGCCCATCAGCGCCGCGCCGGCCAGCGCGCCGATCACCCACGGGCTGCCCCACCCGCTGTCGGGCGCCTGCAGCACGCCGAGCGTGAGCAGCGTCAGCGCGGCGGTGAACGTGACCGTGCCCGGCACATCGAGCCCCATCGCGTGCGGGTTGCTCGACTCGCGCATGCTCAGTGAGGCGAGGCACAACGCCACGAGGCTGATCGCCCCCGGGCTCAACATCACCGACTGCCAGCCGAAGCTTTCGGCGAGCCAGCCCGAGAGGATCGAGCCACACGACAGCCCCACGCCGAACGAGGTGCCGATGAAGCTGAACGCCCGCGTGCGCGCCGCGCCGTCGAACACCTGCGCCAGCGCTGCCGTGCCCGCCGCGAACGCGGCCGCCGAACCCAGCCCCTGCAGGGCACGCACGAGATCGAAGGCGACGATGCCGGGCGCGAGCGTCAGCAGCGAACTGCTGAGCGCGACCACCGCGAGCCCCATCAGGAAGACGCGCTTGCGCCCATAGGCATCAGCCAGCGCGCCGGCCGCCATCAGCGTCGCGCCGAAGCTCAGCATGAAGGCGTTGGTCACCCAGTTGAGCTGCACCGGGCTGCCGCCCAGCGCCTCGCGGATCGCGGGCAGCACCACCGCCGGGCCGGTGAAGCTCAGCGGCATGCCCAGCGCCGCGAGGCAGACCGCGGCCAGCAGCCAGTTTTTATTGTCGGAAGGCAAGGACATCGAAGGCTTTCACGCGGAAGGGAAGAAGGAGACACAGAAGATAGAAAGGAATCAATGGAATGAGAATGGCGCCATTGATCCTCACACTCACAACCCAGGGTTGCTAATCCATGGACAGCTTCAGCGGACTCGAATCCTTCGTGCGGGCGGCCGACCTGTTGAGCTTTGCCAAGGCGGGTCGCTTGCTGGGCGTCTCGGCCTCGGCCGTGGGCAAGAACGTCGCGCGGCTTGAGCAGCAACTCGGGCTCAGGCTTTTCAACCGCACCACGCGGCATGTGCGGCTCACGGAAGAAGGCGCGATGTTCCACGAGCGCTGCCGCCGCATCCTCGACGAGCTCGACGATGCGCGGGCCATGATGCAAGACGCGGTGGCTGCCCCGCGCGGCCGCCTGCGCGTGAGCCTGCCGACCATCGGCTACCGCTTCCTGCTGCCGATCCTGCCGGCCTTCAAGGCGCGCTTCCCCGAGATCGAGCTCGACCTGGACTTCAACGACCGCCTGGTCGACGTGATCGCCGAGGGCGTGGATGTGGCGATCCGCAGCGGCGAGCTCGGCGATTCGCAGCTCGTCGCGCGCCGGCTCGGCCCGTTCAACTTCGTGCTTGTCGCCTCGCCCAACTACCTGGCCGAACACGGCGTGCCGCAGGTGCCGGCCGACCTCGCGCGGCACAGTTGCCTGCGCTACAAGTTCGTCACCGGCGGAAAGATCGAGGACTGGGACCTGCCGGGCCTGCCCACGCAACTGCCGCCCGGCCTCCTGTGCAACAACATGGAAGCCATGCTCGGCGCGGCCGTCGCCGGCCTCGGCGTGGCCTACATGCCCGACTTCCTGGCGCGCGATTCGCTCTGCCGCGGCGAACTGCAGCGCGTGCTCGAGACGCACCTCGTGCGCCAGGGGCAGTTCTCGGCGCTGTGGTCATCGAGCCGGCAGTTGTCGCCGAAGGTGCGGGCGTTCGTGGACTTTGCGGGGGAGCACATGTTCAAGGACGACGACGCAATCGCACAAGCAAGCAAGACCTAACTCAGACCACAATCCGTCCGATCCACGGCAACAGCGGGGCGAGCCCAATGAATTCTTCGACGCGGGTCCAACCCATCAACGATCCCAAGAGTCATGCCACAGAGACAGTGGAGACCCCTTCGGTCCGCTCCAACGAAGAACGCGAAGCGATTCCCGAACTGCTGAAAGTCCTGATGCTCGGCCATCACGAAATCGAACGGGGCGAATTCAGGTCTGCGGACGAGGTGTTCACCGAACTGGATCAAGAGGGCGCGCAATGAAGGTCGTGTTCCTGCAGTCCGCCGAAGCCCACCAAAAATGCCCGCGCATCCGAAACATGGTTGGTGCGGTTTGAGACCGAACTCAAGGAGTGCGCCATCGTCCGCACGAGGAACGGCAAAAACAGATGGAGGGAGACATCCATGACAGCTTCCAGAGCCCTTGCGATCCTGCTCCTGAGTGGCGCCCTGAGCGGCTGCGGCACTATCGCCACGGCCTTCTGCGACTCGTGCGGCAAGCTGGCGCCGTATTCCGGCACTCGCATGATGGCGACCGGCCACTCAACGCAGATCGACGTACCTTTCTCGCTGGTGCTCGACACGGTGCTGTTACCGCTGACCATTCCGAAAACTATCGTTGAAAACATCGCGGGTCTCGACAAAGAACCCGAGGTCCAGGCGGTGACGACACCCACTGAACCGACCCCACCCACGACGCAATCCGTTGCCATCACGCGCCTGGCACCGCCGCCCGGTGCATACGTGATGGCGCCCTTGGCTCCCGCCGCGCGGGCCACCACGGACGGTCGCGTGGTGGTCTACCTGATGCCACTGGACGATTTCCCTCTCGAGGACGCCCAACGCATGGCGCGCGTGCTCGCCGACGAACTGCACCTGAACGTGAAGGCCTCGCCGCCCATGGCGCCGATCGCCACAACGGCGTTGCGCGGCCGGGCACAGTACTCGGCCGACGAGGTGCTGGCCGAGACGCGCAGGGCCGGCCAGCGTCTGCCCGACGCGAGTGACAACGTCGTGCTCATCGCGCTGACGCAGCGCGACATCAACGACAGCGTGCCCGGGCTGAACTTCGTGTTCTCGAAGCACGACCTGCGCCACCACGCTTCGGCAATTTCGATGTCGCGCCTGGGGCAGGGCACCGAAGAAGGCCAGGATCGCCTCTACAAGATGACGAAGCGAACCATCGGCGAGCAGTACTTCGGCATGAAGCGCTCGACGGACCGGCGCGACGTCATGTTCGCGCCGATCCTCTCGTTGCGCGACCTGGACACGATGGGCCGGGACTTCCTGCAAGACACCGCGCGCTGAGGCAGGCGGCGAGCCGTATATCAGAGGACCGTTTCTGCGATGCGTGCTTCCGCGGGCGGGGCCTCGACGCGCGGCACGCTCTCCTTCGGCTGCGCCTTCACCGGCTCACTCCCCATGCGGCTCAGTGCAATCGCCGCCTGCAACGGGTAGAGCGTCCGCGCATCCCCTTCGGCCTTGTTGCTCACCGTCGTCCCCGCCACCTCGCTCATGCTTGCCGTGCGCACCGCATCCGGCCGGTGCACGGGCACCATGAACGGCGAGTGCGTCGTGTAGACGATCTGGTTGCCGAAATCGCGCTCGAAGTGCGCGAGCAGATCGGCCTGCGAATGCGCGTGCAAGTACAGGCCAGGCTCGTCCAACAGCAAGATGGCATCGCCCGCGCCCCGCGTGTCCGCGAAGAAGGTGATGTAGAACGAGAAGAACCACTGGAAGCCGCGGCTGCGTTCGTCCAGGTTCACTTCGACCTCGTAGGCGCCGTTCGGGTCGGACACCAGCGTGTCCATGTACGGCCCGTCGAGGTTGAAGCGGACCTTGAGTTCGCGGTCCTTCCACACGCGGCGGATCTCCGAGGTGACGACCGAGCCGGCGCGGTTCACGAGCTGGTTGCGCGTGGCTTGGTCGTTCTTCTCCAGCAATTCCTGCAGTTGCTGCGGATCGAGCCCCGCGACCTTGCAGAGCTTCTCGAAGCTGCGCTGCTCGGGCGTCGCCTGGCCCCAGCCCTTGCGCACGAGGTAGTCGGCGATGTTCTGGCGGCCGGGCAGCGCCGGGTACTCGTCCACGTAGACGAAGCGGGGCAGTTTTTCGAGCACCCATTGCTTCGCCTTCGCGAGCGCGGGCGTGTCGTTGGCGATCGCGCGGGCCATGTCCTCGAGCTCGACCAGCATCTGCTCCTGCTTGTCGCTGAGTTCGGCATCGGCCGCAGCCATCGACTTGCGCAAGGCCTGCAGTGCCTTCACCGCGCCTTCCGACCACCTGATGTAGTCGGGGCTCGGGATCATCGCGGCGTCGAAGGCATCGGCCTCCTGTTCCAGCGTGGCGCGGGCACCTTCGGCGACCTTCTCTGCCGCGGCCTTGACGGCGGGCACGATCTTGCGGACCTTGCCCTTGATGTCCGATACGTCGAGCGAGAGTTCTCCGAGGCCTTCGAAACCGGTCCAGCGCGTCGCGGCATAGCCCCGGCCCGCGGTGACGTGGCGCACGTCCGATGCGCGCGGAAGGATCGCCTTCAGTTCGGCGCGTTCGCTGTCGTCGAGCGCCCAGCGCGTTGCGACGACAGGTGTATCGCCGTGGCATTCTTCAAGGCGGCGATGGCGCGGGAAGTCCTTGATCGGACTGAGTTCAACCAGGCCTTCGGCCGGGTTCAGGCTGTGGAGCGCACGCAGCAGGTTCGATTTGCCGCTGTCATTTCGACCGAGGATCGCCGTGATCTGTGTGGAGTCGATGGGGCCGCTGTCGTTGATCGAGCGAAAGTTGGTGATCTGGAATGACGCCAAGCGCATGCAGGAATTTCTCTTCTTGAAATGGATACGGGGCCGGGGAATGTATTGCATCCCCGGCCCCGTCTTGCCGATCGCGAAAGAAAAAAACTGTTCGGTTCTGCTACTCCGCCGCGCGGCGCAGCGTATCGACCACCGGCCGGCGCAGCACATCGCGCAAGCCCCACCACCCCGCCGCCAATGCCAGCACCGCGCCGGCCAGCGCACCCGCAACGGGCACGAGCGGCGATGCGGTCCAGGTGAACTCGAACACATAGCGGGCGAGCCCCCAGCCGATCACCGAGGCCACGATGCTCGCAAGAAAGCCTGCGAGCAGACCGACGCCGATCAGCTCGGCGCGCTGCACCTGCCGCAAGAGGCTCGCGCGTGCGCCGACTGCGCGCATCACCGCGAACTCGCGCGCCCGCTCCTCGCGCGTGGCCGTGACCGCGGCGAACAGCACCACCAGCCCCGCGGCGAGCGTAAAGCCGAACAGGAACTCGACCGCGCGGATCACCTGGTCGAGCACGCGCTGCACCTGGTTGATGGTCGCGCTCATGTCCACGTTGGTCACGTTGGGGTAGCTGCGCACCAGCGCGTTGTCGAAGCCGCGCGTCTCGGGCGCGCGGAAGGCCCCCATGTAGGTCACGGGCACGTCGGGCAGCGAGGCCACGGTGTACATCACGAAGAAGTTGGCGTGCAGCGAGCCCCAGTCGACCTTGCGCAGCGAGGTGATGCGTGCGTCGTTCTGCATGCCGCCGATATCGAAGCGCAGCGTGTCGCCGAGCTTCAGGCCGAGCGTGTCGGCCAGCCCTTCTTCGACGCTCACCTCACCCGCGGCGCCGGGCTTCCACGCGCCCGCGGTGATGCTGTTGTGCGCGGGCGCCTCCATGGCGTTGCTGAGATTGAACTCGCGGTCCACCAGGCGCTTGGCTCGGTCTTCCACGTAGTCGTCGGGGGTCACCGGCTTGTCGTTGATCGCGACCAGGCGGCCACGAATCATCGGGTACCAGTCGAACTTGCCGACGCCGGCATCGCGCAGCGACTTCTGGAATGCTTCGCTCTGATCGGGCATCACGTTGATGACGAAGCGGTTCGGCGCATCGGGCGGCGTGGCCTTGCGCCAGCTGGCAACGAGGTCGGTGCGCAGCAGCACGAGCAGCACCAGCGCCAGCAGGCCCACCGCGAGCGCGCTGACCTGCACCACGGCATAGGCGGGCCGCGCCGAGATCTGCCGCGTGGCGAGCACCAGCCATCGCGGTGCGGTGGTCTCGTTGACGCTGCGGCGCAGCACCTTCACCGCAAGCCAACTGAGCAATGCGAACACGGCCACCGCACCCGCGAAGCCGCCGACCGCGATCAGCCCGAGCTTGATGTCGCTGCTCGCCGCCATCAGCAGCGCAGCGAAGCCCGCCACGCCGATGCCCAGCACCGCGAGCGATGCGGGCTTGAGCCCGCCCACATCGCGCCGGATCACGCGCAGCGGCGGCACGCGCGCGAGCTGCAGCACCGGCGGCAGGCCGAAGGCGAACAGCAGCGTGAGCCCCATGCCGAGGCCGAAGGCCACCGGCCACAGCGTGGCGGCGGGCAGCGCGGTCTCGACCAGCCCCGCCAACAGCAGCACGAACACGTAGTGCACCGCGAAGCCGATGGCCACGCCGATGCCGCTGGCCACGAGGCCGATCACCGCGAACTCGAAGGCATAGGCCATCGCGATGGTGCGCTGGCTCTGGCCGAGCACGCGCAGCATCGCGCAGTCGTCCAGGTGGCTGGCCGCGAAGCCGCGCGCGGCCAGCGCTACGGCCACGGCCGAGAGCAGCGCCGCGAGGAGCGCGACGAGGCTCAGGAATTTCTCGGCGCGGTCGAGCGTCTGGCGCATCTCGGGGCGGCCGCCTTCGAAGGAATCGAGCCGCACGCCGCGCAGCTCGCCCTTCTTGATGCTGGCCTCGGCCCAATCGGTGAAGCGCTTGACCGCCGCATCGTTGCCCGCCACCGCGTAGCGATAGCCCACGCGGCTGGCCGGCTGCACGAGCCCGGTGCGCGCCACGTCGGCCTGGTTGAGCATCACGCGCGGCGAGAAGCTCATGAAGCCGGCGCCGCGGTCGGGTTCCAGCGTGATGATGCGGCCCACGCGCAGGCTCGTGTCGCCCAAGAGCAGCGGGTCGCCGATCTTCAGGCCCAGCGAATCGAGCAGCGAGGCATCTACCCACACCTCGCCCGATGGCGGGATGTCGCGGGTCACAGCGCCGGGCCCCGCGAAGGTGGTCGAGGTCTGCAGGTTGCCTCGCAATGGATACCCCGCCGTCACCGCCTTCAGCGCCACGAGCTTGCTGGCGCCGCCTTGCACGTCGTCGGCCCGCGCCATGGTGGGAAAGCCGTAGGTGCTGGTGCCTTCGAGGCCCAGCGACTTCGCCTGCGCCACGAAGGCCTCGGGCGTGGGGTTGTCGCTGACGATCACCGCATCGCCGCCCAGCAACTGCCGCGCATCGCGCTTGAGCCCGCCCTGCAGCCGGTCGGCGAAGAAGCCGACCGCCGTGAGTGCGGCCACGGCCAGCAGCACGGCAACGATCAAGAGGCGCAGCTCGCCGGCGCGCAGGTCGCGCCAGAGCGTGCGCCAGCCAAGGCGGAGGGAGTCGGTCATGGCGCGAACGATAGCCGACGGCTACTGCCGCAGGCGGGTTCAAGGGTTATTGCCCCTTTAGGGCAAGCCGGGTGCGAAAAGCCAGGGTCAGGGCAGAACGCGCAAGGCAGGCGCTCCCGCCTCGATGCGGCCGATGACCGCCGCCTGCGCAAAACCTTCCTTGCGGAAGATCTCCAGCACCACATCGACCGCCTCGGGCGCGCAGCTCACGAGCAGGCCGCCCGACGTCTGCGGATCGCTCAGCAGGTTCTGTGCGGTGGGCGGCAGGCCCGCGGCCAGTTCCACCTCGGCGCCGTAGCCCGCCCAGTTGCGGCCCGACGCGCCGGTGACGAAGCCTTCGGCGGCCATCGCGGCCACGTTGTCGAGCAACGGCACCTTCGACCATTCGACGACGGCGGTGAGCTTCGCGCCCCGCGCCAGTTCGAGCGTGTGGCCTGCGAGGCCGAAGCCCGTCACGTCGGTCAGCGCGTGCACGCCATCGAGTGCGGCCAGCGCGATGCCGGGCGTGTTGAGCTTGGTGGTGTTCTCGATCAGCTGCCGGTAGCCCGCCTCCGACAGCTGCTCCTTCTTGAGCGCCGCCGACAGCACGCCCACGCCCAGCGGTTTGCCCAGCACGAGCACATCGCCGGCCTTCGCATCGGCATTGCGGCGCACGCGGTCCGGATGCACCAGGCCCATTGCGACGAGACCGTAGATGGGTTCGACCGAATCGATGGTGTGGCCGCCCGCGATCGGAATGCCGGCCGCGCGGCACACGTCCTGCCCGCCGCGCACGATCTCGGCGATCACTTCCACGGGCAGCTGGTTGATCGGCATGGCCACGAGCGCCAGCGCCATGATCGGCCGGCCGCCCATCGCGTACACGTCGCTGATGGCATTGGTGGCCGCGATGCGCCCGAACTCGTAGGGGTCGTCCACGATGGGCATGAAGAAGTCGGTGGTCGCGATCAGCGCCTGCTGGTCGTTGAGCCTGTAGACTGCCGCGTCGTCGGCGGTCTCGATGCCCACCATGAGTTCGGGCGGGATCATTCCCCCCGCGTGGTTCTTCAGGATCTGCGACAGCACCCCGGGCGCGATCTTGCAGCCGCAGCCGCCACCGTGCGAGAAGCTGGTCAGCCGCAGCGGCGCCAGCGGATTCAGGAGCTTGGAGGGGGCGGCATCGGTCATGGAAGCGGTTCGGTCGGATGAGACAAGCCGCGATTATCGAAGCCCTGCTCGCGTTGCACCCGTCACTGCCGACACACCCTTTTTTTACCGTTCCCACCAAAGGCCATTCCCATGAACAAGCTCTCCCGGGTCGCGCTTGCGCTGACAGTCTCCCTCGCCAGCTTCGGCGCGCTCGCCCAGGGCGTGCTGCGCGTGTCGGCCATCCCCGACGAAGCGCCCACCGAACTGCAGCGCAAGTTCACGCCGCTGGGCGACTACCTCAAGAAGGAAACCGGCATGGACGTGCAGTTCACGCCCGTGACCGACTACGCCGCCGTGGTCGAGGGCCTCGCGACGAACAAGATCGACATGGCCTGGCTCGGCGGCTTCACCTTCGTGCAGGCCCGCATCCGCACCAACGGCGGCGCGGTGCCGATCGTGCAGCGCGCGGAGGACGAGGTGTTCACCAGCAAGTTCATCGTGCCCACCGACAGCACCGCCAAGACGCTGGCCGACCTCAAGGGCAAGACCTTCGCGTTCGGCGCGCCCTCCTCCACCTCGGGCAGCCTGATGCCGCGCTACTTCCTGCTGCAGGCCGGCATCAACCCCGAGAAGGACTTCAAGACGGTCGCGTTCTCCGGCGCGCACGACGCCACCGTGGCCTTCGTGGCCGCGTCGCGCGCCGAAGCGGGTGTGCTCAACGCCTCGGTGTGGGACAAGCTGGTCGAGTCGAAGAACCCCAACGCCGCCAAGGTGCGCGTGCTCGCGACCACGCCGACCTACTACGACTACAACTGGACGGTGCGCCCGGGCATGGACCCGGCGCTGCAGAAGAAGCTGACGGATGCTTTCCTGAAGCTCGACCCGGCGAACCCGGCGCACAAGGAAATCATGGCGCTGCAGCGCGCGAGCAAGTTCATCCCGACGAAGTCGTCGAACTACGACGGCATCGAGACGGCGGGCAAATCGGCCGGTCTCATCAAGTAAGCAAAGCGAGAACGCACGGATGGGTTTTTCGCTCGACGGCGTGGGCGTGGTGCACCCCAACGGCCAGCGCGCGCTGGCCGGGGTGACGCTGGCCGCGCGCGATGGCGAGCGCATCGCCGTCATCGGCCCTTCGGGGGCGGGCAAGACGACGCTGCTGCGCGTGCTCGGCGCTGCGCTGCGGCCCGGTGAGGGCGAGGTGCAGGCGCTGGGCGCGAAGCCGTGGCAATCGCCGGCCGGCACGCTGAAGAAGCTGCGCGCGTGCATCGGCACCGTGCACCAGGCACCGCCGATCGCGCCGCGCCTGCGCGTGGTCACCGCGGTGCTCGCGGGCCGGCTCGGCGAGTGGTCGGTGCTGAGGGCGCTCGGATCGCTTTTCCATCCCTCTGACATTGCGGGCGCGCACGAGGTGCTGTCGCGCCTTTCGCTTGAAGACCGCCTGTTCGACCGCTGCGACCGCCTCTCGGGCGGGCAACTGCAGCGCGTGGGCATCGCGCGCGTGCTGTACCAGCGGCCGGCCCTGCTGCTGGCCGATGAGCCCGTTTCCGCGCTCGACCCGATGCTGGCGGATGCTGCCGTTGGCCAGCTCGTCGCGCAGAGCGAAGCGACAGGCGCCACGCTGGTCGCCTCGCTGCATGCGGTGGACCTGGCGCTGCGCTGGTTTCCGCGCGTCGTCGGCATGCGCAACGGGCAGGTGATGTTCGACCTGCCGACCACCGAGGTCACACCCGCGATGCTCGATGCACTCTATGCGAGCGAAGGCGGCGTGGCGGTGCAGCGGGCGCCGCAGCCCGTCGCGGCCGAAGCGGTCTTCCAGCGCCCGGACTGCCCGTGATCACCGCCGTTACTCACCGCGATCCGCAGGCGATGCGGCGGCTGGCCGGCTGGCTCGCCGCGCTCGTCATCGCCTGGCCGATGCTGGCGCTTTCGGAGTTCAAGCCGTGGGCGCTGTTCGTCAGCGGCAACCTCGCGGTGATCGGCGGGTTCCTCGCGGGCTTCTTTCCGCCCGATGGCTCGCCCGCCTTCCTCGCTTTGCTCGCCAAAGCCACGCTCGAGACGCTGGCCATGGCCACGGCCGGCACCGCGCTCGCGTTGCTGATCGGCGCACCGCTCGCGTTCATCACGACGCGCGCCCTCTCCATCTCGCGCATCGGCCCGGGGCCGGGGCGCGTGCAGGCGGGCATCGTGCGGCAGGCCGCGCGCTGGCTGCTGATGGTGCTGCGCGCCATTCCGGAAATCGTCTGGGCGCTGCTCTTCGTGCGCGCGCTCGGCCTCGGTCCCGCGGCCGGCGTGCTGGCGCTGGCCATCACCTATGGCGGCATGCTCGGCAAGGTCTACGCGGAGATCCTCGAATCGACCGACACGCGGCCCGCACGCGCGCTGCTCGAAGGCGGCAGCGGCCGGCTCGCGGCGCTCTGCTATGGCCTCTTGCCCCACACCGCGCAGGAGCTGGCCTCGTACACCGTCTACCGCTGGGAATGCGCGGTGCGCGCCTCGGTGGTGATGGGCTTCGTGGGCGCCGGCGGTCTCGGCCAGTTGATGGACCAGTCGATGAAGATGCTCAACGGCGGCGAGGCGAGCAGCATCCTTCTCGTTTTTCTCGTGCTCGTGCTGCTGGCCGATGTGATGAGCAATGCACTGCGGAGGCTGCTCGCATGAACAACCTCCCGCCGCGTCCGCCTCCGTGCCCGCGCTGCTGGTTCGCCGTGGGACTGATCGCGGTGGCGGTGATCGCCAGCTTCGTCTACCTCGGCATCGACTACCGCGCGCTGGGCTCGGCCGAATCGCTGCGGCTGATGGGCAAGTTCATCGCCGAGTTCTTCCCGCCCGATGTGTCGCCGGACTTCCTCGCGAAGGTCGGCAACGGCGCACTGCAGACGCTGGCGGTGTCGGCCCTCGGGACGGTGCTGGCCGCCATCGCGGGCGCCGTGCTCGCGCTGCCCGCCTCGGGCCGCGCGGGATGGCTGCCGCGGCATGTCGCGCGCTTCATCCTCAACTTCCTGCGCAGCGTGCCCGAGCTGGTCTGGGCCGCGCTCATGGTGCTGGCCGCCGGCATCGGCCCGTTCGCGGGCGCATTGGCGCTGGCGCTGCACACCACCGGCGTGCTGGGCCGCCTCTTCGCCGAAGCGCTGGAAAACGCCCCGCGCGAACCCGAACACGCACTCACGCTCTCGGGCGCCGGCCCGGTCGCCGCCTTCAGCTACGCGAGCCTGCCGATCGTACTGCCGCAGTGGGTGGCCTACACGCTCTACCGCTGGGAAATGAATATCCGCATGGCTGCGGTGCTCGGCTTCGTGGGCGGCGGCGGGCTGGGGCAGTTGCTGTACTTCCACCTCTCGATCTTCCAGCAGCAGCAGGCGATGACGGTGCTGATCGCGATGTTCGTGCTGGTGACGCTGGTGGACTTTGCGAGCGCTCGCTTGCGTCGCGGATTGGGACCGGCCTACGCCTGAAGCCCAAGGGCGACAATCGGGGGCATGAGGTTCCTGCCATGAGTCATCGCCAGCCCGTGCGGGTCGGCGACCGCCACGCCTTCGACACGATCATCGACGCCCGCTCGCCGGCCGAGTTCGCGCTCGACCACATTTCCGGCGCCATCAACTGTCCGGTGCTCGACGACGAGGAGCGCCACATCGTCGGCACCGTCTACGTGCAGACCGGCGCCTTCGAGGCGCGGCGCATCGGCGGCGCGATGGTCGCGGCCAACATCGCCAGGCACCTGCGCGAGACGCTCGCCGACCGGCCCGAAAAATGGAAGCCGCTGGTCTACTGCTGGCGCGGCGGCATGCGCAGCGGCTCGATGGTGACGTGGCTGCGCCTGGTAGGCTGGGACGCACAGCAACTCGCGGGCGGCTACAAGAGCTTTCGCCGGCACGTGATCACCCAGATCGATGCGCTGACGCCGCAGCTGGACCTGCGCGTGATCTGCGGCGCCACGGGCAGCGCCAAGACGCGCGTGCTGCATGCGCTGGCCGAGCGCGGCGAGCAGACCCTCGACCTGGAAGATTTCGCGAGCCACAAGGGCTCGCTGCTCGGTTCGTTGCCGGGCGTGCCGCAACCGTCGCAGAAGCATTTCGAGACGCGCATCGCGACCGTGCTCGAAGCCATCGACCTGAAGCGCCCGCTGTACGTCGAGGGAGAGAGCATCCGTATCGGCCGGCTCTCGCTGCCGCTGTCGCTGGTGGCGCAGATGCGTGCGGCGCCCTGCATCGAAGTCGCGGCCACGCCCGAGGCGCGGCTCGATTACCTGCTGCGCGACTACGCCTACCTCGGCGACGACCGCGACGCGCTGGCCGACAAGCTCGGCGTGCTCAAGGAGCTGCAGGGCAAGGAAACGGTGACGCGCTGGCAGCAATGGGCGCACGAAGCCAACCTGCCAAAACTCTTCGCCGAGCTGATGGCGCTGCACTACGACCCGCATTACCAGAAGTCGCAGGAGCTTCACTTCAAGGCCTGGGAGCGCCGCCGCAGCGTGGCGACGAGCGACCTGAGCGATCAGGGCATCGAGGCGGTGGCCGACGCGGTGCGCGCGTTCGAAGGCAGCGACAACCCGTCCGCATAGAGCACGCCGCGCGGCGCGCGGCACAGGCCCCAGAAGCGCAGGCCGCTCAACTCGGCCATCCGCACGCCCATCGCGGTGGGCGCCGAGATCGTCGCCATCGCCGCGATGCCCAGGCGCCCGCACTTGCGCACGAGCTCGTGGCTGCCGCGGCTGGACATCAGCACAAAGCCCGGCTCTTCGAGGCGCCCCGCCCGCGCGAGCCGGCCGAGCAGCTTGTCGAGCGCGTTGTGGCGGCCCACGTCTTCCATCACGTCGGTGAGTTCGCCGTCCACTGTGGCCCAGCCTGCTGCGTGGATGGCACCGGCTTCGGCATTCAGGACCTGGCGCGCGGGCAGCGCGGCGAAGGCGCGCAACACGGTGGCGAGGTCGATGCGTTCGATCCAGTCGCGCGGCGGCACCGGTTGAGGGGTGATGTCCAGGCCCGCGAAACTCTCGACGCCGCACACCCCGCAACCCGTGCGGCCCGCCAGGCTACGGCGGCGGCCCTTCAGGCGCTCGAAGCTGCGGGTGGAAATATCAAGCTGCACCTCGATGCCGGGCATGCCTTCGGGCAGGCCCGCCGAGACGGCGTCGATGGTGCGCACCTCGATGCCGCGGCAGTCGCCAGCGCTGTCGAGGATGCCTTCGCTGAGCGCGAAGCCCAGCGCGAAATCCTCGAGGTCGAGCGGCGTGGTCATCATCACCGCATGCGAGACACCGTTGAAGACCAGCGCGACGGGCACCTCGGCCGCCAGCGTGTCGTCGCGCAATGCGCCTTCGGGGCCCATGCCGCGTTCGCCGAACACGTGCACGGCGTACCGGGAGAGCGATGGCAGGGTGTCTTCGGAATCGGCGGGGTCTGGCTGGGACATGGTGGCTCCGGGTGGGCGGGCCATTGTCGGCTCAGACGCCGTGTTCGTCAGCGGGAGGCAGTGTTTGAACCTGCGCGCGGCCGGGGGCTTCGAGGTGCGCGACCCAGCGGTCGTCGTGCTGTACCACGCGCACCCAGCCGGGCCCGCGCACGCCGCCGATGGCGGCATCGCCCATCAGCGTGAGGCGACGCATCAGCACGCTCGCGCCCTGGCCCAACCGCTTGCCCAGGCGCGGCAGCGAGACGCCGGCGCCCGCCGGCTCCTGCGCGAGCATGCGCAGGATGGCGACCGAGAGGCTGTCTTCGAGCAATGCGCTCATGCAGTTGCCACCATGCCGTCTGCCGCGTCCTCCGACAGCTTCTGGATCGGCAGTTCATGCGGCACCAGCACCACGGGAATCGACTTCGACGTTGGCGTGCCGGCGTTCTCCGCCACGGCCGACAGCGGCACCAGCGGATTGGTCTCGGGGTAGTAGGCCGCGATGTTGCCGCGCGGAATGTCGTAAGCCACCAACTTGAAGCGGTCGGCACGGCGTTCCTGGCCGTCGTTCCACACGGTCTGCAGGTCGACCCAGTCGCCGTCCTTCATGCCGAGTGCGCGGATGTCCTCGGCGTGGATGAAGACCACGCGCCGCTGGCCGAAGACGCCGCGGTAGCGGTCGTCCATGCCGTAGATGGTGGTGTTGTACTGGTCGTGCGAACGCGTGGTGAAGAGCGTGAAGACCTGCGTGTCGCGAAGGCGTGCGCGCGCCCGGTGCGAGGGCGTGTCGCGCGGCACGGCATGCGTGAAGAACACGGCCTTGTTCGAGGCGGTGGCCCACACGCGCTCGCTCGCGGTGTTGCGAAGGCGAAAGCCGCCGGGCTGGGCGACGCGGGTGTTGAAATCCTTGAAGTCGTCGAACACCGCTTCGATCTTGTCGCGGATGCGTGCGTAGTCTTCGATGAGCCAGAGCCATGGCGTCTTGCTGCGCGCGCCGATCGTCGCGGCCGCCAGGCGCGCCACGATGGCCGGCTCCGACAGCAGCTGCTCGGATGCGGGCGGGTTGATGCCCATCGAGATGTGCACCATGCTCATCGAGTCTTCCACCGTCACGCCCTGCGGGCCATTGGCCTGCATGTCGATCTCGGTGCGGCCCAGGCACGGCAGGATCAGCGCCTCGCGCCCGTGCACGATGTGGCTGCGGTTGAGCTTGGTGGTCACGTGCACCGTGAGGTCGCACTGCTGCAGGCCCTTCCAGGTCTGGTAGGTGTCGGGCGTGGCGGCCGCGAAGTTGCCGCCGAGCGCGAAGAACACGCGGCCCTTGCCGTCGAGCATCGCCTGGATCGCCTCGACCGTGTCCAGGCCGTTCTGGCGGGGCGGCTCGAAGCCGAACACCTGCTGCAGCCGGTCGAGCAACGCCACCGGCGGCTTTTCCCAGATGCCCATGGTGCGGTCGCCCTGCACGTTGCTGTGGCCGCGCACCGGACAGGCGCCCGCGCCTTCGCGCCCCATGTGGCCGCACAGCATGAGCCAGTTGACGATCATCTGGATGGTCGCCACCGAGTGCTGGTGCTGCGTGATGCCCATGCCCCAGCAGGCGATGACCTTCTTCGCGCCGAGATACACCTCGGCGGCGGCGCGCAGTTGCTCCTGCGTGAGGCCCGACTCCTGCACCAGCACGTCCCACGATTCGGCACGGAGGTCGTCCGCGAGCGACTCGAAGCCGGTGGTGTGCGTGGCGATGAAGGCGTGGTCGAGCACCGAGGCTTCGCCGCGCGCAACGAGCGCGTCTTCGCGCTCGATGACGTGCTTCATCATCCCCTTCACGGCCGCGAAGTCGCCGCCCACGCGCAGCTGGAAGTAGTGCGTGCTGATGGGCGTGGAGCCCAGCGTGGCCATCTCCAGCTTGTCCTGCGGATCGGCAAAGCGCTCGAGGCCGCGCTCGCGCAGCGGGTTGAAGCTCACGATGCGCGCGCCGCGCTTGGACGCCGCGCGCAGCTCGCCGAGCATGCGCGGATGGTTCGTGCCGGGGTTCTGGCCGAAGATGAAGATGGCGTCGGCCTTCTCGAAATCCTCGAGCGTGACCGTGCCCTTGCCCACACCGATCTGCGGGCGCATGCCGCTGCCGCTGGGCTCATGGCACATGTTCGAGCAGTCGGGGAAATTGTTGGTGCCGTACTCGCGCACGAAGAGCTGATACAGGAACGCCGCCTCGTTGCTCGCGCGGCCCGAGGTGTAGAAGATGGCCTGATTCGGGTCGGGCAGCGCGTTCAGGTGGCGCGCGATCAGCGCGAAGGCGTCGTCCCAGCCGATGGGAATGTATTTGTCGCTGGCCGCGTCGTAGGCCATCGGGTGCGTGAGGCGGCCCTGGTCTTCGAGCCAGAAATCGCTTTGCTCGGCCAGTTGCGCCACGGTGTGCTTGGCAAACAGCTCCGGGCCGGCGCGGCGCGCGGTGGCTTCAGCGGCCACGGCCTTCACGCCGTTCTCGCAGAACTCGAAGGTGGATGCGTGGTTGCGGTCGGGCCAAGCGCAGCCGGGGCAGTCGAAGCCGTCGGGCTGGTTGGCCGAGAGCAGCGTCTTCGCGCCCTTGAGGGGAATGTCCTGCCGCAGCAGCGCGTTCGTCACGCTGCGAAGTGCGCCCCAACCGCCCGCGGGGCCCTTGTAAAACTCGATCTTCTGCTCACTGCTCATGCGGGCGAGTGTTCGCCGCGGGCATGAGGAGCGTCAAATTGAATCGGGACATGCGCCGATTCAAAAAGGAAATGAAGGCAGCCCCGGCAGCAGCTTGTCGAGCGTGATCGGGTAGCTGCGCACCCGCACCCCGGTGGCGTTGTAGATGGCGTTGGCCACCGCCGCGCCCGAACCGCAGGTGCCCAGCTCGCCGATGCCCTTGGACTTGATCGGGCTTGCGAGGTCGTCCGTGTCCTGCAGGTAGACCGCGTCGATGGCCGGAATGTCGGCATGCACCGGCACCAGGTATTCGGCCATGTCGTGGTTGACGAAGTAGCCATGGCGCGCGTCGACCACCGCCTCTTCGGTCAGCGCCGCGCCCACGCCGAACACCATGCCGCCGATGGCCTGGCTGCGCGCCATCTTCATGTTGAAGATGCGCCCGGCCGCGAACACGCCAAGCATGCGGCGCACGCGGGTCTCGCCGGTGTCGATGTCCACGCCCACCTCGCAGAAGTGCGCGCCGAACGCGGCCTGCGCATAGCGGCGGTGCAGATCGCCGGGCTCCACCGTGCCGAGCACGTCCAGGCCTTCGGCGCCGGCCAGGTCGCCCAGGGTGCGCGACTGCCGGCCCGAGACTAGGCGGCCGGCCTCGAAGCGCGCGGTCTTCGCGTCGAAGCCCGCCCGGTGGACCAGCGTGGCGCGCAGCTCTTCGCAGCCGTGGAAGACCGAGGCGCCCGCGCTCGATGCGCCGATGGAGGCGATCGAGCCCGCACCGGCCGGAAAGGCGGTGTCGCCCAGCCGAACACCGATGCGGTCCATCGGGATGCCGGTCATCTCCGCGGCGATCTGCGCGAGCACGGTGTAGGTGCCGGTGCCGATGTCGGTCATCGAGGTCTCGATGGTCAGGCGCCCCTGCGCATCGAGCCGCAGCCGCGCGCTCGACGGGCGCACCGAGTGGTGGTGGATGGCGCTCGCCACGCCCATGCCGACCAGCCAGCGGCCGTCGCGCACCCGGGCCGGCGTGGCACTGCGCCGCGCCCAGCCGAAACGGCTCGCGCCTTCGCGCAGACACTCGATGAGCTTGCGGCCGGAGTAAGGCCGCGACGGCCCGCGCTCGGGGTCGCAGGGGCTGTCGTTGAGGATGCGCAGCTGCACCGGGTCCATGCGCAGTTTCTCGGCAAGTTCGTCGAGCGCGACCTCGAAGGCCAGCTGGCCACTCGCGGTGGCCGGCGCGCGCATCGCGGCGGCTTCGGGCAGGTCGAGCGGCGCGAGGCGGTGCGCGGTCATGCGGTTCGGCGCGGCATAGAGCAGCCGGGTCTGGCGCGAGGCGCCCTCGTAGTAGCTGCGGCCGGGCAGGTTGCTGGTCCAGGTCTCGTGGCCGATGGCGGTGAGCCGGCCGTCGGGCGTGGCGCCCAGGCGCACGCGCTGCAGGGTCGCGGCGCGCCGCGTCGTGTGGTTGAGCAACTGCTCGCGGGCCAGCGCCGTCTTCACCGGCCGCTGGAGTTCGCGCGCGGCGAAGGCCGAGAGCACCGCGTCCGCATGCGTGCGCAGCTTGGAGCCGAAGCCGCCGCCGACGAAGGCCGCGACCACGCGCACCTTCTCGACGGGCACATCGACCATCGCCGCCACGTCGCTCGCGGCCCAGTTGGCCATCTGGTGCGAGGTGTAGAGCGTGAGCTGGTCGCCGTCCCAGCGCGCGATGGTGGCCTGCGGCTCCATCATTGCGGGGTGCTGGTCGGGCGTGGCGTAGTTCTGGTCGAGCTGCACGGGAGCCGCGTCGTAGGCGCCCTGGAAATCGCCAACCGCCGTGTCGGCGGCGCCCTCGCCGCCGGCGCTCGGGTCGTCGCCGGGTTTCACCGCGGTGGACTGCGCCGCCGCCAGGTCGAAGCGGCCCGCAGTGCTTTCATAGTCGATGCGGACCTGGTGCGCGGCGGCGCGCGCCTGCTCCAGCGTTTCGGCGACGACGAAGGCCACCGCCTGCCCGTGGTGCTGCACCTCCGGCCCCGAGAGCTGCGACACCAGGTTCGCGCGCCCGCGCGGCGCCATGCGCGGCACGTTGGCGTAGGTGTAGACCAGCAGCACGCCCGGCGCGCGCCGGGCCTCGGCCGTGTCGATGCGGGTGATGCGGCCCTTGGCGATGCCGGCCAGCACGATCCAGCCGTAGGCCGCGTTCGGCACTTCCTCGTGGTACTCGTAGCTGTAGCGGGCGCGCCCGCAGACCTTGAGCGGGCCGTCGATGCGGTCGACCGGCTTGCCCAGGATGCGCTCGCGGTCCAGCGGACTGGGGCCGGCGGCTGTAGTGAATTGCATGGGTAGTGCCTTCTTGGCTCAGGAACTGGTCATCGCCTGCGCCAGCGTGACGTCGAGCGTGCGCCGCAGCAGGGGGATCTTGAAATCGTTGTGGCCGTGGCCGCGCGCTTCGGCGAGCAGCAAATCGGCGACGGCACGGCGGGCGTCGGGGCCGCCGTCGGTGCCCACGAGGCGCCGCTCGGCCTCCTCGTTGCGCCAAGGTTTGGCCGCAAGACCGCCGAAGGCCAGGCGCGCCTGCGTCACGGTGCGGCCTTCGCGCACGACCACCGCCGCCACCGACACGAGCGCGAAGGCGTACGACGCGCGGTCACGCACCTTGCGGTAGAGCTGCCGCCCGCCCAGGGGCGCGGGCAGCACCACGGCCGTGACGAGCTCGTCCGGCGCGAGCGCGGTTTCCACGTGCGGCGTCGCGCCGGGCAGGCGATGGAAGTCGGCAATCGGAATCTGCCGCGCGCCACCGCTGGCCGAGACGGTCTCCACGCGCGCATCGAAGGCGCGCATCGCCACCGCCATGTCGGAGGAATGAACCGCAATGCACTGGTCGCTCGCACCGAGGATCGCGTGGATGCGGTTGAAGCCCTCCATCGCCGCGCAGCCGCTGCCGGGCGTGCGCTTGTTGCAAGGCTTGGTGGTGTCGTAGAAGTAGAAGCAGCGCGTGCGCTGCAGCAGGTTGCCCGCGGTGGTGGCCTTGTTGCGCAGCTGGGCGCTGGCGCCGGAGAGCAAGGCGCGCGACAGCAGCGGATAGCCCTGCCGCACGCGGATGTCGGCAGCGAGGTCGCTGTTGCGCACCAGCGCGCCGATCTTCAGGCCGCCCTCGGGCGTGGCCTCGATGCGGTCGAGCCCGAGCCGGTTCACGTCCACCAGGTGCGCCGGGTGCTCGATGTCCAGCTTCATCAGGTCCAGCAGGTTGGTGCCGCCCGCGATGAACTTCGCGCCGGGCTGGCGTTGCACGGCCGCGGCGGCTTCGGCCGGGCTCTGCGCGCGTTCGTAGGTGAAGGCTCTCATGCGGTTTCTCCTGCCACTTTTCCCGCAGCCTCGCGGATGGCCGCGATGATGTTCGGATACCCCGCGCACCGGCAGATGTTGCCGCTCATGCGCTCGCGCAGCTCCTCGTCGCTGAACAGCGGCCGCACGCCAATGTCGTGCGTCACATGGCTGGGCATGCCGCGTCGGATTTCGTCGAGCATGCCGACCGCCGAGCAGATCTGCCCCGGCGTGCAGTAGCCGCACTGGTAGCCGTCGTGCTTGACGAAGGCGGCCTGCATCGGATGCAGCTTCTTCGGATCGCCGAGGCCCTCGATGGTCGTCACGGCGTCTCCGTCGTGCATCACGGCGAGCGTGAGGCAGCTGTTGATGCGGCGGCCGTTCACCATCACCGTGCAGGCGCCGCACTGGCCGTGGTCGCAGCCCTTCTTGGCGCCCGTGAGGCGCAGGTGCTCGCGCAGCAGGTCGAGCAGCGTCACGCGCGGATCGACGCCCAGCGAATGCGGCTGGCCGTTGATGCGCAGCGTCAGCTCCGCGAGCGGCGCAGTAACGGCCGCCGGTGCGGCGCCGCCGGTGATCGGCAGCGTCGCCGCCACCACGCCGGCCGCGCTGGTGATGAGGACGGTGCGGCGCGTGCAGCCGTCCTGGGTGTCCACGACGTCCATCGCGGGCTTCCGCTCAGAAGCGCGTGGCGGGCGCGATGGAAGCCTGCGCCTTCGCCGCCGGCATCGTCGAGATGACGACGCTGTTCACGCGCGAGCCGCCGGTCACGTTCTGGTCGGGCGCATGGGCGGTGAGCACCGCGTCTTCGTAAACCGATTGGCGGGAGGCGGTCGAGGTGAAGGGATCGGCGCCGCGCGAGCCGCGCGTCACGTTCTGGTCGGGGGCGTGGGCCGTGGAGACGGCTTCGGCCGCCACCGCGTCGCGCTCGCGCAGGTTCGCGCCCTGGTGCACGCCGTCGTAGGTTTCGGCATGGGCCGCGACGGCGGCGAGGCTGGTGGCAAGGACGGCAAGCAGGTGAGTGATGTTTCGCATGTGAGCTCCTGTTGAGAACCGAGGAAGACCCTCGAAAGGCGACCGCTGTTTCGGCCTGGGCTCACTGTAGAAATCCTGCTTTATGCGTCCTTTATGCGAGAGTTAACTGAGCGTTAAGCCGAACGTTCTGGCACGTGCAGGTGCACCCGCGCCACGAGGCCGCACACCGCACCGCTGGCATCGGTGCGGTTGTCCAGCACGATGCGCATGCCGTTGCGCTCGGCCGCCATCTGCGCGATGGCCAGGCCCAGGCCGCTGCCTTCGGCCGCAGTGCCCGGCACGCGGTAGAAGCGGTCGAAGGCGCGCTCCAGCGCCTCGGGCGGAATGCCGGGCCCGTTGTCCACCACGTCGACCACCGGCTGCCCGTCCACCGCATGCAGCCGCACGTCGACGACGCTGCCTTCGGGCGAATGCCGCAGCGCGTTGTCGATCAGGTTGCCGAAGATGCTGCGCAGCTCCGCGGCCGGGGCGTTCACCGTCGCGTGGGCCTGGCCGTCGAAGCCGATGTCGATGCGGCGCCGGTCGGCAATCACCATCAGCTGGGCGATGCTGTCGCGCAGCACCGAGGCCACGTCCAGCGGCACCGCCGGCTCGCGCGGCGCATGGCTTTCCTGGTGCGACATGCGCAGCAACTGCTCGATGAGGTGCTGGGCGCGCGTCACACCGCCCTTGAGTTGCGTGTAGTGCTCCGCGGCGCGCTCGCCGGGCACCTCGGCGCGCATGTTGTCCAGTTGCAGCCCGAGGGCGGCGATGGGCGTGCGCAGCTCGTGCGCCGCGTCCTGCACGAAGCGCCGCTGCGCGGCAAAGGCCTGGCGCAGGCGTCCGAGCAGGCTGTTGAAGGCTTCCACCAGCGGCGCGATCTCGTCGGGCACGTGGGACACCGAGAGCTCCGACAGGCTGCGCTCGTCCTTGGCCGCCACGTCGAGCGCCACGCTGCGCAGCTTGCGCGACGAGGTCCAGACCACCAGCCACAGCACGGCCAGCGACAGCGGCAGCAGCAGGGCGATGGGCGCCGCCGACTGCAGCGCGCGCCGCTCCACCAGCGCGCGCACGAAGCCGCCGTTCTGGATCACCTGCACGCTGAAGCGCCCGCCGTCGGGCACGGGGCCGGTGGAATAGACGCGCCATGTCTCATGGTCCTCGGGGCCGAGCCTCACCACGTGCAGCCCCTCCCCCGCCTGCCGCCCGACCGCCAGCGATGGCCAGGAAGTGGCCAGCAGCTCGCCCTGCGCGCTCCAGATCTGCACGATGAAGGCGCCCCGGTGGTAGATGCCCTGCTTGTCACCCGGCTTGAGCAGCGGCACGTTCTCGTTGCTGGCGTAGGAGTCGGCCAGCGTCTGCATCTGGTCGTCCTTGAAGGTGACGATGAGGCGGTCGTAGCTCGTGTAGGTGAACCACGCCACGCCGATGGCGGCGAGCACGTGCACCAGCACCAGCCAGAGCAGCAGCTTGTTGCGCAGGGACCCCGGCGAATACCAGCGGCGAGTACCCGTACCCGTGCTCATGAATCCACCACACGCCACCCCAGCCCGCGCACGTTGCGGATGGTGTCGGCGCCGAGCTTGCGGCGCATGTTGTGGATGATCACGTCGACCGCGTTGCTCATCACCTCTTCGCCCCAGCCGTAGATGCGGCTCTCGAGCTGCTCGCGCGAGAAGATGGCGCCGGGGCGCTCGAGCATGGTGTGCATCAGCGCGAACTCGCGGGCGGTGAGCACCTCGCGCGTGCCGTTGTGCAGGATCTCGCGCGTGGTCAGGTCCAGCTGCACATTGCCGCTGCCGATGATCGAGTTCGAGGCGCCATGGCGCCGCCGCACCACCGCGCGCATGCGGGCCAGCAGCTCGGGCAGCTCGAAGGGCTTGAGCAGGTAATCGTCGGCGCCCAGGTCCAGCCCCTCGACCCGCTGGCCGAGGCCGTCGCGCGCGGTGAGGATGAGGATGGGCGTGTCGTCCTTCAGGCTGCGCGCGCGGCGCAGCACCTCCAGGCCGTCCGCCTTGGGCAGGCCCAGGTCGAGCAGCACGCAGCTGTAGTCGCCGTCGGCCATCGCACTCTGCGCGAGCAGGCCGTCGCGCACCCAGTCCACGGCCCAGCCCGACCGCTCCAGGCCACGGACAAGGCTTTTTCCGATCATTTCGTCGTCTTCGACAAGCAACGTGCGCACACCGGCCCCCTTTTGTTGGTGCGAGGCGGAAGGTAGCTCAGAACCGTTAGGTCAACGTTAACGCCGAATCGATCGGGGGGCGAGCCCCCGGATACCCCGTGATCCAGGTCAGGACTGCACGTCCTGCATCAGGAGGCCGCGCAACTTGCTGCGCAAGGGCGTCTCTTCGACAGCCGGCACGCCCGCCACTTCGCGCAGCGCGATGTCGCGGCTCTCGGCGGTGTGCAGGTCGATCTCGCGCACCACCTGGCCGTCCTTGTAAACGAAGGCGACGTCGGCGAGCGCGAGCACGTCCTCGATGTCGTGCGTGATCATCAACACCGGAATTCCCCACTGACGGCGCACCTGCGCGAGCTCGTTGCGCAGTTCGCTGCGCAGCATCGGGTTGAGCGCGGCGAAGGGCTCGTCGAGCAGCAGCACCTGCGGCTGGCAGGCCAGCGCACGCGCCAGCGCCACGCGCTGCTGCTGGCCGCCGGAGAGTTTCTGCGGCCGGCTGTCGGCCAGTGCGGCGAGGCCGAAGCCTTCGAGCAGGGCTTGCACCGTCTCCGCCTCCTTCGGCGGCAGCCGGCGGCGGCGCCACGAGGTGAGGCCGAAGGACACGTTCTCGCGCACCGTGAGGTGCGGAAACAGCGCGTAGTTCTGGAACAGGTAGCCGATGCGCCGCTCGGGCGCCGGCACGTCGATGCGCCGGGCCGAGTCATACAGCGTGCGGCCGTCCAGCCGCACATGGCCCGACGAAGGATGCAGCAGGCCCGCAATGGCCTGCAGCGTGAGCGACTTGCCCGCGCCCGAGGGGCCGTAGAGCACGGCGAAGGGAACGTCGGTCTGAAAGCGTGCGGCCAGGTCGAAGCGGCGCGCCCCGTCCTTCACCGTGAGCTTCAGATCGACGTCGATCATGGCTTGCCGAATCCGTAGCGGGTCAGCACTTCCTGTGCGGTATCGGTCGCCAGGAAGGCGAGGAAGTCGCCGGCCAGCGCTTTCTGCCTGCTCTCGGCCACCACCGCGATCGGGTAGGTCACGGGGCTGCTGCCCGAAGGCGAGAGCACGATCCTGACCTTGTCGCCCGCCACCGCCGCATCGGTGCGGTAGACGAAGCCGGCCTCGACCTCGCCGCGGCTCACGTAGTCGAGCACCTGGCGCACGCTGTCGGCCTGCACGAACTTGGGTTCGAGCGCGGTCCAGAGGTTCGCGCCGTCCAGCACCTGCTTGGTGTAGCGGCCGACCGGCACGGTGGCGGTCTTGCCGACGGCGATTTTCTTGACGCTGGCACCCGTCAGGTCCTGCAGCGACTTGACGCCCACGCCGTCTTTGGCGGGCTCGATCAGCACGAGGCTGTTGCTCACGAAGTTCTTGCGGGTGGCGGTGTCGATGAGCTTCTGCTCGACACCGCGGTTCATGGTTTCCTGGTCGGCACTGGCGAACACATCGACCGGCGCGCCCTGCCCGATCTGCTGCAGCAGCACGCCCGAGGCGGCGAAGTTGAAGCGCACCGTGGCGCCGGGCCTGGCGGCCTCGAACTTGGGGCCGATTTCCTTGAACGCATCGGTCAGGCTCGCGGCCGCGGACACGGTGATCTGCTGCGCGGCGGCGGCCAGCGGCAGGGCCAGTGCAACAACAAGGGACAAGAGGCGGAACGGGCGCATCGGAAATCTCCTGGGATTATTCGAGAAAGAACGAAATCAGCGAAGCGAGAAGAACCGGTTCGACAGCACGAGCACGACGATCGACAGCACCGAGGTCACGATCACCAGCAGCAGCGCGAGGTCGTCGTGCCCGGCCTGCACCGCGTCGTAGATGGCCATCGAGAGCGTCTGGGTCTGTTTGGGAATGGAGCCCGCCACCATCAGCGAGGCGCCGAATTCGCCCATGGCCCGCGCGAACGCGAGCAGCGTGCCGGCCAGGATGCCGGGCCAGGCCAGCGGCAAGGTCACACGCAGGAACACCGAGAACGGCGACTGCCGCAGCGTGCTGGCCGCGGCTTCGAGCGAGCGATCGACGTTCGCGAACGCCGC
This sequence comes from Variovorax trehalosi, assembly GCF_051216415.1. NCBI lineage: Bacteria > Pseudomonadati > Pseudomonadota > Betaproteobacteria > Burkholderiales > Comamonadaceae > Variovorax > Variovorax trehalosi. Next base: position 143,481 of record NZ_JBPJZG010000007.1, read on the forward strand.
GCTGGCCGACTTGAGCACCAGCGGCAGCGCGACCACGGCCGAGGCGACCACGGCGCCGTGCCAGCTGAAGATGATGGTGTAGTCGAGGTGCTCGCGCAGCCACGCGCCCAGCGGGCTGCGCCGGCCGGCCGCCACCAGGATGGCGTAGCCGATCACCGTGGGCGGCAGCACCAGCGGCAGCATGAACACGGCCTCCAGCACGGTGCGGCCGAAGAAGCGCTTGCGCGCGAACACCCATCCCAGCGCCACGCCCGCGATCAGCGCCAGCACGGTCGCCACCGCCGCCACCTTGAGCGACAGGACCAGGGGCGACCAGTCGGTCGAGGCGATGAGGGAGCTCGTCGTGTTCATTTGAATACGGCGGGATTGTTGCACGACCGGAAGATTTCCCCCTGCATGAGGCGCGAAAGGTGCCCAGTCTTCATATACTGGCCGACATAGCGTTGCCCCGACCGCAAAGCCCCATGCGAAGTGCTGCGCCGCAGTGCGGTATGGGCAGAACCCCGCGAGCGTTAGCGCGAGTGCCGGCCTACGGCGCCAGCAGCCGAGTGAGCGCGCGAATGTCCGCAGATGTGGCCAGCTTCGCGGCGTTCTCGATGGCACGGTAGTGCTTGACGATTTCCTCACCCACCGGCGTGAGTGCCGTGCCGCCGCCACGCGAGCCGCCGGCAGCCGTGTTCACCGCGGGCGAGGTCAGGGCCTTGTTCATCTCGTCGACCAGCATCCAGGCCCGGCGGTACGACATGCCGAGCAAACGGGCCGCAGCGGAGATGGAACCCGTCTCGGCCACGGCCTCGAGCACCGCGATCTTGCCGGGGCCGATGGCGATGGCGTCGTCCCGATAGACGCGAAGGCGGAACTGGACTTTGGATTTCATCTTGGCGCGAAGGGTAAACCATCCGCGGCGCCCGGCGCTATGTCCGCCCGGAAACGGCGATGCGGCCGGCAGGTGTGAACCCGGCCGGCCGCATCGTCATCGAGAAGCCGTGTGTCTGCGACTCAGTTGAAGAATTTCGCCACGCTGCCCAGCGTCTTGTAGACGCCCCAGGCCAGCGGAATGCCCACTGCGGCCCAGGCCATCACCACGACCGCCGGGCTCACCGTGTCGGCGCGGCCCGAGCCGCTGCCCACTTCGGCCGCCGAGGCTTTTTCGTGCGCCAGCTTCTTCTCGACGGCCAGCTCGGCATCGGTCATGAAGTGCTTGTCGGCCACCGGGCGCACCAGCAGGTTGGCGATGAAGCCGATCGCCAGCATGCCCACGAGGATGTACATGGTCTGGTTGTAGACCTGCTCGCGCGGCAGGCCCAGGCCCAGCTGGTACTCGCGCATGTAGTTCACCACCACCGGGCCGAGGATGCCGGCCGTGGCCCACGCGGTGAGCAGTCGGCCATGGATGGCGCCCACGAACTGCGTGCCGAACAGGTCGGCGAGATATGCCGGCACGGTGGCGAAGCCGCCGCCGTACATCGACACGATGATGCAGCACGCGCCCACGAACAGGAGCTTGCTGCCCGCGCCGGCCGACGAGGGAATGCTCGCGTACAGGATCGCGCCGAGCACGAAGAACACCGTGTAGGTGAGCTTGCGGCCGAGCTTGTCCGAGAGGCTGGCCCAGACGAAGCGCCCGCCGATGTTGAACAGCGACAGCAGCGCGGTGAAGCCGCCGGCCACCACGGCAATCGCCGCGAGCTGTACCTTGTCGAGCCCGCCGAACTTCTGCGACACGCCGATCAGCGCGCCGCCGAACACTTCCTGCAGCATCGGCGAGGAGATGCCGATCACGCCGATGCCGGCGCTCACGTTCATGCACAGCACCAGCCACACGAGCCAGAACTGGGGAATGCCCCAGACCTTCTTCACGTGCACGTGGCGCTGCGTGATCATGGCGTTGCTGGTCTGCGCCGGGGGCGGTGTCCAGCCTTCGGGCTTCCAGCCCGAGGGCGGCACGCGGTAGCCGAGCGCGCCGGCCATCATGAAGACGAAGTAGCCCAGCGCCATCACGACGAAGGTCTGCATCACGCCCACGTCGGTGGCGGTGGAGAAGCGCTTCATCAGGTCGACCGCCAGCGGCGAGCCGATCATCGCGCCGCCGCCGAAGCCCATGATGGCCATGCCGGTCGCCATGCCGCGGCGGTCGGGGAACCACTTGATCAGCGTGCTCACCGGCGAGATGTAGCCCAGGCCGAGGCCGATGCCACCGATCACGCCCGAGCCGAGGATCATCAGCCAGAACTGGTGCAGGTGAATGCCCACGGCCGACAGCAGCATGCCGCCGCACCAGCACACGGCCGACACCACGCCGGCCTTGCGCGGACCCGCGCGTTCGAGCCATCCGCCCCAGAGAGCCGCCGAACAGCCGAGGAAGACGAAGAACAGCGTGTACATCCAGCCGAGCGTGGCCACGCGCCAGTCGCAGTTCGTGGCGAAGAGTTCGGCGAAGAAGCTCATCTCCTTCGCGCAGGCCTGTGCGCCGTGGCCAGCCGTTCCAAGCGCCTTCGACAGAGGCAGCCAGAACACCGAAAAGCCATAGGCCATGCCGATGCAAAGGTGGATGGCCAATGCGGCCGGGGGAACCAGCCAACGGTTGAAACCGGGGCCCGCGATGATGCGTTCTTTATCGAGGAAGCCGGGTTGCTGCTGCAACCCGTCTCCAGCCAGGCGATCTCCATCGAGAACGCCCGCAGTTGAGCCTGCCATATTTCTCCTAGTTCACCGGACGTGTAACTTTTGTGTTGGATCCGGGCCGCGGAGTGTGTCCGAACGTTTTACAAAGCGTCAAATTCGATCGACGCATGGCGCGATTCAATAATTAAATGCCCCGCCTTCGCGTGGGCATGCGTGGCGTTCAGTTGCTGAGCGTTCCGCTGTGCAGGCGAACCTGCTCGGCCCATTCGGGCGTCTGCAGGAAGGCCAGTGCCGCATCGAGCGCGCGCGAAGAGCGCACGCCGTCCTGCGTCATGAAGCCGATGGGCGTGCGCACCTCGGGCGCCACCAGCGGCAGCGCCTCCAGTTCGCGGTGCGTGCGCACGGCCGCGACCATCGCCCCCGGCAGCACGCTGCTGACAGTGCCGGCGCTCACGGCGAGCGTGAGGGTGAGCACCGAGTTCGTCTCGATGGCCGGCGTCACCGGCACGCCGGCTTCGCGCAGGGCCTGGTTCACGATGGCGCGGTTGTGCATGTCGGTCGTGAGCAGGCACAGGGGCTGCCTGGCGGCCTCGGCCCAGGTGATCGGCTGGCCGATGTGCAGTTCGTCCGCCGAGGGCGTCTCGGCGCGCCGCAGCAGGAAGTAGTGCTCCACGCTCTGCGGCCATGCCGTGAGCTTGATGCCCGGCAGGTGCATGCGCTCGGTGTAGCCGAGCGCAAGGTCGATGGAAAGGCTTTCGAGGCCGGTCTCCAGCTCCTGCGAACTCATCGACAGCACGACCGGCACGATGCCCGGATGGCGCTGGTGCAGCATGGCCGCGAAGCGCGAAAGGATCGGGATGGCGGTGGGCACCGCGGCCATGCGCAACCGGCCATGCGGGTTGTCCACGTCGCTGCGCAGTTCCTGCAGCAGCACCTCGTTGTCGCGCAGCATGCGCTGCGCCGTGGCCAGCACGCGCTCGCCCTCGTGCGTGAGGCCGACGTAGACGCGGGCGCGCTTGACGATGACGACGCCGAACTCGGTTTCGAGCGCCCTGAGGGCGTTCGACAACGCCGGCTGCGTGATGTGGCAGGCCTGCGCGGCGCGGCCGAAATGCTTGTGTTCGTTGAGCGCCACCAGGTAGCGCATCGAGGCGAGCAGGTTCATTCGCGGCGCTCCGGACGGCGCACACCAGGCACAACGCGACGAATCAAGCGCAAGCTCCGCCTAGGTGTTCTTGCTGATCGAGATGGTCGGGAATTTCGACGAAAAATCCTTTGCCTTCTCCGAGATGCCCACGGCCACCTGGCGCGCCACCGCCTTGTAGATGCCGGCCACTTCGCCCTCGGGGTCGGCCACCACGGTAGGCGAACCGCTGTCGGCCTGCAGCCGGATCTTGATGTCCAGCGGCAGCGCGCCGAGGTATTCCATCTGGTATTCGGCCGCCATCTTCTTGCCGCCGTCGCTGCCGAAGATGTGCTCGGCATGGCCGCAGTTCGAGCAGATGTGCACTGCCATGTTCTCCACGATGCCCAGGATCGGCACGCCGACCTTCTCGAACATCTTGATGCCCTTCTTGGCGTCGAGCAGTGCGATGTCCTGCGGCGTGGTGACGATCACCGCGCCCGTCATCGGCACGCGCTGGCTCAGCGTGAGCTGGATGTCGCCGGTGCCCGGCGGCATGTCGACGATCAGGTAGTCGAGGTCTTTCCAGTTGGTCTGGCGCAGCAGCTGCTCCAGCGCCTGCGTGGCCATCGGGCCGCGCCAGATCATGGCCTGGTCGGCGTCGACCAGGAAGCCGATGGACATCACCTGCACGCCGTGGCGCTCCAGGGGCTCCATGGTCTTGCCGTCGTCGCTCTCGGGACGGCCCTCGATGCCCATCATCATGGGCTGGCTGGGGCCGTAGATGTCGGCGTCGAGCAGGCCGACCTTCGCGCCTTCGGCGGCCAGTGCCAATGCCAGGTTGGCCGCCGTGGTGCTCTTGCCCACGCCGCCCTTGCCCGAGGCCACCGCGATGATGTTCTTGACGTTGGGCATCAGCTGTACGCCGCGCTGCACCGCGTGGCTGATGACCTTGGTGACGATGTTGACCGACACGTTCTCCACGCCCGGCACGGTCTTGGCGGCAGCCACCAGCGCCTTGCGGATCGCCGCGTGCTGGCTCTTTGCCGGGTAACCCAGCTCCAGGTCGAACGCCACGTCGCCGTCCGCGATCTGGACGTTCCTGAGCGAGCGGGCTGCCGCAAATTCCTTGCCGGTGTTGGGGTCGGTGACGCTCTTGAGGGCGCCCATGATCGCGTCTTGGGTGATGGCCATTGATCAAACTCCTGAATGGCGGGTAGTCTAGTGCGCTCTCCCCGCCCTCACCCGGCCCGCTCCCAATAGACCAGAAAACCAGAAATGACAGAGACAAGCCCCGCCACCGGCCTTCTGCTCACCGGAGGCGGCGCACGGGCGGCCTACCAGGTCGGCGTGCTCGAAGCGATTGCCGAAATGCGCCGCGCCGCCGGTCCGGCCGCCGGCACCGGCAACCCCTTTCCCGTCATCACCGGCACCTCGGCCGGCGCCATCAATGCGGCGGCGCTGGCCTGCGGCGCGGACAACTTCGACCATGTGGTGGCGCACATCGCCGAGGTGTGGAGCAGCTTTCGCGCCGAGCAGGTGTACCGCGCCGATTCGCTCTCGGTCATCGGCAGCGGCGCGCGCTGGCGCATGCTGCTGGGGTTCGGGCGCTTTGCGGCCAACTGGATGCGGGTCAAGCCGAAGTCGCTGCTCGACAACGCGCCGCTGGCCGACCTGCTGCAGCGCATGGTGCCGCTCGACCGCCTGCCGCAGTTGATGCAAGAGGGCCACGTGCAGGCGCTGGCCGTGACCGCATCGAGCTACAGCTCGGGCGAGCACGTCACCTTCTTCGAAGCCGCGGTGCCGATGGAGCCGTGGGTGCGCTCGCAGCGCCTCTCGGTGCGCGACCGCATCACGCACCACCACCTGCTCGCGTCCTCGGCGATTCCCTTCGTGTTTCCGGCCACGGCGCTGCCGATGCAGGGGCACACCGAGTACTTCGGCGACGGCTCGATGCGCCAGTCCGCGCCCATCGCGGCAGCCATTCACCTCGGTGCGCAGCGCATCCTGGTGATCGGCGCGGGCCGCATGCACGAGCCACGCGAGACCGATGCGCCCAACACGCACAGCGGCTATCCGACGATGGCGCAGATCGCGGGCCATGCGCTCTCGAGCATCTTTCTGGATGCGCTGGCGGTGGACATCGAGCGGCTGCGCCGCATCAACCACACGCTGGGGCTGATTCCCGAGGAGGTGCGCGCATCGAGTTCGCTGCGGCCGCTCGACCTGCTGGTGATCTCGCCCTCGGAGCGGCTGGACGTGATCGCGGCGCGGCACGTGGATTCGCTGCCCGGCGCGGTGCGGCACCTGCTGGGCGGCTCGAAGGCCGCGGCCGACGTGAAGGGCGGCGCGCTCGCGAGTTACCTGCTGTTCGAGTCGGGCTACACGCGCGAGCTGATGGCGCTCGGGCGGGCCGATGCGATGAAGCAGCGCGACGAGGTGCTGCGGTTCTTCGGGTGGAACGCAGCCTGAACTAGAGGCGCTGCCTGCGCAAGACTTCGTCCGCGTCCATCCCGACGAGATCGCGGTACACCGAGGGTGCGGTCGCGCCCTCGGTGCTGATCAGCAGCACCTTCGATCGCACATCGAGGCGCACCTTTCGCCACAGGTCGTCCGACAGCGTGAGCACGCGCAATGCCGCAAGGCCCGCAGCGCCCGATTCGCCGCTCACGATGGGGCTGTCGTGCGCCGAGCCTCGCGCCAGGAGGCGCATCGCCTCGACCGCGTCGCCGTCTTCGATGGTGAGGAACGCATCGATCGACGGTTCTAGAAAGCGCCAGGCCAGCGGCGAGGTTTCCCCGCAGGCGAGGCCGGCCATCACCGAGTCGACGCTGCCGGTGGCATTCGATGCATGGCCGTGGATCGCGCTCTGCAGCAGGCAATCGGCCTGGCGCGGCTCGACGACGATGAGGGTCGGCCGCTTCTCGCCGTATTGCTCCCACAGGTAGCTCGCCACACCCGCGGCCAGCCCGCCGACGCCGCCCTGCAGGATCACGTGCGAGAACATCGCCGTGCCCTCCTGCTGCTCCATCACCTCGTCGGCCAGGATGCCGTAGCCCTGCATCACGTCGCGCGGAATGTCTTCGTAGCCGGCGTAGGAGGTGTCGGAGACGACCTGCCAGCCGTGCTCCTGCGCCAGTGCGGCCGCATGCGCGACCGAGACGTCGTAGTTGCCCTCGATGCGCACGATCTCCGCGCCGAAGGCCGCGATGGCGGTTTCGCGCTCCACGCTCACATGCCGGTGCAGCACGATCACGCAGCGCACGCCGATGCTTTGCGCCGCAGCGGCCAGCGCGCGGCCGTGGTTGCCATCGGTGGCGCTGATGACGACCAGCGACTGCAGTTCTGCCGCATGCGTGCCGTTCAGCAAGGCCACCGGGTCCCACGCGGGATGGGCCCGCAGGATGAGCCGCACGAGCGCTGCCGGCGCGCCGAGCGCCTTGAAGCTGCCGAGCGTGGAGCGCTTCGACTCGTCCTTCACGAAGATGCCGGCCACGCCCAGTTCCTCCGCCATGTCGGGCAGCTGCCAGAGCGGCGTGGGTTCGGGCGCGAGCTGCGACCAGCGCGAGAGCCAGCCGCGTGTGCGCTTCGCCTCGGCGATGCTGAGGATGTCGCGAAGCTCGCCGGGGTAGGCGCCGCGGGTGGCGTTCTTGTTGATGACCAGCATGGGGAAAAAGAAAATGGGTTGTCTTGTCGGTCAGCGCGGAAGGCGCAGGCGGACGATTTCCGCGAAGTAACGGGCGCCCGTCGCGAGCACCTCGTCGTTGAAGTCGTAGCTGCCGTTGTGCAGCGGCGTGCTGCCGGGCGCGCCCTCTGCGCCATTGCCCAGAAACACGAAGGCGCCGGGCACCACCTTCAGGAACGCGCCGAAGTCCTCGGAAATCATCATCGGCGCCACATTGGCATCGACGTTCTCCGCGCCCACCACGGCCGTGGCGGCCGCCACCGCGACGGGCACGCATTCGGCCCAGTTCACGGTGGGCGCAAATTCGTGCGTGTAGCTGAAGTCGCATTCGGCGCCATGCATGCGGCAGATGCCTTCGCTGATCTCGCGCATGCGCGCGGCCAGCATCTTCTGCACCTCGGGGTCGTAGCTGCGCGTGTCGCCCTTGATGACCACGTTCGACGGAATCGCGTTGCGGATGCCGTCGGTGATGAACTCGGTGCACGAGACCACCGCCTGCGCGCCCGGGTCGAGCGTGCGCGAGACGATGGACTGCAGCGCGAGCACGATCTGCGCGCCGATGACGATGGGGTCGATCCCCATGTGCGGCCGCGCGGCATGCGTGCCGCGGCCCTTCACGTGGATGACGAAGTTGTCCTCGCTCGCCATGAGGCCGCCCGTGCGCGTAGCGATCGTGCCCGCGCGCATGCCGGGCATGTTGTGCAGGCCGTAGATCTCATCGACCGGAAAGCGTACGAAGAGGCCGTCGTCCATCATGGCTTTCGCGCCGCGGCCGTGCTCCTCGGCGGGCTGGAAGATGAATCGCACGGTGCCGTCGAAATCCTGCCGTTCCCGCAGAAGACGCGCTGCGCCGAGGACGATCGACATGTGGCCGTCGTGGCCGCAGGCGTGCATCTTTCCGGGGATGGCCGAAGCGTAGGCACGGTCGGTAGGCACCTCGGTGATGTTCAGCGCGTCCATCTCGGCGCGCAGGCCGATCACGCCCTTGCCATTGCCGACCTTCAGGTTCGCCACGAGCCCCGTGCCGCCGATGCCGGTGTGTACCTCCAGGCCCAGCGCCTTCAGCACTCCGATGACGAAAGCCGAGGTCCTAGCCTCCTCGAAGCCGGTCTCGGGCATCGCATGCAGCTGGCGGCGCCAGCCCGAGAGCTGGTCGCGCAGGGGTCCGTCGGGGAATTTCATGACGCGATGCTATTGACAATGCAGCGATACGGGCACGCAAAATCGGGCCCTTCGACGCAACGTTTTTGCGTACACGGCCTGCATGACCTCCTCTCCCCTCGACGCCATCGACCTCCGCCTGCTGGAGCTGATCCAGATCGACAGCCGCATGTCGCAAAGCGAACTGGGCGAGCGCGTCCACCTGTCGACGGCCGCCGTGAACCGGCGGCTCAAGCGCATGCGCGACGATGGCGTGATCCGGCGCTACGGCGCGGTGCTGGCCCCCGCCGCGCTGGGCCATCCGCTGTCCATCGTGGCCGAAGTGGAGGTCGAGAGCGAGCACATCGACCTGCTCGATGCAATGAAACAGAGTTTCAGGAACTGCCCACAGGTGCAGCAGTGTTACTACGTGACGGGCGAGTGGGACTTCATCCTCGTCCTCGTGGTGCAGGACATGGCGCAGTACACGGCACTGAGCCGACAGCTTTTCTTCCAGAGCAACAACGTGAAGCGCTTTCGCACGCTGGTCACGATGGACCCGGTGAAGGTCAGCCTGGACGTGCCGGTGCGGCCGGAACCGATGGAATAGGCAGCCGCGCGGACGCGCGCGTCAGGAAAGCCCAAGGAGCACCGCGATCCCCGTGACAAACCAGTTCGCGGTCGTTGCATTGGCCGCACTCTCCTTGGAGATCGGCCACAGCTTCGCACGCTTCCACGCGCGCAGATTGCATGCGATGGCAAGCACCAGCCCACAGAAGAAGAGCAAGGCCGAATGCAGGCCGATGGCTGCGATCAGCGCTACCAGGACGATCAGGATTCCTGCCGCCCAGATACCACTGGAAGTGCTCGCCAGCACATGGCAAAGACCCCCGCAGGCTTCGCACGTCGCAGGCGCGGCGCGGCTGGACCAGCGTTTTGCGAGACCGGTGATGCCAGGCTTCCTGCAATGCGGGCAGTCGTACTTCACAGGAAGATCCACGCCACGATCACGGTCAGGATGATGGCCAGCGGGATGAGACCGCTCAGCCGCGAGAGGCAGCCGAGCATGAACAGCGGCACTCGTCCCGCAAACTCGCGCAGGTGGTCGGCCACGCGATGACCCCGAGGCAGCGCGGCAGCAACGGCCAACGAGATCGCGATGAGCCCGAAGCCCGTGGCAACGAAGATCGCCAGGCAGGTGAGGATGAGCGAGACCGGAGGTTTCATGTGCTGCGCAAGATATCGCAGTTCAGACGCAACGCGAAACCGTCATGGTCACCCGGCGTCGGAAATCCCGAGCTCCGAGCACACCCGCCCCACCAGCGCCTTCAGCGACGCCAGCTCGGCTTCGAGCCGCGCCACGTTGGCCTTGAGCGCCGCGACTTCGCCGAGCGACGCATCGTGCGATGCATAGGCCCCCTCGCCCGATGCGCCGGCCGGCCCCGCGACCTCTTCCGCCGGCTGCCCGCTCAGGAGGTGCGCCCATCGGCTTTCGCGCGCGCCGGGCAGCCGGGCCAGCTTCACCACCAGCGCACCGGCCGGCCGCTCCGAGAGTTCGTCGAGAAAGCCCTCGACCGACGAGATGTCCGCGAAGTTGTGCATGCGGTCGCAGGCGATACGCAGCTCGCCGGCCGTTTGCGGCCCGCGCAGCATCAGCACGGTGAGCAGGATCACCGACTGCGAGGGAATGCGCAGCACGCGGTCGATGTTGTGTTCGTAGCGGAAGGCGCGGCCGCCGCTGCTTTCCGCAACGAGGCTGTAGCCCTTGAGGCTGTCGATGGCGGACTGGATCTGCGATTCGGTGAGTTCGAGCACCGGGTTGCGGCTGGTCTTCTGGTTGCAGCCCGACACCAGCGAATTGAGCGTGAGCGGGTAGCTGTCGGGCACGGTGCGCTGCTTTTCGGCGAGCACGCCGAGCACACGGGTTTCGAGGAGGGACAGGATGGGCAGCGGTGTGGACATGGCTCAGCTCAACAACAGGGTTCGAAAGTGAAGACGCAAAGGGCCGCCGACGGATTCATCGCGACACCACGCCGAGTATCGGCCCCAGTTCGCGCACGAAATCGCTGCGCCCCAATGCCTTCGAGTAGAGGGCCGAGACGGTGCCGTCGAGGTACAGGGCATCACGGCAATGCAGCACGTCGCGGAAGTAGAGCGCGAAATCGTGGAAATTCACCGGCGTCTCGCTCATCACAAAGATCACCGTGTGGCCCGACGCGCAGACGCCGTTGCGGATCTTGCGCGAGTCGGAATTCGGAATGAGCGCCGGGTGCAGCACGCCATGGCGCAACAGCAGCGGGCCGGATTGCGTGGCCAGCTGCACGCCGCCACGCTTGGCGAATGCCGGGTATTCTGAGGACTCGATCACCCTGGGCCCGTCATCGGTGACGAGGAACACGCCGTTCGGCTTCAGGAAAAAGTTGCCGGCGCCGCTCGCCAGGTTGAGCGGCGTCTCTTCGCGGCCGTCTCGCACGAAGAGTCCGACCGGGGAGAAATCCGCGTGGTACATGCCGGCGTTGACCGCGAAGACGAGCTGCCTGCCGTGCGCCTTCAGCCAGGCATCGAGCCGGTCGAAGCGCTTGAACGCGACGCCCGTGTCGTCGTTCAGGAACAGCGCGAGCTTCTCGGTGCGAAGGTCGACCTTCACCACCGTGTAGCGCGGGTCTGCCGCAACCGACGCGCAGCTCGCAAGGAAGACAGCCAGCAGAAGCAGAAGCTTTCTCATGCCGGCTGCGCCTTCTTCTTCGGGTCAACCGCCGTTGATGCGGCTGACCAGCGCCTTGGTGAAAGCGGCGGTGTTCGCCGTGCCGCCCAGGTCGCCGGTGCGCACGTTGTCGATGTTCAGCGTCTGGTCGATGGCCGTGCGCAGGCGCGTGGCCAGCTCGGGCATCTTCGTGTGGTCGAGCATCATCGCGGCGGCCAGCAGCAGCGCCGTGGGGTTGGCGATGCCCTTGCCGGCGATGTCGGGCGCCGAGCCATGCACCGCTTCGAAGATCGCCGCATCGGTGCCGATGTTGGCGCCGGGCGCCATGCCCAGGCCGCCGACCAGGCCGGCCACGAGGTCGGAGAGGATGTCGCCGAACAGGTTGGTCGTCACCAGCATGTCGAACTGCCAGGGGTTGAGCACCAGCTTCATCGCGCAGGCGTCCACGATGATCGAGTCGAGCTCGAACTTGCCCTTGTACTTTTCCGCGTAGAGCTGTTCGCCAGTCTCCAGGAACAGGCCGGTCAGCACCTTCATGATGTTGGCCTTGTGCACCAGCGTGACCTTCTTTCGGCCGGTGGCAATGGCCGTCTCGAATGCGTACTCGAGCACCCGGCGGCAGCCCTGCCGCGTGTTGATGCCGGTGGCCATGCCCACGGCGTGCGGGTCGCCGTCGATGCGCACGTAGTGCTCGTGGCCGATGTAGAGGCCCTCGAGGTTCTCGCGCACGATCATCAGGTCGATCTTCTCGAAGCGGCCGCCCGGGATGATGGTGCGCGCGGGGCGCAGGTTGGCGTAGAGCTGGAATTCTTCGCGCAGCCGCACGTTCGACGAGCGGTAGCCGCCGCCCGAGGGCGTCTCCAGCGGGCCCTTCAGGGCGAGGCGGGTGGTGCGGATGCTGTCCAGCGTGGCCGGCGGCAGCGGATCGCCCGAGGCCTTGACGCCGCCGAGGCCGGCGATCTGGGTGTCCCAGGTGAAGGGGGCTTTCAGCGCATCGAGCGCGGCCAGCGTGGCGTCGACGATTTCGGGGCCGATGCCATCGCCGGGGATAAGGGTTGCGGGAATGGAGGTGGTCATCGGCAGTTCTCTCTCACTTCGAGTCAGGGGCGCCGCGGGCACGGCAGGGGTCTGAAGCATAGCGGTGCGGATCAGGCGGCGCCGGCCCGTCGACGGCGCCAGCGAAACAGTCCCAGGGTTGCCAGGGTGAAGACGCACCAGATCAGCGGCTCGAGCCAGAAGCTGGCCCAGAACTTGTGCAATGCCAGAAGGCCGGTCGATTGCGGTGTGAAGAAGTCGAACAGGTTGTCGCGCAGAACCCAGGCGATCCAGCCCCGGAACAGCAAGGTGCCCAGCGACAGCAGCAGCGTGGCGCCCAGCGCGAAGCGCGAGCCGCTGAAGGCCAGCCAGACCAACGCCACCACCGAGGCCGCGACGGGCCCGAACATCATGAGGAAGAAGGTGTCCATGACTTTCGAGGGTAGCTGCTGCGGGGTGGGGGCGGCTGTGCTCAGGAACCGCCTTCGGTCAGCGCAGCCAGCGTGGCGTCGACGATTTCGGGGCCGATGCCATCGCCGGGGATGAGGGTTGCGGAAATGGGCGTGGTCATCGGCTGCAGCTCGCTTTCTGGCGCTCTGTACCGGGGGGGTGAAGCATATCGTTCGGCGCGCGCGAGACACCCCGCGGTTTCGTGGGTCACTTGGGCGGGTCACGCGTGACCGGGCAACTCCTGGTCGAGCAGCGCAGTGCGCCCGACGACATGGCCAGGGCGCAGCAATACGCCCGGTGCAATCACCGCATTGGCGCCGATGCGCGCCCCATCCCCGAGGAGCGCACCGAATTTCTCGCAGCCCGTGGGCTGCAGCGCGCCGCCCGCGCCGCTGCGCACGAAGATTTCCTTGGCGGCGCGCTCGTTGCGGTGGTTGCAGACGATGCTGCCGGCTTCCATGTTGACGCCTGCGCCGATCACCGAATCGCCCACGAAATTGAAGTGCGCGAGCGCCGTGCCCGCGAAGACGAAGGAAGACTTGAGTTCGGTGCCCGGGCCGACGGTGCAGCGAGCATCGATCCAGTTGCCGCCGCGGAGGTAAGCGCCCGCGGCCACGAAGCAGCCGGCGCCCAGGATCAGCGGGCCTTTGAGCACCGCGCCGGCCTCGACGCGGGCGCTGCGGTGGATGGCGATATCGCCCTCGACGGAGAACTCGCCGGCCGGCAGCGCCGCAAGCAGCTCGCGCACGATGTCGGGCGCCCGCGCGGGCAGTTCCCAGGGCATCGAAGCGCCCCATTTCGCCAATGGCGAGGCAGCAAATCCGGCGATGTAGGCGTGCAGGTCGATGGCGTGCGGCATGGGGCGATGCTGCCATCAAACACGGGGTCGGGCGCGGGACGAACGCCGCCACCTAAAATGCCCGGTTCCCCGTCCGTCACTCCCGAAAGCGCCCTCCCCGATGTCCGCCCCGCGCAAGCTCTTCGTCACCACCGCCCTGCCGTATGCCAACGGCAAGTTCCACATCGGCCACATGATGGAATACATCCAGGCCGACATCTGGGTGCGGAACCAGCGAATGAACGGCGCCGAGGTCAACTTCGTCTGCGCCGACGACGCGCACGGCGCGGCCATCACCATCGCGGCCGACAAGGCCGGTGTGACGCCGCAGGCCTTCGTGGCCGAGATCGCCGCGGGCCGCAAGCCGTATCTGGACGGCTACTACATCTCGTTCGACAACTGGCACTCGACCGACGCGCCCGAGAATCACCAGCTCGCGCAGGACATCTACCGCGACCTGCGCGCCAACGGCCTCATCGAGACCAAGAGCGTCGAGCAGTTCTACGACCCTGAAAAGGGCATGTTCCTGGCCGACCGCTTCATCAAGGGCGAGTGCCCGAACTGCCACTCGAAAGACCAGTACGGCGACAACTGCGAGGTGTGCGGCGCCGTGTATGCGCCCACCGAGCTGATCAACCCCTACTCGGCCCTCTCGGGTGCCAAGCCCGAGCTGCGCAGCTCGGACCACTTCTTCTTCAAGCTCTCGGACCCGCGCTGCGAGGCCTACCTGAAGGAATGGACCGCCGCGCCCGGCCACGTGCAGTCCGAGGTGCAGAACAAGATCCGCGAGTGGCTCTACAAGGACGACGAAGGCAAGGGGGGCCTGGGCGACTGGGACATCAGCCGCGATGCGCCCTACTTCGGCATCGAGATCCCCGATGCGCCGGGCAAGTACTTCTACGTGTGGCTCGACGCGCCTGTAGGCTATCTCGCTTCGCTGAAGAATCTGCTGGACAAGCGCTGCATCGAGCTGGGCGGCGACGGCATCTCGTACACCGAGTACATGGCCGACCCGGACCTGGAACAGGTGCACTTCATCGGCAAGGACATCATCACCTTCCACACCCTCTTCTGGCCCGCGATGCTGCATTTCAGCGGCCGCAAGGCGCCCGATGCGGTGTACGTGCACGGCCACCTCACGGTGAGCGGCGAGAAGATGAGCAAGAGCCGCGGCACCGGCATCGATCCGCTCAAGTACCTGTCGATCGGGCTGGACCCCGAGTGGCTGCGCTACTACATCGCCGCCAAGCTCAACGGCCGCAACGAAGACATCGACTTCAACCCCGAGGACTTCGTCGCGCGCGTCAACAGCGACCTCGTGGGCAAGTACATCAACATCGCCAGCCGCGCGGCCGGCTTCATCGGCAAGCGCTTCGGCGGCAAGCTGGGCGAGGTGTCGGCCGATGGCGATGCGTTGCTGTTCGCGCTGCGCGAGGCGGCCGGCCAGATCCATTCGCTCTACGACGGGCGCGATTACGCCCGTGCGCTGCGCGAGGTGATGGCGCTGGCCGACAAGGTGAACGAGTACGTCGACCAGAACAAGCCCTGGGAACTGGCCAAGAAGGAAGGCGCCGAGGCGCGGCTGCACGACGTGTGCACGGTGTGCATCGAGGCTTTCCGCCTGCTCACGCTGTACCTGAAGCCGGTGCTGCCGGCCCTGGCCGTGAATGTCGAGGCGTTCCTGAAGATTTCGCCGCTGGTCTGGTCCGATGCCGCGCAGCCGCTGCCCGCGGGCCACGCGATCGGCGACTACAAGCACCTGATGCAGCGCGCCGACGCCAAGGTGGTCGACAAGCTGTTCGACGCACCCGAACCGGTGGCCGCTGCCGCCGTGGAAGCCGCGGCGGATGCGCTGCCTGGCGGCGAAGCCATCGCGCCCACGATCACCATCGACGACTTCGTGAAGATCGACCTGCGCATCGCGAAGATCGTGGCCTGCGAGAAGGTCGAAGGTTCGACCAAGCTGCTGCGCCTGACGCTCGATGCCGGTGAGGGAAAGACCCGCAACGTCTTCAGCGGCATCGCCTCGGCCTACCAGCCCGAGCAGCTCGTGGGCAAGCTCACGGTGCTGGTCGCGAACCTCGCGCCGCGCAAGATGAAGTTCGGCATCAGCGAAGGCATGGTGCTGGCTGCGAGCCACGGCGACGAGAAAGCCAATCCGGGTATCCACGTGCTCGAGCCGTGGCCGGGCGCGACGCCGGGCATGCGGGTTCGCTGACGAAAAACTAGCCGAACTTGTTGTTCAGCACGAGGTCGGCGAACACCTTGCCGCCCACCGAGATGTGATCGCGCATCGCCTCCGCCGCGTTGTCGGCGTGGCCCTTGAGGATCCACTCCACCACCCGTTCGTGCTCCCGCTGTGAAGCGGCCAGGCGCCCGGGCTTCTCGAACATGCGCCCCCGATAGGCCGCGATGCGCAGGCGCACCGTCTGCGCCTGCTCGACGATGAACGGGTTGCCGCTCGCGCGGTAGATCACGTCGTGCAGCGCGGCGTTGGCGCGCTGGTAGCCCTCGGCATCGTCGAACTGCGCCATGGCGGCCGTGCCGTCCAGCGCACGCTGGAGCTCGCCGCGCAGGACCGGTCCGATGCGCAATGCCGCAAGACGCGCCAGCACCCCCTCGAGCTCGCCCAGCGCTTCCATCATCGCGACGAGTTCGTTCGCCCGCAGTTGCCGCACATAGATGCCGGTGCGCGGAACGATGTCGACCAGCCCGCGCGCGCTGAGCAGCAGCAGCGCCTCGCGCACCGGCGTGCGCGAGGTGTTGAAGCTCAGGGCCAGCGCCTTCTCGTCGATGGGCATGCCGGGGGACAGCGTGCCTTCCAGGATGTCGTGTTCGAGGCGGCTGCGGATCTGGTCCTGCAGGCTGCTGGTGTCGAGGGTTTTCGCGGGTTGCATGGGAATCCGGATATTAGCTAACCTTACAGATATATCAATTCATCTGTTTGGTACATCAATGCTTCCTTCCCTCGAGATCGACGGCCGCGTCGCCTACCTGACGCTGCGCCGCCCCAGCGCCGCCAACAAGCTGACGCCGGAGGATCTGCCCGCGCTCATTCGCCACGTGGAGACGGTGAATCGCTCGCCCGACGTGCTCGTGCTGGTCCTGCGCTCCGAGGGCAAGTACTTTTGCAGCGGCTACGATATATCAGAGGTGGCCACCAGCAGCCAGACCGAGGGGAGCAGCTTCGGTGACATGGTCGATGCGCTGGAAAACTGCCGCGCCGTGACCATCGCGGCGGTGCATGGCGGCGTCTTCGGCGGCGCCACCGACCTGGTGCTGGCCTGCGACTTCCGCGTCGGCGTGCGCAGCGCCGAGATGTTCATGCCCGCCGCCCGGCTCGGTCTGCACTACTACCAGAGCGGCATGGAGCGCTATGTGTCGCGGCTCGGGCTCGACATGGCCAAGCGGCTCTTCCTGACCGCCGAAAAGCTCGACGGTCCCGCGATGCGCGACTGCGGATTTCTCACGCAACTGGTCGACGACGCACCGGCGCTCGACGCCGAAGTGCTGCGCCTTCGCACCACGCTCGCCGGCATGGCGCCGCTCGCGCTGCTCGGCATGAAGAAGCACCTGAACCACATTGCGCGCGGCACCGCCGATGCCGCTTCGATCTCGCGCGAGGTGCAGCGCACCGTCGCTTCCGAAGACCTGGCCGAGGGCGGCCGCGCCTGGCGCGAGAAGCGTCCGCCGGTCTTCAAGGGCCGCTGAGCGCGCCCTCCCCTTCGACCCGACACAGGAGACAACAAATGAACCCCCTTCGAGCCATTTCATTCGCGGCGGCCGCCCTGCTCGCCCCGGCCGGCGCCTTCGCGGACATCTACCCCTCGCGCCCGATCACCCTGGTGGTCGGCTTCCCCGCCGGCGGCGGCGCCGACACCGTGGCGCGCATCGTGAGCGACAAGCTCGCCAAGGTCCTCGGGCAGCCCATCGTCATCGACAACAAGCCCGGCGCGGGCACCACCATCGCGTCGGACCAGGTCGCGCGCGCGGCGCCCGACGGCTACACGCTGCTGCTGGGCAGCGGCAACCTCTACGGCAGCGACAAGCTGCTCTACAAGGCCGTGAAGTACGACGGGGCGAAGAGCTTCGTGCCGATCTCGCGCTGGAGCTCCGCGCCGATGCTGCTCGCGGTCAACAAGGACGTGCGCGCGAAGACCGTGCAGGCGCTGATCGCCGAAGCGCGGCAGAACCCCGGCAAGCTCGCGTATTCGTCGTCGGGCACCGGTGTGGTGACGCATCTGGCGGGCCTGTCGTTCGAGAAGGCGGCCGGCGTGACCATGCTCCACGTGCCGTACAAGGGCGGCGCCCCGTCGATCCAGGCGGTTGCCGCCGGCGACGTGCAGCTGACCTTCGGCACGCCGCCCTCGGTGCTGCCGATGGCGCAGGGCCAGAAGCTGCGCGTGCTGGCCGTCACCTCGGGCCAGCGCTCGCCGCTCTTCCCCGATGTGCCGAGCGTCGCCGAGGCCGGCGTGAAGGGCTACGATTACACCTTCTGGTTCGGCCTCTTCGCACCCGCGGGCCTGCCGCCGGAGATGGCGCAGAAGCTGTTCGATGCGAGCGTGGCGGCGCTCAACGATCCCGACGTGAAGGCGCGGCTGGAGAAGTCGGGCAATGAATCGGCGCCCTCGAAGTCGCTCGCCGAATTCCGCACCTGGGCGCTGGCCGAAGGCGCAAAGTCGAAGGAACTCACCGAGCGCTCCGGCGCGACCGTCGAATGACGCCGGACGCATCGCAAGACGGCCCGCTGCGGGGCTTCACGGTGATCGACCTCACGCGCGTGCTCGCGGGCCCCTACTGCACGCTGCTGCTCGCCGACCTGGGCGCGCGGGTTATCAAGGTGGAGCAGCCGGGCCTGGGCGACGACGCGCGGCAGATCGGCCCGTTCGTGGAGGGCGACTCGGCCTATTTCATGTCGGTCAACCGCAACAAGGAGTCGATCGCGCTGGACCTGAAGGCGCCGGCCGACCGGGCGATCTTCGAACGGCTGCTGGCCACGGCCGACGTGCTGGTCGAGAACTTCCGGCCCGGCACGATGGAAAAGCTGGGCTACGACTGGCCCACGCTGCACGCGCGCTTTCCAAGACTCGTGTTCACCTCGGTCTCGGGCTTCGGCCAGACGGGCCCCTACAGCAGGCGGCCCGCCTACGACATGGTGGTGCAGGCGATGGGCGGCATCATGAGCCTGACCGGCCACCCCGGCTCGCCGCCGACGCGCGTGGGCGTGTCGATCGGCGACCTGGGCGCCGGCCTCTACGCGGCCATCGGCACGCAGGCCGCGCTGCTGCAGCGCGGGCGCACCGGCCTCGGCGATCGCGTGGACGTGGCGATGCTCGATTGCCAGGTCGCGCTGCTCGAGAACGCGATATCGCGCATGGAAGCCGACGGGCGCGCACCGGGCCCGATCGGCTCGCGGCACCCGTCGATCACGCCGTTCGATGTGTTCCGCGCGGCGGACGGCTGGTTCGTGATCGCGGCGGGCAACGATGCGTTGTTCCAGCGCCTGTGCGCGGCGCTCGAACTGCCGGCGCTGCTGGACGATGCGCGCTTTGCGACCAACCCCGCGCGCTGCCAGCACCACGAGCCGTTGAAGCAGCTGCTCGAGCAGCGCCTGGCCTGCGCACCCTGCGCGCACTGGCAGGCGCTCTTGATGGCGCACAACATTCCGACTGGCGAGTACAACGACGTCGCCGCGGTGGTGAAAGACCCGCAGGTGCAGGCGCGCGAGATGCTGGTGCAGGTGAAGACACAGGGCGGCCGCTCGCTCACGGTCGCGGGCAATCCGGTGCATGTGGGCGGGCACCGCACGCAGGTGCTGCGACAGCCGCCGCGGCTGGACCAGGACCGGGACGCGATCCTGGCGAGCCTGGCGCAGGACTAGGTCCTGCCCGGGGCCGGGTGCAAAATCCGCGCATGCAAAGCATCCGCCCCCGCTTCCGGCTTCTCGTTCTTGCGCTGTTCGGCGCCATGCTGTCGAGCGGCTGCGCCGTGGTCACCGTCGCAGGCACCGCCGTGAGCGTGGGCGCCAGCGCGGTGGGCCTGGCCGCCGACGCGGCCATCGGCACCGCGCGCATCACCGGCAAGGCCGTGGGCGCCGCGGCCGACGCGGTCATTCCGGACAGTAAGTAAGCAACTGGAATTCAGCGCGGCAGGCCCAGCTGCGCGACGTGCGCGGGCGTTTGCTGCGCCTTTTCCTTGCGCACGAAGGCCGAACGCAGTGCCGCATGCGGCTCGCTGCGGTCGAAGAAATTGCGGCGCATGTGCGTCAGTTCTTCGTTGCGGTACTGCTGCAGCGGCTTCGCCGATTCGTCTTCCGCGCGCTTCGCCTGTTTCTTCGCGATGCGGGCAGCCAGGTCGGGCGAGGCCGCAAGTTGCGTGGCCAGCCGCAACACTTCGTCGCCCAGTTCTTCCGGCGCGGCCTGCAGCACGCGCTCGGCCATGCCGAGTTCGACCGCGCGCTTCGCGCTCACCGGCAGCGCCAATTGCGTGAGCCGCTCGGCCTCGCTGTCGCCCACGCGGCGCGGCAACGTGTAGGTCCAATATTCGGAGCCGTAGAGGCCCATGAGCTTGTAGTGCGGGTTGAGGATGGCGCCGTCCCTGCACCACACCTCGTCCGCCGCCAGCGCGAGCATCACGCCGCCGGCCGCCGCATTGCCGCCCAGCGCCGCGACGGTGAGCCGGTCGGTGGTGGTGATCACCGCTTCGACCAGGTCGTTCATCGCATGGATGTTGGCCCATGACTCCTCGGCTGGATCGGGCGCAGCCTCGATCACATTCAGGTGGATGCCGTTCGAGAAAAAATCGCGCAGCCCGCCGAGCACCAGCACCGATTTCGGCCGGGTGCAGGCGAAGCGATAGGCCTCCAGCAAACGGCGGCATTGCACGCTGCTCATCGCGCCGCCGGGGAACGAGAAGTTCAGCACGCCGACCGCGCCGTGCTCGCGGTAACGCATGTCGGTCCAGGTGCGGCGGCTGGCCGGCAGTTGCAGCGGCGCGGGCACTTCGGGCAGGCCAGCGGGGAGAAAGTCGCCGAGCGCATCGACGGCCGGCAGCTTGAAGCTCGCGAGCCCCGAGCCCGATGCGCGCCAGGGGCGCATTTGCACGATCCAGACCGCGCCGTCCGTCGTGGCGCGGCAGATGGCGCCGGCGCGGGTGGCGATCAGCTCGCCGGGCGTGCCGCGCAGTTCGTCTTCGGGGTACGCGCCATGCAGGTACCACTGCGCGCCGAGCAGCTCGTCGAGCACGCCGGGCTGCGAGTCGGCGGCGCGCAACTGGCGCAGCACCGACTCTGTCGATTCGCGGGTCCAGTCGATGCGGCGCTCCGCCTGCTTCAGGAACGGACGCCAGCCCGCTGCCAGGTCGGCCGCCTTCTGCCGCTTCGGCTTGTACTTGCCCGAGGCGAAGCGCTCGACCGCGAGCAGCACCGCGTCGATGGCTGCATCGGCCACCTCGCCGCGGTAGAGATCGCTCTTGCCGGCCAGCGGCGGCACCTTCAGCGGCGACCACGCCCAGACATCGCCCGCGTCCATCTCGGCCACGGCTGCGAGCACGGTGACGCCCCAGCTTTCGGCGCCGTCCCGCAGCGTCCAGTCGAGCGAGGACGGGCCGCGGTCGCCCGGCGGGCCGGGGTGGACGATCAGGCAGGTGTGGGCGCTCCAGATGTCTTCGGGAATCGCGGTGGTCAGCATCGGCGCCACGATGAGCTGGGGCGCATGCGTGCGCACCGCGTCGCGCAAGGCGTCGTCGTTGCCGAGGGCCAGCTCGACGCCGACGGTGTGGCCGCGGTCCTGGAGCTCGGCGAGAACCCTCTGCGTCAGGCTGTTGAACGCGCTTGCGACAAGCAGGATGTGCATGGACCCGGCTCCCTCGGTAATGTTGGTTTCAAAATGTCAATTAATGTGAAAACTGTATCTGTATCCTTTGTTTTGGATAAGTTGATCGAAAGTACGCATGGTGGCGGCGAGCGCTGTCGAAAGGGCCCTCGGGCCACAATCGGCCACTCATGCCCTCCCCGCTGAACCTCACCCGCTTTCGCCCCCGCCTGCTGGACGCGATGGCTGACTACAGCCGGGAGCGTTTCTTCAAGGACCTGGGCGCGGGTGCGACAGTCGGCATCGTGGCGCTGCCGCTGGCCATGGCCTTCGCGATCGCCTCGGGGCTCAAGCCCGAGGCCGGCATCTGGACGGCGATCATCGCGGGCTTCCTGATCTCGCTGCTGGGCGGCTCGGCAGTACAGATCGGCGGACCGGCCGGCGCCTTCATCGTGATCGTCTACGGCATCGTCGAGCGCTACGGCGTGGCGAACCTGCTGATCGCGACCGCCTGCGCCGGCGTGCTGCTGTTCGCGGCAGGGCTCTTCGGACTCGGGCGGCTGGTGCGCTTCGTGCCGCTGTCGATCGTGGTGGGCTTCACCAACGGCATCGCGGTGCTGATCCTGCTGTCGCAGCTCAAGGACCTGCTCGGGCTCTCGGTCGAGAAGATGCCGGCCGACGTGTTCTCGCAGTTGCACGCGATGGCGCTGCAGATCGGCACCTTCAACCCCTATGCCTTCGCGCTCGGCGTGGCCTGCGTGGCCGGATTGGTGCTGTGGCGGCGGCTGCCTCGCCTGCCATTGCACATCGCGCAGACGCGCGCGGTGCAGATGGGCTCGCGCGTGCCGGGGCCGATCGTCGCGCTCGTCACGCTCACGCTGGTGTCATGGGGTTTCGCGCTGCCGGTGGAGACGATCGGCACGCGCTTCGGCGGCATTCCCGAGGGCGTGCCCGGCTTCGCGCTGCCCGATTTCTCGTGGGAGACGGTCAAACAGTTGGTCACGCCGACGCTCACCATCGCGCTGCTCGGCGCCATCGAGTCGCTGCTGTGCGCGCGCGTGGCCGACCAGGTGAGCGGCCAGCCGCGCCACGACCCGAACCAGGAACTGATGGCGCAGGGCATCGCGAACATCGTCACGCCCTTCTTCGGCGGCATGCCGGCCACCGGCACCATCGCGCGCACGGTGACCAACATCCGATCGGGCGGCAATTCGCCGATTGCGGGCATCGTGCATGCGCTCACGTTGCTGGTCGTGGTGCTGCTGGCCGCGCCGCTCGCACGCCATGTGCCGCTCGCGGTGCTGGCGGGCATCCTGGTGTTCGTGGGCCTGAACATGGGCGAGTGGCGCGAGTTCACGCCGGGCCAGTTGCGGCACTTCAGCCGGCACTACCGGTTGCTGATGCTGGGCACTTTTTTCCTCACCGTCGTGTTCGACCTCACGGTGGCGGTGCAGGTGGGCATCGTGCTCGCGTGCGCGCTCTTCATCCGGCGCATGAGCGGGCTGTTCAGCGTTGAGCTGGAGACGCTGCAGCCGCCGGTGCTCACCTATCGCATCTACGGCGCGCTTTTCTTCGGCGCGGCGGCCAAGCTCGACGAAGCGGTGAATGCGGCCGAGCGCGCGCCGCGCGGCATGACGGTGGTGCTCGACGCCTCGCACCTCATCTACCTCGACGCCACCGGCATCGATGCGCTGCGGCAACTGCACCGCGCAGTGCTGGCACGCGATGGGGTTCTGCGGATCGAGTCTTTACAGCCGCAGCCGCGCGAGGTGATCGAGCGTTCGGGCTTTGCGGAAGAACTGGCGGCCGGAAGGCCGCACACAGCTGAAGGCTAGTTGGCTTC
This sequence comes from Variovorax trehalosi, assembly GCF_051216415.1. Classification (NCBI taxonomy): domain Bacteria; kingdom Pseudomonadati; phylum Pseudomonadota; class Betaproteobacteria; order Burkholderiales; family Comamonadaceae; genus Variovorax; species Variovorax trehalosi. The sequence continues at coordinate 166,735 of NZ_JBPJZG010000007.1, forward strand.
GGTGGCGCGGTCCGGCGACGAGCCGCTGCGCACCACGCGCTGGTCGTCGTTCAGCGTGGCGGTGAACACCATCGGCGAATTCGGCGGCTGCACCCAGCGCCATTCCCATTCGGTCTCGCGCTTGAGCGCATAGGGCGTGACCTTCGCGGGCTTGCCGAGCAGCTTGCGCAGGTCCTCCATCATCATCCCGGGCTGCACCTTGGCGAAGTTCTCGGGCGTGAGCACCTGGCGCAGCGCGCTCATCTTGCCGTCGCGGCCGATGGTGATCATGTAGTTCTTCTGGCCCTGGGGCTGGCGGTTGTATTCGAAGATCCGGCCGCCATCCGGGGCGTCCCAGATGTTCTCTGGCTGGCCGAACTTGGTGCGCACGTCGGCTTCCGTCGCAACGCCTTCTTCGAGCTCGGCGATGCGCTGGTTGTCGCAGCCCGCCAGGCCAATCACCGCCGCCAGCAACGCCGTTGCCATGCCGATCTGCCACTGTTGCCGATGTCCCATGCCGTCCCCGGTAAAATTCAGGCTACAAAGGTCCAGTCTATGTCCATCTTCCGCCGCCCCCACTACTCTTCCGAGATCACCAATTTCATCGAGGAGATGAAAGAAAAGAAGCCGACGCTGGAAGCCGAACAGCGCGCCGGCCGCGCCCTCCTCTGGGACAAGAACCTCGACCGCGGCCTGCTCGAGGAATACGGCGAAGCCCGCGTGCCGCAGCAGCCGTACGTCTACCAGACCCAAGTCAAGTAAATGGTGCCAATTCGGCATCCGTTGCCCGTCCGCATTGCGCCGACAGCTATTGAATTGATAGCGCTCGTCCGATGAGCAGAGACGAGGACAACGACACGCCGGTGATGGCGATGCCCGAGGTGGTCGACCAGGTCGCGCTCGCCAGGCTCTATGGCGAGCCGCTGTTCGCGATGCCCAAGGACCTGTACATCCCGCCCGAGGCGTTGCAGGTCTTTCTCGAGGCTTTCGAAGGTCCGCTGGACTTGCTGCTGTACCTGATCAGGAAGCAGAACTTCAACATCCTCGACATCCCGATGGCGGGGCTGACGCGGCAATACCTGAGCTACGTCGACGAAATTCGCCAGACGAACCTCGAACTCGCGGCCGAGTACCTGCTGATGGCCGCGATGCTGATCGAGATCAAGTCGCGCATGCTGCTGCCGCCCAAGAAGGTGGCCGACGGCGAAGAAGCCGAAGACCCGCGCGCCGAACTCGTGCGCCGCCTGCTCGAGTACGAGCAGACCAAGCTGCAGGCCGCCGCCATCAGCGCGATGCCGACCTACGGCCGCGACTTCTGGAAGGGGCAGGTCTACATCGAGCAGTCGCTCAAGCCGCGCTTTCCCGACGTGAACGTGATCGACCTGCGCGATGCCTGGGCCGACATCATGAAGCGCGCCAAGCTCGTGCAGCACCACAAGATCTCGCGGGAAGAGCTCAACGTGCGCGAGCACATGAGCATCGTGCTGCGCCACCTGCAGGGGCAGCGCTTCGTGGAGTTCGAGAAGCTCTTCGACGTGTCGCGCGGCGCGCCCGTGCTGATCGTCACCTTCATCGCGATGCTCGAGCTCGCGAAGGAAACGCTGATCGACATCACGCAGGCCGAAGCCTTCGCGCCGATCTACGTTCGCCTGGCGTATTCGCCGGCCTGACCCCACCACCGAAGATTCCGCCGTGCTCGATTTCGACGTCCTCATCGTCGGCAGCGGCCTCGCCGGCCTCTCGGCCGCGCTGCACCTGGCGCCCACGCACCGCGTGGCGGTGCTCACCAAGCGCGCGCTGAACGACGGCTCCAGCGCCTGGGCGCAAGGCGGCATCGCGGCGGTGCTGGCCGCGGGCGACAGCTTCGACGCGCATGTGGAAGACACGCTCATCGCCGGCGCGGGCCTCTGCGACCCCGAGGCGACGCGCTTCGTCGTCGAGCACGCACCCAAGGCCATCGGCTGGCTGCGCGAACTGGGCGTGCCGTTCTCGGAAGAAGGCGGCGACCTGCACCTGACGCGCGAAGGTGGCCACAGCCAGCGCCGCATCGTGCACGTGACCGACGCCACCGGCGCGGCGGTGCAGCGGGTGCTGATCGAACGGGTGCGGCGCACGCCGAACATCACGCTGTTCGAGCACCACACGCTGATCGACCTGGTGACCGGCACCAAGCTCGGACTGAAAGACCCGGCCTGCGTGGGCCTCTACGCGCTGGACGACGCCACTGGCGAGGTGCTCGCCTTCCGCGCGCCGCACACGATCCTGGCGACGGGCGGCGCGGGCAAGGTCTACCTCTACACGACGAACCCCGACACGGCCACGGGCGACGGCATTGCCGCGGCATGGCGCGCGGGCTGCCGGGTGTCGAACATGGAGTTCATCCAGTTCCACCCGACCTGCCTGTACCACCCGCATGCCAAGTCGTTCCTGATCAGCGAAGCGGTGCGCGGCGAAGGCGGCCTGCTCAAGTTGCCGGACGGCACACGCTTCATGCCCAAACACGACGAGCGCGCCGAACTCGCGCCGCGCGACGTGGTGGCCCGCGCCATCGACTTCGAGATGAAGAAGCACGGGCTGGACTGCGTGTACCTGGATATCTCGCACCAGCCCGCTGCCTTCCTGAAAGAGCATTTCCCCAACATCCTCGCGCGCTGCGCCGAGCTGGGCATCGACATCACACGCGAGCCCATCCCCGTGGTGCCGGCCGCGCACTACACCTGCGGCGGCGTGCTCAGCGACCTCGCCGGCCGCACCGATGTGCCGGGCCTCTACGCCATCGGCGAGACCGCCTGCACGGGCCTGCACGGCGCCAACCGGCTGGCCAGCAATTCGCTGGTCGAGTGCATGGTGTTCGCACGCGCGGCGGCAGGCGCCATTGCCGGTGCGCCCGCGCACGACGGCGCCGACATCCCCGCATGGGACGAAAGCCGCGTCACCGATGCCGACGAGGCCGTCGTCATCTCCCACAACTGGGACGAGCTGCGCCGCTTCATGTGGGACTACGTGGGCATCGTGCGCACCAACAAGCGCCTGGAGCGCGCAAGCCACCGCATCGCACTGCTGCAGGCCGAGATCCAGGAGTTCTATGCGAACTTCCACGTCACGCGCGACCTCCTGGAGCTGCGCAACCTCGTACAGGTGGCCGAGCTGATCGTGCGATCGGCCCAGGCCCGCCACGAGAGCCGCGGGCTGCATTTCAGCCGCGACTATCCTTCGCTCGCAGAGCCGACCGCACCGACCGTCCTGGTGCCGCCGGCCGGCTGACCGCCTCACCCGTTTTCATCTTTCGCCATCCAAGGATGCCCGGCCACCGACGCCCGCAGGGAAAAACCCAACCATGTCGAACACCACTCCACCCACAGAGACACCGCCGGCATCGCCCTACGGCACGCTGCCCCCGGCCTCGACGCCCGCCTCGCGCAAACCCGTGAGCCTGCCGCGCCTGGCCGACATGCACGCGCGCGGCGAGAAGATCTCGATGCTCACCGCCTACGACGCCACCTTCGCGGCGATGGCCGATGCGGCGGGCGTCGATTGCCTGCTGGTCGGCGATTCGCTCGGCATGGTCTGCCAGGGCCTGAACAGCACCGTGGGCGTGAGCCTGGAGACCATGCGCTATCACACCGACAGCGTCTCGCGGGGCCTGCGCCGCGTGCAGGGCACCGCCTGGCTGATTGCCGACCTGCCCTTCGGCAGCTACCAGGAATCGCGCGAGCAGGCGCTGCGCAGCGCCACCGTGCTGATGCAGGCGGGCGCGCACATGGTCAAGCTCGAAGGCGGCGGCTGGACGACCGAGACGGTGCGCTTCCTCGTCGAACGCGGCATTCCGGTGTGTGCGCACCTGGGCCTCACACCGCAGACGGTGCATGCGCTCGGCGGCTACCGGGTGCAGGGCAAGGGCGATGCGGGCGCGCTGCTCAAGCAGCACGCGCATGCATTGCAGGACGCGGGTGCCACGATGCTGGTGCTGGAAATGGTGCCGGCCGCGCTTGCCGCCGAGCTCACCGCGGAGCTCAAGCACTGCGCCACCATCGGCATCGGCGCGGGCAGGGCCACCGCCGGCCAGGTGCTGGTGTTGCACGACATGCTGGGCATCAACCTCGGGAAGATGCCGAAGTTCGTGCGCAACTTCATGGCCGACGCGCCGGGCGTGCTGCCCGCGCTCAAGGCCTACGTGCAGGCCGTCAAGGACGGCAGCTTTCCCGACGATCAACTTCACGCCTGGTAAGGACCGACCATGTACATCGCACACACCATCGCCGAGCTGCGCGACCATCTCTCGGCCTTCAAGCGCCCCGCCTTCGTCCCGACGATGGGCAACCTGCATGACGGCCACATCGCGCTCATCACGCAGGCCAAGCCGCTCGGTGACGTGACGGTGGCGAGCATCTTCGTCAACCGCCTGCAGTTTTTGCCGCACGAAGACTTCGATACCTACCCGCGCACGTGGGAGAGCGACTGCGCCAAGCTGCGCGACGCCGGCTGCGACGTGCTGTTCGCGCCCGACGAGAAGGCGCTCTACCCCGAGCCGCAGACCTGCAAGGTGCATCCCGATCCGGCGCTGGCCGACATCCTCGAAGGGCACTTTCGCCCCGGCTTCTTCATCGGCGTGTGCACCGTGGTGATGAAGCTCTTCACCTGCGTGCAGCCGCGCGTGGCCGTGTTCGGCAAGAAGGACTATCAGCAGCTGATGATGATCCGCCACATGGTGCGGCAGTTCGCGCTGCCGATCGAGATCGTCGGCAGCGAAACCTTCCGCGCCGACGACGGCCTCGCGCTCTCGTCGCGCAACGGCTACCTGAGCGAGACCGAGCGCGCGGAGGCGGTGCAGCTGTCGAAGGCGCTGAAGGCGATGGCGGCAGCCGTGCAATCGGGCGAGCGTGATCTGGCTGCGATCGAAGCGCGGGCCATGCAGACGCTGACCGAGCGCGGCTGGCAACCCGACTACCTCGTGCTGCGGCGCCGCGCCGACCTGCAGGCGCCCTCCTTCGGCCTGCGCGGCGAACCGCTAGTGGCGCTGGCTGCGGCACGGCTGGGAAGCACGCGACTGATCGACAACCTCGAGATCGAGGCGCTGGCTGCATGACCTACAGCGTCAAGGAAATCTTCTACACGCTGCAAGGCGAAGGCGGCCAGGCGGGCATGCCGGCCGTGTTCTGCCGCTTTGCCGGATGCAACCTCTGGACGGGCCGCGAGGAAGACCGCGCCAGTGCCGTATGCCGCTTCTGCGACACCGACTTCGTGGGCACCGACGGCACGCTCGGCGGCAAGTTCAAGAGCGCCGACCAGCTCGCTGACACCATCGCCGCGCAGTGGCCCGCCAACGATGCCGAGCACCGGCTGGTGGTATTGACCGGCGGCGAGCCGCTGCTGCAGGTGGACGCGGCACTGGTCGATGCGCTGCATGCGCGGCGCTTCCGCATCGCGGTCGAGAGCAACGGCACGGTCGCGGCGCCCGAAGGCATCGACTGGCTCTGCATCAGCCCCAAGGCCGGCGCGCCGTGGGTGCAGCAGCGCGGGCAGGAACTCAAGCTGGTGTGGCCGCAGACCGCGTTCGACCTCGACACGATGGCGCGCACCGGCGAATTCACGCACCGTTTCCTGCAACCCATGGATGGCCCCGACCGCGTGGCCAACACCGAACTCTGCATCGCTGAGTGCATGCGCCAACCGGCGTGGCGCCTGAGCGTGCAGACCCACAAGATCACCGGCATCCGATAGCCGCTCGCCTTTTATGCGCTTCACCATCAGCCAACGCTTTTTCTTCGACGCCGCCCACACGCTCAAGCGCGATATCGAAGTGGAAGGCAGCCGCCGTATCCACGGCCATACGTACCACGCCGAAGTCTGGCTTGAGGGCCAGCGCGATCCCGTCACCGGCATGGTCATCGACCTGGGGTTGCTGAGGCGGCGGCTCGACGACGTGCGCGAGCTGCTGGACCATCACCTGCTCGATGACGTGGCGGGGCTGCATCCGCCGACGCTCGAAAACCTGTGCCTCTTCATTGCGGATGCGCTGCCGGAGTTCCGGGTGTCGCTCGCGCGAGTGCGCGTGTGGCGCGAGGCGCTGGGCGATTCCTGCACGCTGGAGTTCTAGCCTTTACTCCCTCTCCCCAGGGGAGAGGGGACAACGCCTCAGGCCGCGCCGATGCCCGCGACGAGGCTTCCAGGCGCCTGACCGTTCTTGAGACCGGCGGTGAACGCCAGCATCCGGTCGATCGGCAGTCGGGCGCGCAGACCCAGCGCCGGATCGACGTGGATTTCGCCCGCCCCGGTTTCCAGCGCATTCGCCAGTTCGGCCAGCCCATTCATCGCCATCCACGGGCAATGCGCGCAGCTCTTGCACGTGCCGCCGTTGCCAGCCGTCGGCGCCTCGATGAAAGTCTTGCCGGGGTTCAGCGTTCGCAGCTTGTGCAGCATGCCGGTGTCGGTGGCGACGATGAATTCCTTCGCGTCCATGCGCTGTGCCGCATTCAGGATCGCCGATGTCGAGCCGACCGCATCCGCCAGCGCGATCACATCGGCCGGCGACTCCGGATGCACCAGCACCTTCGCCGACGGGTGTTCCTTGATGAGCAGTTCGAGCTCCAGCGCCTTGAACTCGTCGTGCACGATGCAGGCGCCGTTCCAGCTGACCATGTCCGCACCGGTCTGGCGCTGGATGTAGTCGCCCAGGTGGCGGTCCGGCCCCCAGAGAATCTTGCGCCCCTGTGCGTGCAGCGCGCCCACCACATCGAGCGCGCAGCTCGATGTGACCAGCCAGTCGGCACGCGCCTTCACAGCCGCGCTGGTGTTGGCGTAGACGACCACGGTGCGGTCGGGGTGCTGGTCGCAGAAGGCACTGAATTCCTCGACCGGGCAACCCAGGTCGAGCGAACAGTTCGCGTCCAGGTCGGGCATCAGCACGCGCTTTTCGGGCGAGAGGATCTTGGAGGTCTCGCCCATGAAGCGCACGCCCGACACCACCAGCGTGGTGGCGGCGTGGTCGCGGCCGAAGCGCGCCATCTCGAGCGAATCGCTCACGATGCCGCCGGTTTCCTCGGCCAGGTCCTGCAGGTCGGGATGCACGTAGAAGTGCGACACCATCACCGCGTTACGCTCCCGCAGCAGGCGGCGGATGCGCTCCTTCAGCGCGACGCGCTGGTCCGGCGAGGGCTCGGCGGGCACGCGTGCCCAGGCGTGACGCGTGTCGCAGACGGCGCCGGCCTTCGCAGCGGGTTGCTCATAGTCGACATCGATGACCGGGGACGACATGGGCGGATCAGCCTTCCTGGAAACGCATCGAGTAGTCGATGGCTTTGACATCCTTGGTCAACGCGCCTACCGAGATGCGGTCGACACCGGTCTCGGCCAGGGCGCGGAGACCCTCGAGTGTGACGCCGCCCGAAATCTCCAGCACGGCCTTGCGGCCTTCGCCCGCCTCGTCGTTGATTCGGACGGCTTCGCGCAGCGTGGGCAGGTCCATGTTGTCGAGCAGCACCATGCGCACGCCAGCGCCGAGCGCCTCGCGCAACTGGTCCAGCGTTTCGACCTCGACCTCGACGAAAGCCGCCTGCGAGGCCACCGGCGCCACCGCGCGCAAGGCGGCAGCGACACCGCCGGCTGCGGCGATGTGGTTTTCCTTGATGAGCACCGCGTCGTAGAGACCAATGCGGTGGTTCAGGCCGCCGCCGGTGCGCACCGCGTACTTCTGCGCGAGGCGCAGCCCCGGCAGGGTCTTGCGGGTGTCCACGATGCGGGCGCGCGTGCCTTTCACAGCGTCGGCGTACAGCGCGGTCTTGGTAGCGACCGCGCTCAGCAATTGCAGGAAATTGAGCGAGGTGCGCTCGGCTGTCAGCAGCGCGCGGGCGGTGCCTTCGATTTCCAGCACCGTCTGGTCGGCCGCGCAGCGCTCGCCTTCGGCGCAGAGCCAGGTGATGCGCACCTGCGGATCGAGTTGCCGCAGCGTGGCTTCGACCCACGGCGCGCCGCACACCACGGCGGATTCGCGCGCCAGCACGCGGGCGCGGGCCTTGCGGTCCGGATCGACCAGCGAGGCGGTCAGGTCGCCGTCGGCGACGTCTTCCTGCAATGCCCGGGTGGCATCGGCGAGGGCCAGCGCGGCCACGGCCGACGCTGAAAAATCGAAGCGAAGGCTCATGGCGCTTTGTCTCTGCGTTTTTTAAGAAGATTGACGAGGGGATGCCGCCGCGCCAGACGGGACCGACTCCGGCACCGGGTCGCGACCGGTCAGGGCGGCAACGGCGTCCTTCGGGCTCACCCGGCCGTCGAGCAGCGCCACCACGCCTTCCGCGATCGGCATCTCGAGCCCCAGGCCACGGGCGCGCTGCACCACGGTGCGCGCGCAGTACACGCCTTCGGCAACGTGGCCGAGCGAATCGACAGCCTGCGCCAGCGTGCGGCCCTGGGCCAGCAGCAAGCCGACCTTGCGGTTGCGCGACAGGTCGCCGGTGGAAGTCAGCACGAGATCGCCGAGGCCCGAAAGGCCCATGAAGGTTTCGGCGCGGGCGCCGAGCGCGAGGCCGAAGCGGGTCATTTCGGCAAGGCCGCGGGTGATGAGCGCCGCGCGGGCGTTGAGCCCGAGCGCAAGGCCGTCGCACAGGCCCGTGGCGATGGCGAGCACGTTCTTGACCGCGCCGCCGACCTCGACGCCGACGATGTCCTCGTTGGCGTAGACGCGCAGGGCCGGTCCGTGGAAGGCATCGACGAGCGCATCGCGCACCGCCGCATGCGGGCTGGCAGCGACCAGCGCGGTCGGGCGGCCTTCGGCGACTTCCTGCGCGAAGCTCGGGCCGCTGAGCACGCCGGCCATCAAATCAGGAGCGACCTGTGCCCATATTTCGTGGGCGAGCAGGCCGAAGGATGTGGCATCGAGCGCGGGTTCCACGCCCTTGCAAAGCCATGCCACCGGCACGGTGCAGCCGCGCAGCGAGACGAGCTGTTCGCGCAGGGCCGCCATCGGCGTGGCGACGATGATGAGGTCGGCGCCAGCATGCGCCTGGCCGATATCGCCCGCGCGCACGGCGAGCGAGGCCGGCAGCGCCAGCCCCGGCAGGTAGCGGGTGTTTTCGCGGGCCTTCGAGATGGCATCGGCCTGGGCCGCGTCGCGTGCCCAGAGCGTGACCTCGTGGCGAGCGGCCGCGTTGACAGCAACGGCCGTGCCCCAGGCACCGGCGCCATGAACGCAGATCTTCATCGGCGTTGGCGGCGTTGTGCAGACTTACTGCGCGAGGGTCGATGCAGGCTGGCCGGCGGCCTGTGCCTGCTGCTGCTCGTACATCGCCTGGAAGTTGATTTCAGCCAGGTGCACGGGCGGGAAGCCGCCGCGCTGGATCACGTCGGCCACGTTGCCGCGCAGGTACGGGTAGACGATCTGCGGGCAGGCGATGCCGAGGATGGCACCCATCTGGTCTTCGGGCAGGTTGCGGATCTCGAAGATGCCGGCTTGCTTGGCTTCGACCAGGAACACGGTCTTGTCGCCGATCTTGGTCTGCACGGTGGCCGAGACGGTGATCTCGAAGATGCCGTCGGTCACGGGCTGGGCGTCCACGCCGAGCTGGATGTCGACGGTGGGTTGCTCCTGCTCCAGCAGGATCGCGGGCGAATTGGGTTGTTCGAGCGACAGGTCCTTGAGGTAGACGCGCTGGATCTGGAAGATGGGATCTTGGGCTTGCTGGTCGGCCATGGCTGAACTTTCGAGGATCAAAACAATGCCCGCCGGGGAGAGGTTCCCGCAGCGGGCTGCAGATGGATGAGCAGACGATTATCGCCCGCCCGCAAGACGGGTCCGGCTACGCCCTGTTTCAGGCGGCCTGGAGCAGCGGCACGAGGCCGCCGCGGCTGTCCAGGGCCATCAGGTCGTCGCAACCGCCCACGTGGGTGTCGCCGATGAAGATCTGCGGCACCGTGCGGCGCTGGGTGATCTCCATCATGGTGTTGCGGGCCTGCGGATCGGTGTCGATGCGGATCTCTTCGATCTGCTCGACGCCCTTGGACTTGAGGATTTGCTTCGCACGCGTGCAGTAGGGGCAAACGGCGGTGGTGTACATCTTGACTGCTTGCATACGCTGTATCTCGGGGAGGTTTCAGGCCTTTTCAACCGGCAGGTTAGCCTCTTTCCAGGCCTTGAGCCCGCCGGCGACCGCTTGGGCCTGCTCGTAGCCGAGTTTCTTGGCCATGGCCACGGCACGCTGGGCGCGGGCGCCGGTGGCGCACACCAGGAGGAGCGGCACGTTCTTGTTCTTGACCGTGCTGGCCAGCTTCTCGTCGAGCTGGTTCAGGGGCACGTTCTTCGCGCCGATCATGTGGCCGGTGGCGAACTCTTCGGGTTCGCGCACGTCGACCAGCACGGCGCGCTCGCGGTTGATGAGCTGCACGGCGCCCTGGGCCGTGAGCGTCCCGCCGCCAGAACCCCGGATCAGCGGCCAGGCCAGCATGCCGCCCGAGCTGAGTGCGATCAGGATCAGCATCCAGTTCGCGGTGACGAATTCGATCAATTTCACGGGGGTTCCTTGGATGGCAAACCCAGGATTTTAGAATGCTGGTTTTCCCAAGCGCTTCCAAAGGCCTCCCACATGCACAAACTGGTACTGATCCGCCATGGTGAATCGACCTGGAACCTCGAAAACCGCTTCACCGGTTGGACCGACGTCGACCTGACCGAGACCGGCGTGGAGCAGGCCAAGCAGGCCGGCCGGCTGCTCAAGGCCGAGGGCTACGACTTCGATGTCGCCTACACCAGCGTGCTCAAGCGCGCCACCCGCACGCTCTGGCACACGCTCGACGAACTCGACCGCACGTGGCTCCCCGTGGTGCACTCCTGGCGCCTGAACGAGCGCCATTACGGCGGACTGCAGGGCCTGAACAAGGCGGAAACCGCCAAGAAGTACGGCGATGAGCAGGTGCTGGTCTGGCGCCGCAGCTACAGCACCCCGCCGCCGGCGCTGGAAGCGGACGACCCGCGCAGCGAACGCAGCGACGTGCGCTACGCCAAGCTCTCGCCCGAGCAGATTCCGTTGACCGAGTGCCTCAAGGACACGGTCGCACGCGTGCTGCCGTTCTGGAACGAATCGATGGCGCCGGCCATCCGCACCGGGCGCCGCCTGGTCGTGGCGGCCCACGGCAATTCGATCCGGGCGCTGGTGAAGTACCTGGACGGCATCTCGGACGACGCCATCGTCGGGCTGAACATCCCGAACGGCATTCCGCTGGTCTATGAGCTCGACGACGATCTCAAGCCCCTGCGCCACTACTACCTGGGCGATGCCGCCGCTGCCGAGAAGGCCGCCGCCGCGGTGGCTTCGCAAGGCAAGGGCTGAGAAAAGAAAACCCCGCGTGCCGGTCCCCCGTGGAACCCCGGCAAACAAATTGCTTCCAAGCTGTGTATATTGGTTCGACAGCCGCCGACAAGGACAACCACTCATGATGGGCCAGAAACTGAAGATCACCGGCTGGGTCGCCGCCGGCGCCGTAGCTGGCGTCCTGACCACCGTCTCCCTGCAGACGGTCGCACGCGGATCGCTTGCGCCGCTCCCGCTCGAGGAATTGCAGCAGCTCGCTGCCGTGTTCGGCATGGTCAAGAGTGACTATGTCGAACCGGTCGACGAGAAGAAGCTCATTTCCGACGCCATTTCCGGCATGGTCGCCGGGCTCGACCCACATTCCCAGTACTTCGACAAGAAGTCCTTCAAGGAATTCAGGGAAGGCACGACCGGCCGCTTCGTCGGCGTCGGCATCGAGATTTCCCAGGAAGACGGGCTCATCAAGGTGGTCTCGCCCATCGAAGGCTCCCCAGCCTTCCGTGCCGGCTTGAAGCCGAACGACCTGATCACCAAGATCGACGACACGGCCGTGCGCGGCCTCTCGCTCAACGAAGCCGTCAAGCGCATGCGCGGCGAGGCCAATACCAAGGTGCTGCTCACCATCTTCCGCAAGGACGAGAGCCGCACCTTCCCGGTCACGATCACGCGCGAAGAGATCCGTACCCAGTCGGTGCGCGGCAAGATCATGGAGCCGGGCTACGGCTGGATCCGCCTGTCGCAGTTCCAGGAACGCACCGTCGACGACTTCGTGAAGAAGGTCGAGGACCTCTACAAGGAAGACCCGAACCTCAAGGGCCTGGTGCTCGACCTGCGCAACGACCCGGGTGGCCTGCTCGACGCGGCGGTGGCGGTGTCGTCGGCCTTCCTGCCCGAGAACGTGACGGTGGTGACCACCGACGGCCAGCTGGCCGAAAGCAAGTCGGTCTACAAGGCGGCGCCCGAGTTCTACCAGCGCCGCTCCGGCAGCGACCCGCTGCGCAACCTGCCGGCCGCGCTCAAGAACGTGCCGCTGGTGGTGCTGGTCAACGAAGGCTCGGCCTCCGCCAGCGAAATCGTGGCCGGTGCACTGCAGGACCACAAGCGCGCGATCGTCATGGGCAGCCAGACCTTCGGCAAGGGCTCGGTGCAGACCGTGCGCCCGCTCGGTCCGGACACCGGCCTCAAGATCACCACGGCGCGCTACTACACGCCGAGCGGCACCTCGATCCAGGCCAAGGGCATCGTGCCCAACGTGCTGGTCGATGAAAGCGCCGAAGGCAGCCCGTTCGCAGCCCTGCGCATGCGCGAGGCCGACCTCGAGAAGCACCTGGCCAGCGGCCAGGGACCGGAAACCAAGGACCCGGAACGCGAAAAGGCCCGCGACGAAGCGCGCAAGCGCCTCGAGGAAGAGGCCAAGAAGCCGCCGCAGGATCGCAAGGCGCCCGAGTTCGGCACCGACAAGGACTTCCCGCTCGTGCAGGCGCTCAACCGCCTCAAGGGCCAGCCTGTGCTCGTGAGCAAGACGCAGATCATTGTCGAGAACAAGGACGAGAAGAAGGAAAACTAAAAACCGGTGACCGGGCCGCACTCACGGTGCGGTTCGCGCCGGCGGCGGTTTCTTCATTCGCGCGCGCATGGACGATCATGACCTGCTGCGCTATTCGCGCCACATCCTCCTGGAAGAGTTCGGCATCGACGGCCAGGCGCGCGTCAGTGCCGGCCGCGCATTGGTCATCGGCGCGGGCGGGTTGGGTTCTCCTGTAGCGCTCTACCTGGCAGCAGCCGGTGTCGGCCATATCACGCTGGTGGACGACGACGAGGTCGACCTCACCAACCTCCAACGCCAGGTCGCCCACACCAACGCCCGCGTGGGCAGCCCCAAGGTCGAATCGGCCGCCCAGGCGATGCGCGACATCAACCCCGACATCGCCATCGAGACTTACGCCCTGCGCGCCGACGAAGCCCTGCTGTCACGCCTCGTCGCGTCAGCCGACGTCGTGATCGATTGCTGCGACAACTTCGCGACGCGCCACGCCGTGAACCGCGCCTGCGTGACGCACGGCAAGCCATTGGTGGCAGGCGCCGCCATCCGCTTCGACGGCCAGCTGAGCGTGTACGACACCCGCGACGCGGCCTCCCCCTGCTATGCCTGCCTGTTCCCGCCCGATGCGGCCTTCGAGGAAACGCGCTGCGCGGTGTTGGGTGTGTTCGGCCCCGTGGTCGGGACCATCGGCACGCTGCAGGCCAGCGAGGCCTTGAAGCTGCTCGCGGGCATCGGCCCCTCGCTGGCCGGCAAGCTGCTGATGTTCGACGGGCGCAGCACCAGCTTCGACACCCTGCGCGTCGCGCGCGACCCGCACTGCAGCGTCTGCGCGCAGCGCCCTTCTTCCAACGCTTAGGGCTGCTTCGCGCCCTTGGCCCGGGCTGCGCCCTGGGCCGCGGCACCTGCGGTGGGCTTGTTGGCCTCCGCCACCACGTCCTTGCAGTCGGCATCCTGCCCCGGCCCGGTCTCGATGGTCGCGGCCAGTGCAAGCAGCGGATTGATCGCGCCGAGCGCGAGTGCGGCCAGGCCGCGACCCGCCAACGGTGCCACCGCAACGCCGCCCGACGGAGATCCGAAGGTGCCGCCGACGACCAGCGGGGTGCGCAGCGAGAGGATGTTCTTGGACTTCGGCTCCGGATGAACCACGAAGTCCAGCGTCTCGTTCGCGAGGCTGGCCTGCCCGGTGGCGGTAAAGAGCGCATTGGTCGTGTCCACCACGAGCGTGCGCCCGGTCATCAGGCCCTTGTTGACGTCGAACGCCACGGCTGCGCAGCGCAGCTCGACATTGCGGTCGCCGCGCAGCAGGAACTTGATGATGTCCCCGCCCACCAGCGTCGCGAACACCGGGAGCAGGTTGCCGAACTGGCCGCGCCCCGCCATCACCGCCACATCGCCCGACGACCCGCCGAGCCACGTGGCCACCGAGTTGCCCGAGCCGGAGAGGTTGAGCCGCCCGTCGAGCCGGCCGACGCTGTTGCCCGTGGTTTCCAGCTTGGGGAACAGGCGCGCAAGCTGCATGCCGCGCAGGTCGAGCGAGGCGCGGATGTCCGCCGGATTCTTCGCCGCGTCGATGCGGATCGCGCCGGCCAGCTTGCCGCCGCCCACGCCCAGGTCGAGCGGATCGAGCGTCAGCACGCCGTCTTTCAGCTTCACCTGCACGCTGCCGCGGTCGAGCGGGATCTCGCGCACGTTCTGGATGCGGTCGGCGGTGTACTTGACGTCGGCGTTCATGGCGCGCAGGCGCTCGAAGTCCAGCGGCGCCGTCGGCAGCACCTTGGCCGCCACCGGTCGCTTCACCTGCGTGATGCTCGGCGGCGGCGCCACGCCTTCGACCGCGCCGGCCGATCGCGCCGTGGGCGGCAGGCCGATGAGCGGGCCGAGGTCGTCCATGTCCATCACCTTGGAGCGCAGGTCGCCGGCCAGGTGCGGCACCTGGGTGGCCTGGTCGAACCGCATGTCCCCGGCAATGTCGGACAGGCCCAGCTTGCCCTTGAGGCCTGCCACCTGCCAGAGCGTGCCGCGCTTGCTCAGGTCGCCGCTCAGCGCATAGGGCGAGGTTTGCGGCAGCGCGATGCCCAGCAGCGGGAACAGCGCGCCCAGCGTCTGGCCCTTGAGTTGGAACTTGGCGTCGATGCCGTCGAGCCCCGCGAGTTCGGCGACGGTGCCGGACGCCTTGAGCTTGGTCTGGCCCGCGGCCGCGTTGATCTCGAGCGGGAACGGCGGTGCGCCGGCCGCGTTGATCTGCAGCACGTTGCCCGTGCGCCCGTCGGCCGTCAGCGGCTGGCCCTTGTAGCGGCCCTTGATGCTGTAGCTTAGGGGCATCGCACCCAGGCTCGTGTCGTACTTCACGTCGGCGTGCAGGTCGACACCCAAGTGCTTGGCGAGGAAATCGATGGCCCCGCTGTCGATCTGCATGAGGCCGATGCTCGGCACGGTGCCTCCGTCGGAGGTGTCCTTGCCGAACGCCCAGGTGCGGCGCCCGTCCTGTTCCATCTGCAGCCCGAGGGTGGGCGAGAAAAGCGCCAGGCGCGGAATGACGATCTTGCTGGTGACCAGCGGCCAGATGCGGATGTCGAACTCGGCGCGATCCGCCTTCACGAGATAAGGGTCGCGCGCCCACGAGGGGTTGGCGAACTCGATGCCGTCGAACTTGACGGTGGCGGCGCGCCAGCCCAGGTCCACGTCGAGCCGCCGCGTGATCTCGAACTTGCGCCCGGTCTTCTCGCTCACGTAGCGATTGACCGGCTCGCGCAGCACGTCCCACGGAAAAAACATGAGGACGACCAGCAAGGCGACGGACAGCAGCACGAGCGACGCCAGCAATTTTTGCCACAGCGGGCGGGAGCCGAGGATGTTCGTAGCCATGTCTGCTTGGATAACCTTTTTCAAACCGCGCACAGGTCGGCAACCAACCGCACCGACCGTGCGGTATTGCCTACGGCCGCAGCGCAGCAAGCGATGTCGTCGGAACACGCCTACAACGCCCGGCCCATGAACCCTGCATGATGCGCTTCGGCGAAGCCTCAAGCTCCCTTTGCAGGCATGCCCAGTAGCGGAACGCTAGGGATGCACCCGCCAACGTGAGAGGAAGCGCGGCTCGGCATGGACTCCAGATTGCAGACATACATCGTCGAAGACAACCTCACGATCCGTAAAAACCTCATTGGCACTCTGGAAGAACTCACTTGCACCACGGTCGTCGGGTTCGCCGAGACCGAAGACCACGCACGCGCATGGCTGCTCCACGCCGACAACAAGTGGGACCTTGCCATCGTCGATCTTTTTCTCAAGCAGGGAAGCGGCCTCGGTGTCCTGCAGGCCTGCCGGTCACGCGGTCCGACCCAGAAGGTGGTGGTGCTCAGCAACTATGCGACGCCCGACATCCGGCGGCGCTGCGCCGAATTCGGTGTGGACGCGGTGTTCGACAAGTCGAACGAGATCGACGCGCTGGTCGACTTCTGCCTCCAGCAGGCGAAGGCATTGCGCGCTTCGCCCGGAAATTAGCCCCAAGCCTGGCAGCTCAGTCGATGAGCTTGTTCTTCAGCGCGTAGTACGTGAGGTCGCTGTTGGAGGAGAGGTTCATCTTCTCCATCAGGCGCGTGCGATAGGTGCTCACCGTCTTCACCGACAGCGACAGTGTCTTGGCGATGTCGCCCGCGGTCTCGCCCTTGGCCAGCTTCAGGAACACCTGGAACTCGCGTTCGGAGAGCTGTTCGTGCGGCGCGGCGTCGTCCTTGCGGTCGAGCTGGCGCGCGAGCAGTTCGGCAACAGCTGGCGTGATGTAGCGGCGGCCCAGCGAGATGGTGCGGATCGCGTTCACGATCTCGATCGGATCGCATTCCTTGTTCAGGTAGCCGCTCGCGCCCTGGCGGATCAGGTTCATCGCGTAGTGCTCTTCGGGGTAACCGCTCAGGATCAGGATGCCGACATCCGGCGCCTTGGCGCGGATCATGGCGAGCGCGTCGATGCCGCTCTGCCCGGGCATGGAAAGGTCCATCACCAGCACGTCGAGCTCGGTGGTACGCACGAGCTCGATGGCTTCGCGCCCGCTGGCCGCCTCGCCCGCCACGCGCAGGTCCACGTGCTCGGAGAAGAACTGCCGGAGCCCCGATCGCACGATGGCGTGGTCGTCCACAATTCCGATTTTGATCATCTGTTACTTTCGTCGTTGTGTTGCGCGCATCTAGGCCGCAACATGCCGGTCCCTGAATTGTTGTCAATTATTGACGAACTTGCGTTCAACGCAGCTTTGAAAGTTTCATGCACTGGCTAGCCCCTCCAAGAATGGCCTTGAGCCTGTTGCTCGCGGCGCTGGCTGCGCTGGCCCTCATCGGCATCAACGAGGCCGGATTTCGCCAGTCCACCCGCTCTCTGGCGGACATCGACGAAGCGCAGAAGGGGCGCGGCGTGGTCAACCAGATCCTGCAGAACATGCTCGACGCCGAGACCGGCCAGCGAGGTTATCTGCTGACGGGCGAGGCCAGCTACCGGCAGCCGTACGACAGGGCGATCAAGGAGGTCGACGGCAATCTGGCGACCCTGCGCCAGCTTTACACCGACCGGCCGGCCGAACTCGCCCAGATCGCCGAGCTTTCGAAGCACGTGCTGCGCAAGGTCGCCGAGATGGACATGAGCGTGCGGCTGCGCCAGGACGGCAAGGAAGACGCCTGGAAGTTCGTCATCACGACCGACGTCGGGCGGGAGGAAATGGACGCCATCCGGGCCACGGCCCTGCAGCTGGTCAACGTGAGCAACAAGACCCTGCACGACGGCCAGGTACAGGTGCTCAGGTCACTGCAGCTCGCGCGCATCGGCACGGCCATCGTGGCGCTGGCCGCGCTGATCGCCTTCTTTCTCTACCTGCGGCAGACGCATGCCTTGCGCTCCATCGGTGAGCGCCAGCAGGAAGCACTGCAGCGCGAACGCAATGCACTCGAAGACGAGGTGCGCGAGCGCACCGCCTCGCTGGCCGAGCTGGCCACCCACCTGCAGGACGTGCGGGAAACCGAGCGCGGCTACCTCGCGCGCGAGCTGCACGACGAGCTGGGCTCGCTGCTCACCGCTGCCAAGCTCGACGTGGCACGCCTGAAGTCGCGGCTGGCGGAGTCGCCCGACGCCATCCAGCGGCTGCAGCATCTGACCGAGCTGCTCAACAGCGGCATCGCGCTCAAGCGCCGCATCATCGAAGACCTGCGGCCCTCGTCGCTGTCGAACCTCGGGCTGGTCGCGTCGCTGGAGATCCTGGGGCGCGAGTTTGCCGAGCGCTCGGGGCTCCAGGTCGAGATGGCGCTGGAGCCGGTGACGCTGGACGAATCGCGCCAGCTCACGATCTACCGGATGGTGCAGGAGGGCCTGACCAACATCAGCAAGTACGCCGAAGCCGGCGAAGCGACCATCGTGATGAAGAACTACGAGACCCACGTGATCGTGGAGGTCTCGGACAACGGCAAGGGCTTCGACACGCAGCGCATGCGCCCGTCCACGCACGGCTTGGCGGGCATGCGCCACCGGGTGGAGGCGGCGCGCGGCAAGCTCACGATTTCGTCGACGACCGGCCAGGGCACGCGCCTGAGCGCAATGCTGCCCGTCGTTAAACCAGCCTGAGCGCCATTCGCGGCATTGCGTCACACCCCGGCGCGGGTGGACTCGGTCGTCTCCTACGCTCCTCGCCCCCGGTCGCTGACAGGGGGCCGAGGGGGCCCCACTTAAGGTTGCTCCTGTGCCATCCGATGCTTCTCGCAAAGCCCGGATGCGCCATTCTCAAAAACGACGAGGGAAGCCTCGAAGGAGTTCCACATGCTGCATTACGCCGTGGTGTTTCTGGTTATCGCGCTGATCGCCGCCTTGTTCGGCTTCGGTGGCATCGCTGCCAGCGCAGTCGGGATCGCCAAGATTCTTTTCGTGATCTTCGCGGTGCTCGCCATCGCCAGCTTCCTGGCCGGCTTGCTACGACGCAAGTAGCGTAGTTACGATCAACAGGCTCCCGCATTTCATCTTCCCGAAAAGGACTTTCACATGAACACGACGACCAAGACTCCCTCGCAACTCGCCGACGACGCGCGCCAGACCGCCAACGACGCTGTCGAATCGACCCGCGCCTATGCACAGAACGCGGTGAATGCGGCGGGCGAAAAGGTCCGCGAGCTGCGCCGCGATGCCGAGCCAGCCGTCGAGCAGCTCGCAGCCCGCGTGCAGCAAGCCGTCCAACGCGGCCTGGACGCCGCATCGACCACGAGCGCACGCGCGCAGCGCCGCCTCGAGGCCGCCGCCGACGTCACCGGCCGCTACATCTCCGACCAGCCCGTTCGCTCGGTGCTGCTGGCTGCCGCAGCCGGCGCCGCCATCACGGCCCTCATCGTGCTGGCCAGCCGCCGCAGCCGGGACGACTACTGATCGCTTGAGCTTTTCCCGTTCCCACGATCCCCGGCACCATGCTTCATCCGATTTTCTCCACGGTGCTCGGGCATCCGGATCTCGTCGCTGAACACCTCGCCAACTACGCCGCCCTCGTCCGCCAGGAATCTGCGCAAGCCGGGCGTGGCCTCGTCGCCCGCATCGTCGCGGGGGTGCTGGCAGCCGCCAGCGTCATGCTGGCCCTCGGGCTGATCGGCGTGGCCGTGCTGCTCGGCGTGCTCCATGGCAGCTTTCACTGGGTGCTGGTGGCCGTGCCGGCCGTCGCCGTGGTGATCGCGGCCCTCTGCGGCTGGTATGCGACGCGACCCAGCCCGAGCTACGGTTTCGACGACCTTCGCTCGCAACTGGAGGCCGACCTCCAGGCCCTGCGCACAGCCGGAGCCGACCATGGCCAGTACTGAAACCGGACGTCCCCCGTTGACCCCGCAGCAGCGCCTGGCCATTTCGCGGCGTGCGCTGGTGCGGCAACTCCATGGCGGCGAGGACGCGCGCGACGAGCGCTATCCAGCGTCCGAACCCGACGACGACCTCGAATACGCGCACCACGACGCCTCGACCAGTCCAGCATCTGAACCGCACGCCCGCGGCAAGGGCAACGTATGGGGCTCCGTGGCCCGCAGCGTCGTGCAACGCTGGTGGCGCCGCCATCCCGCCCACGCGGCAGGCCAGCTCGCCCGTCCCCTGCTCGAACACTACGCGCGCAAGGAGCCGGCCAAGCTCATGGCTGCAGCCGCGGCCACCGGCGCCTTGCTGGTGCTCGTGAAGCCGTGGCGGCTGCTGTCGGTCACAGCAGTGCTGGCAGCGGTGCTCAAGACATCCGACGTGGCTGACGTCGTCAACACGTTGATGCAGAAGACCTCAAGCCCCCCACGAAAGGACCCTCCATGAAAGCCGATGCTTCCTCCTCCCGCAAGGCAGCGGAACCGCACAAGCACTTGGTGCTGGACCAAGGCGCGATCGACGCCGCAGGCCAGAGCCTCGACGAAGGCGCCGTGACGCCCAGCTACGGGCCATGGCGCGACGACGTCGTCAAGCTCTTGAACGATGCGCTCGCCACCGAACTGGTGTGCGTGCTGCGCTACAAGCGCCACTACTTCACCGCCAACGGCGTCGCATCGCCCAAGATCGCCGAAGAATTCCTGGTGCACGCGAACGAAGAGTCGGCGCATGCCGACCGCATTGCCGAGCGCATCGTGCAGCTGGGCGGCGAGCCCGACTTCGCGCCCGGCCACCTGCTCGAGCGCAGCCACGCGGGCTACGACGAATCGACCGACCTGCAGGCCATGGTGCGCGCCAACCTCGTGGCCGAGCGCATCGCGGTGGAGTCGTATCGACAGATGATCGTGCTAATCGGCGACAAGGACCCCACCACCCGCCGCATGCTCGAGGACATTCTTTCCGACGAGGAAGAACATGCCGACGAGTTGAAGGACTGGCTCGGCCACTGACCGGCCGACAAACCCGGGGCTTGAACGGCCAACCATGAAAAAGCCCGGACGAACCGGGCTTTTTCATTGAGGGGAAGCCGAACGATCAGCTCTTGACTTCCAGCTCGTTGCTCACCGAGGTCACGCCCTGCACGCCCTTGGCGATTTCCTCGGCGCGGGCCTTGGCAGCCGCCGTGGGTGCCGGTCCCTTCAGGCTCACCGCACCACCCTTGGTGTCGACGTTGATCTTGATTGCGCTCAGGTCCGGATCCTTGGCGAGGCCCGCGGAGACCGACGCGGTGATGGCCGCATCGTCCACCGTCGCGCTCACGGCGGCACCGGCGTCCTTGACGGCTTCCTTCGCGTTGGCCATGCCTTCCTTCACCTCGGAAGTGGTGCCGGAGGCATCGACCTTCGCCTTGGCGTCCTTCACGGCTTCACCAGTCTTGGCGGCGGCGGTGTCGGCCGCCTGCTCGGTCTTGGCCACCGCGCTGTCGAGCTTTTCGCCGGCGGTGCGGTTGTCCGACTTGTCGCAGGCCGCCAGCGTCAACGCGGCGCCCGCCACGAGCACGGCGAGCCACGCGCGCGAGGACGGCATGGCCATGGGTTGTTGGGGTTTGTTCATTGGAATCCTCCAGTCAATCGCTCACATGGAAATGGAACGAGAAATGGGCTGCACCCTGGTGGCGCAACCTGGGTCGGTCACAGCTTGTCGGCGCCCGACTTGATGGCGTCCTTGGCCTTTTCCTTCACGTCGCCGTAGGTCTTCTGCACCTTGCCGGCGGCCTGGTCGGCGATGCCTTCGCCTTCGAGCTTCTCGTTGCCGACAACCTTGCCGGTCACTTCCTTGAGCTTGCCCTTGGCTTCTTCGACGCGGCCTGCCACTTGGTCCTTGTTCATGTCGATTCCTTCCTGTGTGGATGAGATGCGTGGGCCGGCATGACCCACTCACTTCAATCTAGTCCCCACCCCGCGGGCCGAGACGTCGCCGGAGGCCCGAAGCGGTGTAGGACAAGAAGGCTCAAGCCGTGACGATCCATCCTTCAAGCGGATCGAACTGCACGGGCAATCCGTAGCCGGGACCGGGGCTCGCGGCCCGTTCCAGGCCCCAGGCGACCTGCACGAGGCACAGCACAGCGTCGATGCGGTCGCCGCGGGCGTCGGCCAGCAATTCGGCGCGCTGATCGGCGCCAAGCTGAAGCCGCAGGCCAAGCCGGGTCGTGCCCGCCTCGAGCGCGGCGAGCAGATCGGTGCGGGCCGCGAGGCGCTCGGGCGTCTGCTTCATCAGGTCGTCGCTCTTGTAGCTGCGGCGGCCGATCAGCTCGCGGGCCAGCAGGCCCGGGTAGGCCTCCAGCGCAATGCGCTCGTTGTGGATGCCCGCGTGCAGGCCCGGCAGGCTGGCACCCGCCGCCAGCAGGAGCGGCACGCCCGCATGCAGCATGAAGGCGACCGGCGGATTGACCCACTTCATCGAGGGGCTCGACCCCGCCGGCCCATCAGCCGCCCGGTGCGCAAACTTGCCGCCGACGGGCCGGGCGGCGCAGAAGGCGGCGAAGGTGTCGCGGATTTCGGTGCGGCTCAGGCTCGCGTAGTGCGCCATCAGCGGCGCCCATTCGAGCGGCCATTTCAACTGCTCGACCAGTTCGCGCGGCAGGCTGAACGGAAAGTCGAAACCGCCGACCCATGCGGGCGTCTCGCGCAGCCATTGGCCCCAGGCCTGGAGCGTCGCGAAGCGTTGAAGACTGATCAGCCTGACGCGGCCAGTGCCGGCCATCTCTCCGATGGCCACCACGATCGGCTTGCGTGGGGTCGGCGCGCTCGAGAAATCGCAGCCGAAGAGCATGGCTCGCCTTCCTTCAGCCCAGCGCGAGCGCCACGACGCCGGCCGCGATGAAGAGCGCGCCCAGCAGCCGCAACAACCGATCGCCTTCGCGCAGCAGATGCCCGCCGATCAGCGCGGCGAACAGCATCGACACCTCGCGCGCCGGCGCGACGTGCGAGATCGGCGCCTGCTGCACCGCATAGAGCACGAGCACATAGGACACCGGGCTGATCGCCGCCACCAGCAGCGCGTACTTCCACTGCTCGCGCCACATGCGCGCGGTCGTCACGCGGTCGTGCAGCGCGGCGGGGAGCAGCAGCGCGAGGCGCACGAAGTTGCTCATGTAGTCGAGCAGGATCGGCGACATCGCGAGGAACTTGACCGCGTAGCTGTCGGTCACCGTGTAGGCCGCGATGAATGCGCCCGTCAGCACGCCGTAGCGGATGCCCTTCTGCACCCGCTCGCGCTGGGCCGGGTCGTGCTTCCTGTGAAAGAGGCGCGGCCCGCCGGCCACGAGAAACACGCCGAGCACCACGCCGAAGATGCCGGCCACGCCGACGAGGCTGATCTTCTCGCCGAGGAACAGGATCGCGACCAGCGACGACAGCAGCGGCCCCGAGCCGCGCGCCAGCGGGTAGACCACGGTGAGGTCGGACTTGCGGTAGCCGCGCAGCAAGATGACGTAGTAGAAGACGTGCAGCACGCCGCTCAGCGTGATGAAGCCCCATTCTTTCGCGCCCCATGTCGGCACGACGCTCCAGCCCAGCGTGATGCCCACCGGCGCCCACACCACGGCCATGAACACGCCGCTCTGGAACGCGAAGCGCGCGTCGCCGTTCGCCTTCTTGGCGGCGATGTTCCAGCTGGCATGAATGATCCCGGCCAGCAGGATCAGCGCGAAAGCGGAGAGCGGCACCCCTGAAGACTAGTGGCGGCCGACGATGGCGGCTGTAGCCATCAGTTCTTCGAGCAGCGCCAGCGAGACCTTGCCCGAGACCTTGTAGGGGTCGAGCTCGGGCTTCTCGGAATACTTGAGCAGCGTCGAGGCATTGAGCTTCGAGAGGTTGACCTGCCCCATCGTCCAGCCGCCGAAACGGCGCTCGGAGATTTCCTCGTAGTGCAGCAGCACCACGTCTTTATGGCGCGCATCGCGCTGGATGTGGCCGTAGAGATCGCTGATGGCGTCGCGCCCACCCTCGATGGCCTGCAGGAAGGTACCGGCGCCGTAGCAGAGGATGCCGGTGATGCCGCACGCGGGGTTGTGCGTGCGCGACTTCGCAAGGATCGCCTCGATCGCCGCAGGGCTGGTGTCGACGGCGCGGCTCGCGTAAAGAAGACGGACCAGCATGTTCAGCTCTTTCGTGGCAACAGGGAAAGGAATTCGCGGCGCAGGCTCGGGTCCTTGAGGAACACGCCGCGCATCACGGAGTTGATCATCTTGCTGTCCATCTCCTTCACGCCGCGCCAGGCCATGCAGAAGTGCTCGGCTTCCATGACGAGCGCGAGGCCGTCGGGTTGCGTCTTTTCCTGGATCAGGTCGGCCAGCTGCACCACGGCCTCTTCCTGGATCTGCGGACGTCCCATGACCCACTCGGCCAGGCGCGCGTACTTCGAGAGGCCGATCACGTTGGTGTGCTCGTTGGGCATCACGCCGATCCAGAGCTTGCCGATGATCGGGCAGAAGTGGTGCGAGCAGGCGCTGCGCACGGTGATCGGGCCGACGATCATCAGCTCGTTCAGGTGCTCGGCGTTGGGGAATTCGGTGAGCGCGGGCGGCGGCACATAGCGGCCGCGGAACACCTCGTTGAGGTACATCTTGGCCACGCGGCGCGCGGTGTTGTCGGTGTTGTGGTCGTTCGCCACGTCGATGACGAGGCTCTCGAGCACGGCCTTCATCTTGACCTCGACCTCGTCGAGCAGCGACTCCAGCTCGCCCGGCTGGATGAACTCGGCGATGTTGTCGTTGGCGTTGAAGCGCTTGCGCGCTGCATTCAGGCGCTCGCGGATCTTGACGGAGACGGGCGTGCCCTCGTCATCGTCTTTTCGATCGGGGAGCGGTTCGACGTCGGTTTTCCTCAGCATGGCGGGGATCGTACCAGTGAATGACTCCAGGGCATTCGGGCTGCAATGCCCGCCCCTTCTCGGAGAGATGCTATCAATTAGGTAGCGAAAAGTCGGCTACCAGCGGGAGGTGATCGGACATGCGGGCCCAGATCGGGCCGCGCGGAACGGTGCACGAAAGCGGCTCGAGCTTGCGGCCATAAACGAAATCGAGCTGCGCCACCGGCAGCCGCGAGGGATAGGTGAGCGTGCGCGGGCCGCGCAGGTCGCTCGCGTCGCGCAGGCCCATCGCGTTCATGGCGTAGCGCATGCGCGCGCCCCAGTCGTTGAAATCGCCGGCCACGACCACGGCCTCGTGGGCCGGCACCTCGCGGTCGATGAATTCGCGCAGGCGGGCGATCTGCCGCACGCGGCTGCCCTTGATGAGGCCCAGGTGCACCACGATGGCGTGCACCGGCTGACCTTCGACTTCGATCACGACATGCAGCAGCCCGCGCTGTTCGAAGCGATGGTCGGAGATGTCCTGGTGGCCAGTGCGGATCACCGGCCAGCGCGTGAGCAGCGCATTGCCGTGCTCGCCATGGCGCGTGACCGCGTTGGTTTCGTAGACGGCGGTGTAGCCCTCGGGCGCAAGGAAGTCGGCCTGCGGCAATTCGGGCCAGCGCGCGAAGCGGGCCGCGGCCTGCCGGTTCATCTTGCGCACTTCCTGCAGGCAGATGATGTCGGCGTCGAGCTGTTCGATGGCGTGGCCGAGGTTGTGGATCTCCAGGCGCCGGGCAGGCCCGATGCCCTGCACACCCTTGTGGATGTTGTAGGTCGCGACCCGGAGGTTATGCGCTGCGGATGCTGCCGGCTGGTTCATCGCGCAAATTCTGGCAGCAACAGAATGGCTTCGGCGTTCGACGGGGAAAAGCACGCATCGGCCGCTTCGTGGTACGGCAGCCATTGCCAGTCGGTGTGTTCGCGCGGATCGAGCCGGGGCGTCAGACGCTCGGGCACGCAGAGGCCAAACAGGTGCTCGGTGTTGTGCGTGATGCCGGGCTCGTAGCGCGCGCGCCAGCCCGGGTAGATCTCGTAGATGTTGCGCAGCTGCCAGTCGACCAGCTGCGAGGCCAGCGCGGTGCCTTCGCCGCATTCGATGCCGGTTTCCTCGGCCACCTCGCGCGCCGCGGTGAGCGCGAGCGGCTCGTCGACCGCATCCTTGCTGCCGGTGACCGACTGCCAGAACTCGTTGGCATCGGCGCGCCGGATCAGCAGCACATCGAGCGCCGGCGTGTGGATCACGACCAGCACCGACTCCGGGATCTTCCAGGGCCAGGGGCTGGTCGTCATGGCCGTATCAGGCGGCTTGAGGGGTATTGCGCAGCTTGATGTGCAGTTCGCGCAGCTGCTTCTCGTCGACCGGGCTCGGGGCCTGCGTCAGCAGGTCCTGCGCGCGCTGGGTCTTGGGGAAGGCGATCACGTCGCGGATCGACTCGGCGCCGGTCATCAGCATGACCAGGCGGTCCAGGCCGATGGCGATGCCGCCGTGCGGCGGGGCGCCGTACTGCAGCGCATCGAGCAGGAAGCCGAACTTGAGCTGCGCGTCCTCGGCGCTGATCTTCAGCGCACGGAACACCTTGCTCTGCACTTCCTCGCGGTGGATACGCACCGAGCCGCCGCCCATCTCGATGCCGTTGAGCACCATGTCGTAGGCCTTGGCGATGCACTTCTCGGGGGCGGTGTCCATGAGGTCTTCATGGCCGTCCTTCGGTGCGGTGAACGGGTGGTGCACGGCGCTCCAGCGCTGGCCTTCCTCGTCGAACTCGAACATCGGGAAGTCGACCACCCAGAGCGGCGCCCAACGGTCGTCGAACAGGCCGCTCTTCTTGCCGAAGGCGCTGTGGCCGATCTTCACGCGCAGCGCGCCGATGGCATCGTTGACGACCTTTTCCTTGTCGGCGCCGAAGAACAGGATGTCGCCGTTGCGCGCGCCCGTGCGGGCGATGATCTCGGCCAGCGAGGCATCGTCGAGGTTCTTCACGATCGGGCTCTGCAGGCCTTCGCGGCCGGCTTGCGCGTCGTTCACCTTGATGTAGGCCAGGCCCTTGGCGCCGTAGATCTTGACGAATTCTTGATAAGCGTCGATTTCACCGCGCGAGAGGCCACCCTCGCCGCCGCCGCCAGGCACGCGCAATGCGACCACGCGGCCGTCCTTTTGCGTCGCGGCGTTCGAGAACACCTTGAACTCGACCCGCTTCATCAGCTCGGTGAGTTCGGTGAACTCGAGCTTCACGCGCAGGTCCGGCTTGTCCGAGCCGTACTTGAACATCGCGTCGCCGTACGTCATGGTCGGGAACACCGGCAGGTCGATGCCCGCGGCGTTGCGGAACACGTTGCGGATCATCCCTTCGAACATCTCGCGGATTTCTTCTTCGGCGAGGAACGAGGTCTCGATGTCGATCTGCGTGAATTCGGGCTGGCGGTCGGCGCGCAGGTCTTCGTCGCGGAAGCACTTCACGATCTGGTAGTAGCGGTCGTAGCCGGCCACCATCAGCAGCTGCTTGAAGAGCTGCGGCGACTGCGGCAGCGCGAAGAAACTGCCGTCGTGCACGCGGCTGGGCACGAGGTAGTCGCGCGCGCCTTCGGGCGTGGACTTGCCCAGCATCGGCGTCTCGATGTCGATGAAGCCGTTGGCATCGAGGAACTTGCGCGTTTCCATCGTCACCTTGTAGCGCAGCATCATGTTGCGCTGCATGGCCGGGCGACGCAGGTCGAGCACGCGGTGCGTGAGACGCGTGGTTTCCGAGAGGTTGTCGTCGTCCAGCAGGAACGGCGGCGTGACCGACGGGTTGAGCACCTTGAGCTCGTGGCACAGCACTTCGATCTTGCCGCTCTTGAGCTGCTCGTTCACGGTGCCTTCGGGGCGCGCGCGCACGAGGCCGGTGATCTGCACGCAGAACTCGTTGCGCAGGCCTTCGGCCACGGCGAAGGTGGAGGCGCGATCGGGGTCGCACACCACCTGCACGTAGCCTTCGCGGTCGCGCACGTCGATGAAGATCACGCCGCCGTGGTCGCGGCGACGGTTGACCCAACCGCACAGGGTGACGGTCTGGCCCAACAGGGCTTCGGTCACAAGACCGCAATAGTGAGTACGCATGGCCATAGGGATGACTTCCGGCGCCGTCGTGGCGCGTTCGTTTTTATGAGTTGGATGGCTTGATCGCCACCGTGGAGGGGCCGCCTGGAACGACCACGCCCATCGAGACGATGTACTTGAGCGCTTCGTCCACGCTCATCTTCAGTTCGATGCAGTCGCTGCGCTTGAGCATCACGAAATAGCCGCCCGTGGGGTTGGGCGTGGTCGGCACGTAGACGCTGAGGAATTCCTCGTTGCCCAGGTGCTCGGCCACCTCGTTGCCCGGCGCGCCGGTCACGAAGGCAATGGTCCACACGTTCTCGCGCGGCCACTGGACCAGCACCGCCGTGCGGAACGCGTTGCCGTTCTCGGAGAACAGCGTGTCCGAGACCTGCTTGACGCTCGAATAGATCGAGCGCACGACCGGAATGCGCCGCACCACGGCATCGCCCCAGCCGAGCAGGCGCTTGCCGACGAAGTTGCTCGCAATGGCACCGACCACCAGCAGGATGGCCAGCGTGAGCAGCACGCCGAGGCCGCGGATATTGTTCTCGAACAGCCATTTCTGCCAGACGACAGGCAGCACCCAGAGCGTCTGGTCCAGCGTGTCGATGATCCACTTCAGCACCGCCAGGGTGATGAACAGCGGAACGATCACCAGCAAGCCGGAGAACAACCATTTGCGCAGGGCGAGCATGGGGGTCTCAGTCGCCGCTCTTGGCGGCAGGCGCGGGGGCGGGAGCCGCTGCCGCCGGTGCAGGCGCAGGGCTCGGCGCGGCGGCGCTGGAGGAAGACTCGGGGGACTTGGCGCCTTCGCTCGCCACGGGGGCGGTGGCGGGCTCGGCCTTCTTGCCGCCGCCTTCGCGGAAATCGGTCACGTACCAACCCGAGCCCTTGAGCTGGAAACCGGCGGCCGTCACCTGCTTTTCGAAGGCACTGGCGCCGCACGCCGGGCACACCGTGAGGGGCGCGTCGGACATCTTCTGCAAAGCGTCCTTGGCAAAGCCGCAGGCGCTGCACTTGTAGGCGTAGATGGGCATGGGGAAATAGGGGTCCAAAAAGCGGCGCAGCTGCCGCTCGCAAAGCCCTCGATTATAAGGGCCCACCCCGCTGCCGGGGTGCTCTCAGGCCGCTTCGGTGGCCAGCGGCCGATGCGGCGTGTGAGTGTTCGCTACCCACTGCGGCAGCAGCGAGCCGGCCACCATGCCGGTGAACGAGGCCAGAACGCCCGCCAACTGGGCCGGGAAAACGGCGCCCCAAGGCATCGCCAGGAACAACAGCCAAGTGCCGATGCCCAGAAGGATCGACGCAACCGCCCCCTGCGTGGTGGCGCGACGCCAGTACAGCCCGCACACCAGCGGCACGAAGGCCCCCACCAGCGGCACCTGGTAGGCGCCCGAGACCAGTTCGTAGATCGGCGTGCCCTGCATGCGGATGGCATAGGCCAGCACGGCGGCGCTGAACAGCAGCACCGTGATGCGCATGGTCCTCAAGTTCTCGCGATCGGTGCCCGAGGGGCGGAACTGGCGCCAGATGTTCTCGGTGAAGGTGACACTGGGTGCCAGCAGCGTGGCCGAGGCGGTCGACTTGATGGCCGACAGCAGGGCGCCGAAGAACAGCACCTGCATCACGAACGGCATCTTCTGCAGCACCAGGGTGGGCAGCACCTTCTGCGGATCTTCCTTCAGCAGCACGGCCACCTCCTCCGGCATGATCAGCAGCGCGCTGGCCACCAGGAACATCGGCACGAAGGCGAACAGGATGTACGCCACGCCGCCGATCACCGGGCCGCGCTGGGCGGCCTTGACGCTGTTGGCCGACATCACGCGCTGGAACACGTCCTGCTGCGGAATGGAGCCCAGCATCATCGTGATGGCCGCGGCGAAGAAGAACACCATGTCGTGCCAGTTGGGCTCGGGCCAGAACTTGAAGAGGTCCTTGCTGACCGCGAAGGCCACCACCTTGTCGGCGCCGCCGGCCATGTTGCCGGCGAACACCGCGATGACCGCGAGGCCGGCGACCAGGATGATCATCTGGATGAAGTCGGTCACCGCCACCGACCACATGCCGCCGAAGAGCGTGTAGGCCAGGATCGAGACCACCCCGATCACCATGCCCAGCGGAATGCTGATGGCATTGCCCGAGAGCACGTTGAACACCAGCCCCAGCGCCGTGACCTGCGCCGAGACCCAGCCCAGGTAGCTCAGCATGATGATCAGCGTGCAGGCCACTTCCACCGTGCGGCCGTAGCGCTCGCGGTAGTAGTCGCTGATGGTCAGCAGCGTCATGCGGTAGAGCTTGCCCGCGAAGAACAGGCCCACCAGGATCAGGCAGGTGCCCGCGCCGAACGGGTCCTCGACCACGCCGTTCAGGCCGCCCTCGATGAACTTGGCCGGGATGCCGAGCACCGTTTCGGACCCGAACCAGGTCGCGAAGGTGGTCGTCACGATCATGAAGAGCGGCAGGTGCCGCCCCGCGATGGCGAAGTCGGTGGTGTTCTTCACCCGCTTGGCGGCATAGAGCCCGATGGCGATGGTGACCAGCAGATAGATGACAACCAACGTCAGCAGCACGGGGAATCTCCTCTAGAACAACTTCACACGCACCAGCAATTGCATGGCGAGCAACCCCAATACAAAACCTATGCCACCGTAGATGATGGTCTGGAGCAGCTTGTTGGTGCGTTTTTGCGCAGCCAGCAGCTCCAGCAGTTCGCGGCGGTGATCGGGCGGCCGATTTTCCAGGAAATCGTGAAGCAATCGAGGTAATTGCGGCAGCAATTTTGCATAGCGTGGCGCCTCGGCCTTGAGCTGCTGGAACAGCTTCTTCGGACCGATCTGGTCGACCATCCATTTCTCGAGGAACGGCTTGGCGGTGTGCCAGAGGTCGAGCTCGGGGTCGAGCTGGCGGCCGAGGCCCTCGATGTTGAGCAGCGTCTTCTGCAGCAGCACCAGCTGCGGCTGGATCTCGACATGGAAGCGCCGCGAGGTCTGGAACAGGCGCATGAGTACCATGCCGAGCGAGATTTCCTTCAGCGGCCGGTCGAAGTACGGCTCGCAGACGGTGCGGATCGCCGCCTCCAGCTCGTCGATGCGCGTGCCCTCCGGCACCCAGCCGCTTTCCAGGTGCAGCTCGGCCACGCGCTTGTAGTCGCGTCGGAAGAAGGCGACGAAGTTCTGCGCGAGATATTCCTTGTCCGACTCGGTGAGCGTGCCGATGATCCCGAAATCGAGTGAGATGTAGCGCCCGAAGGTCTCCGGCGCCAGGCTCACCTGGATGTTGCCCGGGTGCATGTCCGCGTGGAAGAAGCCGTCGCGGAACACCTGGGTGAAGAAGATCGTGACGCCGTCGCGCGCGAGCTTGGGAATGTCGACGCCGGCCGCGCGCAGGCGGTCGAGCTGGGCAATGGGCACGCCGTTCATGCGTTCCATCACGATCACCTCGGGGTGGCAGAAGTCCCAGAACATCTCGGGGATCAGCACCAGGTCGAGCGAAGCCATGTTGCGGCGCAGCTGGGCCGCATTGGCGGCCTCGCGCACCAGGTCGAGCTCGTCGTGCAGGTACTTGTCGAACTCGCCGACCACCTCGCGCGGCTTCAGGCGCTTGCCGTCGGGCGATAGCTTCTCGACCCAGCCGGCCATCATGGCCATGAGCGCCAGGTCTTTCTCGATCACGCCGCGCATGTTGGGGCGCAGCACCTTCACCGCGACATCGCGGATTTCGCCCTGGTTGGTGCGGATGGTCGCGAAGTGCACCTGTGCGATCGATGCACTGGCGATCGGCGTCTCGTCGAACTGCACGAACACATCGCCCACCGGCCGGCGGAATGCGCGCTCGATGGTCGCCACAGCCACGGCCGAAGGGAACGGCGGCACGCGGTCCTGCAGGAAGGCGAGTTCGTCGGCGATGTCGGGCGGCAGCAGGTCGCGCCGGGTCGACAGCACCTGGCCGAACTTCACGAAGATGGGGCCCAGCCGCTCGAGCGCCTCGCGCAGCCGCTGGCCGCGCGGCGCATCGAGGTTGCGGCCGATGGAAACGACGCGGGCCACCACGCGCAGCCAGGGCTTCTGGAAGCTCGTGAGCACGAGCTCGTCCAGGCCGTAGCGCAGTGCGACCCAGACGATGAACAGGCCGCGGTAGAAGCGCCTCATTCGGCCTGGCCCGCCGAACCGCCGGCCTTGGCCGTGCGGTCGCCGACGAACTGGCGCAACGCCGTCACCACGCGCCGCACGCCGTTGCCCAGGGTGTGCGCGGGCACATCGCCGATCACGCGCGCGAGGTCGTCCTCGACGTCCCAGCGCACGTGGTCGACCAGCCAGTTGACCTCGGCGGCCAGCTGCACGTCGCCGACGATCTGCACCGAGGGCTTGTCGCCGCGCAGCGTGGCGCGGGCGATCTCGAAGGGGGAATCGTCGGTGACGGTGAGCGTGAGTTCAGGGGTCGAGCCGGGCGGAGCCAGGTCGAGCAGGCCGGCCGGCGTGGCCACCAGTTCCATGGTCACGAAGCGCCACTGGAAGCGCACCACCCTGCCCTGCTGGCGCAGCAGCCGCTGCTGGGCCTCGGGCTCCTGCTGCAGCACGTGGTTGAGGAACAGGACCGCGCGGTGCTGGATCTCGTGGACCGCCCAGTCCGGCGGCTGCAGGCGCTCGCCGATGCGGTTGAAGAGGTCGCCGAGAAAAGAAAAAGGGGACGATGGTGTGGCCATGTCCCCATTATCGTTTCTGTCCGCGGCCCGGCGGCCACGAACGTCTGTCGTTTACTGCAGCGCTTGCACGCCGGCAACCAGCCAGCCGCCAGCGCCGCTGGTCGGCTTGGTCATGTTCCACACTTCGCGGAACGGGCCCGGGCCTGCCGAGGCGTCCTCGCGGATCATGCCGGAGAACTCCACGCTCGCCATGTAGGCGTCGGGCAGCTCTTCGATGCCGAGCAGCTTGGCGTCGAGCATCACGACTTCGGTCTTGTTCGACGAACCGCCGGTGTGGCTCGCACGGTCGGCCAGCTGCGTGCGGATTTCCTCGACCATCTCGTCGGTCATCATCGAGCGCAGCATCGACACGTCGGCGCGGTCCCATGCGTCCTGCAGCGTCACGAAGTTGCGCTTGGCGGCGCCAAGGAAACCGTCGACATCGAAGCCCGTGGGGATGCCCCAGGACTGCGAACCGCCCAGCGCGGAGCCGATCATGCTGCCGCCGGCTGCGGCGCCTGCTGCAGACAGGCTGCTGCCATGGCGATCACCGTCGGCCGGCGTGGCGTCGAAGGCCGCGGCCGAACGCTCCCATGGCCGTGCCGAGGCATCGTTGCCCACGTTGTTCGGGCTGTACTGCGCCGGCGCACTGGCGTTGGAGGGGCTCGCGCCCGCACCCTGGAACGCGAAGCCGCCCTGGCCTTGACTATTGGCACCATTCGAAGCAGCCGAACGCGCCTTGAAGATGCGCCACACGGCGAGCGCCGCAAAGATCAGCAGGCCGATCAGCAGGATGTTGGCGAAACCAGCGCCCAGGCCGAGCGAACTTGCGAGCCATGCGAGACCGAGGCCGGCGGCAAGACCGCCGAGCATCGCGCCCCACGGACGCTTCGGTGCGGCGGCTGCAGGCGCGGGCGTTGCAGGCTTGGCGGCCGAGTTGGTCGCGTTCTGCTGCGCAGGTGCGGCAGGCGGCGTGGACTGGCGCTGCGTCACGTTGGACGACTGGCGACCCAAGGACTTGCCGCCACCCACACGGGCGGCGTCGGCCTGCACGCTCACGAGCACCAACGCGGCTGCCAGGAACAAAGAACTCAAACTTTTCATGTCGTCTCCTCTAGAGCGAAAAATTCGCTTCAATCAACACTTGATTCCAACATGCAGGGCAGCGATGCCACCCGTCATGTTGTGATAGTCCACATGTCCGAAACCGCCCTCTTTCATGAGGGTCTTGAGCTCCTCTTGCGAGGGATGCATGCGGATGGATTCAGCCAGGTAGCGATAGCTCGCGTCGTCGCCGGCCACGAGCTTGCCAAGGCGCGGCAGCACGTTGAAGGAGTACCAGTCGTAGGCCTTGGTGAGCGGCTTGGCGATCTTGGAGAACTCGAGCACGAGGAGCTTGCCGCGCGGCTTGAGCACGCGGTTCATTTCCTGGAGCGCGGCGTCCTTGTGCGTCATGTTGCGCAGGCCGAAGGCCACCGTCACGACGTCGAAATGGTCGTCGGGAAATGGCAGCTTCTCGGCATCGCAGACCAGCGTGGGTAGCGCGACACCGGCATCGAGCAGGCGGTCGCGGCCGGTGCTCAGCATGGCTTCGTTGATGTCGGTGTGGACCACCTGGCCGGTGGCGCCGACCTTCTTGGAGAAGGCGAGCGCGAGGTCGCCGGTGCCGCCCGCGATGTCGAGCACGCGCGAGCCCTCGCCCACGTTCGCCACCATCACGGTGTAGGCCTTCCAGGCGCGGTGCAGGCCCACTGACATCAGGTCGTTCATGACGTCGTAGCGGGAGGCCACCGAATCAAAGACGCCGCGGACACGTTGCGCCTTCTCGCTTTCGTCGACTTTCTCGAAGCCGAAGTGGGTTGTACTCATGCAACCGATGTTAGGCCGGAAGCCCACACATCAAGGCGACGACCCCGCGCCTACGGCGGGCATTTGTTGCTTTTTCTTCAAATGAAGAGACGCTGCAACGCGCGTCCTTGCTGCCTGCAGAGCTATCTTTTCAATAGCGCCAAGGAAATTTGAAGCGTCAGTGGCTGCTGCACGCAGACCCGCCTTTGTCGATCATCGGCGCATCGCGATCGACACTCGCTTCAGCGAGCCGGCGTTCGTATTGCGCCCACAGGTCGGCCTGGTTCGCGCCAAGTTCATAGAGCAGGTCCCACGAATAGATGCCAGTGTCGTGGCCGTCGCTGAAGGCCGGCTGCACGGCGTAGTTGCCGACGGGCTCGAGACCGACGAGTTCGACATCGCGCTTGCCCGTCTGCAGCACTTCCTGGCCCGGGCCGTGGCCCTGCACTTCGGCCGAGGGCGAGTAGATGCGCATGAGCTCGAAGGGAATGCGGAAGGTCGCGCCGTCCGAGAAGCCCACTTCGAGCACGCGCGACTGGCCGTGCACGGTGATCGATTGCGGCGTCGGTGCGCCCGGTTTCAAGCCTGCCATAGGGATCCGTTCGGAAAATTCTCGGGAGGCGCGCAGTATGCCGCGCTGCCGTGCCCGCACGCGCGCCGTCCGGCGAATACCAGCGCTTAGCATCGCAGGATGCAGACACGCCAACGCCATCGATCATCGCGCCCGAACTGGGCAGCCCTTGCCCTCTGCACCGCACTGGCGGCCGGCTCCGTCATGCCCGCGCATGCCTTCCTGGGCTTGCTCGGCAAGGCGGCAGGCAAGGCCGCAACCGCGGGCAAGGCGGCGGGTACGGCTGGCAAGGGTGCCGCGGTAGGTGCAGGCGCCGTCGCAGCGGAGAGCGCGACCGGCGTGGCAGGTGTGGCCGGCAAAGGCGCAGCAGCACTGGGCGACGATACGGCACATGCCGCACAGTTCGGGACGCGGGCCGCAGCGCCCGAATTCAGCGCAGTGAACGCCGCGCTGCCACCCGAGGTCGCGGCCTATCTCGCAAAGCCCGCGAAGGACCTGACGCCCAGGGACACCTCGCGGATGATGGACAGCTATCGCCAGATGGTCGAACGCGCGGGCAAGAGCGGCGACTTCACCGCGGTCGAGCGACTGCCCACCTCGGCGGGTACAGGCCGCACGTTGCCGGTGAACGAGACGGCCAAGCCGGCCACATCCGCGCCCAAGACCGAAGCGGCAACCTCATCGGCAAGCGTGCCGTCCGCCTTGCCCATCCACGCACTGCGCGTGCTGGCCCATGCATCGCATGCGGGCAACCGCGAGGCTCAGGCCGAACTGGATCGCGTATGCCGCGATGGCAGCGTCGCATCGAAGCGCTTCTCGAAGGAGATGCGCGCCACGCCGGAATTCAAGGAGGCCTGCGCGAACCGCAAGCTGGCAGCGACCCGCACGGCCTCCGCGCGCTGAGCGCGGTCGTCGTCGAGCTCAGCCCTGCAGCAACGCCAGCCGGCGGACCATCTCGGCCTCCACCTTCGGCAACAGCGCCTGCAGATCCGCCACGCGATCGACCGGCGTCGCGCGTTGCGCCGCCGACCAGAACGGCGAAGGAAAGTGACTGTCCCAGTCGAAGCGCGCGATCACGTGCCAATGCAGGTGCGGCACCATGTTGCCGAGCGCGGCGAGGTTGATCTTCGTGGGCTTCAGCTGCTCACGCAGGCATTGTTCGACCGCCGTCACCGCTTCCATGCACAGCACGCGGTCTGCTGCATCGAGATCGGAAAACTCCGGCGCATGCTCGCGCCAGATCACGCGGTAGAAAGCCGGAAAGCCCGCCTCTTCCGCATGGATCACGCGCAGCTTCGCGCCCTCGAACACGACGCGGCCGCCGGGGCCCTCGCAGAAGGGGCACCCGTGCTGCGCCGTCATACCAGCACCCGTTCGATCCCGCCCTGGTTGGCGGCGGCCACGTACTTCGGCATCCAATCGTCGCCCAGGATCTTGTTGGCCATCTCGACCACGATGTAGTCGGCTTCGAGCAGGCCGTTGTTCAGGTCGTTGCCGTAGCGCGAGAGGCCCTGCAGGCAGCTCGGGCAGCTGGTGAGGATCTTCACGTTGTCCTTGGCGCCGACTTGGCCGGCGTCGCGCAATGCGGCCTCGCCCTTCTTGAGCTCTTCTTCCTTGCGGAAGCGGATCTGCGTGGAGATGTCCGGCCGCGACACGCCCAGCGTGCCCGACTCGCCGCAGCAGCGGTCGTTCTTGAGCACGTTGTCGCCCACCAGCGCCTTCACCGTCTTCATCGGGTCCTGCAGCTTCATCGGCGAGTGGCAGGGGTCGTGATAGAGGTAGCCACCACCACCCGCACCGGCGAGCGTGATGCCCTTCTCGAGCAGGTACTCGTGGATGTCGATGATCCGGCAGCCCGGGAAGATCTTGTCGAACTGGTAGCCCTGCAACTGGTCGTAGCAGGTGCCGCAGCTCACCACCACCGTCTTGATGTCGAGGTAGTTGAGCGTGTTGGCCACGCGGTGGAAGAGCACGCGGTTGTCCGTGATCATCTTCTCGGCCTTGTCGAACTGGCCGCTGCCGCGCTGCGGATAGCCGCAGCACAGATACCCCGGCGGCAGCACCGTCTGCACGCCCGCGTGCCAGAGCATCGCCTGCGTGGCGAGGCCGACCTGCGAGAACAGCCGCTCCGACCCGCACCCCGGGAAGTAGAAGACCGCTTCGGTCTCCGACGTGGTCGCCTTCGGGTCGCGGATGATCGGCACGTAGTCCGCATCCTCGATGTCCAGCAGCGCGCGCGCCGTCTTCTTCGGCAGGTTGCCCGGCATCTTCTTGTTGATGAAGTGGATCACCTGCTCCTTGAGCGGCGCCACACCCAGCGTGGCCGGCGGCGCGGCGGTCTGCTTCTTCGCCAGGCC
The DNA here is from genome assembly GCF_051216415.1 of Variovorax trehalosi. Lineage (NCBI taxonomy): Bacteria > Pseudomonadati > Pseudomonadota > Betaproteobacteria > Burkholderiales > Comamonadaceae > Variovorax > Variovorax trehalosi. Next base: position 203,859 of record NZ_JBPJZG010000007.1, read on the forward strand.
GCGCAGCAGGTCGTTGGCCAGGCGCTGCGCCTTGAAGCCGATGCCCACCATGCCCGCGCGCACCGCCTTGATGGTCTGCGGGTTGGTCGCGTTCAGGAAGAACATCGCCGCCGCGTTGCCGGGCCGGAAGCTCTTCTGCCCCATCTTGCGCAGCAGGTTGCGCATGTTCATCGACACGTCGCCGAAGTCGATCTTCACCGGGCAGGGCGTCAGGCACTTGTGGCACACGGTGCAGTGGTCGGCCACGTCCTCGAACTCTTCCCAGTGCTTGATGCTGATGCCGCGCCGGGTCTGCTCCTCGTAGAGGAAGGCCTCCACCAGCAGCGAGGTCGCAAGGATCTTGTTGCGCGGGCTGTAGAGCAGGTTGGCGCGCGGCACGTGCGTGGCGCACACCGGCTTGCACTTGCCGCAGCGCAGGCAGTCCTTCACGCTGTCGGCGATGGCGCCGATGTCGCTCTGCTGCATGATCAGCGACTCGTGGCCCATGAGGCCGAAGCTCGGCGTGTAGGCGTTGGTGAGGTCGGCGTGCAACGTGACCGCTTCGCCCGCGGGCGCGCGCAACAGCTTGCCCTTGTTGAAGCGGCCTTCGGGATCGACCCGGGCCTTGTATTCGGTGAACGGGCGCAGCTCTTCGTCGCTCAGGAATTCGAGCTTGGTGATGCCGATGCCGTGCTCGCCCGAGATCACGCCGTCCAAGCTGCGCGCCAGCGCCATGATGCGCACCACCGCGGCATGCGCGGTCTGCAGCATGTCGTAGTTGTCGCTGTTCACGGGGATGTTGGTGTGCACGTTGCCGTCGCCCGCGTGCATGTGCAGCGCGACCCATACGCGGCCCTTGAGCACGCGCTTGTGGATGGCCGTGCATTCGGCCAGGATCGGCGCGAATTCGGCGCCCGAGAAAATCTCCTGCAGCGGCTGGCGCAGTTGCGTCTTCCAGCTCGCACGCAGGCTGTGGTCCTGCAGTTGCGGGAAGAGAGCATCGACGTTCTGCAGCCAGCCAGCCCAGAGCGCGCGCACCTCGTGCACCAGCGCCACGGCCTGTGCCACGCGGTCTTCGAGCAACTCGGCCGCCGGAATCTCGTGCGCGTCGTCGGTCTTGCCCAGCGGCAGGTTGCCGCGCGCGAGGAAGGTTTCGAGCTCGTCGGTGAGCGCGAGCTTGTTCTGCAGCGACAGCTCGATGTTGATGCGCTCGATGCCGTCGCTGTACTCGGCCATGCGCGGCAGCGGGATCACCACGTCTTCGTTGATCTTGAAGGCGTTGGTGTGCTTGCTGATGGCGGCCGTGCGCTTGCGGTCCAGCCAGAACTTCTTGCGCGCCTCGGGGCTGATGGCGATGAAACCTTCGCCGCTGCGTGAGTTGGCGATGCGCACCACTTCCGAGGTGACGCGCGCCACCGCATCGGCGTCGTCGCCCGCGATGTCGCCGAACAGCACCATCTTCGGCAAGCCGCCGTGCTTCTTCGATTTTGTGGCGTAGCCGACAGCCTTCAGATACCGGTCGTCCAGGTGCTCCAGGCCGGCCAGCAGCACGCCCGAGCGCTTCTGCTCGGCGAACATGAAGTCCTTGATCTCGACGATGCTGGGCACCGCGTCCTTCGCGTTGCCGAAGAATTCGAGGCACACGGTGCGCGTGTGCGCAGGCATCTTGTGCACCACCCAGCGGCAGCTGGTGATGAGGCCGTCGCAGCCCTCCTTCTGGATGCCCGGCAGGCCCGAGAGGAACTTGTCGGTCACGTCCTTGCCGAGGCCTTCCTTGCGGAAGGTCTTGCCGGGAATATCGAGGCGCTCGGTGCGCAGCTTCGTCTTGCCATCGGCCGCGAAGTACTGCAGTTCGAACAGGGCGCTCTCGGCGTCGTGGATCTTGCCCAGGTTGTGGCCGATGCGCGTGACTTCGAGCCATTCGGCCTGCGGCGTGACCATGCGCCACGAGGCGAGGTTGTCGAGCGCCGTGCCCCAGAGCACGGCCTTCTTGCCGCCTGCATTCATCGCGACGTTGCCGCCCACGCACGAGGCTTCGGCGGACGTGGGATCGACCGCGAACACGAAGCCCGCTCGCTCGGCTGCATCGGCCACGCGCTGCGTGACGACGCCGGCTTCGGTCCAGATGGTCGGCACGGGGTCGGCAAGCCCGGGCAGCGGCATGTGCTCGACCTCGGTCATCGCCTCGAGCTTCTCGGTGTTGATGACGACGCTGTTCCAGGTCAGCGGAATCGCGCCGCCGGTGTAGCCGGTGCCGCCCCCGCGCGGAATGATGGTCAGGCCCAGCTCGATGCAGCCCTTGACCAGGAGCGCCATCTCGGCCTCGGTGTCGGGGCACAGCACGACGAAGGGGTACTCCACGCGCCAGTCGGTCGCATCGGTCACGTGCGACACGCGCGAGAGGCCGTCGAACTTGATGTTGTCCTTGGCGGTGAGCCGGCCCAGCACCCGCGTGGCCTTGCGGCGCAGCGCCGCAACGTCGCGGAACTTGGTGTCGAAGGCCGCAACCGCATCTCCAACCAAGGCAGTGAGCTCGCCGACCAGTTGGTCGCGCGGCATGTCGCTGTCGGGGGTGCGGCGCTTCTGCACTTCGGCCAGCCGATGGCGCAGCGCCTCGACCAGTTGGCCGCGGCGGCGCGGGTTGTCGAGCAGGTCGTCGACGAGGTAGGGGTTGCGCTGCACCACCCAGATGTCGCCCAGCACCTCGTAGAGCATGCGCGCCGATCGGCCGGTGCGGCGCTCGGCGCGCAGGGTCTGCAGCAGTTCCCAGCCACGTTCGCCCAGCAGGCGAATCACGATCTCGCGATCGGAGAAGCTGGTGTAGTTGTACGGGATCTCGCGCAGTCGGACAGGCTCTGCGGCCTGTGCCAACAGCGTGTTCAACGCGGTCGGAGCATTCATCGGGTGGGGCCCTTGGCCAGGCGCTGCGCGCCCATGTAGCCGGGGGGTGGATTTTAGGGCAGGGCTTGGGGTCTTGCCTCGTGACCTTGCCCTTGCCCTTGTGCTAGGAGCGCCAGCCCCGCCAATCCGCCTGGCCCCCGAAGGCCACGGCACCTGTCCCCGAGTACCGGCTCAGAGGCTCAGAACAGCACGCGGCTGCGGATCGTCCCGTTCACCTTCGCCAGCTTCTCGAGGGCCAGGTCCGAAGAGGCTGCATCGATGTCCGTCACCACGTACCCGACCTTCTCGTTCGTCTGCAGGAACTGGGAAGAGATGTTGATGTTGTTGTCCGAGAAGATCTTGTTGATCTCCGACAGCACGCCCGGCACGTTCCGGTGGATATGCAGCAGCCGGTGCTTGCCCGGGTGCGCGGGCAGCGCCACCTCGGGGAAGTTGACCGACGAGGTCGAAGTGCCGTTGTCGCTGTACTTCACCAGCTTCTCGGCCACCTCGAGCCCGATGTTGGCCTGCGCCTCCATCGTCGAGCCGCCGATGTGCGGCGTCAGGATCACGTTGTCCAGGCCCCGCAGCGGCGACTGGAACTCGTCCTTGTTGCTGCGCGGCTCCACCGGGAACACGTCGATCGCGGCGCCCAGCAGCTTCTTTTCCTTCAGCGCGCCAGCGAGCGCATCGATCTCGACCACGGTGCCGCGCGAGGCGTTGATGAGGATCGAGCCCGGCTTCATGGCCGCGATCTCGGCCGCGCCGATCATCCATTGCGTGGCCTGCGTCTCGGGCACATGCAGCGTGACGATGTCGCTCTGCCCCAGCAGCTGGTGCAGGTCGCGCACCTGGCGCGCATTGCCCAGCGGCAGCTTGGTGACCACGTCGAAGAACGCCACATGCATGCCCAGCGCCTCGGCCAGCACGGAGAGCTGCGCGCCGATCGAGCCGTAGCCCACGATGCCCAGCGTCTTGCCGCGGATTTCATAAGCGTTGTCGGCCGATTTCAGCCAGCCGCCGCGGTGCGCCACCGCGCTCTTCTCGGGCACGCCGCGCAGCAGCAGGATCGCCTCGGCCAGCACCAGCTCTGCCACCGAGCGGGTGTTCGAGTAGGGGGCGTTGAACACGGCCACGCCATGTTCGCGGGCGGCCTCCAGGTCGACCTGGTTGGTGCCGATGCAGAAGCAACCGGCCGCCACCAGCTTGTGGGCTGCGGCGAACACCTCGGCCGTCAGCTGCGTGCGCGAGCGGATGCCCAGGAAGTGAACGTCGGCGATCTTTGCCTTGAGTTCGGCGTCGGGCAAGGCACCCGGCAGCGACTCGATGTTGGTGTAGCCGGCGGCGCGCAGCACCTCCACGGCCGAAGGGTGGATGCCCTCGAGCAAGAGGAACTTGATCCTGCTTTTGTCGAGGGAGGTTTTGCTGCTCATGGCGGTCTCGCAAAGGGCCCTGGCCGTGGCGACAAGCTGGGCCAAAAAAGGGAGGGCGATGCTAGCATGGTGCGGCGCAGCATGCAGGCCCGCAACCCGCGCCGGGCTTGGTGCCAAAGGGGTTTCCCCGATTGGAAGATGACAGCTGTCCGTGCGCCAATGTGACGCGGCTGTGTCATTCACATGCCCTAGCATCCGCGCTTTCATTTTCCCTTCAGGAGTCTTCATGCGATTCAAGACGCTCGCGCTGGCATCGGCGCTGGCCGCCACGCTGTTCAACGTGGCCCAGGCCCAGACCGAAATCCAGTGGTGGCATTCCATGACTGCCGTCAACAACGAGTGGGTCAACGACCTGGCCAAGCAGTTCAACGAGAGCCAGAAGGAATACAAGATCGTGCCGACCTTCAAGGGCACGTACGACGAATCCATGACGGCCTCCATCGCGGCCTTCCGCTCGGGCAACGCACCGCACATCCTGCAGGTGTTCGAAGTGGGCACCGCCACCATGATGGCCAGCAAGGGCGCCGTCATCCCGGTCGGCCAGGTCATGAAGGACGCGGGCGAGAAGTTCGACCCGGCCGCCTACATCCCCGCCGTGGCCGGTTACTACACCGCCCCCAACGGCCAGATGCTGAGCTTCCCGTTCAACAGCTCGACCACCATCTTCTATTTCAACAAGGATGCCTTCAAGGCGGCGGGCCTCCCCACCGACAAGGCACCGTCGACCTGGCCCGAAGTGGTCGCGGCAGCGGCCAAGCTCAAGGCGAGCGGCCACAAATGCCCGTTCACCACCGCCTGGCAGAACTGGACGCAGGTCGAGAGCTTCTCGGCCTGGCACAACGTGGAGTTCGCAAGCAAGGCCAACGGCCTGCAGGGCCTGGACGCCCGCCTGAAGGTGAACTCGCCGCTGCACCAGCGCCACATCGAGAACCTCGCCAGCATGGCCAAGCAGGGCCTCTTCATCTACAAGGGACGCGGCAACGTGCCCGAAGCCTCGTTCGTCTCGGGCGAGTGCGCCATGATCAACACGTCGTCGGGCTTCTACGGCAACGTGGCCAAGAACGCCAAGTTCGCCTACGGCCTGGCACCCCTGCCCTACTACCCGGACGTGCCGGGCGCACCGCAGAACACGGTGATCGGCGGCGCGAGCCTGTGGGTCATGTCGGGCAAGAAGCCGGCCGAATACAAGGGCGTGGCCAAGTTCTTCAGCTTCATCTCGACGCCTGAAGTGCAGTCCGCCAGCCACAAGCGCACCGGCTATCTGCCGGTGACCACCGCCTCGTACAAGCTCACCGAAGACTCGGGCTTCTACAAGCAGAACCCCGGCACCGACGTGGCCGTGACGCAGATGATCCGCAAGGTCACCGACAAGAGCCGCGGCATTCGCCTGGGCAACTACGTACAGATCCGCGCCATCGAGGACGAAGAGCTCGAACAGGTCTGGAACGGCAAGAAGACCGCCAAGGAAGCCCTGGACGCCATCGTGACGCGCGGCAACGAGCAGCTGGAGCGCTTCCAGAAGGCGAACAAAAGCTAACGATTGATGGCCGGGCCCTCGTGTCCGGCTAATATCGCCCGCCCCCGTTCGCTCTTGCACAAGGGCGGGCCGGGCGGGATTTTTTATTCAGAGGGATCATGGAAAAACGCGTTTTCTTTCGCTCGGGCTGGCTGCCCTGGCTGCTGCTCACGCCGCAGATGGCGGTGATCCTCGTGTTTTTCTTCTGGCCGGCGGGGCAGGCCCTCCTTCAGTCGCTGCAGCAGCAGGACGCGTTCGGCACCTCGGTCGAATTCGTCGGGCTGCAGAACTTCAGGGAGCTGTTCCACGACCCGGCGTATGCCGAGTCGTTCAAGACCACCGCCGTCTTCTCGCTGCTGGTGGCCAGCATCGGCATCAGCCTGTCGCTGATGCTCGCGGTGTTCGCCGACCGCATCGTGCGCGGCGGCATGTTCTACAAGACGATGCTGATCCTGCCCTACGCCGTGGCGCCCGCAGTGGCGGCCGTGCTGTGGGTCTTCATGTTCTCGCCCTCGCTGGGCGTGGTGGCCTATGCGCTGGGCAAGATCGGCATCAACTGGAACCACCTGCTCGACTCCGGCCACGCCATGACGCTGATCGTGATGGCCTCGGTGTGGAAGCAGATCTCCTACAACTTCCTGTTTTTCCTGGCCGGGCTGCAGTCCATTCCGAAGTCGCTGATCGAGGCCGCGGCCATCGATGGCGCGCGCCCGTGGCGCCGCTTCTGGACCGTGCAGTTCCCGCTGCTCTCGCCCACCACCTTCTTCCTCCTGGTGATCAACGTGGTCTACGCCTTCTTCGACACCTTCGCGATCGTCGATGCGGCCACGCAGGGCGGACCGGGCAAGGACACGACCATCCTGGTCTACAAGGTCTACCACGACGGCTTCAAGGGCCTGGACCTGGGCGGCTCGGCCGCGCAGTCGGTGGTGCTGATGGTGATCGTGGTGGCGCTGACCGTCATCCAGTTCCGCTACGTCGAGAAGAAGGTGCAGTACTGATGAAGCAACAAGAAAAAATCGAATTCGGCGGAGCACGGCATGGTTGAGAAGCGCGGCACCCACGGCATCCTGGCCCACGTCATCATGATCCTGGGCGTGTTCATCGTCGCCTTCCCGCTCTACCTGGCGTTCGTGGCCTCCACGCACACCGCACAGGAGATCGTGCAGGCGCCGATGCCGCTCCTGCCCGGCTCGAACATCGTGGACAGCTACAAGGGCGCGCTCTTCGGGCGCGAGAACAGCGCAGGCTCCAACGCCCCGGTGGCGCACATGATGTGGGTGAGCTTCGTGACGGCGATGGTCATTGCCATCGGCAAGATCACCATCTCGCTGCTGTCGGCCTTTGCCATCGTCTACTTCCGCTTCCCGTTCAAGAAGATCTGCTTCTGGGCCATCTTCGTGACGCTGATGCTGCCGGTGGAGGTGCGCATCCTGCCCACCTACAAGGTGCTGTCGGACCTGAATATGCTGAACACGTACGCAGGCCTGACGGTGCCGCTGATCGCGTCGGCCACCGCGACCTTCCTGTTCCGCCAGTTCTTCCTCACGGTGCCCGACGAGCTCACCGAGGCCTCGCGCATGGACGGCGCGAGCCCCATGCGCTTTTTCTTCGACGTGCTGCTGCCGTTGTCGAAGACCTCGATCGCTGCACTGTTCGTGATCCAGTTCATCTACGGCTGGAACCAGTACCTCTGGCCGCTGCTCGCGACCACGAGCGAAGACATGTACCCGGTGGTGGTCGGCATCAAGCGAATGATTGCCGGCGGCGACGGGCAGAACGAATGGAACGTCGTGATGGCCACCGCCATCCTCGCGATGCTGCCGCCCGCGCTGGTGGTGGTCTTGATGCAAAAGTGGTTCGTCAAGGGCCTTGTGGATACCGAGAAATAAAAAATGGCAGCTCTTTCCCTACGCAACGTCATCAAGCGCTACGGCCACGGGCCGAAGGCCAACCAGGTCATCCACGGCGTGAGCGCCGAGATCGCCGACCATGAGTTCATCGTGATCGTCGGACCCTCGGGCTGCGGCAAGTCCACGCTGCTGCGCATGGTCGCGGGCCTGGAGGAAATCTCGGCCGGCGAGATCGCCATCGGCGGCAAGGTCGTGAACCAGCTCGAGCCCTCCGAGCGCGACATCGCGATGGTGTTCCAGAACTACGCGCTCTACCCGCACATGAGCGTGTTCGCGAACATGGCCTACGGCCTGAAGATTGCCAAGGTGCCGGTGCCCGAGATCAAGGTGCGCGTGGACAAGGCCGCCAAGATCCTCGAACTGGGCCACCTACTCGAGCGCAAACCGCGCGAGCTCTCCGGCGGCCAGCGCCAGCGCGTGGCCATGGGCCGCGCGATCGTGCGGCAGCCGCAGGTGTTCCTGTTCGACGAGCCTCTCTCGAACCTCGACGCCAAGCTGCGCGCGCAGACCCGCCTGGAAATCCAGAAGCTGCATCGCGAGCTGGGCATCACCTCGCTCTTCGTCACGCACGACCAGGTCGAGGCGATGACGCTGGCGCAGCGCATCATCGTGATGAACGGCGGCGTGATGGACCAGTTCGCCACGCCGGAAGAGGTGTACAACCGCCCCGCCACCACCTTCGTGGCGAGCTTCATCGGCTCGCCGCCGATGAACCTGCTCAAGCACGCTCCGGGCGTGCGCGCGGGCCAGATTCTGGGCATCCGCCCCGAGCACATGAAGCTCGACGAAAGCGGCTGGACGGTGCAAGTCGAGCAGGTCGAACTGCTGGGCGCCGAGCGGCTGGTGTACGGCCGCATCGGCGAGGAGCAGGTCATCATGCGCACCGACGAAAGCGATCACCCGCCGGTCGCGGGCGACACGGTGAAGATCGCGGCGCGCGAAGACAAGCTCCATTGGTTCGACGCCGGATCGGGCAAGCGCGCGGACTGAACGATGGCCGAACGCAGCCCCTGGCCCTACCCCCGCTGGGTCGCGCACCGCGGCGCCGGCAAGCTCGCACCTGAAAACACGCTCGCGGCCTTCCGCTTCGGCGCGGCGCACGGCTACCGCATGTTCGAGTGCGATGCCAAGCTCAGCGCCGACGGCGTGCCGTTCCTCATGCACGACGCCACGCTGGAGCGCACCACCAACGGCCACGGCACCGGCGGCCAGCAGGCGTGGAGCGCGCTGTCGCAGCTCGACGCGGGCAGTTGGCATTCGCGCGCCTTCGCGGGCGAACCGCTGCCCACGCTGGAAAACCTGGCGCGCTTCTGCTTGGCCAACCGCTACCTGCTCAACATCGAGATCAAGCCGACGCCCGGCACCGAGCGCGAGACCGGCGAGGTGGTGGCGCGCGAAGCGGCGCGCCTCTGGCAGGGCGCGGCGGTTCCTCCGCTTCTCACCTCGTTCCAGGTCGAATCGCTCAAGGGCGCGGCCGCCGCGCAACCCGAGTTGCCGCGCGGCCTGCTGCTCGACACGCTGTGGAGCGGCTGGCTCGACACCGCGCGCGACCTGGGCTGCCAAGCCATCGTCTGCAATCACGCGCTGTGGGACGCCGCCACCGTCGCACAGGTGCACGGCGCGGGCATGCGCTCGCTGAGCTACACCGTCAACGACGACTGGGCCGCGCAGCGGCTCATCGACCTGGGCACCGACGGCATCATCACGGATCGGGTCGACCTGTTCAGCCCCGCGAGCTGAGCCTCGCTGCGCTTACCTGCCCTTACGAAATGGCCGCTTCTATGATGCAGCCATGAGTTGGATCCCCCGCCTAGCGACCTTTTTCCTTGCCGCCCTGCTGATGTGCGGTGGCGCCATGGCGCAGCCAGACCTCGGCGGCAGCGCCACCTCGCTGCCCGCACCAGCCCCCACGGTGGCCGAGTTGCGCGATCAGTTCACCAAGATCACCGCCACGGCGGACACCGACGACGACGCGCGCAAGCTGCTCACGCAGATCAACGCGATCGGCACGCAGGCCGACAAGTTCGTCGCCGCCCGCACCGGTGAGCTCGCCGACCTGAACGCCCGGCTCGGCGAACTGGGCAACCCGCCGGCCGCGGGCGCCACCGAAGACCCCGACATCACGCGCCAGCGCGCTCGCCTGACGAAGGAACGCAATGCGCTCGATGCCGACATCCGCCTCGCGCGCCTGCTGTCCGTCGACGTGCGCCAGCGCGGCACCGACCTCGTCACCCAGCGCCGCGCGCTGTTCGAGGCGCAACTCACCGAGCGCGCGGCCTCGCCGCTGAGTGGCGAATTCTGGAACGACCTGCGCGAGGCTTGGCCCGACGACCTGGAGCGCCTGAAGACGATGACGGCTGCCCTGAACGACGGCCTGCAGACCGCGCTCCAGCCCGAAACCCGCACCCGGGTGATCGCCGCCCTGATTGCCGCGCTGTTGCTTGCGGTGATCGGCAACTGGGCGGCCGAACACCTGCTCACCCGCCTCGCCGCGCGTTGGCTGCCGGCCGGGCGCCTGCGGCGTTCGGTGCTGGTGATCGGCATCGTGGGCAGCCATGTGCTGCTGGTCGCGATCGCGGCGCACGGCTTCGTGGAGGTGCTCAAGGCGTACGCCACCTGGGAGCCGCAGGCCCGCAAGGCGCTGCAGTCGTCGGCGCAGGCCCTGGTGTTCATGGCCTTCGTGATCGGGCTCGGGCGCGGCTTGCTCGCCACCCGCCGCCCCTCGTGGCGGCTGCCGCCGATTCCCGATGCGATGGCGACCCGCCTGGCCGCACTGCCTTGGTTGGTCGCGCTGGTCGCGGCGCTGGCCTGGACGCCCGCCGAGATCAACGCGCTGATCGACGCCAGCTTCGCGGCCGTGGTGGTCACGCATGTGCTCACGGCGCTGGTGCTCACCACGCTGGTGGGTGCGGTGCTCTACCTGGTGAAGCCGCTGCGCGCGGACGCATCCGATGCCGGCCTGCCAGAGCGGCCGATGTGGGTCGGCCTGCTGGTGGCGCTGATCGGCGTGCTGATGATCGCGATCTGGGTGCTGGTGGCCGTGGGCTATGTGGCGCTCGCGAGCTTCCTGGCCTCGCAGCTCACCTGGAGCGGCATCGTGGCCGCGGCGTTCTACGTGCTGTTCAAGTTCGCCGACGACGTGTTCATGGCGCTGGTGTCGTCGCGCAGTACCTTCGGCCAGCGGCTGCAGAAGAGCTTCAACCTGGCGCCGCAGACGCTGGACCAGGCGGCCACCGTGCTCTCGGGGCTGAGCCGGGTCGGGCTGTTCTTCTACATGCTGATCGCGCTCGCCGCGCCGCTGGGCACCGGGCCTAGCGAGGTGTTCCAGCGCAGCGGCAAGTTCGGCACCGGCGTGAAGGTGGGCGAGTTCCAGCTGGTGCCGGGCGCCATCTTGAGCGCCATCGCGGTGGCGGTGGTCGGCTTCATCGTGATGCGGGTGTTCAAGCGCTGGCTCGAACGCAGCTATTTGCCCAACACGCAGCTCGAGCCGGGCATGCAGAGCTCGATCACCACGCTGCTGGGCTATGTGGGCGGGATCCTGGTGATCGCGTTCGCGCTCTCGGCGCTGGGCATCGGCATCGAACGCATCGCGTGGGTGGCGAGCGCGCTGTCGGTGGGCATCGGCTTCGGGCTGCAGGCGATCGTGCAGAACTTCATCTCGGGGCTGATCCTCCTGGCGGAGCAGCCGGTGAAGGTGGGCGACTGGGTGGTACTGGGCACGGCCGAGGGCGACGTGCGGCGCATCAACGTGCGCGCCACCGAGATCCAGCTGGGCGACCGCTCCACGCTGATCGTGCCGAACTCGGAATTCATTACCAAGACGGTCCGCAACATGACGCTGGCGAATGCCGAGGGCCGTGTGCTCATTCGCCTGCCGATGCCGCTGACCACCGATGCCCAGCGCGTGCGCGAGCTGATCCTGGAAGCCTGCCGCGCGCACGAAGGGGTGCTGGAAACGCCGGCGCCGTCGCTCACGCTGGAAGGCATCGAGAACGGGCTCCTGATCTTCCAGGCCATCGCCTATGTGGCGAGCCCACGGCTGGCGGGCGGCGTGCGCAGCGACCTGCTGTTCGTGATCCTCGACGAACTCAAGAAGGCCGGGCTGCCGATGGCCACACCGACCACCTTCATGATGGCGCCCAACGAGCCCGCCGCGGCCGCGCCGGCGCCCGCGACGCAGAACTCGCCGATCCCGGGCATGCCGACCTGAGGCTCACTCCAGCGGCAGGGCCGTGGTGCACTTGATCTCGTTGAGGCACACGCTGGACCGCACGGCCGACACGCCCGGCATGTGCATCAGCGTGTGCATCAGGAACTGCGAGAGCGACTCCAGGTCGCGCGCGACTACCTTCAGCACGTAGTCGAAGTCGCCGGTCACCGAATAGCACTCCAGGATCTGCTTCAGGTCGGCGATCAGGTCCTGGAACTTGGGCAGTTCGTCGACGTGGCCGCGCGCCATGGTCACGTGGATGAAGGCGATCACGCCAAGCCCGACGTGGCGCGCATTCAGGTGCGCGGCGTAGCCATTGATGAGGCCCAGCTCCTCCAGGCGCCGGTGGCGCCGCATGCACTGCGCGGGCGACAGGTTGGCCACCTCCGACAGCTCCAGGTTGGTTGCGCGGCCATGCACCTGCAGGTGGTCAAGAATCCGCCGGTCGATCCGGTCGAGTTCGATCTCGTGCAATTTCATCTCTTACATCCTCCACGGGATGCAATTATGTTTCTTAAAGCGGGGTAAGCCCGATCCGTCCATGCACCTTAATTGTGCAAAGTACGATCTAGACTTCGAGGCTGCCGGGATTGCACGCGCAATTCCTGGCCCGCTGAATTCCCCGCCCCGGCGCACGCTGGCGGCCTCATCCCAGACGCACCCATCCCCATCCGGAGACCCTCACGTGAAAAACGCCCTGCTTCGCACCCCTTTCAGCGCCGTCGCCCTGGCCCTCGGCATGCTGGCCGCCGCGCCCTCGTTCGCGGCCGACACCAAGTCGGTGGCGGTGACCGCCATCGTCGAGCACCCGGCGCTGGATGCGGTGCGCGACGGCGTGAAGGCGGAGCTCAAGGCAGCGGGCTACGAAGAAGGCAAGAACCTCAAGTTCACCTACCAGAGCGCGCAGGGCAACGTGGGCACCGCCGCCCAGATCGCCCGCAAGTACGTGGGCGATGCGCCCGACGTGATCGTCGCCATCGCCACGCCGTCGGCGCAGGCCGTGGTGGCCTCCACCAAGACCATTCCGGTCGTCTACTCGGCCATCACCGACCCGGTGGCCGCCAAGCTGGTGAAGAACTGGGATGCCACCGGCACCAACGTGACCGGCGTGTCGGACCTCTCGCCGCTCGAGAAGCACATCGGCCTCATCAAGCAGGTGGTGCCCAACGCCAAGCGCATCGGCGTGATCTACAGCCCCGGTGAAGCCAACTCGGTGGCGATCGTCGCCTCGCTCAAGAAGGCCGCGGCTGACGCCGGCATGACCGTGGTGGAAGCCGCTGCCGCGCGCACCGTGGACGTACCGACCGCCGCGCAAAGCCTGGTGGGGAAGGCCGACGTGATTTACACGCCGACCGACAACAACGTGGTCTCGGCCTTCGAAGGCATCGTGAAGGTCGCCCAGCAAGCCAAGCTGCCGGTGGTGGCCGCCGACACGGCCACCGTCGAGCGCGGCGCCGTGGCGGCCCTGGGCCTGAACTACAGCGACATCGGCCGCCAGACCGGCAAGATCGTCGTTCGCATCCTCAAGGGCGAGAAGCCCGGCACCATCGCCTCGCAGACCAGCACCAACTTCGAGCTGGTGGTGAACCCCACCGCCGCCAAGGCCCAGGGTGTGACGCTGTCCGAATCGCTCCTGAAGAGCGCCAAGGTCATGGCCACGAAGTAAGAAGCCAGCTTCTTTATGTCGCTCATCGCTTCGCTGGGCGCCATCGAGATCGGTCTGATATTCGGACTGGTCGCGTTGGGCGTCTTCATGTCGTTTCGCATCATCAATTTTCCCGACCTCACGGTGGACGGCAGCTTTCCGCTGGGCGCCGCCGTGGCCGCGACGCTGATCGTCCTGGATTGGAACCCGGTGGCCGCCACCGCGGTCGCCTGCGTCGCCGGCGCCGCTGCGGGCTGGGTCACGGCCTGGCTCAACGTCAAGCTCAAGATCATGCAGTTGCTCGCGAGCATCCTGGTGATGATCGCGCTGTACTCCGTCAACCTGCGCGTGATGGGCAAGCCCAACGTGGCGCTGATCACCGAGCCGACCGTGTTCACCATGGTCGACTTCGGCGGCATGCCCGAGCAGTGGGCCAAGCCGCTGTTGCTGCTGCTCATCGTCATCATCGCGAAGATCGTGGTCGACATGTTCTTCGCCTCCGAAGCCGGCCTGGCGATGCGCGCCACCGGCGGCAACGCCCGAATGGCGCGGGCGCAGGGCATCTCGACCGACTTCCACACGATGGCGGGCCTGGCGCTGTCGAACGCGCTTGTGGCGCTGGCCGGCGCGCTGTTCGCGCAGAGCCAGGGCACGGCCGACATCTCGATGGGCGTGGGCACGATCGTGATCGGCTTGGCCGCGGTGATCATCGGCGAGACGCTGCTGCCCGCGCGCAGCATGGTGATCACCACGCTGGCCTGCGTGCTGGGGGCGCTGCTCTACCGCTTCTTCATCGCGATGGCACTGAACACCGACTTCATGGGCCTGCAGGCGCAGGACCTGAACCTGGTGACCGCCGTGCTGGTGGCGTTCGCGCTGCTGGTGCCCGCCTACAAGCGCAAGCTGGGCGGTCTCTTCAAGGGGAAGAACTGATGCTGCGCGCCCAACAACTGGAGATGACTTTCAACCCGGGCACGCCGATCGAGAACCGCGTGCTGCGCGGGCTCAGCCTGGAAATTCCGACCGGCCAGTTCGTCACCGTGATCGGCTCGAACGGCGCGGGCAAGTCGACCTTTCTCAATGCAGTGAGCGGCGACCTGATCGTCGACAAGGGCAGCATCGAGATCGACGGCAAGGACGTGACCCGCATGAACGCCTGGCAGCGCTCGGGCATGGTGGCCCGCGTGTTCCAGGACCCGATGGCCGGCACCTGCGAGGCGCTGACCATCGAGGAGAACATGGCGCTGGCGTGGAAGCGCGGCGAGCGGCGAGGCTTCGGCTTCTCGCTCAATCGGAGCCTGCGCGAGCTGTTCCGCGAGAAGCTGTCGATCCTGAAGCTGGGGCTCGAAAACCGGCTGGCCGACCGCATCGGCCTGCTTTCGGGCGGCCAGCGGCAGGCAGTGAGCCTCTTGATGGCCTCGCTCAAGCCCTCGCGCATCCTGCTGCTGGACGAGCACACGGCGGCACTCGACCCGAAGACGGCGGCTTTCGTGCTGGAGCTGACCGCCAGGATCGTCGAGGGAAGCCAGCTGACCGCAATGATGGTCACGCACAGCATGCGGCAGGCGCTGGACTACGGTTCGCGCACCGTCATGCTGCACGAGGGGCAGGTGATCCTCGACGTGGCCGGGCCAGAACGCTCGGGCCTCGACGTGCCCGACCTGCTGCGGATGTTCGAGCAGACGCGCGGCGAGAAGCTCGATGACGACAAGCTGCTGCTGGCTTGATGGTGGAAAGCGCCGTCTTCGTACGGGCGATGCGCGCCGACGATCTGGAGGCGGTGCTCGCCATCCAGCTCGCCTGCTACGGCGCGGGCTTCGTGGAGGACGGCGCGCTGATCGCGCGGCGATTGGCTGCGGCGCCGGAGACCGGCTGGGTGGCTGGTCACGAGGGCACCGTCCGGGGGTACCTGGCGGCCTATCCCTCGATCGCCGGCAAGCTCACGGCGCTGCATGGCGAATTCGAGGTCGCACCGGAAGCCGATGCGCTGTACCTGCATGACCTGGCGGTGCACCCGGCCGCTTCAGGTCTGGGACTCGGGCCGCGGCTCGTGCGGCATGCGTGGGAGCACGCGGCGCAGGCCGGCTGGCGGCAATCGACGCTGGTGTCGGTGCAGGCGTCGGTGGGTTTCTGGGAGCGGCAGGGCTATGTGGCGACGCAGCCGGACGGCTCGGCGCAGCAGGCGCGGCTAGCGACTTACCCCGGCGACGCGGTCTACATGGTTCGCCGCGTCGGCTGAACCTGTTATTTTTACCTGTTGTTTTTCAGCGGCGCCAACCGCGCATGGCGAGCCACTGCACGGTGCCGCAGACCGCCACCAGCGCGGCATAGGTCGTCATCACGCCATCGCGGCCGAACACCACCAAGCCTGCGACGAGGACCAGCACGCCGGCGCCAAAGGTGATTGCCCACTGCACCCACCAGCGCCGCGCGCCGGTGCTGCGCCCACCGAGAAAACGTGCCACGGCGGCCAGCACCAGGGCGACGAAGGCCGCGGGTGCGACGAAGTTGAGCAGGTGGTTCAGGAGGGCCGGCAGGTCCATCGGGCGGGCCGCGAACATGCGGCAAGGGTTATGGCTGTCATAGGGAAAGCCATTTATCCCTCGGCGAGCCTGGTTCGGTTGCTGATTTTATAATCACGCCCATGTCTGTCTGGGCTCTTGGCTTGAACCACACGACCGCGCCGCTCGATCTGCGCGGTCGTTTTGCGTTTGCGCTCGACCAGATTGCCCCGACGCTGCAGAGCCTGCGCAGTTCCTTCCCGAGCAGCCGCCACCCCCAGGTGGAAGCCGCGATCATCTCGACCTGCAACCGCACCGAGATCTACTGCGCCTCCGAACACATCGCCCTCGACCACACCTTCGGTTGGCTCGCCGAGAGCGGCGGCGTGGCCCCCACCCTGCTGCGCTCCCACGCCTACACCCTGCATGACGACGAGGCTGCGCGCCACGTCTTCCGCGTGGCCAGCGGGCTCGACTCGATGGTGCTCGGCGAGGCCCAGATCCTCGGCCAGATGAAAGACGCGGTGCGCGCGGCCGAAAACGTCGGCGCCCTGGGCACCACGCTCAACCAGCTGTTCCAGCGCTCGTTCGCCGTCGCCAAGGAAGTGCGCACAGCCACAGAAATCGGCGCACATTCGATCAGCATGGCCGCCGCGGCCGTGCGGCTGGCCGGGCAACTCTTCGAAGACCTGCGCAAGACGCGCGTGCTGTTCGTCGGCGCGGGCGAAATGATCGACCTCGCGGTCACGCACTTCGCGGCCAAGGAGCCGAAGTCCATCGCCATTGCCAACCGCACGCTCGAACGCGGCGAAAAGCTCGCCACGCGCTTCGGCGGCGAGGCGATGCGGCTGGCCGACCTGCCGGCGCGGCTGGCCGAATTCGACATCGTGGTGAGCTGCACCGCGAGCACGCTGCCGATCATCGGCCTGGGTGCCGTCGAGCGCGCGCTCAAGGCGCGCAAGCACCGCCCGATCTTCATGGTCGACCTGGCCGTGCCGCGCGACATCGAGCCCGAAGTGAAGGCGCTCGAAGACGTTTACCTCTACACCGTGGACGACCTCGCGCACGTGGTGCAACAGGGCCAGGCCAACCGCCAGGCGGCGGTGGCGCAGGCCGAGGTGATCATCGATGCCGGCGTGCAGAGCTTCATGCACTGGCTGGGCCAGCGCAGCACGGTGCCGCTGATCCAGCAGCTCAACGCACAGGCCGACGAATGGCGCGCCGCCGAGATGTCACGGGCGCGCAAGCTGCTGGCCAAGGGCGAATCGGTCGATGCGGTGCTCGAGGCGATGTCGCGCGGACTCACGCAGAAGATGATGCACGGCGCGATGGCCGAGCTGCATGCGGGCGATGCCGCATCGCGCGAACAGACGGCGCAGATGATCTCGCGCCTGTTCCTGCGCAAAGAGCGTTAGCGACGCTCGTCAGCGGCCCGGCCCTGCGTGCCGCGGTCTCCCTGCGCCCTGCCGCTCCACGCGGCATTCGTCCCCCATTTTTCGAGCCCCTTCTTCCGTGAAATCCTTTCTGCGCCATCAACTCGAACGCTACGTCCAGCGCCTGGGCGAGCTCGACTTCCTGCTCTCGCGCGAAGACATCATGAGCGACATGGCGCAGTACCGCACCATCTCGCGCGAACACGCCGAGATCACGCAGATCGCCGGGCGCTATGAGCGCTACAAGCAGCGCGAGGCCGACATCGCCGGTGCGAAGGAAATGCTCGACGACCCGGACATGGCCGAGATGGCGCGCGACGAAATCGCCGGCGCCGAAGCCGAACTGGTGCAGCTCGAAGAGGAACTGCAGCGCCTGCTGCTGCCCAAGGATCCCGACGACGCGCGCAACGCCTTCATGGAAATCCGTGCCGGCACGGGCGGCGACGAATCGGCGCTTTTTGCGGGCGACCTGCTGCGCATGTACACGCGCTACTGCGAGCGTGCGGGCCTGCGCTGCGAGATCGTGAGCGAAAGCGCGAGCGAACTCGGCGGCTACAAGGAAGTGGTGATCCGCATCGTCGGCGACGAAGTCTTCGGCAAGCTGCGCTTCGAATCGGGCGGCCACCGCGTGCAGCGCGTGCCGGCCACAGAGACACAGGGCCGCATCCACACCAGCGCCTGCACGGTCGCCGTGCTGGCCGAGCCCGACGAAACCGTGGCGGTACAGATCAACCCCGCGGACCTGCGCATCGACACCTACCGCGCGAGTGGCGCCGGCGGCCAGCACATCAACAAGACCGACTCGGCCGTGCGCATCACGCACATCCCGACCGGCATCGTGGCCGAGTGCCAGGACGACCGCAGCCAGCACCGCAACAAGGCCAAGGCGCTGCAGGTGCTGTCGGCGCGCATCCAGGAGAAGGACCGCAGCGAGCGTGCCGCCAAGGACGCAGCGATGCGCAAGGGCCTGATCGGCAGCGGCGACCGCTCGGACCGCATCCGCACCTACAACTTTCCGCAAGGGCGGCTCACCGACCACCGGATCAACCTCACGCTCTACAAGCTGCTGGCGATCATGGAAGGCGACCTCGGCGACGTGTTGGACGCCCTGCGCGCCGCGCGCGAAGCCGAGCAACTGGCCGAGCTGGAATCGAGCCTGCCCGCGTGATGACCGAAGCCACCGCACCGTCCACCGTGGCGCAGGCGCTCACTGCGGCCGTGGCCCTGGGCGTCGATCGGCTCGATGCCCAGCTGCTGCTGTTGCACGCACTGGGCCGCGCGCCGCACGACCGTGCCTGGCTGCTGGCGCACGACACGGATGCCATGTCCGACGCCGCCTGGGCGGCGCTTGCGGCACAGCTGTCGCGCCGCCTGGCGGGCGAGCCAGTGGCCTATCTGCTTGGCATGAAGGAATTCCACGGCCTCGACTTGCAGGTCGACGCGCGGGTGCTGGTGCCTCGCCCGGACACCGAGACGCTGGTCGACTGGGCGCTGCAGTGCCTCGAAGGTCAAAGCGCCCCGCGCGTGCTCGACCTCGGCACGGGCAGCGGCGCGATCGCGCTGGCGCTGCAGCATGCGCGCCCCGATGCGCAGGTCGATGCCGTCGATGCCAGTGCCGACGCGCTGGCCGTCGCAGAGGCCAACGCCCGGCGCCTCGGCCTGCCGGTGCGCTTTGCCCAGGCCCATTGGCTCGACGGCGCCGCCGACGGCTACACGGTCATCGCCAGCAATCCGCCGTACATCGCCGCCAATGACCTGCATCTGCCCGCGCTGCAGCACGAGCCGTCCTCCGCGCTGGTCGCGGGCGCGGACGGGCTCGACGACATCCGCCAGATCGTCCAGCACGCCCCCGATCACCTCGTCGACGGCGGCTGGCTGCTGCTCGAACACGGCCATGACCAGGCCGCAGTCGTGCGCCAGCTGCTCGAAACCCGCGGTTTCGCCGAAGTCCAAAGCCGGGACGACCTGGCAGGCATCCAGCGCTGCTCGGGCGGAATCTGGCGCGCGGTGAAATAATCCCCTCAGCCCCCACTTTTCAGGAGTCCCCATGTCCGACGCCCAGCAACGCATCGACGACCTCGTCAAAACCAACGAACTCGTGCTCTTCATGAAGGGCAATGCCAGCTTCCCGATGTGCGGTTTCTCGGGCCGCGCAATCCAGATCCTCAAGGCCGTGGGCGTCGATACCAAGACGCTCAAGACCGTCAACGTGCTCGAAGACGACGGCATCCGCCAGGGCATCAAGGAATACAGCAACTGGCCCACGATCCCCCAGCTCTACGTGAAGGGCGAATTCGTCGGCGGCTCGGACATCATGATGGAGATGTACGAATCGGGCGAGCTGCAGCAGGTGCTGAACGGCAACCCTGCCTGATTCCCCGGGGCTTGCCATGAGCCACGATCACGCGGACCACGGCCACCCGCACGACCATCCAGGCGATGGCGACGAGGCCGCCCCGGCCTGGAAGCACGACGGTGTGCGCGTGATCGGAGCCAACCAGCTCGACGTCAACACGGCGCAGACGCCCGGCATGAACCGGGCCGCCGCCATCAACTTCGCCCGCGTGGGCGCGCAGAAGCTCTGGGCCGGCACGGTGACGATCCATGCCGATGCCAAGACCGGCGCCCATCACCACGGGCACCTCGAATCGGTGATTTACGTCGTGCGCGGCCGGGCCCGCATGCGATGGGGCGAAAAGCTCGAATTCACCGCCGAGGCCGGACCGGGCGACTTCATCTACGTGCCGCCCTATGTGCCGCACCAGGAAATCAATGCGAGCGCGACCGAGACACTCGAATGCGTGCTGTGCCGCAGCGATGGCGAGGCGGTGGCGGTGAACCTCGATATCGAGCCTGTCGAGAAACCCGAATCGGTCCTGTGGGTCGACCCGACCCATCCGCACGGCGGCGTCTGAGGGTTTTTCGCGGGCCGAGTCATGGCACCATGGCACTCTTCGCCGTGCCACCATGAACCTCACCCAAAGCCTGCTCATCATCGTCTTGCTGATCGCGATGAGCGCGTTCTTCTCCCTTGCCGAAATCACCCTGGCCGCCTCGCGGCGCCTTCGCCTGCGCCAGATGGCGGACGAGGGCGATCCGCGGGCCGAGCGCGTGCTGCGCGTGCAGGAGCAGCCCGGCCATTACTTCACCGTGGTGCAGATCGGCCTCAACGCAGTGGCGATCCTCGGCGGTGTCGTGGGTGAGGGCTCGCTCAGCCCGTATTTCGCGCGTTTCTTCGAGAGTTGGCTGAGCGTGGAAGCGTCCGCGAACGTGGCGTTCCTCTGCTCGTTCGTGATCGTCATCGCGGTGTTCCTGGTGTTCGCCGACCTGTTCCCCAAGCGCCTGGGCATGAGCGACCCGGAGCGCATCGCGGTGCGCATGGTCGGGCCGATGCTGCTGCTGATCACCACCTTCAAGCCACTGGTCTGGTTCTTCACCCGCTGCACCGACCTGCTGTTCAAGGTGCTCGGCATGCCGATGGCGCGTGACGACAAGATCACTTCGGCCGACATCCTCGCGATGACCGAAGCGGGTGCTCGCGCGGGCGTCCTCGCGGTGCGCGAGCAGCAGGTGATCGCCAACGTGTTCGAGCTGGAGACGCGCCTGGTGAGCAGCGTGATGACGGCGCGCGACAGCATCGCCTGGTTCCTGCACGACGATCCCGAGTCGGTGCTGCGCGCCCGCATCGTGGCCGAGCCTTTTTCAGCCTATCCGGTGTGCGACGGCGACATCGACCATGTGCTCGGTTATGTCGATGCCAAGGACATGTTCCAGCGCGTGCTCAGCGGCCAGCCGCTGGCCTTCGACCAGGGCCTCACGCTGCACAAGGCACTGGTGATTCCCGACCGTCTCTCGCTGACCGAAGTGCTCGAGCAGTTCCAACAGGCGCATGAAGACTTCGCGATCATCGTCAACGAGTACAGCCTGGTGGTGGGCGTGATCACGCTCAACGACGTGATGAGCACGGTGATGGGCGACCTCGTCTCGATGCCCGACGAGGAGCAGATCGTGAAGCGCGACGAGAACTCGTGGCTGATCGATGGCATCACGCCGATCCAGGACGTGCAGCGCGCGCTGCAGATCGACGAGCTGCCGCATGCGGACGAATACGAGACGCTCGCGGGCTTCCTGATGGTGATGCTGCGCCGTGTACCGAAGCGGACGGACAGTGTGACCTGGGCCGGCTACACCTTCGAGGTGATGGACGTGGACAGCTACCGCATCGACCAGGTCATGGTCACAAAGACCTAGCTCGAAGTTCTGGCTCGCACCGCTGGGCAGGCCGCTTTCGCATATTCGCGAAAGTGAGATTCAAGCTGCCGAACGGTCCTTTTCGCGCTCGCGATCTCTTTCGCGTTCCCGTGCCTTGTCGTCGTAGGCCCAGAGCCGCTGGTTCGCGAAGACCGCATTCGGGTACGGCGACTTGCCGCGGCTGCCGTTGTAGCGGCCGAGCGTCATGTACAGGTCGCCGTTCTCACGGTCGAGGTAGTGGCGCAGGATCACGCAGCCGAAGCGCAGATTGGTCTGCATGTGGAAGAGCTTGGCCGAATCGCTGTCGCCGATCACGCGGGTCCAGAACGGCATGACCTGCATGTAGCCACGGGCGCCAGCGCTCGACACGGCGAACTTGCGGAAGTTGCTCTCGACCTGCACCAGCCCGAGCACCAGGCTCACGTCGAGCCCCGAGCGCTTGGCCTCGTACCAGATGGTCTGCAGGAATTCCTTGCGCGAAGGCCAGTCGGCGATCTTCTTCTTGAGCCGCTCGCTCATTTCGCCGAGCCAGCGCAGGTAGGCCAGGCGCGCCTCGGTGGTCGTGAACTCCGGCACCGGCGGCGCCTTGTTGTGGATGGCCGAACTCAACGCGGTGCGCACCGAGTCGATCAGGGGCTCTTCGATCTGGGCACCGGCAAATGCGGCCTGCGGCAACGCCGTCAGCGACAGGACGCCCGAAGCCGCGGCAACGCCGAGGCATTTGCGCCGCGAGATGGCCATGCCATCCGCCGCGGCGGCTGCCCTTGGGTCGTCGTTGCAACGGCCGGTGAAGCTCATGCGGCGAGCTTGCCGGCGATGAAGTCGGCGATACCGGCCGACGGCACCTTCGTCGCAGCCGTGTCGCGGCGATGCTGGTATTCGAGCTGGCCTTCCTTCAGGCCGCGGTCGGAGATGACCACGCGGTGCGGCACGCCGATCAGTTCCCAGTCGGCGAACATCGCGCCGGGGCGCTCGCCGCGGTCGTCGAGCAGCACGTCGACGCCCTTGGCGAGCAGCGTCTCATAGAGCGCCTCGGCGGCCACCTTGACCTCGGGGCTGCGGTCCATGCCGATCGGGCAGACCACCACGGTGAACGGCGCCAGCGCGTCGGGCCAGATGATCCCGCGCTCGTCGTGGTTCTGCTCGATGGCGGCGGCCGGCAGGCGGGTGATGCCGATGCCATAGCAGCCCATCTCGAGGAACTGGGGCTTGCCACCTTCGTCCAGGTACGTGGCGTTCATGTCCTTGCTGTACTTGGTGCCCAGCACGAAGACGTGCCCGACCTCGATGCCGCGTTCGATGGCCAGCACGCCCTTGCCGTCGGGCGAGGCGTCTCCCGCCACCACGTTGCGCAGGTCGGCCACGATTTCCGGTTCGGGCAGGTCGCGGCCCCAGTTGACGCCGGTCATGTGGAAGTCGACTTCGTTGGCACCGGTAATCCAGTCGGCCAGCACGGCAGCCTCGCGGTCTGCCACCAGCTTGACGGGCTTCTTGAGGTTCAGCGGGCCGAGATAGCCGGGCTTGCAGCCGAAGTGCTCGTCGATCTCGGCGAGGGTCGCGAAGCGGAAGCCCTGGTCCAGGCCTGGCACCTTGCTGACCTTGATCTCGTTCATGTCGTGGTCGCCGCGCAGGAGCAGCAGCCAGACCTGCGAGCCCTTCGGGTTGCCGGCCTCGTCGAGGAGGTCGGTGGCCAGCACCAGCGACTTGATGGTGGTTGCAAGCGGCACGCCGAGCAGCTCGGCCACGTCGGCGCAGGTGCTCTTGCCGGGGGTCGGCGTCTTCTCGAGCGCCTTGGCGGCCGCGGGGCGCGGGCCGGCCGGGGCGAGCGCCTCTGCCTTTTCCATGTTGGCGGCGTAATTGCTGTCGGGACAGTAGACGATGGCGTCCTCGCCCGTGGCGGCGATCACCTGGAATTCTTCGCTCAGGTCGCCGCCGATGGCGCCGCTGTCGGCCGCCACGGCGCGGTAACGCAGGCCGAAGCGGTCGAAGATGTTGCGGTAGGCCTGCGCCATGACCTGGTAGCTGGCCTTGGCCGCGTCGAGGTCGCGGTCGAAGCTGTAGGCGTCCTTCATGATGAATTCGCGCCCGCGCATCAGGCCGAAGCGCGGACGGCGCTCGTCGCGGAACTTGGTCTGGATCTGGTAGAAATTCTTCGGCAGCTGCTTGTAGCTACGGATTTCCTGGCGCGCGATGTCGGTCACCACCTCTTCGCTGGTCGGCTGGATCACGAAGTCGCGGTCATGCCGGTCCTTGATGCGCAAGAGTTCGGGGCCCATCTTCTCGAAGCGGCCGGTCTCCTGCCAGAACTCGGCCGGCTGGACCACCGGCATCGTCAGCTCGACGGCGCCGGCGCGGTTCATTTCTTCCCGCACGATCGCCTCGACCTTGCGGATCACGCGCAGCCCCATCGGCATGTAGGTGTAGATGCCCGTGCCGAGCTTCTTGATCATGCCGGCCCGCATCATCAGCCGATGGCTCGCGACCTCGGCATCGGCGGGCGCTTCCTTGAGGGTGGAGACAAAAAATCGGGAAGCTTTCATCGGGATCGGTGTGCTGAATTCGCTGGATTCGACGTTCGGAAGTGGGGGACTGCTCCCCCGGAGAGACCCTGAGAGCCTGCATCGCAGCTTGCCGAGGGCAACCCGGCATGCATAATCGACTCAGTTCAAAAATTGGGGTTTGATTATGCTCGACCGGGACGGCTTCAGGCCCAACGTCGGCATCATCCTGCTCAACCAGAGAAACCAGGTTTTCTGGGGCAAACGCATACGCACGCATTCCTGGCAGTTTCCGCAAGGCGGCATAGACCGCGGCGAAAGTCCCGAGCAAGCCATGTTCCGGGAACTGCACGAGGAAGTGGGGCTCCATCCGGAGCATGTGCGCATCGTGGCCCGTACCCGCGACTGGTTGCGCTACGAGGTGCCGGATCGGTTCATCCGCCGTGACGCACGGGGCCACTACAAGGGCCAGAAACAAATCTGGTATTTGCTGCAACTCACCGGCCACGACTGGGATCTCAACCTGCGTGCAACCGACCATCCCGAATTCGACGCCTGGCGCTGGCATGACTACTGGGTGCCGCTCGACGTTGTCGTCGAGTTCAAGCGCGGCGTCTACGAGATGGCGCTCACCGAGCTTGCTCGCTACCTGCCACGGCAGGATTTCCGCAACCGCTTCCTGCGCAGCAACGTGCGCGCCCGAGAATTCGAGCGCCATCCGCTGGACGCCGGAGCGCCCGCGGGCCTCGACCTGCCGCCCGGCGGCAGTTTCGATCCGCATCCCGACATTCCCTCTGCGAGCGATGAACCTCCTCCTCCCAACAGCAACGCGCCTTTCTTTCCGACGCAACGTTGAGCGCGTCCTTCTTCTCGCCTGCTTCGGCATCCTCGCCGGCTGCGCCTCGGGCAAGTACGACACCGACAACCCCGACTGGGCGCAGGCGGGTTCGGCGCCCGCACCCAAGCGGTCCGAGACGGACAAGGAGTGGGAGGAAACCAAAGCGCCCCCACCCCCGGCATTCAGCGAAAGCCGTCTGCTGCCGATCGAGATGCCTCCGTACATGACCCTGAAGTTCGGCATCGATCCGGGAACGATCACGATCACGCCCGACGGCATCGTGCGCTACGTGGTGGTGGCCAGCAATCGCAGCGGCGGCGCCGTCAACGCCTTCTACGAAGGCGTGCGTTGCTCGACCGCCGAGATGAAGAGCTATGCGCGCTACAACAACGGCACATGGCAGGAAGTGACGAAGCAGGAATGGAAGCGCATCAACGACCTGAACTCGCGCTACACGGTGGCGCTGTCCAGCCAGGGCATCTGCCGCGGCAACGCGCCGCGCAGCTCGGTCGGGGAAATGGTGCAGAACATCCGCAATCCGGTTCGCGAAGTGCAGTAAGCAAAGCGACGCCGAGATGAAAGAACGGGGCCCTGGGCCCCGTTTTTCTTTTGCCAATCAGCTGGGCATCAGCACCATGTTGTCGCGGTGAACCATCTCCGGCTCCGCGACATAGCCCAACAAGCGCTCGAACTCGCCGGACGGCTTGCGGCACAAGAGGCGCGCTTCCACGCTCGAATAGTTGGCCAGGCCTCGGGCCAGCTCGACACCCTCCGCGTCGCGCACCGCGATCACGTCGCCGCGCGAGAACTCGCCCGACACGCCCGTCATGCCGATCGGCAGCAGGCTCTTGCCCTCGGCACGCACCTTGGCCGCGGCACCCGCGTCGACGACGACGGCGCCGCGCAGTTGCAGATGGTCGGCCATCCAGCGCTTGCGCGCCTGGTGCTTGGCCGTCTGCGCCACCAGCAGCGTGCCGATGGACTCGCCGCGCGTCAGGCGCAGCAGGGCGTCGGCCTCGCGGCCCCAGGCGATCACGGTCGATGCGCCCGAGCCGGCCGCGCGCTTGGCGGCCAGGATCTTGGTGATCATCCCGCCGCGGCCGATGCTGGAGCCCGCGCCGCCCGCCATGGCCTCGAGCGCCGGATCGCCGGCCGCTGCTTCGTGCACGAATTTCGCGTCCGGGTCCTTGCGCGGGTCGGCCGTATAGAGGCCCTTCTGGTCCGTGAGGATGATCAGCGCATCGGCTTCGACGAGGTTGGCCACGAGCGCACCGAGCGTATCGTTGTCGCCGAACTTGATCTCGTCGTTGACGACGGTGTCGTTCTCGTTGATGACCGGCACCACGCCCAGGCGCAGCAGCGTGACGAGGGTCGAGCGCGCATTGAGGTAGCGCTCGCGGTCGGCGAGGTCGGCGTGGGTCAGCAAGACCTGGGCGCTGCCGATCTCGTTTTCGCGCAGCTTGGTCTCGTACATCTGGGCCAGGCCCATCTGACCGACGGCCGCGGCAGCCTGGAGTTCGTGAATCTCGTGGGGCCGGGTGCGCCAGCCGAGGCGCTTCATGCCTTCAGCGATGGCGCCGCTGGACACCATCACGACCTCGCGGCCGTCGCGAACCAGCTGCGCGAGCTGTCGGCACCACTCGCCGATGGCGGCCTCGTCGAGACCACGCCCCTCATTGGTCACGAGGCTGGAGCCCACCTTGACGACGATACGGCGGGCATCCCGCAAGGCAGTGGATCCGGAATTCGAGGTCATGGAGGAGTGTCGCGGTCGTGAGTGCTGCTGATTTTGTGATCTACCGATGAGCATCGATTCCGATGCCCCGCCGCACTCAGGCCGGATCGGGCGGCAGCGGGACAAAGCGCGGATCGACCTCGACCGGCTCCTGTTCCGCCACCTGCTGGGCCTTGACCTGCTGGTAGACGGCCTGCACCAGATGCTCGCAGCCCTCGCGCGTGAGCGCCGATATCTCGAACACCGGGCCCTTGAAACGCAGTCGCTTGACGAAGTCCTTGACCAGCGCCGCGCGTTCGTCGCCGGGCACCATGTCGAGCTTGTTCAGCACCAGCCAACGCGGCTTGTCGTACAGCGCTGCGTCGTATTTCTTCAGCTCGCCCACGATGGCCTTGGCCTGGGCGACCGGGTCGACGGCATCGTCGAACGGTGCCATGTCGATCACATGCAGCAGCAGCCGCGTGCGTTGCAGATGGCGCAGGAAGAGATGACCGAGTCCAGCGCCTTCGGACGCGCCTTCGATCAGGCCAGGCAGGTCGGCCACCACGAAGCTCTGCTCCGGACCGACGCGCACGACGCCGAGATTCGGATGGAGGGTGGTGAAGGGATAGTCCGCAATACGGGGCCGTGCGTTCGAGATGGCGCTGATCAGCGTCGACTTGCCCGCATTCGGCATGCCGAGCAGGCCGACGTCAGCCAGCACCTTCAACTCGAGCTTGAGGCTCTTCTTTTCACCGGGCCAGCCGGGCGTCTTCTGGCGCGGTGCACGGTTGATGGCGCTCTTGAAACGCATGTTGCCGAAGCCGCCATCACCGCCCTTGGCGATGGTGATGACTTCGCCTTCGGTCAGGAGCTCGTACAGCACTTCGCCCGTTTCGGCGTCGGTGATGATCGTGCCGACCGGCACCCTGAGCGTGATGTCGTCGCCCGCGGCGCCGAACATGTCGGAGCCCATGCCGTGCTCGCCGCGCTTGGCTTCGTGCCGACGCGAATAGCGGAAATCGACCAGGGTGTTGAGGTTCGAGTCGGCCACCGCGAAAACGTGGCCGCCGCGGCCGCCATCGCCGCCATTGGGGCCGCCGAATTCCTTGTACTTCTCATGACGGAACGACACGCAGCCGTTGCCGCCATCGCCGGCGGCGATGTCGATGAAGGCTTCGTCGACGAACTTCATGGGATGTCCAGTTTACAAATGAAGAAGCCCCGGCAAAGCGGGGCCTCGGGCTGATCGAAGTGACGCGAGGCTTACGCCGCGGGGGTCACGTTGACCATGTGCTTGTTGAGCGCACCCTTGTGACCGAACGACACATGGCCGTCGACCAGTGCAAATAGCGTGTGGTCCTTGCCCACGCCGACGTTCACGCCGGGGTGGAACTGGGTGCCGCGCTGGCGCACGATGATCGAGCCTGCGCTGATCAGTTCACCGCCGAACGCCTTCACGCCGAGCATCTTGGGCTTGGAATCGCGCCCGTTTCGCGTTGAGCCGCCGCCTTTTTTCTGTGCCATGGAATGTGCTCCTTAGCCGGCGATCGCGCCGATTTGCAGTTCGGTGAACTGCTGGCGATGGCCTTGACGTTTCTGATAGTGCTTGCGACGGCGCATCTTAAAGATGCCGACCTTGTCGTGCTTGCCGTGCGACAGTACTGTGACTGTCACCGTTGCGCCGGACACCAGGGGCGTGCCAACCTTGATTTCAGCGCCGTTTCCGACAGCCAGAACCTGGTCGATCACGATTTCCTGGCCTACGTCCGCAGCAATCTGTTCTACTTTAATTTTTTCGCCGGAAGCAACGCGATACTGCTTGCCGCCGGTTTTTATGACCGCGTACATGTAAGACCTCTTAGAAATGAGTCTCTGCAGCGAATTCCGCAGAGCCCAAGATTATAGCGCGGTTTGTGCTTGCTAACACCCATTGCCTCCGCCGAGCCCCGGCAAGCAGGCCGCCCTCCCTATAATTTGCGCCTTCCGGCCCCTGGGCCGCCTTCATCTTCAGCAGCGCCCCGCGCCCCCGCTTTGCCAGTCCCCGCCGCCGACACCTCCCCCACCGCCACCGTGCTGGACCTGATTGCCGGCGACATGGTCGAAGTCGACCGCGTGATCGCGCGCCGCCTCGATACGGGCGTGCCGCTGGTCAGCCAAGTCTCCCAATACATCATCTCCGCTGGCGGCAAGCGCCTGCGGCCCGCACTGCTGCTGCTGATGTCCGGCGCACTGGGCTATACAGGCGAGCAACGCTTCAACCTGGCCGCCGTGGTGGAATTCATCCACACCGCCACACTGCTGCACGACGACGTGGTTGACGAATCGACCCTGCGACGTGGACGGGCAACCGCCAACGAATCCTTCGGCAACCCGGCCAGCGTGCTGGTCGGCGACTTTCTGTACTCGCGCGCATTTCAGATGATGTTGGATGCAAACAACATTCGCGTGATGGAAATCCTGGCCGAAGCAACCAACGTGATCGCCGAGGGCGAGGTGCTTCAGTTGATGAACATGCACGACGCATCGCTGGACGAAACGGCGTACCTGCGCGTGATCCGCTCGAAGACCGCCAAGCTTTTCGAAGCCAGCACCCGGCTTGCCGCCGTGCTGGCCGGCGTCGCGCCGGAAGTCGAGGAGGCCTGCGCCACTTATGGACAGGCACTGGGCACCGCCTTCCAGGTGATCGACGATGTTCTTGATTACGCAGGTGATGCCCAGGAAACCGGAAAAAACGTCGGCGACGACCTCCGCGAAGGCAAGACAACGCTTCCCCTCATCTTTGCCATGCAGCGAGGCACCCCCGCGCAAAGCGGGCTGGTGCGCGCCGCCATCGAGGCCGGTGACACAGCTCAATTGGGCAAGGTGGTAGAGATCGTTCGCGAAACCGGTGCGCTGGATGCATCCCGCGCCGCCGCCGCGGCCGAAGCCAAACGCGCAATAGATGCATTGCGCGACTTTCCGTCCAATTCGCATGCTTCCGGTTTGCTACAATTGGCGGCTCAGTTGCTTGAGCGACGTGCCTGAAACACCTCTCCAGAGTTGGCATCTAGGACGACTTCTTTTTCTTGCAACCAATCGGGGTGTAGCTTAGCCTGGTAGAGCGCTACGTTCGGGACGTAGAGGCCGGAGGTTCGAATCCTCTCACCCCGACCAGCCTTTGGCTGGCACAAATAATGGCCATCCCTGTTGCTGTGTAGCGATTTACAGCACAGGGGCGATGAGCGATGATCGTGAAGCACTTTCTCACATCTTTTGCATTCGCTGAATGGCCGCTGCCGAACTTCCAGTTAAAGAACTCTCGCAGATTGCCCTCCCGGGCTTGGCGCGCGCTCTCGTTTCGGCCGGCAAACTGCCTGCAAGAATCGCCGAGGACATCTACCAGAAGTCCCTGAGCGGTCGCACCAGCTTCATCGCGGAGCTGACCGGCACCGGCGCCGTTTCGGCAGCGGATCTCGCCCACACCCTTTCCACCGCGTTCGGCGCCCCGTTGCTCGATCTCGATGCGATTGATCAACAGCGCCTGCCCAAGGACCTGCTCGATCCCAAGCTGTGCCTCGCGTACCGCATCGTCGTCCTCAGCAAGCGCAACAACCGCCTTATCGTCGCGACGGCCGATCCGTCGGACCAGCAGGCGGCGGAAAAGATCAAGTTCGCCTCCCAGATGGGGGTCGACTGGGTCATCGCGGAATACGACAAGCTCTCGCGAATGATCGAAGCCGCCGCGGCGACTGCAGCGGAGACCATCAACAGCATCGTCGGCGCCGAGTTCGAATTCGACGATGTCGGCGCCGATACCTCGGGCGATGCCAGCGAACAAGCTGTTGCCGAGGTGGAAGATGCGCCGGTCGTGCGCTTTCTGCACAAGATGCTGCTCGACGCAGTCAGCATGCGAGCCTCGGACATTCATTTCGAGCCTTACGAGCATCACTACCGCGTGCGTTTTCGGGTCGACGGCGAACTGCGCGAAATCGCGAGCCCGCCCACGGTCATCAAGGACAAGCTGGCGTCCCGCATCAAGGTCATTTCCCGGCTCGACATCTCCGAAAAACGCGTGCCGCAGGACGGCCGCATGAAGCTCAAGATCGGGCCGGACCGCGTGATCGACTTTCGCGTGAGCACGTTGCCCACGCTGTTCGGCGAGAAGATCGTGGTTCGTATTCTTGATCCCAGCAGTGCCCGCCTGGGCATCGATGCGCTGGGCTACGACGCTGTCGAAAAGGAACGGCTCCTCCATGCGATCGGCCGCCCTTACGGCATGGTGCTCGTCACCGGCCCGACGGGCTCGGGCAAGACGGTGTCGCTCTACACCTGCCTGAACCTGCTGAACCAGCCGGGCGTCAACATCGCGACGGCGGAAGACCCGTCCGAAATCAACCTGCCCGGCGTCAACCAGGTCAACGTCAACGAACGGGCCGGACTGACCTTCGCCACGGCGCTGCGCGCCTTCCTGCGCCAGGATCCCGACATCATCATGGTTGGCGAAATTCGCGACCTCGAAACGGCCGATATCTCGATCAAGGCCGCGCAGACCGGTCACCTGGTGCTCTCGACGCTGCACACCAACGACGCGCCCACCACGCTTACGCGCATGCGCAACATGGGCATCGCGCCGTTCAACATCGCGTCGAGCGTGATCTTGATCACCGCGCAACGGCTCGCGCGCCGCTTGTGCACCGTATGCCGCGTCCCAGTCGACATCCCACGGGAAGCGCTGCTCGAGGCGGGCTTCAAGGAGTCGGACCTAGACGGCACGTGGAAGCCTTACCGGCCCGTCGGCTGCTCCGCATGCAGCGGGGGCTACAAGGGCCGGGTCGGCATCTACCAGGTGATGCCGATCACCGAGGCCATCCAGGAAATCATCCTGCGCGATGGCAGCGCGCTCGACATCGCGCAGCAATCCGAAGCCGAGGGCGTGCGTTCGCTGCGCCAGTCGGGCCTCGGAAAAGTCATGCAGGGGCTCACTTCGCTCGAAGAAGTGGTGGCCTGCACCAACGAATAACGAACACCGAATACCGGAGATCGAATGGCAACAGTGGCATCCCCCCGCTCCTCCCAGATCACGCACAAGGAATTTGTCTTCGAGTGGGAAGGCAAGGACCGCAACGGCAAGCTGGTGCGCGGCGAACTCCGGGCCGCCGGCGAGAACCAGGTGCAGGCTGCGCTGCGCCGCCAGGGCGTGCTCGCCTCCAAGATCAAGAAGCGTCGCTTGCGCTCGGGCAAAGCCATCAAGCCCAAGGACATCGCGATCTTCACGCGCCAGTTGGCGACGATGATGAAGGCCGGCGTGCCGTTGATGCAGTCCTTCGACATCGTCGGTCGCGGCAATGCGAATGCGAGCGTTGCAAAGCTGCTCAACGACATCCGCAGCGATGTGGAAACCGGCACGTCGTTATCGGGCGCCTTTCGCAAGTTTCCGAAGTACTTCGACAACCTTTACTGCAACCTGGTGGAAGCCGGCGAAGCGGCCGGTATTCTCGAAGAGTTGCTCGATCGTCTTGCCACCTACATGGAAAAGACCGAGGCGATCAAGTCGAAGATCAAGTCAGCGTTGATGTATCCGATCTCGGTGATCGTCGTCGCTTTCGTGGTGATCGCGATCATCATGATCTTCGTCATTCCGGCCTTCAAGCAGGTGTTCACCTCGTTCGGCGCCGACCTGCCCGCGCCGACGTTGATTGTTATCGGCATGAGCGAGTTCTTCGTTTCTTACTGGTGGCTGATCTTCGGCGGACTTGGCGGCGGACTTTACTTTTTCATGCAGGCATGGAAACGCAATGAGCGCTTTCAAAAGGTCATGGACCGCGTGCTTCTGCGCATCCCCATTTTCGGCGTGCTGATCGAGAAGTCCTGCGTGGCCCGCTGGACCCGGACGCTGGCCACCATGTTCGCAGCAGGCGTACCGTTGGTCGAAGCGCTCGATTCGGTGGGCGGTGCCTCGGGCAACACCGTATACGGCGACGCCACGGCCAAGATTCAGCAAGAGGTCTCGACCGGCACCAGCCTGACTACGGCCATGACCAACGTCAATCTCTTCCCCTCGATGGTGATCCAGATGACCGCCATCGGCGAAGAATCCGGCTCCATCGATCACATGCTGGGCAAAGCTGCCGACTTCTACGAGTCCGAGGTGGACGACATGGTCGCTGGCCTCTCCAGCCTGATGGAGCCCATCATCATCGTGTTTCTCGGCACGATCATCGGCGGCATCGTGGTCGCCATGTACCTGCCCATCTTCAAGCTCGGCCAAGTCGTCTGATGTCGGTTTCGCAAGGGTTCGACGCCGTCCTGGCCGGCGTGCTGGGGCTATTGATCGGCAGCTTCCTCAATGTCGTGATCTACCGGACGCCGATCATGATGTACCGCGCCTGGCTCTCCGATGCCGTCGCCAACCTGATGACGTCGAGGGACGCGCCTTCGCTCTGGTCGCTGGTCTTCGGCCCGAAGACCTCGCCGCCCGCAGGGCTCGAAGCCGCGGCGGACAAGGCCGCAACGGCGATCGAGAACCTCCCGCCCTTCGATCTCACCCGCCCCGCCTCGCGCTGCGGCGCCTGCGGCCACAAGATCCGCTGGTACCAAAACGTCCCCGTCCTGAGCTACCTGTTCCTGCGCGGCCGCTGCGCTTCGTGCAAGACCTCGATCAGCCCGCGCTATCCCTTGGTCGAGCTGGTCACCGGCGCCCTCTTCGCCCTGTGCGGCTGGCGTTTCGGCCTTACACCCACCGGCGCCTTGTGGGCAGCGTTCGCTGCGCTGCTGATCTGCCAGTTCCTGATCGATTTCGACACCCAGTTCCTGCCCGATTCGCTGAACTACACCCTCCTCTGGCTCGGCCTTGTCGGCGCGGCCATGGGCTGGACCGGCGTGCCCCTGAGCTCGGCCGTGTGGGGCGCCGTGTTCGGCTACCTGAGCCTCTGGCTTGTGTACCATGCCTACCGCCTGGTCACGGGCAAGGAAGGCATGGGCTATGGAGACTTCAAACTGCTCGCGGCACTGGGCGTCTGGCTCGGCGCCGACTACCTCATCGCCATCATCCTCGTCTCTTCACTGGTGGGCGCCGTGATCGGTATCACCCTGCGCGTCGTCGGCAAGCTGGCGCACAAGGACATCCCCATCGCGTTCGGTCCCTTCCTGGCCGGCGCGGGCCTCGTCTGCCTCGTGATCGGTCCTGAACTCGTGCGGCAATGGGTTCCCTTCGCGTTCCCGCTCGGCGCGCTGATCCATTGAGAATCCGGGCATGGTTCGGCGCATCGGCCTGACGGGCGGCATTGGCAGCGGCAAGAGCACCGTTGCCGGGCTGCTGGTTGCCCAGGGCGCCGTGCTGGTCGACACCGATGCGATCGCACGCAGCATCGCGCAGGCCGGTGGTATCGCTATGCCTGCGCTCGAGGCCGCCTTCGGCCGCAGCGTCATCGCTCCGGACGGGGGCCTCGACAGAGCCGCCATGCGCCAGATCGTGTTCGCCGATGCGGGCGCCAAGCTCCGGCTCGAATCCATCCTGCATCCGCTGATCGGCACGGAAACCCAACGCCAGGCTGCGGCCGCGGGCGAAGACGCCGTCGTGGTCTTCGACGTGCCGCTTCTCGTCGAATCCGGACGCTGGCGCGCCATCGTTGACCGGGTGCTGGTGGTCGATGCCACCGAGGCCACGCAGCTCCAGCGCGTCGTCGCGCGCTCGGGCTGGACGCCCGATGCCGTCAACGCGGTGATCGCCCAGCAGGCGCCGCGCAAGACGCGCCGGGCGGCCGCCGATGCGGTGATTTACAACGAGTCATTGACGCTCGCGGAACTCGAAATCGAAGTGCAGGGTCTCTGGAAGCTGTGGGCTGCGGCCACCACGCGATAATCCGAGACCTGCCGCTGCCGCGGCCGCATAACGATTACGACAAAAAGGCGCTCGCCGCAGTGCCCTCCCCGAGATGCTTTTCAACTCGTATCCCTTCATTTTTGTCTTTTTCCCGTTGGTCCTGATCGGGTTCTTCCTGATCGGCAAGCGCAACGCCCGCGCCGCCGCCGGCTTCCTCGCACTGGCTTCGCTCTTTTTCTACGGCTGGTGGAGCGTGCAGGCTCTGCCGCTGCTGCTGGGCTCCATCTGCGTCAACTACTGGTTCGGACTGCAACTGTCGCCCGCGCCGGGCCGCAACGACCGCAAGCGCAAGACGCTGCTGATCAGTGCACTGGTGGTCAACCTGGGCGTGCTGGCCGTCTTCAAGTACGCCAACTTTTTCCTGGAGAACGTCGACGCCGGCCTGGTCGCGGCGGGCCTCACGCCGATCGAGCTGGTGCACATCGTGCTGCCGATCGGCATCTCCTTCTATACCTTCACGCAGATCGCCTTCCTGGTCGACTGCTGGCAGGGCAAGGTGCACGAGCGCAGCTTCGTCCACTACCTGCTGTTCGTGACCTACTTCCCGCACCTGATCGCGGGCCCCGTGCTGCATCACGCGCAGATGATGCCGCAGTTCGCGAACAGCGCCACCTACCGGCTCGACCCGAACAAGGTAGCGATCGGCATCGCGATCTTTGTCTTCGGCCTTGCCAAGAAACTCCTGATCGCCGACCCGCTGGGCCAGTACGCCGACATGATGTTCAACGGCGTGCACAAAGGCATCGAGCCCACGCTCTACACCGCCTGGTTCGGTGCGCTGGCCTACACGCTGCAGATCTATTTCGACTTCTCGGGCTACTCGGACATGGCCGTCGGCCTGTCGCTGTGCCTGGGCGTGCAGCTGCCGCTCAACTTCCGCTCGCCCTACAAGTCGACCAACATCATCGAGTTCTGGCGCCGCTGGCACATCTCGCTGTCGACGTTCCTGCGCGACTACCTCTACGTGCCGCTGGGCGGCAACCGCAAGGGCCCGGCCCGGCGCTACCTGAACCTGTTCCTCACGATGCTGCTGGGCGGCCTGTGGCACGGCGCCGCGTGGACCTTCGTGATCTGGGGCGCCCTGCACGGCATCTTCCTGATGATCAACCACCTCTGGAATGCCAAGGTGCGGCGCAATGCCACGCCCGGCCGCATCGCCCGGGTGCTCGGCTGGTTCCTCACCTTCCTCTGTGTGGTGGTGGCCTGGATCGTCTTCCGCGCCGATGGCATGCACACGGCCATGGCGATCTACAAGGGCATGCTCGGCCTGCACGGCGCACCGCCGTCGGCGTTCAGCGAGCTGGGCCCGGTTCCGTTCCGCAAGCCCGAGTTCTTCCAGACCCTGCTGGTCGGCATCGTCATCTGCCTGGCGCTGCCGCCCACCATCACGCTGGAGCGCTGGATTCCGCATCCGAAGGCCCTCGCAGGCCGACCGGTCATGGCGTGGCTCTCCACCGCCCTCTTGGCCATCGGCACCTTCGCGCTGTTCGCGTGGTGCGTCTCGAAGCTGGGCAACTACAGCCCGTTCCTCTACTTCCAATTCTGATTCGACATGACGATGCCCGCGAAAGTCTGGCTGCGGTTCTTCTTCATCGGCTACATCGTGCTGATGGGGCTGTGGATCGTTTCGCTGACCAGCCCCATTCCCTACGGAGACCTCACGCGGATCGGGCGCCTGTCCGAGCGCGAGTTCGGCTGGACCGCGCCCCCGCCCAAGGTCGACCCCGCATTGCTCAAGGGAACGCCGGTCGATCAGGCCGACATCATGGTCATCGGCGACAGCTTCTCCATGACCTTCCGCTGGCAGTCCAAGCTCGTCGCGGCCGGCTACCGCGTCTCGACCAGTTACTGGGGCCAGTACGAGAACGCGCTGTGCGGCGACTTCGACCAATGGATCCAGCGCTCGGGCTTCAAGGGCAAGCTGATCATCATCGAGAGCGTCGAGCGCCTGCTGGGCGACCGCACCAAGGACAGCATGAAGTGCCAGAAGATGCGCATGCCCTACGACGCCATGCCGCATCCCCTCGTCAAGCCGGACGAGACCGTGCCCGACCCCGCGCCCAACTGGAACGTCCAGTTCATGACCGGCGTGACCACCTACTACAACACCTGGAAAGCGAAAAAGTCTGCAACCGACACCTACTTCGACTGGAACACCTGGGTGCGCCCAGTGCCCAACGGCTGCAAGTACTTCTCGCACCACGCGTGCGACAAGATGCCGTTCTTTGCCGAAGACGAGGACAACGGCCCGCTGACCCTCGCGCACCTGGAGTGGATGAAGAACTTCACCCAGGCGCACACCGCCATCCCGATCATGTGGATGGTGATCCCCAACAAGACCACGGTGTACCTGAAGCCCGACTACTCGAAGGATTTCGAGGCGGGCTTCCGCGAATCGAAGCTGACGGGCCCCGACCTCTACGCTTTTACACGCGAGAAACACACCCAGGTTCGCGATTTCTATTTCTCGAACGACACTCACATGTCGATGCACGGACAGCTCCTGCTCGGCGACCGCATGCTGGCGGCTGTGCGCGAAGTGCTGCCGACGCCCCCTTCCAAATCACCCTGAAGTTATGATCCCGCGACAGGAAACCGATAAACACGCGTGATCCTTTACGAGTACCCCTTCAACGAGCGCATCCGCACCTACCTGAGGCTGGAACACCTGTTCCGTCGCCTCGGAGAACTGGTGCCCTCGGAATCGCCGCTCTCCCACCACTACGCCCTGATCACGATCTTCGAGATCATGGACGTGGCGGCGCGCGCCGACCTCAAGGCCGATGTGCTGCGAGATCTCGACAAGCACAAGAACGTCTTCAACAGCTACCGGGGCAATCCAGCCATTGCCGAAACGGTGCTCGACCAGGTGGTCGGCCAGCTCGAGGGCAACTTCGCCGCACTCAACGGCGTTGCCGGCAAGGCCGGCCAGGCGCTGACGGAAAACGAGTGGCTCATGAGCATCCGCAGCCGTGCCGGCATTCCGGGCGGCACCTGCGAGTTCGACCTGCCCGCCTATTTCGCCTGGCAGCACCGCACGCCGGCGAGCCGCCGCGCGGACCTGGAGCGTTGGTCGAACACGCTCTCGCCGCTGGCCTCTTCCATCTACCTCTTGCTCAAGCTGCTGCGCGACGCGGATGTGCCCTACAAGGTCATCGCCACGAACGGGCAGTTCCAGCAGAACCTGCCGCAGGGACGCAGCTTCCAGCTGCTGCGGCTGCGCATCGATCCCCGGCTGGAATTGGTTCCCGAAATCAGCGGCAATCGCCTGATGGTTTCGGTCCGGCTCATGCGGCACGAGGCAGACGACCGTTTGCACCAGAGCACGGAAGACGCGCCTTTTGAATTGACACTCTGCGCATGACGGGGAAGGTGAACGACAAAGGCGAGCGGATCGTCCGTTGCCCCAGTTGTGGCGGCGACAGTGTCTACGCGCCTTCCAACCCCTATCGGCCCTTCTGCAGCGCACGCTGCAAGGGCGTCGATCTGGGCGCCTGGGCCAGCGAAGAATTCCGGATGCCGGCCGAGGCGCCGCCCGACGACGATCCGTTCGGCGATCCCAAGCTTCAGTAGAGTGCTGCCGCTTTAGCGGCCGCCGTCCCCGAGAAACACCTTGTCCAGATAGCCCGCGTGCTCCCGCGCGTAGAAGGGCCGCAGGTGTTCGCGGTCCTTGTAGACCGGTGTGCCATCGGGCATGGACCGCACGCATTCGCCCGATTGGCAAAGTTGCGCCAGCACGTCGATGGCCTCCGCGCCGCTCGATGCGGCAATGCGCTTGAGCCGCTCGTTGAGTTGCTCCTGCTCGGGCGGCAACGGGCCCGTGGTGGTGCTGGTCAGCGCCGTCATCCGGCCCATGCGGCTGCCTTCGATCAGCCGGCGCGGCTCGAACTCCACGCTGCGCGCGTTGTCCAGCAGCAGATACACCTTCTTCTTGCTCTGGACCAGCGTCGTCAACAGCTTTTCAAGCGCGTCGAGCGAACGCCCGAGGCCCGGTCCACCGTTGTTGATCGGATAGGTCGCTGCCCCTTCCCGGAAATAGAAGGCCAGTGGGAAATTCCCGGTGAAGTAGCAGTTCCAGCAGGCACCGACGACGACCGTGTCGATCCGCGGATCGAGCGCCAGCTCCAGCATGCCGGTGCGCGCCTTGTCGCAACCCTCATTGCCATCGGACAGCACCCCTGGCACCGGCGGGCAGGCGCCATAGGTCGCGAAGTATGTCGTGGCCATCTGCCCGGGCGCGCTGCGCGCGAGCTCCAATGCGCGCGGCGCGTACTGCTGCACATGGCTGTCGCCGATCAACAGCACCTTGCGTGCGCCGTTGCCGGTGCGCTCGACCTTGTGCGCTCCCAGCTTCTCTTGCTTGAAGCCGTCGTAGTAGTTGTCGTCCACGGTGGCATCGGTCACCTTGCGCAGCAGGTCGCTGCCGTTGCGCGGCGGCATGCCGCCCAGCGCCAGCACGCCGACCAGCGCCACCGCCACGCCCGAACCGGCCAACGCACGCAACATGCCGACGCTCGTGCGCGCCCGGGTGAACTGCTCGAGAAACCGGTAGGTGGCCCACGCCAGCAAGACGCTCGCAACCACCGCACCCGCGCGTACCCATGCCGACGGGTTGCCCTCTTCCACGATCCGCGCATACACCAGCAGCGGCCAGTGCCACAGGTAGAGCGGATAGCTGATGAGGCCAATCCACACCATTACCCGGTTCGACAGCAGGTACTTGTTCAGCACCCCGCCCGGCCCGGCCGCAATGCAGCTCACCGCCCCCAGCGTCGGCAGCAGCGCCCACCAGCCCGGGAAGGCCTTGTCGCTGCGCGTCATCACGAGCCCCAGCACGATCAGCCCCACGCCGAGCACCGACTGGAGATGGCTGCGCCACGCGCTCGGCGCGACGGGCCTGAGCCGCATGCACGCCAGGATGCCGCCCACCATCAGCTCCCAGAAACGCGAGGCCGGCGAGTAGAACGCCGCCTCGCGGAACGGATGCACCGTCGTCACGTTGACAAGGAACGACACCACCGCCACCACCCACAGCAGCCGCACGATCGGCCAGCGCCGCCGCCACGCCACGCCCAGCAGCAGCGGCCAGAAAATGTAGAACTGCTCCTCGATACCCAGCGACCACAGGTGCAGCAGCGGCTTGGTCTCGGCCGCGGTATCGAAGTACCCCGACTCGCCCCAAAAGATGAAGTTGGCCACGAAGGCCGCACCGCCCGCCGCCTGCTTGCCGAGCTCGGCAAACTCTCGCGGCAGCAGCGCATACCAGCCGAAGGCCAGCGTCGCCGCCAGCACCAGCATCAGCGCCGGAAAAATCCGCCGGATGCGGCGCGCATAGAAGTCGCGGTAGCTGAAGTCGCTCGCCGCGTGGCTCTGCATGATGATCGTCGTGATCAGGAAGCCCGAGATCACGAAGAAGA
Source organism: Variovorax trehalosi (assembly GCF_051216415.1). Classification (NCBI taxonomy): domain Bacteria; kingdom Pseudomonadati; phylum Pseudomonadota; class Betaproteobacteria; order Burkholderiales; family Comamonadaceae; genus Variovorax; species Variovorax trehalosi. The sequence goes on from NZ_JBPJZG010000007.1 coordinate 243,951, forward strand.
TGTCGACGCCGATGAAGCCGCCCGGCAGCGCGTCGGGAAACGCGTGGAAGGCCAGCACCGACGCGACGGCGACGGCGCGCAGGCCGTCGATGTCGGGGCGGTACTTGGGATGCATCTTCGGATTCAGGCCTCGGGCGATGCCCGGCCGATGTGCCGGCCGGACGCCCGCATCAGGCCAGCGTCGAGACGGCCAGCGCCGCCGACGCGGGCAGGCCGCGCTCCTGCACCAGCCATTCGAGCACCGGCAGCGCGCCCGGCAGCACCGGTGCCACGTCGAGCGGCAGTTGCTGCCACGCCATCGCCTGGCCTTCGCGCATCTCGAACTCGCCGCTCCAGGCGGTCACCTTGCACCAGTGCAGGCGCACCAGCGCATGCGGGTAGTCGTGCTCGGTGACCTTCCAGACCGAGGCGCCCTCGATGGTGATGCCGAGTTCTTCCTGCAGCTCGCGGCGCAGGGCCTCTTCGACGGTTTCACCAAGTTCGATCTTGCCGCCCGGAAACTCCCAGTAGCCTGCGTAGGCCTTGCCTTCGGGCCGGGTCGAGAGCAGCAGCGCGTCGTCGGCCAGGCGGATCAACACGCCGACCGCGACCTCGGTGTGCTTGCGCGCGCCGTTCTCTTGTGCACTCACGCGTTGCTCCGCCCCGCGTAGTCGCGGGCGAACTGGTAGGCCACGCGGCCGCTGCGCGAACCGCGCTCCAGCGCCCAGACCAGCGCCTCGGGCCGCGCCGCCGCGATGGCGGCCGCATCGACGCCGAACGACGAGAGCCACTGCCCCACGATCGTCAGGTATTCGTTCTGGCTGAAGGGATAGAAGCTCACCCAGAGGCCGAAGCGCTCGGACAGCGAAATCTTTTCCTCGATCACCTCGCCCGGATGCACCTCGCCATCCTCGGTGTGGGTGTACGTGAGGTTTTCCTTCATGTACTCGGGCAGCAGGTGGCGCCGGTTGCTGGTCGCGTAGATCAGCACATTGGGCGTCGATGCCGCAATCGACCCGTCCAGGATCGACTTGAGCGCCTTGTACCCCGGCTCGCCCTCGTCGAAGCTCAGGTCGTCGCTGAAGACGATGAACTTCTCGGGACGCTGCGAGACCACCTCGACGATGTCGGGCAGGTCGACCAGCTCGGCCTTGTCGACCTCGATGAGACGCAGCCCCTGCGGCGCATAGGCCTGCAGGCAGGCGCGGATCAGCGACGACTTGCCCGTGCCGCGCGCGCCCGTCAGCAGCACGTTGTTGGCCGGCTTGCCTTCGACGAACTGGCGCGTGTTGCGCTCGATCTTTTCCTTCTGGACGTCGATTTCCTTGAGCGAATCGAGCGCCATCGTGGCCACGTGCTTGACCGGTTCCAGCACGCCATGGCCGGAGTTGCGGCGACGGTAGCGCCAGGCGATGGAGGCGTTCCAGTCCGCCGGCGCCGACAGCGGCTGCGGCAGGATCGATTCGATGCGGGTAATGAGCTGTTCGGCGCGCTCGATCAGCTTCTGGAACTGCTCGTTCATGACCGGTAGTCGGCGTTGATGGTCACGTATTCGTGGCTGAAATCGCAGGTCCAGACGGTCTCACTCGCCGTGCCGCGCCCAAGGCCGACGCGCACCGTGATCTCGCTCTGCTTCATCACGCGCTGGCCGTCTTCCTCGCGGTACGACGGGTTGCGCCCACCCTTGACCGCCACGTGCACGTCGTCCAGGAACAGGTCGATGCCGGTCTGGTCGAGGTCGGCAATGCCTGCATAGCCGACCGCCGCCAGGATACGGCCCAGGTTCGGGTCGCTGGCGTAGAACGCGGTCTTGACCAGCGGCGAATGCGCGATCGCGTACGCGACCTGCTTGCACTCGGCGGCATCGCGCCCGCCTTCGACCTGGATGGTGATGAACTTGGTCGCGCCTTCGCCGTCGCGCACGATGGCCTGCGCCAGGAGGCGCGCCACATCCTGCATGGCCGCTACGAGCGCCTGGCCGTCGGCAGATTCGAGCGAGGTGATGGTCGCGTGCGCCGCCTTCTGCGTGGCAATGACGACGAACGAGTCGTTGGTCGAGGTGTCGCCGTCGATGGTCACGCGGTTGAACGAGGCGTCGGCCAGGAGTTTGGCCAGCGGCTGGATCAGCGACGGATCGATCTTCGCGTCGGTCGCCATGAAGCCGAGCATCGTCGCCATGTTCGGGCGGATCATGCCGGCGCCCTTGCTGATACCGGTGATGGTGACGGTGGCGCCGCCGATCTGGACCTTCTGGCTGAACGCCTTGGGGATCGTGTCGGTGGTCATGATGCCTTCGGCGGCACGTGCCCAATGGTTTTCCGAAGCGTCGGCGAGCGCTGCGGGCAGGCCCGCTTCGATGCGGTCCACCGGCAGCGGCTCCATGATCACGCCGGTGGAGAACGGCAGGATCTGCTCGGGTGCGATCTCCAGCTTGCGTGCGAGCGCGATGCAGGTGGAGCGCGTGCGCATCAGGCCGTCTTCGCCTGTGCCGGCGTTGGCGTTGCCGGTGTTGATCACCATCGCGCGGATGCCGTAGTTGGCGGCCAGGTGATCGCGGCAGACCTGCACCGGCGCTGCGCAGAAACGGTTCTGGGTGAACACCCCACCGACCGCCGAGCCTTCGTCGATCAGCACGACGGTCAGGTCCTTGCGGTTGGCCTTTCGCACGCCCGCTTCGGCCACGCCGATGCGGACGCCGGGCACCGCGAACAAGGCGGCGGGATCAGGGGCGGACAGGTTCACGGGCATGGGGTTCTCTCAATGAAGGGTTCGGGACGTCAGCTCAGCTTGCCGTGGCACTGCTTGTATTTCTTGCCGCTGCCGCAGGGGCACGGGTCGTTGCGGCCGACGCGGGCAAAGGCGGCAGCCTCGGCGCTCAGGGCACCGGTACCGACGGCCGCAAGGCGGCGCTGGCTTTCCTCGTCCACACGCACCTCGACCTCGCCGGTCTCGGTCGGCGCGGAGTAAGTGATGTTGGCCACGTTCTCGCCACGGCTTTCCATCGCTTCGGCGGCTTCCTCGAGCTGCTCGCCCGATTGCACGCGCACCGTCATGAGCTGGCGGGTAACTTCGTTCTTCACCGAGTCGAGCAACTGGCCGAAGAGCTCGAAAGCCTCGCGCTTGTATTCCTGCTTGGGCTGCTTTTGCGCATAGCCGCGCAGATGGATGCCCTGGCGCAGGTAGTCGAGCGAGGCCAGGTGTTCGCGCCAGTGGGTGTCGATGCTCTGCAGCAGCACCATGCGTTCGAACTGGGTGAAGTTCTCCTGGCCAATCAGCGCCAGCTTGGCGTCGAAGGTCTCGTTGGCGGCCTTGACCACCTTCTCGAGCACGTCCTCGTCGGAGATCGCATCCGAAGCCTCGACCTCCTTCTTGAGCGGCATGTCCAGGCCCCACTCGGTGAAGAGCGTCTTCTCCAGGCCTTCCAGGTCCCACTGCTCCTCGACCGATTCGGCCGGCACGTACTGGCGCACCAGGTCCATGAAGCAGCCTTCGCGCAGCGCAGCGATCTGCGCCGTGAGGTCGGCCGCGTCGAGGATGTCGTTGCGCTGCTGGTAGATCACCTTGCGCTGGTCGTTCGAGACGTCGTCGTATTCGAGCAGCTGCTTGCGGATGTCGAAGTTGCGCGCCTCGACCTTGCGCTGCGCGCTCTCGATGCTGCGCGTGACGATGCCCGCTTCGATGGCCTCGCCGTCGGGCATCTTCAGGCGGTCCATGATCGCCTTCACGCGGTCGCCCGCGAAGATGCGCATCAGCGGATCGTCCAGGCTCAGGTAGAAGCGCGAGGAGCCCGGGTCGCCCTGACGGCCCGAACGGCCGCGCAGCTGGTTGTCGATGCGGCGCGATTCGTGACGTTCGGTGGCAATGATGCGCAGGCCGCCGAGCGACTTGACGAATTCGTGGTCCTTGGTCCACTCCTCGCGCACATGCGCGATGTCGGCCTGCTTGGTCGCTTCGTCGCGGCCTTCGTCGTTCTCGATGGCCTCGATCATCTTCTCGATGTTGCCGCCCAGCACGATGTCGGTACCGCGGCCGGCCATGTTGGTCGCGATGGTGATCATCTTCGTGCGGCCGGCCTGCGCCACGATGTCGGCTTCGCGCGCATGCTGCTTGGCGTTCAGCACCTGGTGCGGCAGGCCCGCCTGCGTGAGCAGGCCGTCGATGATTTCGGAGTTCTCGATGGACGAGGTGCCCACCAGCACCGGCTGGCCGCGCTCGTAGCACTCGCGGATGTCCTGGATCGCTGCCTCGTACTTCTCGCGCGTCGTCTTGTAGACGCGATCGAGCTGGTCTTCGCGCTTGCTGATGCGGTTGGGCGGAATGATGACCGTCTCGAGACCGTAGATTTCCTGGAACTCGTAGGCCTCGGTGTCGGCCGTGCCGGTCATGCCGGCCAGCTTGCCGTACAGGCGGAAGTAGTTCTGGAAGGTGATCGAGGCCATCGTCTGGTTCTCGGCCTGGATCTCGACGCCTTCCTTGGCCTCCACGGCCTGGTGCAGGCCGTCGCTCCAGCGGCGGCCCGTCATGAGGCGGCCGGTGAACTCGTCGACGATGGTCACTTCGCCCTGCTGGACCACGTAGTGCTGGTCGCGGTGGTACAGGTGGCGTGCGCGCAGCGCCGCCGTCAGGTGGTGCATCAGCGTGATGTTGGCCGGGTCGTAGAGCGACGCGCCTTCAGGCAGCAGCTTGAACTCACCCAGGATACGCTCGGCGTTCTCGTGGCCGTCTTCGGTCAGGAACACCTGGTGCGTCTTCTCGTCGACCGTGAAGTCGCCGGGCACCGTGACGCCTTCGCCCGTGCGGGGGTCGGCTTCGCCTTCCTGCTTTTTCAGCAGCGGCACCACCTTGTTGATGGCGAGATAGAGGTCGGTGTGGTCTTCGGCCTGGCCGCTGATGATCAGCGGGGTGCGGGCTTCGTCGATCAGGATCGAGTCCACCTCGTCGACGATCGCGAAGTTCAGCAGGCGCTGGACCCGGTCGCCCGGCTCGTACACCATGTTGTCACGCAGGTAGTCGAAGCCGTATTCGTTGTTGGTGCCGTACGTGATGTCGCTGCCGTAGGCTTCCTGCTTTTCCTCGCGCGGCATCTGCGGCAGGTTGATGCCCACCGTGAGACCCAGGAAGTTGTAGAGCCGGCCCATCCACTTGGCGTCGCGGCTGGCCAGGTAGTCGTTCACCGTGACCACGTGCACGCCCTTGCCCGACAGCGCATTCAGGTACACCGGCAGCGTGGCGGTCAGCGTCTTGCCTTCGCCGGTGCGCATTTCGGAGATCTTGCCGTTGTGCAGCGCCATGCCGCCGAGCAGTTGGACGTCGAAGTGGCGCATCTTCATGATGCGCTTGGAGCCTTCGCGCACCGTGGCGAAGGCCTCCGGCAGCAGGGCGTCGAGGGTTTCGCCCTTGGCCACCCGGTCCTTGAACTCCTGCGTCTTGGCGCGCAGTGCGTCGTCACTGAGCTTCTCGAACTCGGGTTCGAGCGCATTGATGCGTTCCACCGTCTTGCGATACTGCTTGAGGAGCCGGTCGTTGCGGCTGCCGAAGATCTGGGTCAGGAAGTTGGTTGCCATTGGGTGGAGATGGGCGGGCGCCTGACACGACAGGCACTGCGACCGGATTCCCTAAGATATGGTGAAAGCAGTTGGGCGCGCTCGTTTCGAAATCAAGTTCGGCCCCGAGCAGCCTTTTTTCCGGCACGAACGCCGGCAAACCGGGCATTTTAGCTGTCTTGTTTCTGTCCTCAGGATTACTCATGTATCGCCGCCTCGCCCCCGCCATCAGCCTGCACCAGGCTGCAGAAGGCTCGCCCACGCTGGGCGGCCTGATGGCGCGCGCGCGCGACAGCGCCGAACGCCTGAAAGCCGTGGAAGGACTGATTCCGCCGGCCATGCGCGGCGCCGTGCAGGCGGGGCCTGCCGAGGGCGACGTGTGGTGCCTGCTGGTGAAAGGCAGCGCCGCAGCCGCCAAGCTGCGCCAGCTCGCGCCGATGCTCGTGACGCGGCTCAAGAACAGGGGCTGGGACGTCGCGACGATCCGCATCAAGGTGCACACGGGGCGCTGATCGACTGGCCGGCGCTTTGAATTGATTTTTTGTCTGGAAGTAGATAATATTTCCAGATGACACCCTCCACGTCGCCCGCCGACGCACTTCTCCTGCTGCTCGACAAGCACCAGGTCAACGCCCTCCTCTCCCCCGATGACGTGCTTCATGCCGTGCGCGAGGCCTTCGTCCTCCACAGCGACCGTGAAGGCCGCGTCTTCCCGGTCGTGCGCGAGCCGCTCTCCACGGGCGGCGTGTTCGGCATCAAGTCGGGCGACGTGCAGGCGCAGGGCCTGCTCGGCTTCAAGGCGGCCGGCTTCTGGCCTGCCAACCGGCAGCGCGGCGGCGAGCCGCACCAAGCGACGATCCTCCTGATCGACCCCGCCACGGGCCGGCCGCTGTGCGTGATCGACGGCAATGCGATCACGACCGTGCGCACCGGCGCGGCAGGCGGGCTCGGCCTGCAGCAACTGGCGCGGCCCGACAGCACGCGGCTGTGCATCTTCGGCTCCGGCGTGCAGGCGCGCATCCAGCTCGACTTCGCCTTGCGCCTGCTGCCCTCGCTGCACGAAGTGCGCTACGTGGGGACTGGCGGACAGCGCAATGCCGCGTTCGAAGACAACTTCGCGGCCCGCTGCAACATCGCGCCCGCCACCGACCGCAACGCCGCGGTCGCAGAGAGCGACATCGTGATCACCGCGACGCCAGGCGGCGGTGCGCTGTTCGATCTCGAAGCTGTGCAACCCGGCACGCACCTGAACTGCGTCGGCGCCGACACGCGAGGCAAGCGCGAACTGCCTGAAGGCCTGCTGCCGCGCGTGCGCCTCTTCGTCGACGACCGCACGCAGGCGCAGCAGATCGGCGAAACCCAATGGGTCCCCGATACGGCAAGCACCGAACTGGGTGACCTGCTGAGCGGCAAGACTTCATTCGAGCGCGCCGCGGGCGACATCACCGTGTTCGACATGACCGGCCTCGCGCTCCAGGACCTGACCGTCGCGCGCCTGCTTCATGAACGCGCAGCCGCCACGGGCACAGGCACGCGCCTGGCTTGGCCCTGGTAGCTCAGCCTCAGCCGGCAGCGCCGCCGAACAGTTCGGTCATGAACTGCGTCGACTTCAATCCGGTGCCGGTCAGCAGCACGACCGTGGTTTCGCTGGCCCGGATGTCGCCCCGCTGCGCCAGCACATCGATGGCCGCCGCAGCCGTCGCGGACGTCGGCTCGGCATAGAGGCCCGTCGAAGCGAGCCGGCGCACGGCCGCTGCGATCTGCTCTTCGGTCAGCGCCACCGTCTTGCCGTTCGTCTCGCGCAACGCCTGAAGAATTTCCTGCAACCGAACGGGCCGCTTGATGGCCGTACCTTCGGCGATCGTCGGCTTCACGATGCGGTCGACCAGCGTGTCGACACCCGCGACAAAGCTCGCATCCACCGGCGAGCAGTTCAGCGGCTGCGCCACGAAGATCCGCGGCAGCTTCGCGATCTGCCCCGCGGCCAGCAGCTCCTTGAAGCCGATCCAGCACCCGAGCACATTGCTGCCCGCGCCGGCAGGAATCACCACGTTGTCGGGTGCGGCAAAGCCCAGGTCTTCCCAGAGTTCATAGGCCAGCGTCTTCGTGCCCTGCAAAAAGAACGGATGCCAGTTGTGGCTCGCATAGAAGATCGATTCCGACTGGCGCACCGCTTCGTATTCGGACTCCTCGCGCGGCCCCGGCACGAGCTGCACCTCGGCCCCGAACGCGCGGATCTGCGCCACCTTCGGCGCCGGCGTGTGGCTGGGAGCAAGCACCTTGACCTTGATGCCCGCCGCAGCGCCTGCAGCCGCGATGGCCGCGCCGCCATTGCCCGAGCTGTCTTCCAGCACCGCGTCGACGCCCAGTTGGCGCAGAAACGAAATCATCACGGACGCGCCGCGGTCCTTGAAGCTGCAGGTCGGGTTGAACCACTCGAGCTTGAAGTGCGGCTCGAACCCGCCCCAGCGCTTCTGTACCAGTGGTGTACAGCCTTCGCCCATGCTCGCGGGCTGGTCGATTGCCAGCGGCAGCGCCGCCCGGTAGCGCCACGCCGAGCGCTCACGCGAATCGATGTCGTCGCGGGCGATGCCGGACAGCGGCGTCACCATCATCGGATTGCCGTCGTCGGAGCGCCAACGGCGTTCCGAGAGGTCGTGATAGCGGCCGGTGCGGGGATCGATATAGCGTGCGGGTTCCTGGCGTGTCATGCGCGGCTCTCCTGGAGGATCTTTCTGGGTTTGGATAATATATCTAAATATGGACTTTCCGTATAGTTTGGATTCTTCGTCCAGACCTGGATACATTCCCCGGCATGAAGAAGAAGTCCAACAAGCAGCTCCTGGAGATGCTGCGCAACATGGCCGAAGGCCTTGGTGAAACCTTTGCGCCCTTCTGCGAAGTCGTGGTGCACGACCTGAGCAATCCGAAGAACGCGATCTACGCGATCGAGAACAACCTGAGCGGGCGGCAGGTGGGGCAATCGGTCACCGAGCTCGGCCTTGCCCGTATCCGAGATCCGGAATACCCGGCGGTGATCGCGAACTACGCCAACACCTTTTCCGACGGCCGCAAGGTCAAGAGCACCTCCATCGGCGTGAAGGACGAAAGCGGCGAGTACGTGGCCGCGCTGTGCCTGAACGTCGACCTCACGCTGTTCCAGAGCTTCCAGGGCGCGATCTCGCAGTTCACGCGCATCGACGAGCGGGAGGTCCACGAGAGCCTCGACACCGGCGCAGGCCATTCGGAGCGCATTCACGCGCGCATCGACGAATTCGCCGCGTCACGTGCCACCAGTTCGCGGTCGCTCAAGCCTGCGGATCGCAAGCAGCTCGTGCAGGAACTGAAGAAAGCCGGCTTCCTGGAGATCCGCCGCGGGGCCGAGATTGCCGCGGCGCACATGGGCGTCTCGCGCGCCACCGTGTACAGCGACGCGAAATAGCGCGCGGCTTATTGCGGCTGCAGGCCGACCTCGCGCGCCACCTTCTGCCAGCGCTCGGCTTCCAAGCGGAGGAACGCGCGCAGCTCGTCCGGCGTCGAGCCCTTCATCTGCACGCCGAGCACCGACATCCGCTCCTTCACCGACGGATGCTCGAGCGCCGCAATGGCTTCCCGGCGCAGCTTCTCGATCACCTCGAGCGGCGTGGTGGCCGGCGCGACCAAGGCCCACCACTGGTCGATCTCCATGCCCTTGAGGCTGTTCTCCGCCAGCGCAGGCACGTTCTGCAGGCCGGCGATGTTCACGCGCTGCGTGCTCGTGACGAGCAACGGACGGATCCTGTTGCCGCCCGCAAGGCTGGAGCCGCTGGCCAGCGTCGCGAAGTGGCCGGCCACCGTGCCGGCCGCCACGTCGGTCAGCGCCGGCGCGGAGCCCTTGTACGGGACCATGTTGAAACGGATCTTGGTGCGGCTCGCGAGCATCTCAGCCGCGAGATGGCTCACGGTGCCCGCGCCGCTGTGCGCGATGGCGGGCGGTGCCTGCTTGGCGGCGGCCGACTTGATGAAGGTCTTGAAGTCCTTGCTGTCCTCGTCCATGCCCGCGAAGAACACCAGCGGCGAGGTGCCGATCATGGTCACGGGTGTGAAGTCGCGCAGCAGGTCGTAGGGCAACTTGGCCGTCACCGCCGGCGCGATCGCATGCGGCAACTCGACGATGGCGATGGTGTAGCCGTCGGGCGCCGCCTTGGCGGCCGCATCGGTGCCGATCATGCCGGCCGCGCCGGGCCGGTTGTCGACGATCACCGGGCTGCCGATGGTCTGGCCCATGCGCTGCGCCATGGCGCGTGCGATGGCATCGGTGCTGCCGCCCGCGGCCCAGGGCACGACGAGCTTGATGGGCCGTTCGGGGTAGCCCGCCCACGCGGGTTGCACGGCGGCGAGCAGGGTTGTGCAGCCGGCGGCCAGAAAGGCCCGGCGATGAATCGTCGGCATGAGGGTTCCTTCGGAGGTCAGACGGCCGGGTCGGGCCAGCTCGGATCGCTCGACGCGTTGGCCGTGAGCATCAGCACCACATGCGCGTCGGCGGCGATGGCGCCGCTCTCGCGCAGTTGCCGCAGCGCGGCCAGGCCGCCGGCCGCACACAGTTCGGCGCTCACGCCGGCCGCCGTGAGCAGCCGCCGCGCCGCGCGCGCTTCGTCGTCGTTCACCACCACCGCACCGCCGCCCGTGGCCGTGGCGGCCTGCCACTGCAGGTAGGTCACGGTGGCGCCCGCTGTCGAGAACTGCGCGGTGTGGCCGGGGTAGCTGCCGTTGATTGCGCCACCCGCGAACACGCGCGCGAGGCGCGGGAACGGCTCCACCAGCCACAGCCGCGGCAGGCGCGGAATGCGCCCCGCGGCCAGCAGGTCGCGAAAGCCCGCGTAGATGCCCCAGGCGAGATCGCCGCGCGCGGTGGGAATCACGATGTGGTCCGGCAGGCCGGCGTCGGCCACGCATTCGGTGGCGATGGTCTTGTAGCCCTCGATGGCCAGCGGCGCGCTGCCGAGCGCGGGCAGGCGGTAGTTGGTCAGCGCGAAGTAGCCAGGGTACTGCGAGCGCTCGCGCACGAACGCCCAGCGGCCGGCGTTGTCGGCGAACACATAGCGCCGCGCGCCCAGCGCATCGAGTTGGCGCGTGTAGGTGGCCGGCATGCCTTCATAGGTCGCCACCTCGCAGCGCAGGCCCGCAGCCCACGCGTAGTGCGCCGCCGACACCGCCGCATTGCCCGACGACGCGAGCACCAGCGTGTGGGCGCCGAAGTCCAGCGCCTGCGCCACGCCCACCGCCGTCATGCGGTCCTTGTGGGAGCCGGTGGGGTTGCTCGATTCGTCCTTGAGGCCGAGCCGCGCGACGTCGAAATGCCGGGCCAACTCCGGCATCTCCTGCATCGGCGTCTGGCCTTCGCCCAGGGTGAAACCCGGCGCGTAGGGCATGGGAATCGCATCGGGGCCATCCGCCGCGAGGTCAGGCAGGTAGCTGGCGCGCAAGGCGACATGAAAGCCAGCCTTCTTGCAGGCGGGGCAGCCGTCGTGCGCCAGCGTGACCGGGTAGAGCGCATCGCAGCGCAGGCACTGCAACCCCCTCAGGCGCGGATTGCGCACCGGCTTGAGCGCCCGGGCCAGGGCGGAAGGCGTGGCGTTCGCCGAATGATGGGCCGAGGGGTCCGCGGGCAAGGCGGCGAACTTGAAGTCCAGAACTGGCGAGGGCGTCACGGGGAGGGCGGGTTGGAAGTTGTGCCCAAATCTTATGCATTCGGAAATAAAATTACGCACCTCCAGATACTCAATCGATAAATAAACTTATCGGTGGCCATCGATGCGATTCGCCGAAATCGAGACGTTCCGGGCCCTGATGCGCGGCAGCTCCACCCGCAAGGCAGCCGCCCTGCTGCATGTGACGCAGCCCGCCATCAGCCAGTCTCTCAAGCGGCTCGAAGCGCAGGCGGGCATGCTGCTCTTCCAGCGCACGGGCGGGCGGCTGGTGCCCACGCCCGAGGCGCGCGCGCTGTGGATCGAGGTGGAGCGCGTGTTCATCGGCATGGACGCCATCGAGCATCGCGTGCGCAGCCTGCGGGACTTCGGCCTCACGCAACTGGAACTCAGTTGCTTTCCCGCCTACGGCCTGGGCTTCATGCCCCGCGCCCTCGCCCGTCTGAAGGCGCACCGCGGCGCGAGCCCCTGGCCGCAGGTGTCGCTGCAGGTGCTCAGCTCCAAGGACGTGCGCGACCGGGTGGCGATGGGCATCTCCGACTTCGGGCTCATGGCCGACGAGCTCTCGCTCGAAGGCATCGACCACTCGACCTTCTCGCGCTTTCCCGGCGTGGTGGTGATGCCCGAGGGCCATGCGCTCGCCCGCTTCAAGACCATCAAGCCGGAGCAACTGGCGGAAGCGCCCTTTCTCGCACTCAACCCCGAAGACCCTTCGCACCAGCGGCTCGAGGCGGCGCTCGCACCGTACGGCGTGGCGCTGCGCGTGCTGGTGCAGACGCCCTATGCGGCCAGCGTGTGCGAGATGGCGCTGCGCGGCCTGGGCGTGGGGCTGGTCAATCCGATCACCGCGCTCGACTACGCGGAGCGCGGGCTGGTGGTGCGCCGGCTGTCGATCGACGTGCACTTCACCTGCATCCTGGCCCTGCCGGCCGGCAAGGTGCTCTCGGCGACGGCGCGCGACTTTCTCTCGCTCATGCGCCTGCAGCTGGCGGAGGACGAGAAGCGCATTCAGCGCTATCTGCGCTAAGTACCTCGGCTCACTTCCAGCTGAACTCGTGGTTCAGGCCGACCACAAAGCCGGTCACGCCGCGCCCGCCCACCGGCCGGGTGCGCGAGGCGCTGATGTCCACGCTGATCAGCGGCGTGAGGCTGAAGCGGCCGCCCACGCGCGAGGTCCAGGCACCCGAGGCGCGATTGCGCTCGGCGATCAGCGACACGACATCGGTCAAGGCCCACTCGGCAGCCAGGCCACCGCGTGGCGTACGCACTCCGGTGCCGAGCGCCCAGTCGGCGCCGAGGTTCGCATGGACCTGCAGGCTGCCGGTCGGCCGCCAGGTCAGCGGCACCACGAACTGCCCGCCCATGCGGCCGCCGCGCCGCAGATCAGACACGGTGCCCATCGACACGGCCGCGCTGAGCGGCGCGTCTCCGGCTTGCCCCAGGAAGGTCCATTTGAGCTGCGGACCGGCGGTGATCGAGTGAACGCGCTGCACCGAAAGCCGTTCGACGTTCAGCCCCAGCTCGACAGGTCCCACCCTGCATGAGGGCCCGATGTGAAAACCCGTGACCGGCTCCACGCCGGTGCGACCCCACCAGGTCTCGTACTGGCACTGGCCGGGATCGAGCGTGCCCGCGTCGTCGACGTCGAAATGGCCCGCGGCCTGCGCGCCCAGGCTCGCCAGCGCGCAGGAAGCCATCAGCAGCCAGCCGTGGCTCGATCGTCGGATTGTTGTTCTCTGCCTGTTCTTCATCGCGCATCCCAAGGCCCTCGGACCATTCTAGGGAGGCGGAAAGTCGGCCCGGTGACGCGCCGCAACGAGCTCAGATCTCGAACTGGGGCTGCAGCTCGCGGATGCGCTTGATCGCCACGCCGGCCGCTGCCGTTCGCGTCTCCACGCCCAGCTTCACATACACCCGCTCCAGGTGCTTCTTGGCCGTGGCCGGACTGCTGCCGAGGATCTCGCCGATGTCCTTGTTGGTCTTGCCCTTGACCACCCAGTACAGCACCTCGGCCTCGCGCGCGGTGAGCTTCAGGCTCAGGCTCATCGCCTCGATCACGCCGGTGTCGGACACCTCGCGCATAATGATCATCCACTCGTCGCCGTCCTCGTCCTGGCCGGTCTGCTGGTGCAGGCGCAATGTAAGGCTGCTCGCACCCTGGACGATGGAAAGCGCCGGCGGCTCGATGCCGCGCTGGCGCGCATCGGGCGTGTGGCGCAGCAGCCATTCGAGCACCGCGGGCGGCGTCTCGGGCGCGCGCGTTTCGCAATACCGATGCAGCAGATCGCGCGCGAGCGCCGTCTGCCAGATCAGCCGCCCTTCGGGCAGCCGCACAGTGATGCTCGCATAGCCGAAGGCATCGAGCGCATTGCGCGCCTGGCCGGCCTGCCGCGCATCCTGCCGCGCGCGGCGCGCGCCCTGCAGATGCACGTTCATGCGCGCCAGCACCTCCTTCGGCTTGATGGGCTTGGTGACGTAGTCGACGCCGCCCGCTTCGAGCGCGGCCACGAGGTGCTCGGTTTCGGTCAGGCCCGTCATGAACACGATGGGAATGTGCGCGGTGGCGGCATCGGCCTTGAGCCGGCGCGCCACCTCGAAGCCATCGATGCCCGGCATCATCGCGTCCAGCAGCACGATGTCGGGCCGCGCCTGCGCGGCGCGCTGCAGCGCCTGTTCGCCGTTGGTGGCGATGAGCACGGTGTAGCCCGATTCGTCGAGCGCGTCGTGCAGCACCGCGAGGTTGTCGGGGACGTCGTCCACGATCAGCACCAGGTCGCTGTTCGCGCCCTGATCGCGCAGCGCGCGCGCGAGAGGCGATGTTTCAGGGGGCGAGGTCGTTGTCATGGCGCACTCACTGCTTCGGCCAGCGCCCGGCTCATGGCTTCGAACTGGAACTGGCGCGCCAGCACGCGCTGCGCCTCGGTCCAGGCCATGCACTCGGGCTGTTCGGTGTCGATGTCGTCGAGCTGATTCATGATGCCGCGGAAGTAGCCCAGGCTCACCGCTTCGTCGAGCGCACGGAGGCGCTCCCGCGAGGGCGGCTGCATCGTCTTCGGTGCGACCGGCGCGGGCAACGCGGCGGCGGTGTCGGTCCACTTGAGGCCGAGGCGGCGCTCGAGCCAGTCGAGCAACTCGGTGTGACGCACGGGCTTCACGAAGAAGTCCTCGGGTGCGATGGCCACGTCGTTGTCCAGGCCCTTGTCGAAGGCGTTGGCCGAGACGATGGCGACGGACGCATCGGCGAGGCCGAGCTTGCGCGCGCGTCGGATGGTTTCCCAGCCGTCGATGCCGGGCATCGCGAGGTCGACGAACATCGCATCGGGCCGGTAGCCGGCGGCGATCAGGTCGAGCGCATCGTGGCCGCTGGCCGCCGTGCGCAACTCGAAGCCGAGCGGCGCGAGCACGTGGTCGAGCAGGTCGCGGTCGGCCTCTTCGTTGTCGACCACCAGGAGGCGCCGGCGTGCGCCTTCATAGCCGCGGCGCGCGCGCGTCACCGGCACCGGCCGGCTCGCGCCCGCCGCCGCGTCGTGCACGCGCGGCAGGAAAAGCCGCACGCAGAACAGCGAGCCCACGCCCGGCGTGCTCTGCACCTTCATCTCGCCACCCATCAGGTCGGTCAGCATCTTGGCGATGGTGAGGCCCAGCCCGGCGCCCGGGGCCGACGAGGCGACTGCGTTGCCGCGCGTGAAGGGCTCGAAGATGCGCTCGATGTCCGCGGCCGTCATGCCCGGGCCCGTGTCCTCGATCTCGATGGCCGCGAACTCGCGCGCGTACGCGAGCCGCAATGTGACCTGCCCCGCCGCGGTGAACTTGATCGCATTGCCCAGCAGGTTGATGAGGATCTGTCCCACGCGCTTCTCGTCGGCGCGCACCACCTCGGGCAAGGCGCCTGCGGCCTCGAAGCGGAACTGCAGCCCCTTCTCGGCCGCCTGCAGCTCGAACATGTCGGCGAGCTCGCGCATGGTGTCGGCAAAGCGCATCGGCCGCGCATGCAGCGTGAGCTTGCCGGCCTCGATGTGCGCGATGGCCAGCGTGCCCTCGATGAGCGAGAGCAAATGCTCGCCGCCGCGCTTGATGACCGCCACGGCCTGCTGGCGATGCGGCGGCACCGAGTGGTCTTCGCCCATCAATTGCGCGTAGCCCAGGATGCTGTTGAGCGGCGTGCGCAGCTCGTGGCTGATGGCGCTGATGTAGCGGCTCTTGGCCTGGTTGGCCTGGTCGGCGGCGCGCTGGGCCTGCTCGGCCACGGCGCGTGCTTCTTCCGCCGTCTGTTTGGCGGCCTGCAGGGCGCGGTCGGTTTCGCGGTGCAGCTCGATCTCTCGCACCAGCAGGTGGGTCTGGCGGTTGGATTCTTCCTGCGCGACCTTGCGGCTCTGGTGCGCGAGCACCAGCCACCACGCCACGATGCCCGCGATGACCAGCAGCGCCATGTAGGCCTTGAGAAACCCCGAGCGCAGCGCCGACTGCTGCACGCCTGCCCATGCCTCGGACACACCGGCCTGCGCTGCAAGTTCGACCGCGCTTTCGGCGAGCGCCCGCAGTTCCTGCTGGTAGAGCACGCCGAACACCACGGCCAGCAGCGGCACGATGATCAGCATCAGCAGCAGGAAGTGCCCCAGGCCCGTGTCCAGGTAGCGCCAGCTGCGGCGCGGCAGCAGCCAGCGCAGCACGGCCGACCATTGCGAGGACAGGCTCGCATGCGGCTTGCACAGGTCGCCGCAGCGCGCATCGAGCGTGCAGCACAGCGAGCAGATCGCGCCCTGGTACGCGGGGCAATGCGCCATGTCCGGCCCTTCGTACTCGCGCTCGCAGATCACGCAGTGCTGCACCTTCAGGCGCTGGTAGCTGCCGCTTTCGTCCGATTCGACCTTCGCCCAGCGCACCGTGCGCCCGCCCGCCGCGGGTGCGAAGGGCACGGCGCCCGTCGCATCGGACGCCCGCGCCAGGTAGTACTTGCCGCCGGTCGCCCACGCCAGCAGCGGCGAGGCGATGAGCGCGGTGCCCAGCGCGATCAGCGCCGAGAACGCCTGCGCCAGCGGCCCGAACACGCCCAGGTGCGCGGTGATCGACAGCACCGAGGCCAGCGCCATCGCGCCCACGCCCACGGGGTTGATATCCCACAGGTGCGCACGCTTGAACTCGATGCCCGGCGGCGAGAGCCCCAGCGGCTTGTTGATGACCAGGTCGGCCACCACCGACATCATCCAGGCGATGGCGATGTTGGCAAAGAGCCCGAGCACATCGCCCAGCGCCTCGAACACGTTCATCTCCATCAGCATGAACGCGATGAGCGCGTTGAACACCACCCACACCACCCGCCCCGGATGGCTGTGCGCCACGCGCGAGAAGAAATTGCTCCAGGCGAGCGAGCCAGCATAGGCGTTGGTGACGTTGATCTTGAGCTGCGAGATCACCACGAACAGCGCCGTCGCGGCCACCGCCCAGCCGTAGTTCGGAAAGACGTACTCGTAGGCCGCGAGGTACATCTGGTTCGGATCGACCGCGCGCTCCACCGGCACCATGTGCGTGATGGCCAGGTAGGCCAGCAGCGCCCCGCCCAGCATCTTGAACACGCCCAGCACCACCCAGCCCGGGCCGCCCGCCAGCACGCCGGACCACCAGCGCCCGCGCGTGGTCGCGGTGCGCGCGGGCATGAAGCGCAGGTAGTCGGCCTGCTCCCCCATCTGGGTGATCAGCGCGATCCCGACCGTCAAGGCAGCGCCAAACAGGTGCAGGTCGAAACCCTTGGTGCCAGCCTTAACCCCGTTGTAGTGCACGATGCCAGTGAACGCACCAGGATCGCGCACGAGCACGAACACAAAGGGCACCACCAGCATCAGCAGCCAGAGCGGCTGCGTCCAAAGCTGCAGCCGGCTGATGGCCGACACCCCGTGCGTGACCAGCGGAATAACCACCAGCGCGCACACCAGGTAGCCCCAGACCGGCGGGATTCCCAGCGCCAGCTCCAGCGCATAGGCCATCACGGCCGCCTCGAGCGCGAAGAAGATGAAGGTGAAGCTCGCGTAGATCAGCGAGGTGAGCGTTGAGCCGATGTAGCCGAAGCCGGCGCCGCGCGTGAGCAGGTCCATGTCGATGCCGTAGCGCGCCGCATACACGCTGATCGGCAACCCCGCCAGGAAGATGATGAGCCCGGTGACCAGGATCGCCCAGAAGGCATTGGCGAAGCCGTACTGCACCAGCAGCGTGGCGCCCACCGCCTCGAGGATGAGGAACGATGCGGCCCCGAAGGCCGTGTTGGCCACCCGCCATTCGGACCACTTGCGAAAGCGCTGCGGCGTGTAGCGCAGCGCATAGTCTTCGAGCGTTTCGCTTGCGACCCAGCTGTTGTAGTCGCGCCGGACCTTGACGATGCGCTGGGGGGCGTCGTCGGGGGTCGTTGGCGTGTCGGCAGCGTTCACACCGTTTCGGTGCATCTTTCGTGCCATCCGTACGACTTTTGGCGAACAGGGCATGACTGTTGCAAAGAGGAAGGCTTGCCCATAATGGCCGACTCTTTCCCCAGCCACCCGATGCCGCTCCCATGGAACTGACCCCGCGCGAAAAAGACAAGCTGCTGATCTTCACCGCGGCGCTGCTGGCCGAACGCCGCAAGGCCCGCGGCCTGAAGCTCAACTACCCCGAAGCCATCGCCCTGATCTCCGCCGCCGTGATGGAAGGCGCCCGCGACGGCAAGAGCGTCGCCGAACTCATGAGCGAGGGCCGCTCGGTGCTGACCCGCGCCGATGTGATGGACGGCATCGCCGAGATGATCCCGGACATCCAGGTCGAAGCCACCTTTCCGGACGGCACCAAGCTGGTCACCGTCCACCAGCCCATCGTCTGACCCGCCACAAAGAAGAACCGACATGCGCCACACCACTTCCAAGACCCTTGCCCTGCTCGCCCTCCTGCTGCCGCTCGCGGCCAGCGCCCACACCGGCGTGGACGGCGGCCTGCACCACGGCTTTACCACCGGTTTCCTGCATCCGCTGACCGGCGCCGACCACCTCGCCGCCATGGTCGCGGTTGGCCTCTGGAGCGCGCTGGCCGCGCGCCGCGCCTGGCCCGACCTGCTGTGGGCGCCGCTGGCCTTCGCCGGCATGCTGCTCGTGGGCGCGCTGATGGGCCTGGCCGGCGTGCAGCTGCCGGCCGTCGAACCGATGATCGCGGCCTCGCTGCTGGTGCTGGGGCTGCTGGTGGTCACGCGCATTCACCTGCCGGCGGCTGTTGCGATGGCAGTGGTCGGCCTGTTCGCCGTCTTCCACGGCGTGGCCCACGGCTACGAACTCGCAAGCGAACAAGGCGCCGCGCTCACGCTGGCCGGCATGGTCAGCGCGACCGTGCTGCTGCACCTCGCCGGTATCGCGTTCGGCTGGGCCTTGCGCCACGCCAACGCCTGGCTGCCTCGCGTGGCCGGCGCCGCAGTTGTAGTGCTCGGCGCAACGCTCCTGGCACAAGCCGTCTGATCGCCATGACCCCCGGCGAATTCCTCACCGACGACGGCGACCACACGCTCAACCCCGGCCGCCGCACCCTCACCCTGGTGGTGCAGAACACCGCCGACCGGCCGATCCAGGTCGGCTCGCACTATCACTTCGCCGAGACCAACGGCGCGCTGGGCTTCGACCGCGAAGCCGCGCGCGGCATGCGACTGAACATCGCCTCGGGCGCCGCCGTGCGCTTCGAGCCCGGTCAGCAGCGCACGGTCGAACTGGTTGATTTTTCGGGCGACCGCATCGTCTACGGCTTTCGCGGCCTGGTTCAAGGAAAGCTCTAAAACATGGCCACCATCGGGCGACGCGCCTATGCAGAAATCTTCGGCCCCACCGTGGGCGACCGGGTTCGCCTGGCTGACACCGAACTGCTGATCGAAGTCGAGGCCGACTACACGCTGCGCGCCGGCGGCTACGGCGAAGAGGTGAAGTTCGGCGGCGGCAAGACCATCCGCGACGGCATGGCCCAATCGCAGCGCACCCGCGCGCAAGGCGCGGTCGACACCGTGCTCACCAATGCGCTGATCCTCGACCACTGGGGCATCGTGAAAGCCGACATCGGCCTCAAGGACGGCCGCATCGCCGCCATCGGCAAGGCCGGCAACCCCGACGTGCAACCGGGCGTGGACATCGTCATCGGCCCCGGCACCGAAATCATCAGCTGCGAAGGCAACATCGTCACCGCGGGCGGCATCGACAGCCACATCCATTTCATCTGCCCGCAGCAGATCGAGGAGGCGCTGTCTTCCGGCGTGACCACCATGCTCGGCGGCGGCACCGGCCCCGCCACCGGCACCTTCGCGACCACGGCCACGCCCGGCCCCTGGCACATCGAGCGCATGCTGCAGGCCGCCGATGCGTTCCCGATGAACCTGGGCTTCCTCGGCAAGGGCAATGCGAGCCTGCCGGCTGCGCTGCACGAGCAGATCGAGGCCGGCGTCATCGGCCTCAAGCTGCATGAAGACTGGGGCACCACGCCCGCCGCGATCAGCAACTGCCTCGACGTGGCCGACGCCACCGACACGCAGGTGGCGATCCACAGCGACACGCTCAACGAATCGGGCTTTGTCGAGAACACCATCGCGGCCGTCGGCGGCCGCGCGATCTGCGCCTTCCACACCGAAGGCGCGGGCGGCGGCCATGCACCCGACATCCTGCGCGTGGTGGGCGAGGCCAACTTCCTGCCCTCTTCCACCAACCCCACAATGCCCTACACCGTGAACACGCTCGACGAACACGTCGACATGCTCATGGTGTGCCACCACCTGGATGCCGGCATCGCCGAAGACCTGGCCTTTGCCGAGTCGCGCATCCGCAAGGAAACCATCGCCGCCGAAGACGTGCTGCACGACCTGGGCGCGATCAGCATGTTCAGCTCCGACAGCCAGGCCATGGGTCGCGTCGGCGAAGTGATCATCCGCACCTGGCAGACCGCGCACAAGATGAAGGTGCAGCGCGGCACGCTGTCCGAGGACAGCGAACGCAACGACAACTTCCGCGCGAAGCGCTACGTCGCCAAGTACACGATCAACCCGGCAATCGCACACGGCATCGCGCACGAGGTCGGCTCGCTCGAGGTCGGCAAGTGGGCCGACATCGTGATCTGGAAGCCCGCCTTCTTCGGCGTGAAGCCCTTCACCATCCTCAAGGGCGGCACGATTGCGATGGCGGCGATGGGCGATCCGAGCGCGTCGATTCCGACACCGCAACCGGTGCACTTCCGGCCGATGTTCGGCGCGTATGGCGGCTCGCTCGCGAAGAGTTCGCTGACCTTCGTCTCGCAGGCCGGACTGGCTTCGGGCATCAAGGAGCGCTACGGTCTGGCCAAGCACCTGAGCGCGGTGAAGAACATCCGCAACGTGCGCAAGAAAGACCTGATCCACAACGGCTATGCGCCGAAGATGGAAATCGATGCGCAGACCTACGCGGTGCGCGCCGATGGGCACCTGCTGACCTGCGAGCCGGCGAAGCTGCTGCCGATGGCGCAACGGTATTTCCTGTTCTGAAGCCAGGGCATGCGCCTGCTTGACAGGCTGCGTATCCTCGAAGGTATTCATCCAGCCAGCGGGCGCCTCCGGGCGCTCCTTTTTCGCAACATGCTCACCGTCAACAAACTCATGCCGCAGGGCCGGGGCCTCGCGCCCGTGCTGCTCAAGCGCGCCGCCACCATCGAACTCGACTGGGACGTCCGCCAGAAAAGCCGCTTCGACGCCACCGATTCGCAAGGCCGGCAGATCGGCATCTTCCTGCCGCGCGGCACCGCGGTGCGCGGCGGCGACGTGCTGGTGGCCGAAGACGGCTCGCTGATCCGCGTCATCGCGGCGCCGCAGCCCGTGCTGCGCATCACGCACTGCACGGCCCACGGCACACCGTTCGACCTGACGCGCGCGGCCTACCACCTCGGCAACCGGCATGTGCCGATCGAGCTCAAGCCCGATCACCTCAAGATCGAACCCGACCATGTGCTGGCCGACATGCTGCGCTCGATGCACCTGATCGTCGTCGCGGTAGAAGAAGCCTTCGAGCCCGAGGGCGGCGCCTATGGTTCGCACGAACATGGCCACAGCGGTCATGACCATCACGGCCATGACCACGACCACGGTCATTCGCACGGCGCCAGCAAAGGCCCGAAGCCGCTCGTGCTCGCGCCGGAACTGCTCGATGACCATGCCGACCATCCGCACGGTCACGACCACGGTCACCACGGCCACTCCCACTGACATGCCCGGCCCGGCCGACGCCCCCAGCGCCCACAGTCTCCTGCAGCTCATCTGGCTGGCCTCCCCGGCCTTGCCCGTGGGCGGCTTCTCCTACTCCGAAGGTGTCGAGGCGGCGGTGGAGTGGGCCGGCGTCGATTCCGAAGCCAAGGCCACCGAGTGGCTCGCCGACCAGTTGCACCTGAGCTTCGCGCGCGGCGACCTCGCGCTGGTCGCACAAGCCATCCCCGCCTGGCGCGCGAACGACGCGCCGCGCATCCGCCAGCTCAACGCATGGGTCATGAGCACCCGCGAATCCGCCGAGTTCTTCCTGCAGACCGAGCAGATGGGCCGCTCCTTCGTCGAGTGGCTCAAGCTGCATCACGCAGACACGGCCGAGGTCTTCAAGGATCTGCCCGCGAGCTATCCCGTGGCCTTTGCCTTTGCGCTCAGCCGCACGGGCGCCACGGTGCACGACGGGTGCCTGGCCTTCGCCTTCGGCTGGGCCGAGAACATGGTGGCGGCCGCCGTCAAGGCCGTGCCGCTGGGCCAGAGCGCTGGCCAGCGCATCCTCGCGCGCCTGGCCAACGAAATCCCCGCGGCCGTCGACCGTGCGATGAAGCTGGGCGACGACGAACGCCAGGCCTTCGCGCCCCTTCTGGCCGTGCTGTCGGCCCGCCATGAAACACAATATTCCCGCCTCTTTCGAAGCTGACCGAACCGGACAACGCCCATGACCTCCGCCCTTCACCACATCCCCCACCGCACCAAGAGACTGCCCCCGCTGCGCGTGGGCATCGGCGGCCCCGTCGGCTCCGGCAAGACCACGCTGCTCGAAATGCTCTGCAAGGCGATGCGCGACAAGTACGACCTCGTCGCGATCACCAACGACATCTACACCAAGGAAGACCAGCGCCTCCTCACCGTGGCCGGCGCACTGCCCGCCGAACGCATCATGGGCGTGGAAACCGGCGGCTGCCCGCACACCGCGATCCGCGAGGACGCGTCGATCAACCTCGAGGCCATCGACCGCATGCTCGAGGACTTTCCGGATGCCGACGTGGTGTTCGTCGAATCGGGCGGCGACAACCTCGCAGCCACCTTCAGCCCCGAGCTGTCGGACCTCACGATCTACGTGATCGACGTGGCGGCCGGCGAGAAGATCCCGCGCAAGGGCGGCCCCGGCATCACCAAGAGCGACCTGTTCGTGATCAACAAGATCGACCTTGCGCCCTACGTCGGCGCGAGCCTGGAAGTGATGGAGCAGGACACGCAGCGCATGCGCCGCCAGCGGCCTTACGTGATGACGAACCTCAAGACCCACACGGGCGTGGCCGAGGTGGTGGCCTTCATCGAGCAGCGCGGCATGCTCACCGAAGGCTGACAGGCTCGCTCAGAGTTCGCTGCCGTCCCGCAGCTGCCGCGCCTTGTAGACCAGGCGCACGCTCGCGCGGCGCGGGTCGCTCACCTGCTGCACATAGACATCGGTATCGCCGCTCGTCCAGGCGGCATAGGCGCTGCCCGGATCGTGCGACGCGAGTTCGTTGCCGAACACGCCGCGTCCCCATTGCACGATCTGGCCGAATGCGGAGGCGCCGTTGTCGGCCACCGCCTGCGCAGTGGCCACGTATTCGACGCGCCGCAATTCCGAAGCCGCAAAGAAAAAGGTCGGCTCGAACGTCAACCCCGCCATTTCGACGGGTGCCGCGCGCCAGCTTCCGAGCAGGCCACCGGTCAGCCGCTGCGGACGCTGCACGCGTTCGGCCGCAGGCAATGCAGCCTGCAACTCATCGACCGTCATGCCGAGCCGCACGCCCGGCGGCAAGGCTTGCGCATGCAGCGCACCGGCAACGAGAAAAATCGCGCTCGCGGCGAGCACACGAACAAAGGACGAGAGGACTGGAATTCGCACGTTCGGCATCGGAAGGAAAAGCGGCGGCACCGTGGGACCGCGAGTATGACGCGGAGTTCCATGGCGCCGCCAGCCCGCTGTCTTCAGCGTGCCGCGGCGTACCCGTGCAACGGCAGCCGCAGCGTCAGGCCCAGTGCGCCATCGGCATGCGGCGCCGAGTAGATGCGGCCGCCGTGATTGCTGGCGATGCGCTCGCACACCCGTGCGCTGGCCTGCGAAGCGGCATCGAGTGCATCGAAGAACCGCGCGAGCGGTGGCCGCACATCGTCTGCATCGAGATCGCGCCAATGAACGACGGCATGCCCGCGTTCCACGCGCGCGGAAACCTGCAGCGTCGCACCGGCGGCCATCACGCTCGCCGCGTGCGCCGCGACCTTGGCCAGCAGTTCGCACAGCTCCGCCTGAATGGCGAAGATGTGCACGGCTTCGGACGGAAGCTGGATGTCGAAGCGAATGCCTGCAACGTCCGGCGTTCTGTCGAGCAGTGGCCGCAGGTCCTGCACGCTGCTCGCCAGCATCTTCTGCCGCGCATCGTTTCTCGCCAGCGCCGCCGCATCGCGAGCCCTTGCGCCGGCCCGCATGTTCGCAATCATCAGCGAGCCCATCATCGCGACCACGGCGACCAGGCCGAAGAGAATGCCCACCGCGATGGCGAGCCCGAGGTTGCCTGAGTACATGGGTGCAACCTCTCTTCAACGCGCCGCGGGCGCACGGAATTCCAGCGCACCCGAGGCCCCGCGCTCGCAAGTGCCCGACAGCGCATCCGCACGCGGCCCCGGCAGCGCAGGCCGGGCACCTTCGGGCTGGCCTTCGCACAGATCCCATGCCGCCATCGGCGGCCCGCGATGCTCGAAGGACATCGGAAAGGGCGGCGGCCCGCCGCGAAACATCGGTGGCGGCCCGGGCAGCACGGGCGGCGGCAGCACGATGCAACCCGACAGGCCGGCTGCCGCCAGTACGCTCGCGAGGTGATGGATTCGTCGCGTCATTTTTTGAATCAGCTCATGGCGTTGGCCGCCCGTCCGCATGCGACAGGGCGAACGCCCCGTCGCACCGGCCGGGTGCGTCGTCAGAACGCGTGGCGGATGCCGAAGTCGTAGCCCGTCGACGAACGCGGCAGGCCCGTGTAGCCCACGCCGCTGCCGCCGAAGCCCGTCGTGCTCGCGGCAGTGAGGCTGCCGGTGTAGGCCGCGTCGTTGCGGTTGTTCACGCGCGCGATGGTGGCGTACAGCGCGGTGCGCTTGGAGAGGTTGTGCACATAGCCGATCGCGAACTTGTTGACGCGCGGGTCTTCGCCGGTGATGCCGACGGCGCCTTCGTCGTAGCGCACCGTGGAGTACGACGCACGGATCAGGCCCGCACCCACCGGCATGCTCGCACCGATGAGGTAGCCGTTGTAGCTGTCGCGGCTGTTGCCGGCAGCAAGGTCGAACTTGTTCTTCACGTTCGAGAGCTCGCCGAACAGCTTGACAGGGCCGAAGTCGTACGACGCGCCGAGGTTGATGGTCTGCACCTTGCGCGTGAGCGAGGTGGTGTCGACCGCGACGTTCTGGCCCACCGCCAATGCGATGTCGAGCGGCCCGTTCGCGTAGCCGAAACGGCCACCGACGTAGCGGCCCGCGCTGCTGCTGGTCGTGGTGTCGGCGGTGGTGGTCTTGGTGTTCTCGTTCAGGCTGTACTGCACCTGGCCATAGAAGCCGCCGAGGTTCGGCGGCAGGAAGTAGCCGACCATGTTGCTCGCACGCGCATAGTTCGCATTGCCCAGGCCGCTGCTGCCGCCCACCGTGTTGATGACGCTGGTGCCCGAGCCGTTGGTGCCGAACGGATCGAACACCGTGTCGTTCCAGAAGGTGGCCGTGTAGTCGCGACCCAGCCGCAGTTCACCGAAGCCACCGGAGAGGCTGACGGTGGAGCGGCGGTTGAAGTTGGCGATGCCGGTCGCGCCGTCGTCGTTGCTGATCGGCGCTTCGAGCCAGAAGCTGGCGGCCAGGCCGCCGCCCAGGTCTTCCGTGCCGCGAAAGCCGATGCGGCTGGAGTTGTAGCCGGAGTTGGCAAGACTCCATTGGCTCTGCTTGCTGCTCGCACCTGTGACCGGGTCGCGCGACGTGGCGCTCTGGTAGCTCACGCCGGCATCGATGACGCCGAACAGGGTGACGGACGATTGGGCAGAGGCCAGGCCGGTGACGGCCAGCGCGGCGAGTGCCGTGAGGGATTTCTTCATTCAGGTTTCTCCGGGTTTTCAGCTGCTCTACATCGAGCGGCTGAACGGATGGTCTCGTTCAAATTTGGAGGAATCTGGTGGACGCCGCGTGCTTTGCACACGGTGTTGTTTTGAGCGCACTCGCCGCTACGCGAGCGGCCGACGGCATCAAAGCCACGACATGCGCGCGGTCTGCGCTGCGGCGCTGCGTGCCCCTCTGTGCCGCCGAGGAGCGCAGCGTTTCGCGGATCAGGGCTCGCAGCTGTTTGAGCCGAAGGCGAGTTCTGCGAGACCCCGCGAAACGCGAGCACCGCAGGGAAGCCGCGAAGCGGCCGGCACAGCGGGGCACGCAGCGTCGCAGCGCAGACCGCGCGCCACCCTTTCAAAGCGCACGTACTAAAAATCTCCCAAAAGCAAAGCAATGCTTCGCCATCCCGAAGGAGTCCACATGACCATTGTTTTGCAAAGCACCGTCGCCGCATCGCTGGGCATTCAGCAGTTGGCGAATGCATTCACCCCTGCCTTTTCGCACCTGCGCATTCTTCGCAACCTCATCATCCCGATGCCTTCGGGATGCGCGGTTCCCACGGCGCGCATCGACGCCGTCATCGTGTGCGAGACCGGCGTGTACCTCTTCGAGATCAAGGCGTGGCGCAACGCCTTCGTCTACCGCAAGAAATCCGAGGAGGCTCCGCCGCGCTGGTTTCTCCGACTCAACGGATGCAAGCGCGCACGCGAAGTGAAAGACCCCGCATGGCAAGGCGGCCGCAAGACGACGCAGCTGCGCAGCCTGCTGCCCGATGACCTGCGCCTGCAGTACTTCGTGCTCCTGCCCTGCGAAGGCGTCGAGCTCGAAGGCGTCATGCCCGCCGCCGTCATCACGCAGCAAGACCTGCCCTACATCGCGCGGCTCGTGCGCAACAACGGACGCACCGCGCGCACCTATCCGCTGCTCGATGCCCACGCCGTCGAACGCACCGTGCAGCGGCTGCTCGACATCCAGGGCGACCTGTCCATGGAAACGCATCTGCAGAACTGCCGGGAAAGAAGTGAACAGCAGATCTCCATGCAATGGCCCGCCATGAACACGATGGGCCTGCAGTAACGCGCTTTACCAAACGGGCTGGATAGCGTCCCACATTTCTCCGACATTGGCAGAGACCATGCGGCGATGCATCTCCCCAAGTCCCTTGCGGCCATCGCTGCACTGTTCATCTCGATGGCCGCTGTTCCCGCATGGGCCGCCACGCCGTTCACCGTTCGCGACATCCGGCTCGAAGGCCTGCAACGCGTCGAACCCGGCACCGTCTTCTCGACGCTTGGCATCAAGGCCGGCGACAACTACAGCGACGAGCGCGGCAGCGCGGCCATCCGCGCGCTGTTCGAGCTGGGCTTGTTCAAGGACGTGCGCATCGATGTCGACGGCAATGTGCTCGTCGTCATCGTGGAAGAACGTCCCACCGTCGCCGATGTCGACTTCGTCGGTACCAAGGAATTCGAGAAGAGCGCACTCCAGAAGGCCTTGCGCGAGATCGGCCTCGCCGAAGGCCGCCCCTACGACAAGGCACTGGCCGACCGCGCCGAGCAGGAGCTCAAGCGCCAGTACGTCAGCCGCAGCCTCTACAACGCCGAGGTCGTGACCACCGTCACGCCGCTGGAGCGCAACCGCGTCAACCTCACGTTCACCGTCGTCGAAGGCGAGTCCGCGCGCATCAAGAGCGTACGCGTCGTCGGCAACAAGGCCTTCAGCGAAAGCACGCTCCTTGACCTGTTCGACCAGGACAGCGGCGGCTGGCTCGCCTGGTACACCAAGTCGAACCAGTATTCGCGCAGCAAGCTCGCCGCCGACCAGGAAACGCTGCGCTCCTACTACCTCACCCGCGGCTTCCTGGAGTTCCGCATCGACTCCACGCAGGTCGCCATCTCGCCGGACCGGCAATCGCTCGATCTCACAATCAACATCACCGAGGGCGAAAAGTTCGCAGTGGCCGGCGTGCGGCTCGAAGGCAACTACTTCGGCCGCGAAGACGAGTTCAAGACGCTCGTGACGGTGCGCCCCGGCGCGCCCTACAACGGCGAGGACGTGGCCGCCACCACCAAGGCCTTCACCGATTACTTCGGGACCTTCGGCTACGCCTTCGCGCGCGTGAAGGCCGAGCCCGACATCGATCGCACCCACAACCGCGTCACGATGGTGCTGAAGGCCGAACCCGCGCGACGCGTGTACGTGCGGCGCCTGAACATCGGCGGCAACGCGCGCACGCGCGACGAGGTGATCCGCCGCGAGTTCCGCCAGTTCGAAGGCGCCTGGTACGACGGCAACAAGATCAAGCTCTCGCGCGACCGCGTCGACCGCCTGGGCTACTTCACCGAAGTGAACGTCGAGACCACCGAGGTGCCCGGCAGCAACGACCAGATCGACCTCACGGTCAACGTGGCCGAGAAGCCCACCGGCTCGCTGCAGCTGGGCGCGGGCTACTCGTCGACAGACAAGATCTCGCTCACCTTTGGCATCACGCAGGAGAACGTGTTCGGCTCGGGCAACTACCTCGGGCTGCAGGTCAACACCAGTTCGTACAACCGCTCGATCTCGCTCACCGCCACCGATCCGTATTTCACGAAGGACGGCATCTCGCGCACGATCAACGTCTTCCACACCACCACACGGCCCTACTACGAGGCCGATGGCAACTACAAGCTCGCGAGCGACGGCGGCTCGGTGCGTTTCGGGCTGCCGGTGGGCGAGCTGGACACGGTGTTCCTGGGCATCGGCGTGGAGCGCTATTCGTTCACGCCCGGCACCAACGGCGCGTACACGCTGGTCGACGGCTCCTACGTCTACACCGGCACGCCGCAGGCCTACCTGGACTACTTCAAGTGCACGGGCACCGCGCCGAGCGTGGTGTGCACCGGCAGCAATGTGGTGGGCATTCCCGCGACGGTGGGCTGGTCGCGCGACGACCGCGACAGCGCGCTGGTGCCGACCACCGGCCGGCTGCAGCGCGCGAACCTCGAGGTGGGCGTAGGCAGCGCGCTGCGCTACCTGAAGACCGACTACCAGTACCAGCAATACTTCGCGCTCTCCAAGCAATACACGCTGGCCATCAACGGCCAGCTCGGCTATGCGAAGGCGCTGGGCGGCAGCACCTTCCCGATCTTCAAGAACTTCTATGCGGGCGGGCTCGGCTCGATCCGCGGCTTCGAGCAGAACTCGCTCGGGCCGGTCGATGCGGTCACGGGCGGTTCGCTGGGCGGCACGCGCAAGGCGATCTTCAACATGGAGTTCAGCACGCCGTTTCCCGGCGCGGGCAACGACCGGTCGCTCAGGCTCTACACCTTTCTCGATGCGGGCAACGTGTTCGCCGACCGCACGGCAAGCATGACCGATGCGCAGTGGAAGGCGCAGAACCGCATCCGCGCATCGGCGGGCCTGGGCATCAGCTGGATCTCGCCGCTGGGGCCGCTGCGGCTCGCGTACGCGGTGCCGCTGGCGTACCAGAAGGTGGACACCGCCAACGGCATCGCGGCGGACCGCACGCAGCGTTTCCAGTTCCAGATCGGAACCTCCTTTTGAGAAAAGGGACAACGCCATGAGCCGCATCCTGATGGTCGAAGACGGCCGCGACAACGCCTCGGCGCTGCTGGACCACCTCTACAACGCCGGCCACGAGGTCGAGCACATCGGGGACGGCGCGGCAGCACTCGACCGCATCCTGAGTTCGCCGCCCGCACTCACGCTGCTCGACGTGGTGCTGCCGCAGATCGACGGCCTGCAGGTGCTGCAGAAGGTGCGCTCGCACAGCGACCATCCGATCATCATGCTGACGGCACGCACACGCGAGGTCGACCGCCTGCGCGGGCTCGACCTGGGCGCCGACGACTATGTCTGCAAACCGTTCTCGCCGCGCGAAGTGGTGGCGCGCGTGCACACGGTGCTGCGCCGCCATGCGCAGCGCGACGGTGCTTCTGCGGCGCCGTCGAAGTCGGTGTCGTTCCGGGACGCGCATGGCGGCGCGCACCTGGAGGGGCACGCGCTCGACCTCACGCGCCGCGAGCTCCTGCTGCTGCGCACACTGTCGCGCGATCCGGGGCGGGTGTTCACGCGCTCGAAGCTGCTGGAGGCGGCGTTTCCGGAAGCGCTGGACGTGAACGAACGCGCGGTCGACGGGCACATCAAGAACCTGCGCAAGAAGCTCACGGCCGTGTCGCCTTCGCACGGCTGGATCCGCTCGATCTACGGCGTGGGCTTCAGCTTCGCGGAGCGGCCCGCCTGAACGCGGCACGCGGTATCGCGCTGCACGGCATCGAGCGGCGTGGCGGGGCCGGTGCGCATGATGGGCGCCAGGGTCGAAAGGCTCGAGGCACTCGCGTTGCGCCGCCCGGCCTCGTGGCGATCGACGCATCCACTCTCGCGTACAGCGACGAGAACCCCCAGCGCGAGGCTACTGAAGGCCAGCAGGCCCACGAGGCGCTGTATCAGCGGCAACCCACCGGTCGATGGCGTCGCCACGGGATGCATCCAGGCGGTTTCGCTGTGAGACGGCATCGAATGCTCAGTCTTTGGTGGATTGCACGTTGCCGTTCATGCGTTTTCCTCCCCGGCATCGATGCCCGGCTTCGCAGGGCGGGTGGCGCGCGCCTCCGCCCAGACGACCAGCAGCGTCCATACATGGGTGACCAACCAGAAGATCGCCGTGAGCCACAGCAGGAGCAAGTCCATGCCCGGGTCGGACCAGAGATCGGCCCACGACCAGGCGGGGCGTGCCGGTGTGCAGTGCGCCGGACTGGCCCAGGCCAATGCAGCGGCCGTGAGGGCGTGAAGGAGTCTTCTGGGAAGGCGAGGCGTGGCCGGGTTCATGGGCACGCATCGTGCGTTTCGAATCGGGAGAAATGTGGGAGCAGGTTCTCCCAGATTCCTCCACATTTGCCCGCCATGATCCGCCGCTTGCCTATGACGCCCGCCTGCCCGAAACGCATGTCGCAGAATGCGGCCATGCCTTCCTGAGAAGCCCATGCCGCGTCTGACCCTCTCCCGCAAGATCTTCCTGGCGCTGGCCGCCTTGCTGGTCGTGTTGCTGCTCAGCTTCGTGGGCTTCTCCATCATCGCGCTGCAGCGGGGCCTGGGGGCCTACGTCGCCGAGATCGAGATCCGGCGCATGGACTGGCTCTCGCAGCTCCTCTTGAAGCACTACGTCGCCAACGGCGACTGGAAGAAGCTGCGCGACAACGACGAGGCCTGGCACCGCCTGCGCATGGGCCAGTTGGCGATCGTGCTCGACGGCGCGGCCAGCCCCGACGACCGGCGGCTTCCGCCCTGGTACGAACGCCGCACGCAGGGCACCACCCGGCTCGAAGGCGACCCCGACAACGGAGCGCCCCCGCCGCTGCCACCGGCCTCCTCTTCTGCGGCCTCGCCGCAGCTGGACCTGCTGCCCCGGCGCTTCTCGATGCCGCCGCCGCCCTGGTTCTTTCCCGACCCGCGCTCGGCGGCCGATTCGATCTACCAGCGCCTGGCCGTGCTCGACGCGCAGGGCAAGCCGGTGGTCGGCGCCACCATCGATTTCGAAAATGCCGCGCGCCTGCCGATCCGGCGCGGGCGCTCGGTCGTCGGCTACCTGGCGCTCGCGCCCGCGCAGGGCTTCGAGAGCGAAGCGGACCGGGCTTTCCTCGCGCGCCAGTCCGGCGTGATCGCGCTCACCGGCATGTGCGGCCTGGCCTTTGCGCTGGTGCTGTCGTGGCTGCTCGCGCGCCGCTGGTTCAAGCCCATCGATGCACTGACGCAAGCCGCGCAGGACGTGGCGCGCGGACGGCTCTCCACGCGCGTGACGGTCCATGGCTCCGACGAACTCGCGCTGCTGGGCAAGACCTTCAACGACATGGCGCAGCGCCTGGACAAGGTCGAGGCCTCGCGGCGCGCCTGGCTGGCCGACGCGGCGCACGAGCTGCGCACGCCGCTTGCGGCGATGCGCGCGGAAATCGAGGCGCTGCAGGACGGCGTACGCACCTTCGACGAACGCACCGCGCTGCGCATGCACCGGCAGGTGATCCGCCTCGGCCAGCTGGTCGACGACCTGCGCAGCAGCATGCGCGAGCCGCAGAACGACCTGCTCACCACCGCGGTGTTTCCGCTCACGCTGCTGAAGGAAGCGCTCGACCACACGCGCGACCGCTTCGCTCAGCGCGGCATCGCGGTCGACCGGGAGGCGATCGACCGCATCGCCGCATCGGCCCAGCCGGTGATCGACGGCGATGCGCACCGGCTGCACCAGGTCTTCATGAACCTGCTGGAGAACACGCTGGCCTACACCGACGCCGGCGGCCAGTTGCGCATCGATGTGACCGTTGAAGGCGCATGGACCGGCAACTGCCTCACGCTGCTGTTCGACGACAGCGCGCCGGGCGTGTCCGACGAAGAAATTCCACGGCTCTTCGACCGCCTGTTCCGCGGCGAAACCTCGCGCAGCCGCGCGCTCGGCGGCTCGGGCCTCGGCCTCTCGATCTGCCGCGCGACCATCGAGGCGCACGGCGGCAGCATCGAAGCGGCCGCCTCGCCGCTCGGCGGGCTGCGCATGACCATCACCCTTCCGCTGGCAGCAACCGCATGACACGCATCGTCATCGTCGAGGACGAGATCGACATCGCCTCGGTGGTACAGGACTACCTGCGCCACGCCGGCTACGAGACCGAGCACTTCACCGACGGGCAGAGCGCGCTCGAAAGCATCGTCGCCTCGCCGCCCGACCTGACGCTGCTGGACATCATGCTGCCCCGGCTGGACGGCATCGAGGTGCTGCGCCGCGCGCGCGAGCACACGGCGCATCCGATCATCATGCTCACTGCGCGCATCGAGGAGGTCGACCGCCTGCTCGGCCTGGAGCTCGGCGCGGACGATTACGTGTGCAAGCCCTTCTCGCCGCGCGAGCTGGTGGCGCGGGTGCGTGCCGTGCTGCGACGCACGGCGCCCGGGAATGTGCCCGGGCAGCCCCCGCGCGACGACGCGCCGGGCCTCGTGCTCGACGACGTGCACTGGCGCGCTTCGCTCGAAGGCACGCCGCTGAACCTCACGCGCCGCGAGTTCGGGCTGCTGCAGGTGCTGTCGCGACACCCGGGGCGCATCTTCTCGCGCGCACGGCTGCTGGAGCTCGCCTACGACGACACGGTGGACGTGACCGAGCGCGCGATCGACAGCCACGTGAAGAACCTGCGCCGCAAGCTGGGCGCGGTATCGCCTTCGCACGACTGGATCCGGTCGGTGTATGGCGTGGGCTTCGCGTGGGAGGCGCCGCCGCAGGCCTGACAGGCCCTCCGCGCCGTGGCATGCATCGTGCAAGATCGCGGCCATGCTCCCCCTGTCTCCCGATGCGCTGCGCCAGCGCCTGCGTTCCTTTGCCTCTCGCGCGCAGCCGCTGCGCATTCTTCTCACGCTCGGCAGCCTGATGGCGGTGTGCGGCTACACCGGCCACCCCGATGCGGTGATCCCGCTGTTCCTGGGCGCCATCGCAAGCGCACTCGCCGAGACCGACGACAGCTGGCGCGGGCGTTTTCGCGCGCAGCTCGTGACGCTCGCATGCTTCGCGGTGGTGTCGTTCTCGGTCGAGGCGCTGTTCGGCCGGCCGGTGCTCTTCATCGCGGGGCTGGCGTTCGCAGCCTTCTGGCTCACGATGCTGGGCGCGGTGGAAGCGCGCTACAAGGCCATCGCCTATGCCACGCTGATCCTCGCGATGTACGCGACGCTCGGCATCGAGAACCAGGCCACGCATGGGCATGACGGCGGGCGCGAGCCCTTGCTGCTGCTCGCCGGTGCCGCGTGGTATGGCGTCTTCTCGGTGCTGTGGTGTGCGGCCTTTCCAGCGCAGCCGGTGCAGGCGCGGCTGGTCACGCTCTTCACCGTGCTTGGCAACTTCGTGCGCTTCAAGGCATCGCTCTTCGAGCCGCTGCGCGGCATCGACATCGAACAGAAGCGCCTGTCGCTCGCGCAACTCAATGCCGAGGTGGTGACCGAGCTGAATGCCGCGAAGGAAAGCATCTTCCGCCGCATCGGTGCGCGGGCACCGACCGGGCGCATCTCGCGCTACCGCGGGCTCTACCTGATCGCGCAGGACGTGCATGAACGCGCAAGCTCCTCGCACGACGACTACAACGCGCTGGCCGACGCCTTCTTCCACAGCGACCTTTTGTACCGCTGCCAGCGCGTGCTCGGCCTGCAGGGGCTGGCCTGCCGGCGGCTGGCCGTCTCGATCGCGCGACGCGAGCCTTTCGAGGTGGGCGAGGAAACCGTGCAGGCGCTGGCCGACCTGCGCGGCGCCATCGAACACGAGCGGGCGCGTGCGACCGCCCCCGAGCGGCTCGCACTGCTCGCCTCGGTGGAAGCGCTCGCGCGCAATCTCGCGCAGCTCGATGGGCAACTCGCCGGTGCGAGCCAGCCGTCGGCCCGCGCCGGTCGGACCGAGATGGGCCTGTTCAACCGCTCGCCGCGCTCCTGGCGCGATGCGGTGGAGCGCGTGCGGCGGCAGCTCACGCCGCGCTCGCCGCTGTTCCGCCATGCGCTGCGGCTGGCGATTGCGCTCGCCGTGGGCTACGGCGTGATGCAGGTCATCCATCCCGCGCAGGGCTACTGGATCCTGCTGACCACGCTGTTCGTCTGCCAGCAGACGTTTGGTGACACGGTCTCGCGCATGGGCCAGCGCATCGCCGGCACGGCCCTGGGCGTGGTGGCCGGCTGGGCGCTGCTGCAGCTCTTTCCTCAGCCGCTGGTGCAGTCGGTGATCGCGGTGGTGGCCGGGGTGCTGTTCTTCGCGACGCGCGCCACGCGCTACCTGCTCGCAACGGCCGCGATGACGCTGCTGGTGCTGATGTGCTTCAACCAGGTGGGCGACAGCGGCCTCCTGCTCGTGCCGCGGCTGGTCGACACCGCCATCGGCAGCGCGATCGCCGGCCTCGCGGTGCTGCTGGTGCTGCCGCACTGGCAGGCGCGGCGCATCAACGAGCTGGCGGCCACGGCCATGCGCAGCCATGCGGGGTATCTGCGCCGGATCGTCGAGCAGTACCGCACCGGTCCGCTCGACCATCTCGACTACCGGCTCGCGCGCCGCAACGACCACAACGCCGACGCGGCGCTCTCCACGGCGGTGTCCGACATGTTCCGCGAGCCGGGCTACGTGCGGCCGCGCGCGGGCATCGCGCTGCGCTTTCTCATCCGCTCGCACACGCTCCTGAGCTACCTGTCGGCGCTCGGCGCGCACCGCGCCGCGCTGCCCGATTCGCCGCACATGGCGGTGCTGCGCGACGCGGCCGAGGGCGCGGCAGCGGCGCTCGATGCGCTGGCCGGCGGGCTGCAGGGCGGCGCGATCGCGGACGATCCCGCCGCCGAACCCGCCCTGCGCGCCGCCCTCGCGGCCGCCGTGGCGCCGGCGGGCGATGCCGGCGCGGCGGAACGCACCATCCACACCGAACTGGCGCTGGTCTGGCTGCAGATCGACGCGCTGCGCACCCACGCGCGCGAGTGGCTGCAGCCCGGGGATGACGCGACGCCCGCCACCCTGGAACCCTGAAACGTCCAACCCCCGGGCTGGGCGAAACAACCCGCCAGAAGGCCAGTCAGGTTGCGCCGGGTAAAATCGCGGCTTCATGTCACGCTGGTTCGCCGCTACTGTCCTCACCCTCATGTTGTCCTGCTACGGCCTTGCCGTGTTCGCGCAGGGCCTGATGGGCGCCGGGCATCCCGCGCATGCGAGCGCCGACATGCAGACCTGCGCAACAGCCAGCATGTCGTTCTCCGATGCATTCGTGAGTGACGCCATGGACCTGGCGGACGAACTCCCCTCCCATGACGAGGCGGGCTCCGAGCATGTCGAGCTGGTCGATGCCCGCCATCCTGTGGCGATGCCGCTTTTTCTCTCTGAACAGCCGCGCGGCCTCGCTCTGACGCCCGCGCTCTCGCCTCTCCTCGATCGGCCCAAGCGGCCACCTCGCGGCACCGCCCTGGTCGCCTAAGGCTCCGCCTCGACCTGGAGCCTTTGCGGCTCCTGCCTTTCCGATCCGACCGCATCGCCGCACGCCGGCAAGGCGCTCGCATCGCGAACACACCGCTTCTCCCGTGCCACTACCGCGTTCCCGTTTCGTCGGGACGCCCGATCAAGGAATCAGAATGAACAACGGTCAACCCACCTACCACCCCGGCTTCGACGCACCGATCGCGTCGGCCCAGGAACGCAACCGCGTCCTTCGCAACACCTACTGGCTGCTCGCGCTGTCGATGGTGCCCACCGTGCTCGGCGCCTGGATCGGCGTCTCCACCGGCCTCGCGCGCGCCATGTCGCCGGGCATTGGCCTCATGGTGTTCCTCGGCGGCGCCTTCGGCTTCATGTACGCCATCGAGAAGACCAAGAACTCGGCCGCCGGCGTGCCGGTGCTGCTGGCCTTCACCTTCTTCATGGGGCTGATGCTGTCGCGCCTCGTGGGCTCGGTGCTGGGTCTCTCGAACGGTGCGAACCTGGTGATGACGGCCTTTGCCGGCACCGGCGCGATCTTCCTGGGCATGGCCACGCTGTCGTCGGTCATCAAGCGCGACCTGTCGGCCATGGGCAAGTGGCTCTTCATCGGCGCCATCCTGCTGCTGGTGGCCGGCATCGCCAACTTCTTCATCCAGTCGAGCGCACTGATGATGACGCTGGCAGTCGCCGCCATCGGCATCTTCTCGGCCTTCATCCTGCACGACCTGAAGCGCGTGAAGGACGGCCTGGAGACCAACTACATCTCCGCCACGCTGGGTGTCTATCTCAGCATCTACAACGTGTTCCAGGCACTGCTGGCCCTCTTGGGCATGGGCGGCGGCCGGGACGAGTAACGCTCAAGAAGGGAACCTTCCATGCGCCTCACCACCAAGGGCCGCTTTGCGGTCACCGCGATGATCGACATCGCACTGCACGGCCGCTCGGGCCCGGTCACGCTGGCCTCGATCAGCCTGCGCCAGCGGGTCTCGCTGTCGTACCTGGAACTGCTGTTTGCCAAGCTGCGCCGCAACGACCTGGTCGAATCGACGCGCGGCCCGGGCGGCGGCTATTCGCTCAGCCGCAAGGCCGCGCTCATCAGCGTGGCGGACATCGTGCTCTCCATCGAGGACCACGGCACCGAGACCACGCGCCGCCGCGCAGGCGCGGATGTGGACGACTCCGGCCGCTGCGAGGTCGAGGAGCTCTGGGCCTCGGTCAACCTGCGGGCGGTCGAGTTCCTGAAATCGATCTCGCTGCAGAGCCTGGTCGACGAGCAGAAGGCCAAGGGCGTGCAAGCCTCCACCAGTGTGGCCGGCAGCAGGCGGACCACCGTCGTCGGCACGCCGGTGCGCAAGCCGTTCGTCGTGGACGCGCCGAACTCGGTGTTCGCACTGGGCCGGCGCCAGCAGCGCGCCGGTTAGTTACAGTTCTGCCTCACCGCGCGAGCGGCGAATCGGAAGTCCCCCATAGCCAGACCGCCGGCCATCGCGCCGGCGCCCCGCCAACGATCCGGGCAGCCGCAAGGCTGTGCCACCGTTGGCTTTTTTCGTTTGCTTGCCCCTACAGAGGCCGTGCCCATGCGTCGTATGGCGCCACAGCGCCCCAGGCAGAATGCACCATTCAGGTGCGAAATTGATGCGCAACCGGGGTTTTCCCGGGCTGCGCCGGACAGCCTCGCACCGCGATTCCAGACGCCATGAACTCCAAGCTCCTGCTCTCCCTTTCCCTGCTCGCCTCGCTCGCGCTCGCGGCCTGCGGCGGCAAGCCAGCCCCCGCCGACGACGCACCGGGCGAAGTCGGGGTGGTGACGCTGCACGCCGGCGACGTGCCGGTGCTCACCGAACTCGCAGGGCGCACCGCCGCTTTCCGCGTGTCGGAGGTGCGGCCGCAGGTCAACGGCATCGTGCGCAAGCGCCTCTTCGAGGAAGGCGGCATGGTCCGTGCGGGACAGGTGCTCTACGAGATCGAGCCCGGCCCGTTCGAGGCCGCGCACGAACAGGCACAGGCCTCGCTGGCCACCGCCCAGGCCGGCATCGCGAGCCTGCGCAGCAAGGCCGAGCGCCATGGCGAACTCGTCAAGGCCAATGCGGTCAGCCGGCAGGAGCACGACGAGGCCCAGGCCGCGCTCGCGCAGGCCCAGGCGGGGGTGAAGGCCGCACAGGCAGCGGTGAAGGCGGCGCGCATCAATCTCGAATTCACGCGCATCACCGCGCCCATCGCGGGGCGCATCGGGCGCTCGTCCATCACCGAAGGCGCACTCGTCGCACCCGGGCAGGCGGCGGCGCTGGCGACGATCCAGCGGCTCGACCCGATCTACGTCGACGTCATCCAGTCGAGCCTGGAGCTCACGAAGCTCAAGCGCCGTTTCATCTCGGGCGACATGGCGCCGGCCAGCACGCGCGTGACGCTGCGCATGGAAGACGGCCTGCCGTATCCGCACGAAGGCACGCTGAAGTTCACCGAGGTCGGCGTCGATGCCGCGACCGGCTCGGTCACGCTGCGCGCGGAGTTTCCGAACCCGCAAGGCCTGCTGCTGCCGGGCATGTACGTGCGCGCGCAGGTCGAGGCCGGCGTGGAACGCCACGCCATCCTCGCGCCCCAGCGCGGCGTGAGCCGCAACGAGAAGGGCGAGCCCACTGCGCTGGTGGTCGGCACGGACGACAAGGTCGAACTGCGGCCGCTCGAAGTGCGCAGCGCGGCAGGCGACCAGTGGATCGTGACCCGGGGCCTGCGCGAAGGCGACCGCCTCGTGGTCGACGGACTGCAGCGCGCGCGCCCCGGCGAGAAGGTCAAGCCGGTGCCGGTGTCCCTCGAGGCGGCCACCGCCGCAGCCGAATAAGAAGACAAGCAGACAGTCGTGATCGCGAATTTCTTCATCCAGCGCCCGGTCTTCGCCTGGGTCATTGCCATCCTCATCATGCTGGCCGGCGGCGTGGCCATCCGCACGCTGCCGGTGTCGCAGTACCCGGACATCGCGCCGCCCACCGTCGTGGTCTCCGCCAACTACCCCGGCGCCTCGGCGCAGGCGCTGGAGAGCAGCGTCACGCAGGTCATCGAGCAGCAGCTCAAGGGCATCGACGGCCTGATGTACTTCAAGTCGACCAGCAGTTCTGCCGGCTGGGCAGAGATCAGCGTCACCTTCCGCCAGGGCATCGATCCCGACACCGCGCAGGTACAGGTGCAGAACAAGGTCAACCAGGCCACGAGTCGCCTGCCGCAGGCGGTGCAGCAACAGGGCCTGACGGTCGCGAAGTCGCAGAACAACTTCCTCCTGATCGTGGCGCTCTACGACGAGACCGACCGCCGCACCGACACCGACATCGCCGACTGGATGGCCAGCAACCTGCGCGATCCGATCAGCCGTGTCGACGGCGTGGGCTCGGTGCAGGCCTTCGGTGCGGCGTATGCGATGCGCATCTGGCTCGATCCGCACCGGCTCGCGAGCTACCAGCTGATGCCGTCCGACGTCACCGCCGCCATCACCGCGCAGAACACGCAGGTGTCGGTGGGCGAGATCGGCGCGCGGCCCTCGTCGGCAAAGCAGCAACTCAACGCCACGGTCACAGCACTCTCGCGGCTGCAGACGCCCGAACAGTTCCGCGACATCGTGCTCAAGACGCAGGCCGACGGCGCCGTGGTGAGGCTGGGCGACGTGGCACGCGTGGAAATCGGCAGCGAGTCGTACACCGAAACCACGCGCCTGAACGGCCATCCGGCCGCGGGCTCGGCCGTGATGCTGGCGCCGGGCGCCAACGCGCTCACCACCGCGAATGCGGTGAAGGCACGCATCGCCGAACTCGAGGCGTCGCTGCCTGCAGGGTTGCGCGTGGCGTATGCGGAAGACACGACGCGCTTCGTGAAGATCTCGATCAAGTCGGTCATCAAGACGCTGCTCGAAGCCATCGCGCTGGTGGTGGCCGTGATGTTCCTGTTTTTGCAGAACTGGCGCGCCACGGTGATCCCCGCGATCACCGTGCCGGTGGTGCTGCTCGGCACCTTCGGCGTGCTCGCGGCCTTCGGCTATTCGATCAACGTGCTGACGCTGTTCGGCATGGTGCTGGCCATCGGGCTCCTGGTGGACGACGCCATCGTCGTGGTGGAGAACGTCGAGCGCGTGATGCACGAAGAAGGGCTCGACGCGAAGGCGGCCACCATCAAGTCGATGGGCGAGATCACCGGCGCGCTGGTGGGCATCGCGGTGGTGGTGTCGGCGGTGTTCCTGCCGATGACGTTTTTCGGCGGCTCGGTGGGCGTGATCTACCGGCAGTTCTCGGTGACGATCATCGCGTCGATGGTGCTCTCGGTGGTAGTGGCCATCGTGCTGATTCCAGCGCTCTGCGCGCGCTTCCTGAAAGCGGGCACGGCGCCGCGCACAAGAGGCTTTCTGGGTGCGTTCAACCGCCGCTTCGATGCTGCGCAGGGGCGCTACGTCGGGCTGCTGGGCCGCATGCTGCGCAAGCCCCTGCGCTTCACCGCCGTCTACCTCGCCATCGTGGCCGGCATGGGTGCGCTCTATCTCGGCCTGCCTGGCGGCTTTCTGCCCGAAGAAGACCAGGGCAGCGTGATGGTGCAGCTCACGCTGCCGGCGGGCGCCACGCAGGGCCGCACCGATGCCGTGAACCGCGCCGTCGAGAAACACTTTCTCGAAACCGAGAAGGACACCACCGACACCATCTTCACGATCTCGGGCTGGAGTTACAGCGGCTCGGGGCAGAACCAGGGCATGGCCTTCGTCTCGCTCAAGGACTGGTCCGAGCGCAGCGGCGCGGACAAGCGCGCGCACGCCATCAGCGAGCGCGCCGGCACCGCGCTCTCGGCGCAGCAGCGCGACGCCGAGGTCCACGGCATGGTGCCGCCGCCGATCGAAGGACTGGGCGAATCCAACGGCTTCGAGTTCTGGCTGCAGGACACCTCCGGCATGGGATCGGCGCGCCTCGTGCAGGTGCGCGAACAGCTCGTGCGCGACGCGAAGAAGGACACGCGCCTGCAGTCCGTGCGCGCCAACAGCATCGCCAACACGCCGCAACTGCAGGTCGACATCGATCAGCTCAAGGCCTCGGCGCTGCGGCTCTCGCTGGACGATGTGAACACCACGCTGGGCGTGGCCTGGGGCGGCAGCTACGTCAACGACTTCATCGATCGCGGCCGCGTGAAGCGCGTGTACGTGCAGGCCGATGCGCCCTACCGCTCGGCACCGGAAGACATCCGCCAGTGGTCGGTGCGCGGCGCCACCGGCGCGATGACGCCCTTCTCGGCCTTCGCCACCACGCGCTGGAACCAGGGCGCCTCGCAGCTGGAGCGCTACAACGGCCTGCCGGCCGTGCAGATCCAGGGCGCCGCCGCGCAGGGCACGAGCTCGGGCACGGCCATGGCGGCCATCGAGACCGTCGCGAAGAAGCAGAGCGGCACGGGCTACGCATGGAGCGGCCTCTCCTACCAGGAGCGCCTGTCGGGCGGGCAGGCGCCGCTCCTGTTCGCGCTGTCGATCCTCGTGGTGTTCCTGTGCCTGGCGGCGCTCTACGAGAGCTGGTCGGTGCCGTTCTCGGTGATGCTGGTCATTCCGCTGGGCGTGCTCGGCGCGGTGATCGCGGCGGCGCTGCGCGGGCTGTCGAACGACATCTACTTCCAGGTCGGCCTGCTCGCGACCATCGGGCTGTCGGCCAAGAACGCGATCCTGATCATCGAGTTCGCGGAGGCGGCGCTGCGGCGCGGCGTGCCGCTGCTCGAAGCGGTGGCCGAAGGCGCGCGCCTGCGGCTGCGGCCCATCCTGATGACCTCGCTCGCATTCCTGGCCGGGGTGATTCCGCTGGCCCTCGCGACCGGTGCGGGCTCGGGCAGCCAGACGGCGATCGGCACCGGCGTGTTCGGTGGGGTGCTTGCTGCGACGGCGCTGGGGATCTTCTTCGTGCCGCTGTTCTATCTGCTGGTGAAACGGGTGGCCGCACGGTGGAGTGGACGCAAGGCGAGCCCGGCGCACGCCGCATGACGCGCGCTGTTTTTGCGCCTTTTTTACGCGCGACCCGATAGGCTGCCCGCTCCGGCTTCGCTTTCCGAAGCAATACACAGCGCAGCCGTCGGAGCGTTGAAATGCAAGCAAGACAAAGCCTCTGGTCCCGCTTTGCGGGATGGGCGAACGCGGCGCGGCAGCCGCAAGACATGACCCTGGAATGGACCTGCTGCGGCACGCCCGGGCGCGAGCCCACCGAGGCGTACCTCGGCCGCGTCGACGGGTACGAACTCACGATCCATTCGTGCGTTCACTGCGGCGCTCTCTGGTTGCAGGTGCAGTCCGTGGCGACCACGGTGACGCGGTCCGAGCCCCTGGCCGGGCCGGATGCGGAAGCCTTTCTCGCGGCAGCCCCTGGCACCGAACGGCGCGCGGTGATGCGTACCTGGCTTCAGCGGCATCTGCAACCGGCGGGGGCTCGCCTTCCGTGAGGCGTCAGCTCTTGCGGGCTGCGGGCGACCGTCTCGACGTGCCCGGCAGGGTCCACCCGAACGTCATGCCCGCCGCCGCGATCAGGATGGCCGCAGCGCCGACAAGTTGCGCCGGCATCAACCGCTGGCCGAAGGCCACGAAGTCGACCCCGATCGCCACCAGCGGATAGATGAACGACAGCGCACCGGCCACCGTCGTCGGCAGCTTCTGGATCGCGCCATACAGCAGGATGAACACCAGCCCGGTGTAGATCACGCCCATCGTGAGATGCACGCCCCAGGTGCCCGCATCGGTGGGCAACGCCCTGAGGTTCGCGAACGGCGCGAGCATCGCGATGCCCACGCAGACCTGGATCAGCGCGATGAGGTGTGGCGCCATGTCGCCGAGCTTCTTCGCGACGATCGCGGCCACGGCGTAGCAGAAGGCGGCGCCCAGCGCCATCAGCACGCCTGTGAGATAGGTCGAGCCATCGGCGCCGCCGCCACCCTTGGCCTGCGCCACCAGCACAACGCCGGCGAAGGCGATGCAGAGCCAGGCCACCTTCATCGCCGTCAACCGTTCGGAGAACAGCAGCGCACCGAGCGCGACCAGCATGAAGGGCTGCGTGTTGTAGACCGCGGTGGCGATGGAGATCGACGCGCGCGAGAACGACGCGAAGATCAGCAACCAGTTGACCACCAGCGCCACGCCACCGAACGCGGCCAGCGCGAAAGTGCGCGGCGTGAGGCCGCGGCGCAGCACACCCAGCGCGGCGCACGCGACGAACAGCGTGGCCGCGCCGAACACGCAGCGCCAGAACAGCACGTCGACCAGCGGCTGGTTGAAGCGCACGACGAACCAACCGATGGTTCCGGAAATCACCATGGCGGCGCTCATTTCGAGCGCGCCGCGAAGCTTGGTTTGCATGGTGTCGAGCGTGCCAGCTTTGGCAACGGATGAGAATGCTTTAAAAAAGGCGATGGCATTCGATTGCCATCGAAAATTAGGCCCACCTCTCAAACCACCGGAGATCGCGCCATGCTGGACGACATCGACCAGGACATCCTGACCGCCCTCGGCGCCAACGCGCGCATGTCGCTCAAGGACCTCGCCCAGCAGGTGGGCCTGTCTTCGCCCAGCGTGGCCGAGCGGCTGCGGCGGCTCGAAGAGCGCGACGTGATCCGCGCCTACACGCTGGCGTTGAACCCCAAGGCGCTCGGCTACCAGTTCCAGGCCATCGTGCGCATT
Source organism: Variovorax trehalosi (assembly GCF_051216415.1). NCBI lineage: Bacteria > Pseudomonadati > Pseudomonadota > Betaproteobacteria > Burkholderiales > Comamonadaceae > Variovorax > Variovorax trehalosi. The sequence continues at coordinate 287,119 of NZ_JBPJZG010000007.1, forward strand.
CGCCCCCTGCCGGGACAGTTGCAGGCGGTGCAGAAGCTGATCGAGAACACGCCGGAATTCTGCGAGTGCGACAAGGTGACGGGCGAAGACTGCTTCATCGCGCGGCTCTTCCTTCAATCGCTTGAGCAGCTCGACGGCATCCTGGACCGCATCGCGGCGAAGGCGGAGACGAACACCTCGATCGTGAAAGCGCACACCATCCCGCGGCGGCTGCCGCCGTTGCGGCCCGCCTAGCTTTTCAAGGCCAGAGCTGGCGCAGGATCTCGGGCAGCATGCCGTCGACGAATTCCCGCGTGCCTTCGGCGCCAGCCGGTGCGCCGAACTTCTCGTCGAGCGCGAGGTGCGCGAAGCCATGCACCGTGGACCAGGCCGCCAGCACGGTCGCCTGCGTCGCGCGGTTCAGCGCTTTCTCCTGGCCCCAGCCGGTGTAGTCGCGCACCGCCATCTCCAGTTCGGCGTAGGCCGCGTCGCCGGCCTGCGCCAGCCGCGGGTCCTGCATCAGACGGTCCTTGCGGAACATGAGCTGGAAGCGCCCGGGGTAGGCCAACGCGAAATGGACGTAGCCCAGACCCTGGCCGCGCAGCCGGCGCGCGGGGTCCTTGCCGCCGCTGGCCGTGCCTGCGCGCAGCGAGCGCGTGAGCTCTTCGTACCCAAGGATGGACACCTCGGTCAGCAGACCGGCGGCGCTGCCGAAGTGATGCAGCGGCGCGGCGGGCGAGACGCCCGCACGGCGCGCCACTTCGCGCAGCGTGAAGCCCTCGATGCCGCGCTCGGCGAGCAGGCCTTCGGTGGCTTCGATCAATGCCGCGCGCAGGTCGCCGTGGTGATAGGGCGCCGGGGCTTCCGCTTTTTTTCTTTCCGCCATGACTGCTGGGTTTCCAGATGGTTTTGATGGTCGAACTTTACACCGTTTAAATTTCAATGGATTTTTTATCTGAACAGTGTCAAGATAAAGCCATTGCTTCCCCCTTTCACCTCTTCCACAAGCGAGGTCACTTATGTTCGATTCACTCTTCAGCGCAGGCGGCGCTGTCGCCTTTCCCGCCTGGGCCGCCCTCGGCGCAGCGCCGTGGCTCGGCCGCGCCAAACCTGCCATCTGGGCGCTCACAGGCATTGTCATTCCAGTCGGGCTCGGGCTGGTCTATTGGTGGCTGATGGCCACGTACTGGTCGTCAGCCGAGGGCGGCGGCTACAGCTCCATCTCTGCAGTGCATGCGTTGTTCCAGCATCCGGGTCTGCTCACTGCGGGGTGGTTCCACTACCTCGCCTTCGATCTTTTCGTGGGCACCTGGATCGCGCGCGAAGGCGAGCGCGCCGGCATCGCGCCGGTACTGCTGATTCCCTGCTTCGCGCTCACCTTCCTGTTCGGGCCTGTCGGGCTCCTGGCCTTTCTTGCGCTGCGGGTGGCACCAGCCTGTGCGCGTGCGGTGCGCGCGCTGTATGCGCGCCAGCCGCAGCTTGCGGTGTACGGCGGCCTGTTGCTGGCGGCCATGGTGGCCGCGCTGGTCGCGAACTGGCTGGACCCGCGCACGCTGAACGGTGTCGGTGTGTGGGTGAAGCCGCTGAAGTTCATGGCCTCGGTAAGCCTCTTTGCGCTGACCATGGGCTGGCTGATCGGCGACCTGCCGCGCGAACGCCGCGACTCACGCGTGGTGCGTGCGATCGTCGCCGTCGTCATTGCCACGGGCACCTTCGAGGTCGGCTACATCACGCTGCAGGGCGCGCTCGGGCAGGCCTCGCACTTCAACAACGACTCGACCTTCCACGCCGTCATGTACGCGCTGATGGGTGTGGGTGCGCTGACGCTCAACGCCACGACATTGCCGCTCGCATGGCAGTTCGCGCGCCACGGCGACGCGCTGCAGCCGACCTACCGGCTCGCCACGGTGATCGGCCTGGTGCTGACCTTCGTGGCCGGTGCGGGCGCGGGCATCGCGATCAGCCAGCACGAAGGCCCGACCTTCGGTGCGCTCGCGGGCGGCGCGGTGCTGCCCGTGGTCGGCTGGTCGGCCACCGGGGGCGACCTGCGGGTTCCGCATTTCCTCGGCGTGCACGCGCAGCAGGTGCTGCCGCTCGCCGGCGCGCTGATCGCGATGTGGCGCGTGCCGTTCGGGCGCGCGGCGGTCTGGCTGGTGACCGCGGGTTATGCGGTGGCGATCGTCTATGCGTTCAGGCTGGCGTACACGGGCGTGCCGCTGATCGCGCTCGGCGGCTGAATCAGGGCGCGAAGCCCGAGCGGCGCACCACCGGCTCCCATTGCTGGCGATAGGTCTTGAGCATCTGCGCGGTCTCTGCGGCGGTGCTCACGACCGGCGTGATGTAGAGCGCATCGGCCGCCTTCTGCAGCCCCGGATCCTGCATGACTTCGCGGATTTTCGCAGCCAGCAGTTGCACCTTCGGCTGCGGCATCGTGCTCGGCGCAAAGAAGGTGTTCCAGCCATCGGCGTCGATCTTCATGCCGGCCTCGCGAAAGGTCGGCACGTTGGGCGCGAAGCTCGCGCGCTTCTTGCCCGAGACGGCCAGGATGCGGATCTTGCCGGCCACGTGCTGTGCATAGAGCGAGTCGAGCGTGTCGATCGCGATCGGCAGCGAGCCGCCGCTCAGGTCCGCCGCGAGCGGCGCGGAGCCGCCGTAGCCCTTGATCTGCGGCTGCACGCTCAGCGCATCGCCCACCATGAGTCCGAAGAAGTGCGGCAGGCTGCCGGTCGCGGGCACGCCGAAGATCGCTTCTTCCGGATGCGCCCAGAGCCGGCCCACCAGGAACATCGCGCGATCGAGCTGCAGCTTGTTGCCCACGGCCAGCGCGAAGTCGTAGCTGCTGACCTGGGAGACCGGCACGAAGTCCTTGTCGGGGTCATAGCCCGCGTCCTTGATCACGAGCGGCGCGATCACCATCACCGCCGGGTTGCCGAGCATCAGGATGTTCTCGGCGGCGGTCGCGCGCTTGATCTGCTTGGCCGCGAGCCGGCCGCCCTCGCCGGGGCGGTTCTCGACCGTCACGGGCACGCCGATCTTCGGGCTCAGCCGCTCGGCAATGAGCCGCGCCATGCGGTCGGTGCTGCCACCGGGCGCATAGCCGACGACGAGCGTGAGGGGCCCCTCCAGGTTCTGCGCATGGGCGGGGACGACGGCGCCGCACACGGCAAGGGCGCAGGCGCACAAGGCGGCGAGTCGCCGCCGGGAAAAGAGAATGGGCATGGGATTTCCTGCTGCCGGCGATCGGCCGGTTTTGTTACTTCATTTATACGGAGGTAACAAATAGTTGATCTAATCCATCATCGGCCGCCGCAGCGGCGCAGCCACAACCCCTGTCATTTCCATGCCCGCCTTTCCCGATGCGGACGCCCTGCGCGCTCCCCGTTCCCTGGACGATCTGCTCCTGTACCGGCTCTCTCGCGCAGCGCGCGCCGGCAGCGGCATGGCGACCCGCATGGTCGAAGGCGGCTTCGGCATCACGCGCCGCGAGTGGGGAATGATCGGCACGCTCGCGGAAGTCGGCGAGATCACACCCTCGGCGCTCGCAGAGCGGCTCGACCTGGACCGTGTGCGCACCTCGCGGGGCCTGCGCAGTCTCACCGAGAAGAAACTGGTGGAGCGCCGCCAGGACGCAGAAGACCGCCGCGAAGTGCATGTGCGCCTGAGCCCTTCGGGGCGGCAACTCTTCGGCGAACTGTTTCCGCGCATCGCGAGCCTCAACACCGAACTGCTCGACGGCATCGACGCTGCGCACATCGAGATCTTTCTCCAATGCCTGCGCCACCTCGAATCGCGTGGCACCGAATTGAGCGCACAAGGCGTGGTGCCGGAAAAGGCCGACCGGCGCTCGGGCGGCACGCGCCACCGCTGGCCCAAGCGCGGCACCTGAGCACGCGCGTTCGCTCCTCGCGTTTTAGAGGCGGCAACCCACGCGCCCGACTTGAAGGACCCGGCCTGCGAACTAGACTGAAATGCGAGGGCACCCGCAGTGCCGGGGGCCAAGGAGCCTGCCATGTACAAGCGTGTTCTTGTCGCCACCGACGGCTCTTCGCTGTCGGAACAGGCGGTCGCCGCCGCCATCGAACTGGCCGTGCTGAGCGGCGCGGAATTGGTGGCCGTCAACGTCGCGCACATCGAGCCCTTCGGCTACTTCGAAGGCTCGATGATGCTGAGCCAGCGCGACATCGAAGCCACGCAGGAAAAGACGAACCTGGCCGCGCAACGCATCGTCGACAGGGTGGCCGCCACCGCGCTGGACAAGGGCGTTCGCAATGCGCAGGCCATCGTCATGAAGTCGAACCAGGTCGCCGAGGCCATCGTCGCGACCGCGAAGAACCAGGAGTGCGACCTCATCGTGATGGCCTCGCACGGGCGCCGCAGCCTCGCGCGCCTGCTCATGGGCAGCGAGACGCTGCATGTGCTGACGCACTCGCACATTCCGGTGCTGGTGCTGCGCTGAAGATCAGCGCTCACGCGTGCCGAAGGCGCGCTGCAGCCGCTGCACGTTGTCGCGCGACTTCGCGGCGCGGCCGGCGATGCTGTCGAAGCCGGGCTTCCAGGCCTTGAGCTTCTGCGTGTCGTGCTGCCAGAAGAAGATCTCGGCCCCGGCCTGTCCTTCCTCGACCTTCAGCACCAGCTGGTTGCCGGTGCCGTTGCTCGCGATGGAGATCAATCCGAGCGCCATCACATGACGGCCCCACGCGCCTCGCAGGTTTTCATAAGTGATGCTGCCTGCCGTCTTGCGCGGGTTGGCCGGATCGAAAACGGGGTAGACGCGCCAGCCACCCGGAAGCTCGTTGCAGTTGTAGGTCTTCCACACTTCCCGAAGCCTGTCGGGAAACCGGATGCCCAGTTCGGCTTCGACGGCTGCGATCTGTTCCTCGGTGACACCGAGCGGCGTGGCGTTGGACATGGGCGGCACAAGCCGGCAACCCGTGCCGGCGCTGGTGGAAAACGCCGAATGGTAGCCGCCATGCACCGATGGATCAGCGCGCCGCCTGCATGCCCGGCGCCTCAATGTCATAGGAGATCCGCCCCGCCGGCAGATAGAACAGCGCGATGACCGCGCCGTTCTTCGCCTCCGGATAGTGATGGCTCCCCGGCGCGGGCGCGGTCCATCCGCCATAGCACCATCCGTTGGGCCCGGCCAGCGCGGCGCCATCGTTCAGCGGCACCACCATGTTGAATTCGCCGTAGGGGTGCGCGTGATAGTCGCCGCGAAAACTCTCTTCGGGATTGCCCTGGGTGTTGTCCGTGCTGTCCATGTAGACCGCGGTGATGCTGAAGTTGAACGTGCGCGCCGACGGGTCGCACAACCGAGCACGCCGGTACTTGCGCCCCTGGATCTCGACGTTGGCGGCCCAGCCGTCGCGCACGCCGGCCTTCACCAGCGTGGCCAACGCGTCGTAGAGCGGCGAGCCGGGTGGATACGTGGCGTTGAGCCATTGCTCCACCTCGGTCCCCGTGGTCATGTTCTGGATTTCCGCGAGGAACGGGAGGCTGGTCTCGATCAGTTTGTCCTGGTCGGTCATGGGTGGTTTTTCCTTTGGCTTTGAGAGTTCTTCTTGCTTGCTTTACTCGTCGGCCCTGAAGCCAGAGGCCGCGACCACAGGTTTCCATCGCTCCCTTTCGGTAGAGATGAGGCGTGCGCAGTCGGCCGGCCCGAGATAGGCGGCCTCCAAGCCGATCTGCGACAGGCCGGCAATCAGCGTGCTGTCGCGCGATGCGGTTTGCGTGGCTTCGGCGAGCGCCGCCACGGTTTTCTCGGGCGTGGCGGCGGGCGCGTAGACGCCGTAGCTCTCAAGCCCGGTCACGCTGTCGAAGCCCTGCTCCGCGAAGGTCGGCACGTTCTTCAAGAAGCGCGAGCGGCGTTCGCTGCTCGCGGCCAGCAGGCGCAGCTTGCCGCTCTCGAGGTGCTGGAGAAAGTCGCCCACGAAGCCGATGTAGGCGGGAATCTGTCCGCCCAGCAGGTCCTGCACCGCGGGCGCGGAGCCGCGATAGGCCACGTGCGTGAGCGGCACGCCGGCCGCCTGCGAGAAGCGGTAACCCAGGAACTGCGCGAGCGAGCCCGCCGCGGGCGATGCGTAGGTGCGGCCGGTCTCCGTTTTCTTGAGCCAGCGCACGTAGTCGGCCAGCGTCTTCACGTCGGGCGGCACGGCCGTGCTCACGGCCAGCACGCAGGTCGCGGAGGCGAGCAAGGCGACGGGCTTGAAATCCTTCGCCGGGTCGTACGCGAGGTTGGCATAGACGTGCGGGTAGATCGTCATCGCGGAGGTGTGCGTGCACAGCAGCACGCTGCCGTCCGGCTTCTCGCGCTTGAGCTGCGCGTTGGCGATGCGCCCGGCGGCGCCGGGCCGGTTGTCCACGAGGTATGGCCGGCCCTGTGTGCGCCACGACTCGGTGAGACGACGCGCGGTCTGGTCGAGCGTGCCGCCGGGCGGATAGCCCACGACGAGCCGTCCTACCGCTGCATCGGTCTGCGCAAAAGACAGCGCCGGCCACAGCACCGCGCCGGGCACGAAACACGCAGCGCGCGTTACGAAAGACCGCCTTGAAATGTGATGCACCATTGAAAGCTCCAGTTGAATGTCCCGTCAGGAACGCATGGGGCGAACGGTGCCACCGTGCATCCACCACTGGAAGCGATCAATCTGCAACACGACAATGCAGCGCGTGCAACATGAGGAGAAAGAGATGGCAGCAGTGAATCCGAACCGCATGGACCTCAACCTGCTGCGCGTCTTCGATGCGGTCTTCGAGGACCAGAACCTCCTGCGTGCAGGCAAGCGCCTGCACCTGAGCCAGTCCGCGATCAGCCATGCGCTGGCGCGCCTGCGCGAAGTCCTGCAGGACGAACTGTTCATCCGCACGGCCCGCGGCATGGAGCCCACTGCGCGCGCGCTGGCAATGGCGGCGCCGCTGCGCGAGGCCCTGCGCAGCATCCACGACACGCTGGGCGTGCGCCCCTTCGATCCCGCGACGGCCTCGCGCACCTTCGTGCTGGCTGCGAACGACTACGTGACCTCGGTGCTGCTGGTCGGCCTCAGCCGTCGCGTGAGCGCCATTGCGCCGGCGGTGGACCTTGTCGTGCGGCCGTCCACGCGGCTGGACCTGGCCGAGCAGATCGACGTGGGCCGCATCGACCTGGCGATCGGCATCTTCGCGGAGGTGCCGCCGCGCTTCCAGAGCGGCCCGGTGTGGACGCAGGAGGACGTGCTCGTCATGCGCAAGGGCCATCCGCTGCGCCGGCGCCGGCTGCGCGTCGACGACCTGGCGGAATTTCCGCTGGTGACCGTTTCGCTCGGCGGACAGGAGGAAGGCGCGGTCAGCGGCTACATCGTCGAGCGCGGACTGGCTCGCCAGTCGGAGATGTTCGACCGGCAGGCGCTGGAAGATGCGCTCGCGGCCATCGGCCGGCGGCCACGCTACCGCGTCACCGTGCCGCACTCGCTCGCCGTGCCCGAGCTCCTGCTGGACAGCGACATGCTCTCCATCGTGCCGGCGCCGCTCGCACAGGCCTTCGCAAGCCGTGGCGACCTGCACGCCAAGCCCTTGCCCTACGAAGTGGCGAATGTGAGCCTGCGCGCGATATGGCACCGGCGGCACGAGCACGATCCGGCCCATGTCTGGCTGAGGGAACAGCTCACGGAACTCGCGGAATCCACGCGCGGCGAGCCGGGCGCCCCTTAGAGCCTGTTCATGGTCTCAGGCCAACCCACCCAAATCCGATGCCGTGCATACCCATGCTGTGCAAGTTTCAATGGGCAGCCGCGCACCTGCGTGCGAGCATCGCGCCATGATGAAAACTCCCCCTACGGACGGCGCAGCGCGAGACGTCGTCGACGAGGTCATCCGCTCGCGTGCGGCGGTTCGCGCCTTCCAGCCCACGCCGGTTCCCAAGGCGCTCGTCGTGGAAATCCTCGAGGTCGCGCGCTGTGCGCCGAGCAACTCGAACACGCAGCCTTGGTCGGTGCATGTGCTCGAAGGCGACGCCAAGCGCCGCTTCAGCGAGGCGCTACTGCGCTCGCACGAGCGCGACGATCTGCCGGCCTCCCGGCATTTCCCGGATGAGCTGCCCGCGCCGTGCAAGTCGCGGCAATCGGATTTCGGCACGCGCTACTACACCACGCTGGGCATCGATCGCGCGGATGCCGTCGCGCGCTACACGCAGACGGGGAGGAACTACCTGTTCTTCGATGCGCCGATTGGCCTCATCTTCACGATCGACGAGCGGCTGATGCCGCACAGCTGGGCCGACTACGGCATGTTCCTGCAGACTTTCATGCTCGCGGCAAAAGCGCGCGGACTCGACACCTGCCCGCAGGTGTCTTTCGTGCGGCACGAACCGGTCATCCGCGAATGCCTGCAATTGCCGGCGGGGCAGACGGTGGTGTGCGGCATGTCGCTGGGCTACGCGCAGACGGATGCGGCACTGCACCGTCTTGCAATGCCGAGGGAGCCGGTGGAAGCATTCACGGTCTTCCACGGCTTCGAGGGCGAGACAGCCGGGTGATCGCCTTCGGACGGACAATCGAGGAAGCTCCATTCGAAATCGACACCACGACCATGCCCCGCCTCGACGACCCCCTCCACGACGCAGAAATCGGCTCCCGCGACAGCACGCTCGACACCACCCGGATCGACGACGTGCGCATCGGCGCCGTTCGCCCGCTCATCACCCCCGCGCTGCTGCAGGAGCGCGTGCCCGTGCGCGACAACACGCTGGCGCTGGTCGAGAGCAGCCGCGCGGCGATCGCCGACGTGCTGCATGGCCGCGACGACCGGTTGATCGTCGTGGTCGGCCCCTGCTCCATCCATGACCACGACCAGGCCATCGAATACGCGCAGCGCCTGAAAAAGGTTGCCGATTCGCTGCAGGACGATCTGCTGATCGTGATGCGCGCCTATTTCGAGAAGCCGCGCACCACCGTCGGCTGGAAGGGCTACATCAACGACCCGCACCTGGACGGCAGCTTTGCGATCAACGAAGGACTGGAGCGCGCGCGGCGCCTGCTGCTCGAGCTGACCACCCTGGGCTTGCCGACCGGCACCGAGTTCCTCGACCTGTTGAGCCCGCAGTTCATTGCCGACCTGATCGCCTGGGGCGCCATCGGCGCACGCACCACCGAGAGCCAGAGCCATCGGCAGCTCGCATCGGGCCTGAGCTGCCCGGTCGGCTTCAAGAACGGCACGGACGGCAGCGTCAAGGTCGCGGCCGACGCCATCCTCGCAGCCCGAGCGCCGCATGCCTTCATGGGCATGACCAAGATGGGCATGGCCGCGATCTTCGAGACGCGCGGCAACGACGACTGCCATGTGATCCTGCGCGGCGGCAAGGCCCCCAACTATTCGGCCGCGGATGTCGAGTCGAGCTGCCAGGCGCTGCTGGCGAACGGCCTGCGGCCGCAGGTGATGATCGATGTCTCGCACGGCAACAGCAGCAAGCAGCACCAGCGGCAGATCGTGGTCGCCGAAGACGTGGCGGCGCAGATCGCGGGCGGCGAACGGCGCATCACGGGCCTCATGATCGAGAGCCATCTCGAGGAAGGGCGGCAAGACCTGAAGCCGGGTGTCGCGTTGAAGCACGGTGTCTCGATCACCGATGCGTGCATCGGGTTTGCGCAGACGGTGCCGGTGCTCGAGGGACTGGCTTCGGCGGTGAAGGCGCGGCGGCGGTTGTCGAAAGCTTGAGGCTGGAGGGGGCGCGAGCCGGGCGTCAAACCGGCGCGTAGGTACCCGTGCCTCCCGGCCACGTCGTCAGCACGTCATATCCCTCGGGCGTCACGGCCACCATGTGTTCCCACTGGGCGGACAGGGACCTGTCCTTCGTGACGACGGTCCACCCGTCGGGCAATTGCCTGGTTTCGCGCTGGCCTGCGTTGAGCATCGGTTCGATGGTGAAGACCATCCCCGGCTCCAGCCTGAGTCCCTCCCCGCGCCGCCCGTAGTGCAGCACCTGCAGGTCCTCGTGGTAGACCCGGCCGATGCCGTGTCCGCAGTATTCGCGCACCACGCTGAAATGTTCCCGCTGCGCCACCGACTGGATGGCATGGCCCACATCGCCCAGCGTCGCCCCGGGCTTGACCTGGCGGATGCCGGCCAGCATGGCTTCGTAGGTCGTCTCCACCAGCCGCCGCGCAAGCACGCTCGGGGCGCCCACGAAGTACATGCGGCTGGTGTCGCCGAACCAGCCATCCTTGATGACGGCGACATCGATGTTGACGATGTCGCCCTTCTTCAGAATCTTGTCGGGCGAAGGGATCCCGTGACAGACCACCTGGTTGACGGAAGTAAGGATGGTCTTCGGATACCCCTGGTACCCCACGTTGGCCGGAATGGCGCCCTGGACATTCACGATGTGGTCGTGGCAGATCCGGTCGAGCGCTTCCGTGCTCACGCCCGGCACGACGTGCGGCTCGATGATGGCGAGCACCTCCGCGGCAAGCTGGCCGGCCCGCCGCGCCATCTCGATGTCCTCGGCGGATTTGATGACGATGTCGCGCGCCATCAGCGTTTTCCAGCCGAGGGTGAGCGGGGCTTGCCGGGCTGGGCCGTGACGGCCGCGGCGATGTCCAGCCCTCCTGCGAGTTCGGCCTGTATCAGCAGTTGGCAGATTTCCCGGTAGTCCAGTTCCGGGTGCATCTCGGTCAGCATGCCGACCCGCATCCAGTGCTCGGCCTGCGAGTTGATGGACCGGCTGAGGGCGTTGCCCGCCACCCGCAGGTTCTCGTGCATCAGGTCTGAAATCTTTACGATGCCCATCGGCAGCCTCAATATGGAATATGCACAAAGTATATACGCTTCATATATTCCCCAGGTACAAACGCAGACCCTGACACTGGGCTCTCGCCGACGCATTCACAGCATCTTCATGAAGACCCGCTCGCGGCGCCGGACGACACACGCCAGGCACGGCCGCGGGCACCTTCGGCGCAAGAAGGAGCACTGTCATTCATGGATCACCTGTTCGCCTTGTTCGCCAGCAAGACCGCGCGTATCGCGGGCAGCCCGTTCACCTTCCTGGTGTGCGTGGCTGTGGTCGTTGCATGGGCGGTGGCCGGACCGTTCTTCGGCTTCTCGGAAACCTGGCAGCTGGTCATCAACACCGGCACCACCATCGTGACCTTCCTCATGGTGTTCCTGATCCAGAACACCCAGAACCGCGACGGCGTGGCGCTGCAGACGAAGCTCGACGAACTGATCCGGTCGTCCAACGCCCAGGACGAATTCATGGGCATCGAGAAGCTCACCGACCGCGAGCTGATCGCGCTTCACGAGAAATGCGAAGCGGCTGCCGGAAGGAGCCAGGCCACGCTGGAGCGCACCCGTGCCGAACGCCGTCGGCGCGGCCACGACGCGAAAGTCTGACTGCTGGCATGCGCCGCGCCATTGCCCGAAAGATGGCGGGAAATGGCATCATGCGCTTCGTTGCGCCGGCGACCAGACAACAAGACCGCGCGTCCCTCTCCCCACCCACGAGAACGCTCCATGACCAACCCATCCGATACCCCGAAGAAGACCCCGCTGACCACTGCCTTCGGCGCGCCCGTGGTCGACAACCAGAACAGCCTCACCGCCGGCCCCCGTGGCCCCGTGCTGATGCAGGACGTATGGCTGCTAGAGAAGCTGGCCAACCTGAACCGCGAGATCATTCCCGAGCGGCGCATGCATGCCAAGGGCTCGGGCGCCTTCGGCACCTTCACCGTCACGCACGACATCACGAAGTACACGCGCGCCAAGCTCTTTGCCGCCGTGGGCAAGAAGACCGAAATGTTCGCGCGCTTCACCACGGTGGCCGGCGAACGCGGCGCGGCCGATGCCGAGCGCGACATCCGCGGCTTCGCGCTCAAGTTCTACACCGAGGAAGGCAACTGGGACCTGGTGGGCAACAACACGCCGGTGTTCTTCCTGCGCGACCCGCGCAAGTTTCCGGACCTGAACAAGGCGGTGAAGCGCGACCCCAAGACCAACATGCGCAGCGCCACCAACAACTGGGACTTCTGGACGCTGCTGCCCGAGGCGCTGCACCAGGTGACCATCGTGATGAGCGACCGCGGCATTCCGGCGAGCTACCGCCACATGCACGGCTTCGGCTCGCACACCTACAGCTTCGTCAACGCGCAGAACGAGCGCTTCTGGGTCAAGTTCCATTTCAAGACGCAGCAGGGCATCAAGAACCTCACCGATGCCGAAGCCTCGGCGCTCGTGGGCGGTGATCGCGAGAGCCACCAGCGCGACCTGTTCGATTCGATCGGCCGCGGCGACTTTCCCAAGTGGACGCTCTACGTGCAGGTGATGGCCGAAGCCGATGCAGAGAAAGTGCCCTACCACCCCTTCGACCTGACCAAGGTCTGGCCCAAGAAGGACTACCCGCTCATCGAAGTGGGCGTGATGGAACTCAACCGCAACCCCGAGAACTTCTTCGCCGACGTCGAGCAGAGCGCCTTCGCGCCCAACAACCTGGTGCCGGGCATCAGCGTCTCGCCCGACAAGATGCTGCAGGCGCGCCTCTTTGCGTACTCGGATGCGCAGCGCTACCGGCTGGGCGTGAACCACCACCAGATTCCGGTGAACGCCGCACGCTGCCCGGTGCACAGCAACCACCGCGACGGCACGATGCGCGTGGACGGCAACTACGGCGGCACGCTGCACTACGAGCCCAACAGCTTCGGCCAGTGGCAGGAGCAGCCCGACTACCGCGAGCCGCCGCTCAAGCTGCGCGGCGATGCCGACTTCTGGAACTTCCGCGAAGACGATGCCGACTACTACAAGCAGCCCGGCGACCTGTTCCGGCTGATGAAGCCCGAGCAGCAGCAGGTGCTGTTCGAGAACACGGCGCGCGCGATGGGCGATGCGCCGGAGTTCATCAAGCGCCGCCACATCGACAACTGCACCAAGGCCGATCCAGCCTACGGCGCGGGGGTGGCGAAGGCGCTGGGACTCTGAGAAGGTGTGAACGAATCCGCCATGCCCGCTCATCCCACCCAGACGCGCCCGCTCGGCGTTGCAAATGCTCGCCATAGCCCGAGCTATGGCTGTGCTTTGCGCCTTGATCGGGCGCGCCTGAGCGGGCTGCTCGGGCACGCCGAATTCATTCACACCTTCTGAGTTCCCGCTCGAAATTCACCCGGCGTCATGCCCTTGATGCGACGGAAGTGCCGGTTGAAGTTCGAGATGTTGTTGAAGCCCACCTCATAGCAGATGCTGCTCACCTGCTGGCGCGTGGAGGCCAGCAGGCGGCAGGCGCGCGCGACGCGCAGTCCGATCACGAAGTCGGTGAAGGTCTGGCCGGTCGCGCGGCGGAAACTGCGCGAGAAGGCGTTCTCGCGCATGCCGACGACCGCGCCGACCTCGGCGAGCGAGAGCTCCTCCACGTAGTTGTCGCGGATGTGGTCGAGCGCCTTGTGGATGCGCGTCGCAGCCCCGGGCTCGCCCAACGAATCGTCGGTGAACGCGGCATCGGCCAGCAGCCGGTATTCGGACCATTGCGAGAGCTCGTTGAGCAGCACGGTGAATTCCGCGAAGCGCGCGAGGCCCTGCAGCATCTCGATGCGCCGCAGCCGCGAGACGATGCCTTCGTTCAGTCCGACGAACTGCACGCCCTGCCGCGCGCGCGCCAGGAGCGGCGCCGCATCGCGCAGTTCGGGAAACAGTTCCATGCCGCGGCGCAGCGGCTCGTCGCCGAAGCGCAGCACCAGGCTGCCGGCGTTGCCCGCACCATGCAGCGGACGGTGCTCGAACGCAAGGCTGTGCGGCAGCCGCGGGCCCAGCAACACCACGGTGCCGGGCGCGAAGCGATGGGTTTCCTCGTCGATGCCGCTGCCCACGCGCAGGCGCGCCGGCGCAGCGCCGATCAGGTGCAGCTCGTGCTCGTGCAGGCAATTCGCATCGTTGCCGCGCACCGAGGCCGCGGATGAGGTTTCGCAGTGAATGGTGACCCGGGGCTCCGCCAGCGCAGGCACGGCGGGCTCGGATGTTGCGCCGCCCCGCGCGTCGTGCGGACGGGCACGCGCGGTGGTGTAGGGGCGCGCTGGGGACGCATGCGCTCGGAAGGCGGAGGCCGGCGGCATCGTTTTCAGCAAGACCAGATCTCCAACGGGCAACAACGGGTCGAATGGCGTCAGCTCTTGCGAGCCGGCGGCGGCATCGCCGTCTGCTGCTGGAACGCCGCGAGCAGCCGGTACTCCTCGCCGAGCTTGCGCGGCAGCGAGAGGTACACCGGCAGCAGCTGCCGGTAGAGCGCGGCGTTCTTGGCATTGGGCGTGTGGCGGTGCGTGGCGCCGACCATACCCGCGACCACGTCGAGCGAATCGACATGGCCCAGCGCATAGAGCCCGAGCACCGCGGCGCCCAGGCAGGAGCTCTCGAAGCTCTCGGGCACCACCACCTCGCGGTCGAACACGTCGGCCATCATCTGGCGCCACATGCCCGAACGCGCGAAGCCGCCGGTGGCCTTGATGTGCGCGCTGCGCCCCGCGATCGACTCGACCGCCGGCAGGATGCTGTAGAGATTGAAGATCACGCCCTCCAGCACCGCGCGGATCATGTGCTCCTTGCGGTGATGGATGCCCAGCCCGAAGAAGGAGCCGCGCAGGTCGGCGTTCCAGTAAGGCGCGCGTTCACCGGTGAGGAAGGGATGGAACACCAGCCCTTCGGAGCCGGCCGACACGCGCTCGGCGATGCGCGTGAGCACCTCGTAGGTGTCGATGCCCAGGCGCTTGGCGGTCTCGGCTTCGGCCGAAGCGAACTCGTCGCGCACCCAGCGCAGGATGATGCCGCCGTTGTTCACCGGTCCGCCCACCACCCAGCGCCGCTCGGCGAGCGCGTAGCAGAAGGTGCGGCCCTCGGGATCGGTCATGGGGTGGTCGACCACGGTGCGCATCGCGCCGCTGGTGCCGATGGTCACGGCCACCTCGCCGGGCGCCACCGCGTTCACGCCGAGGTTGGAGAGCACACCGTCGTTGGCGCCGATGACGAAGGGCGTGTCGGTCGCGAGTCCCAGTTGCGCCGCGACATCGGCCGCGAGGCCTTCGATGTGCCAGGTGGTCGGCACCGGGCGCGGCAACTGGTCGGCGCGCACGCCGGCGAGCGCGAGCGCACCTTCGTCCCAGTCGAGCCGCTCGATGTTGAAGAGCCCCGTGGCCGAGGCGATCGAATGGTCGATCTGCCACTGCCCGAAGAGCCGGAAGAACACGTATTCCTTGATGCCGACGAAGCGCGCCGCACTCACGAAGAGCTCGGCGCGCTCGTGGCGCAGCCACACCAGCTTGGCCAGCGGCGACATCGGATGGATCGGCGTGCCGGTGCGGCGGTAGATCGCCAGCCCGTCCCATTCGTCGCGGATGCGCTCGGCCCAGCGCGCGGCGCGTTGGTCGGCCCAGGTGATGCTGGCGGTCAGCGGCACGCCCGCGCCGTCGACCAGGATCAGGCTGTGCATGGCCGCGCTGAAGGACACGGCGAGCACGTCGGCGGGCGTGGCCTTGCTCTCCTGCACGCAGCCCGCGATGGCCGCGAGCACCGCCTGGAAGATCTGCTCGGGCTCCTGCTCGGCGGCGCCGGCCTCGGGCTGCAGCAGCGGGTAATCGACCGCGTGGTGGGCCAGTACACGCCCCGCGGGCGTGAACGCCACCGCCTTGGTGCTGGTGGTTCCGATGTCGACCCCGATGACGATGCGGCCCATGGCTTGTCTCCTTGCCTAAGTGATCAGGTTCAGGTGATCGCGTTCAGACCACCAGGCTCAGCAGCATGATGAACGCGAGGGCCACGACCGAGATCAGCGTTTCCATCACCGTCCAGGTCTTGAAGGTCTCGGCCACCGTCATGTTGAAGTACTGCTTGACCAGCCAGAAGCCCGCGTCGTTGACGTGCGACAGGATCAGCGACCCCGCGCCCGTGGCCAGCACCAGCAGTTCGAGGTTCACGCCCGGCACCAGGGTGGCGAGCGGCGCGACGATGCCCGCACCGGTGATGGTGGCCACCGTGGCCGAGCCCGTGGCGATGCGGATCAGCCCCGCCACCAGCCACGCCAGCAGGATCGGCGAGACCTGTGCATGCAGCGCCATCTGCCCGATCGCGTTGCCCACGCCGCTGGTCACCAGCATCTGCTTGAAGCCGCCGCCCGCACCGATGATCAGCACGATGGCCGCGGTGGGCGCCAAGCTGTCGTCCACGAACTTCATGATCTGCTTGCTGGTGAAGCCGCGCGCATAGCCGAAGGTGTAGAGCGACAGCAAGAGCGCCGCCAGCAGCGCGGTGATCGGATGGCCGATGAAGTCCAGCCACTGGCGCACGATGTTCTTGTCGTCGAGCGCCACGTCGGCGAAGGTCTTGAGCAGCATCAGCGCCACCGGCAGCAGGATCGTGACCAGCGTGATGCCGAAGCCCGGCAGCTCGCGCGCCTCGGGCTCGCGCGCCAACTGCGCCAGCAGCTCGGGCGAGGCTTCGCCCGGCACGTACTTCGAGATGTACTTGCCGAAGATCGGGCCCGCGATCATCGCGGTGGGCAGGCCGACGAGAAGGCCGTAGAAGATGGTCTTGCCGATGTCGGCGCCGAACACGCCGATGGCCAGCAGCGGGCCCGGGTGCGGCGGCACGAGGCCGTGCACCACGGAAAGGCCCGCCAGCAGCGGAATGCCGATGCGGATCAGCGACACGCCGGTGCGCCGCGCCACGATGAACACCAGCGGAATGAGCAGCACGAAGCCGATCTCGAAGAAGAGCGGAATGCCCACCAGGAAGGCCGCGAACATCATGGCCCAGTGCACGCGTTCCTTGCCGAACGCGTCGATCAGCGTGCGCGCGATGCGGTCGGCGCCGCCCGACTCCGCCATCATCTTGCCGAGCATGGTGCCCAGGCCGAGCACGATGCCCACGAAGCCGAGCACGCCACCGAAGCCGTCCTGGAAGGACTTCATCACCAGGTCCACCGGCATGCCCGAGGTCAGGCCCAGGAAGCCCGCGGCCAGGGTCAGCGCGATGAAGGGGTGCACGCGCCAGCGCGTGATCAGAAGGATCAGCCCGAGGATCGCCACCAGGGCATCGACGAGCAGGAAAACCTCTTTGCTCATTCCGAACATGTGTTGTCTCCTGAATATCCGGCCGTTGCAAAGGTGGCCGATGGATGGGATAGCGCTATCCCGCACAATCCAAAAAAACAGCGCTCTGGCACGCTCGGGTTTTTCCCGAACCGGCACGAGGCTGGACAGCGCTATCCTAGGACAGCGCTGTCCAATCCAATCTTGGTAATAACCCTTAGACATCCACCATGGCCGACGCCCCCGAGCGCCCACGCTCCCGTTCTTCCAGCCACGTGACGCTCGACGACGTGGCCCGCGTGTCAGGCGTGAGCCCGATCACGGTGTCGCGCGCCCTGCGCGGCGCGCGCAATGTGTCGCCCGACCTGCAGGCCCGCGTGCAGGCGGCGGTCGACCAGCTCGGCTACGTGCCCAACGTGGCGGCGCGCGCGCTGGCTTCGGCGCGCAGTTCGCATGTGGCGGTGCTGATTCCGTCGCTGACCAACCAGCTTTTCGTGGAACTGCTCGAGGCGGTGCAGGACGCGCTTTCGCCGCACGGCTTCCAGTCGCTCATCGGCGTGACCCACTACGACCCCGCGCAGGAAGAGGCGCTGCTGCGCAGCTACCTCTCGCAGCGGCCGGCGGGCCTGCTGCTCACCGGCTTCGACCGCAGCGCCGCGGCCTTGCGGATGCTCGAGCGCAGCGACGCGCCCTGCGTGTACCTGATGGAAACCTCGGCCGCGCCCGGCGTCCACAGCGTCGGGTTTTCGCAGCAGGATGCGGGCCGCGCCATCGTGCAGCACCTGCTTGCGCGCGGCCGCCGCCGCATCGCCTATGCCGCCGGCCAGCTCGACCCGCGCGTGATGATGCGGCTGGAGGGCTATCGCGAGGCGTTGCGCGCCGCCGGCTGCCACGACCCGGCGCTCGAACTGCTGGCGCCCGGCCCCACGTCCATGGCGCTCGGCGGCCGGCAATTCGAGGACCTGCTCGCGCGCCACCCCGACGTGGACGCCATCTTCTATTGCAACGACGACCTCGCCCAAGGCGCGCTGCTTGCCGCGCTGCGCACCGGCGTGCCGGTGCCCGAGCGCGTGGCGATCGCCGGCTTCAACGACCTGGGCGGCAGCGACCAGATGCTGCCGCCGCTGACCACGGTGCACACCCCGCGCCGCGAGATCGGCGAGCGCGCGGCCACCATGCTGCTGTCGCTGATGCGCGCGGAGACGGTGGCCGAGCGCACGGTGGACCTGGGCTTCGAGCTGATGCTGCGGCAGAGCAGCTGAGACAAAGGGCGCGCGCCGCCCTGACCTCAGCTTCTCGGCTGCATCAAGGTGTTCGACGGCAAGGTTTCATCGAGCAGCTTGCGCCCCGTCTCCACGCCTGCCACCGGCAGCAGCTTGGGGTCGAGCAGCC
The DNA here is from genome assembly GCF_051216415.1 of Variovorax trehalosi. Taxonomy (NCBI): domain Bacteria; kingdom Pseudomonadati; phylum Pseudomonadota; class Betaproteobacteria; order Burkholderiales; family Comamonadaceae; genus Variovorax; species Variovorax trehalosi. Next base: position 305,520 of record NZ_JBPJZG010000007.1, read on the forward strand.
CGACCTGCACCAGCACACTCGCCTGGTCCCAGTAGATGTGCTCGTGGTAGAGCTTGTCGCCGCGGAACTTGATGACCGCGAGCAGCGGGATCTCCACGCGCTTTCCGGTCGGCGGCACGCCGGGCAGCATCCACGGGATCTCGGTGGTGTGCGTGAAGCAGAACAGCATTTCGTCGACCACCTGCGATGCGCCCACGGTGCGCGAGATCGGCACCAGCGAGGTGTCCGGCGGATTGCTGTTGACGAAGTGGTTCGTATAGAACGCGTGCAGTGCCTTGTAGCCCACGCCGCCCGTCATGGTCGGGATGTGATTCACATACGGCTCGGCCACCATGGTGCCCATCGTGTCGTCGACATTGCGCGTGCCGAATTCGTACTCGCAGTGCTTGTCCCAGAGCGCGGAGAGGTCGTAGTTCGGACCGATCGCGCCCTTGAGCGCCGCGATGCTGCGCTCGTGCGCCATCAATGCCGAGGGCTTGTGGAAGTGCTCGCCGCCGTTGCGCGCGAAGGCGTGGTCCATGCCGGAGTACACGTAGAGCGAAACGCCGGGCCGGCCCGACAGCGCCTGCACGATGCGGTCGCGCGCCTCGGGCGGGCAGAACTTGTCGAGCTCGGCGATATGCAGCGTGAGCGGGCGCTTGATCTGCTCGGCCTCGTCGAGCGCGGCATCGATGCCCACGCCGTAGTAGCCGACGGCCACATCCGCATCGGTGCGGCACGCAGCCAGGTAGGCCAGCTTGCCGCCGAGGCAGAAGCCGAGCACGCCGACCTTCTTCTCTTGCACCTCGGGCCGCTGGCGCAATGCGGTGATCGCGGCCTGCATGTCTTCCATGCCCTTGGCCTCGTCGAAGCCGCCGTAGAGCGCGAAGGCGCGCTGCCAGTCGGCCTCGCTGTAGCCGAGCTCCACATCGGGCTCCTGGCGCCAGAAGAGGTCGGGCACCAGCACGACGTAGCCTTCTTCCGCGTAGTAGTCGGCCACCTCGCGCATCGTGTGGTTGATGCCGAAGATTTCCTGCGCGATCACGAGGCCCGGGCCGCTGCCGGCCTTGGGCAATGCGAGATAGCCGTTGAAACTGCCGCTGCCGTCGGTGGCCTGGATGCGGATTTTTTGCTGCATGTGAACTGCTCCGTGGGTGAGGTGGGGTGGCGATGCGGGCCGCGTGCTCACTGCATGCATTCCGGGTGTCGTGTCGTCACCTGGTAGTAGCCTGAATGAAAGACCAGCGGCTCGCCGTCGAAGCGATCGTAGCGCTCGACCTCGCCGATGAAGATGAGATGGTCTCCGCCGTCGTACTGCTTCACGTTGCGGCAGGTGAAGCGCGCGATGACGCCGTTGAGCAGCGGCACGCCGGCCGTGCCCTCGCAGCAGTCCACGCCACCGAACTTGTCCGCCTGCGGCGTCGAAAACTGCCGCGACAGGTGATGCTGGTTCGCCGCGAGCACATTGATCGCGAAGTGGCTGGCACCGGTGAAGTCGGCCACGCTCGGCGCCTGCCGCGCCAGGCTCCACAGCACCAGCGGCGGATCGAGCGAGACCGACGAGAACGAATTGGCGGTCATGCCCACGCGCCGGCCATCGATGGCCCGGGTCGTGATGACGGTCACGCCGGTGCTGAACTGACCGAGCGCCTTGCGGAAGTCGCGCCGGTCGAAGCGGTCGACCACGGCCTCGCGCGCGCGGGCTTCCAGGAAGCGGTCCGCCTCGGCGGCGTCGAACCACCAGGGCGCGAACACGCGCGGATCGTCGAAGCCGTTCACGATGGTGCTCGCCACCGCGGGCATGTGGGTCGCGCTCTGCAGCAGCTTGTGCAGGTGCGGCGCCGGCGGGGTGAGCAGGCTGTGGGTCCAGTCGGTGGCCCAGCGGGCGTAGCCCTCCCAGTAGCGGTCGAAGGTTTCCTGCATCCATGCGGCATCGAACGGCGCATCGCTGTGTTCGAGGATGCGCTTGAGGTAGATGTCGGCGCACTTGGCCGCGTTGTTGGCGCCCTGCCCCGTGATCGGATCGTTGAGCACCACCGCATCGGCCAGGCCCAGCACCTGGCGCCCCGAAGGCAGCGTGGCCACGGGCTTGCGCACCGTGGGCGCGAAGCGGCCCGCGAGGATGCCGTTGTCGTCGGTCAACTCGATGTCGGTGCAGCGCTCGGCTTCCCAGGGCAGGAAGGTCTCGAGGATCCATTTGCTGCGCGCCAGATGTTCCTGCGGCGTCTTCACATCGGCCCAGCAGTCCATCGGGCCGCCCGGCACGCCCTCGAACACCATGATCTCGCACGGCCCCGTCGTGGTCAGCGCCGGGAACACGAAGTACTCGCCCACGCCGGGAATCAGGTTGAAGCACACCCGCGCATACGGCTGGGCGGGCTTCATGCCCTTCACATAGGTGAGCGCCAGCGCGCGCTGCGGCTGGTCGAGGGGCGAACGCGCCTCGTCGCGCTCGAAGCGCTGCGAGATCTCGCCCTTGCCGCTCGCGACGACGACCAGGTCGTGCAGTTGCGCGCAGGTCTCCAGGTCGTCGAGCCCCACGTCCTTCAGCACCAGCCGGCCGCCGCGCTTTTCGAACTCGGCCATCCATGCGGGAATCTTGAGCCGCTGGTCCACCGACTGCGCGGGCCCGTCGAGCCGTGCGCGCCATTCGATGGCCTTGCCGCCTTCCGGGTTGCGCACCGCGATGCCGATGCCCTCCACCGAGGGGCATTCGTCCGCCCACCAGTCCAGTTCCAATTCGCGCTCGGCCTGCAGCGCGGTCTCGAACATGCACTGGCTGGACATCACCGGCCCCTCGGCGATTTCCCGCGCGCTGCGGTTCGAGAAAACCGTCACCTCATGCCCCGCGCGCTGCAGGCCGAGCGCGAGCTGCATGCCGGACTGCCCGGCGCCGACGATGGCCACGCGTCGTTTCATGGGTTCGCTCCGGGCTACGCGACGGCCGCGCAGCTTGCGATGTAGCGCTCCGATTCAGCCGGATCGGAGAACCACGGGAAGAAGGTGCGCGGATCGTCGAAGCCGTTGGCAAAGGCGCTGGCCAGCGGCGGCACCGCGCCGGCACTGCCGAGCAGGTTGAGCACATGGGGCGGCGGCGGCGCTAGCAGCATGTTGGTCCACTGCGTGACCCATTGCGCATAGCCGAACCAGTAGCGGTCGAAGGTCTGCTGCATCCAGGCCGCGTCGGCTGCGCCATCGCCGCGCGCGAGGATGCTTTTCAAATAGGTGTCGGCGCACTTGGCCGCGTTGTTGGAGCCTTGGCCCGTGATCGGGTCGTTGAGCACCACCACGTCGGCCAGGCCCAGCACCTTGCAGCCCGAAGGCAGCGTTGCCACGGGTTTGCGCACCGTCGGCGCGAAGCGGCCGGCGAGGATGCCGTTGTCGTCAGTGAGCTCGATGTCGCGGCAGCGCTCGGCCTCCCAGGGTGTGAAGGTGTCGAGGATCCACTTGCTGCGCGCGAGGTGCTCCTCGGGCGTCTTCACGTCGGCCCAGCAGTCCATCGGCCCGCCGGGCACGCCTTCGAACACCATGATCTCGCACGGCCCTGTCGTGGTCAGTGCCGGGAACACGAAGTACTCGCCCACGCCGGGAATCAGGTTGAAGCACACCGCCGAGAACGGCTCGCGCGGCGCCATGCCCTTCACATAGGTCAGCGCCAGCGCACGCTGCGGCTTGTCGTACGGCGACTTGTGCGCATCGCGTTCGAAGAGCTTGGAGATCTCGCCCTTGCCGCTCGCCACCAGCGTCAGATCGTGGCTCTGCGTGCAGGCCTCGAGCTCGTCGATGCCCGCGTCCTTGAAGACGAGTTCGCCGCCCTTCTTCTGGAATTCGTCCATCCACGCCGGGATCTTCACGCGCTGATCGACCGACTGCGCGCTCGAATGCAGCCGCGCAGCCCAGTCGATGGCCTTGGCGCCCTTCTGCTCGGGGTGCGGCACGGCCAGGCCAATGCCATCCACCGTGGGGCAAATGCTCGCCCAATGATCCAGCCCCAGTTCGCGCTCGATCTGCAGCGAGGTGTCGAACATGCACTGGCTCGACATCACCTTGCCGTGGCGGATGTCCTCGCCCGTGCGGTTGCTGAACATCGTGACCTCGTAGCCTGCCGCGAGCAGGCCGAGCCCCAGTTGCAGGCCCGACTGGCCCGCGCCGACGATGGCGATTCGCTTCATTTCATTTGCTCCTTGATGCTCCGCTGGGGAGCGGGTCAGTCCATCAACAGGGGAATGGCAGGCACGGCCTGCTCGGGACCCATGGCGGAATAGCCGCCGTCCACCGCGTAGTCGGCGCCGGTCACGAAGCTCGCGTGGTCGGAGCACAGGAACAGCACCACCTGCGCCACCTCGTCCGGATCGCCGACGCGCCCGAGCAGGTGGAAGGGCGCGGCCACGCGATCGGTCTTGGCGCGGTCGCCGCCGCTCAGGCGCTCCATCACGGCCGACCAGGTCCAGCCCGGCGACACGCTGTTCACCCGGATGTTGTCCTGCGCCAGGTCCATCGCCATGTTGCGGGTGAGCTGCGCCATCGCGGCCTTGCTCACCGGATAGAGCCAGCGCCCCGTCTGCGCCACGCGCGACGAGATGCTCGTGAAATTGACCACCGCCCCGCCGCCGGCCGCCACCATGTGCGGGTGCGCGGCCTGCAGCATCGCCACCGCGCTCGCCACGTTCACATTGAACGAGGTGAGCCAGTCGGCGCGCGGCGACTTGAAGCCGTCGTCTACATAAGAGCACGCCAGGTTGACGAGAAAGTGCACCCCGCCGTGCCGTGCGGCCGCCTCGGCCACGCAGGCCTGCACCTGTGCGTCGTCGGTGATGTCGGTGCGCACGAAGCGCACGCCAGCGCCCAGCGAATCGGCCAGCGCCTGGCCGTTGTCGGCATCGATGTCGGCGACGACCACCTTCACGCCGGCCGCGTGCAGCGCGCGCACCAGCCCCACGCCTATCAATGTGGCGCCGCCGGTGACGATGGCGCTCTTGCCTGCGAGTCCCTTGAACATGACGCTTGCTCTCCTCGGTTGGTCGATCGGCAGGCCCGGCTGGCCTGTGGAGCGAACGTTACGAGGGGGCGGGCCTCAGGAGAGTCCCGAAAACGCAGGCGATGTCCCTGGCGCGCAGGTTTTCGCCAAGGGGTGGCCCGAATTGTGGGCGGGGATGGTTTTTGCTACGGTGCCTTCACCCCATGGAAACCCTCACGACCCCATCGTTGTCTCTGCCGCTGCAGCGCTATCGGCTGTTCGAGAGCCACGACATGGACGAGGCCCGCGAAAGCGTCGCCCGCGTGTTCTGCCCGCACGGGCTGGTGATGCTGAAGCCGCGCACCGAGTTGGACGCCTGCCACCACAGCGCGCGGCTGCACCGGGACGTGAGCCTCAACTACGTGCAGTACGGGCCCGGCGTGCAGATCGACCCCGGGTATCTGAAGGAATTTTTCCTGCTGCAGATTCCGCTGCGCGGCGGCGCAGAGATCCGCTGCGGCGCACAACATGTGGACGCGACGCCGCGGCTTGCGTCACTGCCCTCGCCGACCGAGCCGCTTTCGATGCGCTGGGCGGACGGGAGTCCGCACCTGATCGTGCAGCTGGCGCGATCGGCATTGCTCTCGCGGCTCGAGTCCCTGCTTCAGGCGCCCGTGGGGCAGCCGCTGGTGTTCGACCTCGGCGTGCCGCTGGACAACCCCGTGCTGGCGCCGCTGGTGCATTTCATCGACTACCTGCGGCTCACCCTCGACGCCGGCAATGCGCTGCAGGCTGGCAGCCCGTTGGCCGAGCATGCCGAGGCGTACCTGATGTCCAGCTTGCTGATGTCGGCAGGGCACAACCACTCGCGCGCCCTCGCCGGAGACGCCCGGCGGCGCCTGCTGCCGCGTGTGGTCCGCAGGGCGCAGGAATACATGGCGGCCAATGCCGAGCTTCCCTTGTCGTTGGCCGACATCTGCCGCGAAGTCGGCTGCAGTGCGCGCGCATTGCAGCTGGCGTTTCGCGAGCATGCAGGGCGGGGACCAATGGAGTTTCTGCGCGAGACCCGGCTCGACAAGGTGCGGGCCGAACTGCAGTCATCAGCCGGCGTCGTTGGAACCGGCGTGCGCGAGGTAGCGCAGAAGTACGGGTTTCTTCACCTGGGGCACTTTGCGGCGCAGTACCGTGCGCGCTTCGGGGAGCGGCCGTCGGAGACGCGGGGTTTGGACAGCTAGGGTCTGTTCGCTACGCCCCTCGCACGGCCGTCCCGATCGCCTTGTCGAGCAGCTCCAGGCCGAGGTCGATCTCACTGTCGCTGATCGTCAGCGGTGGCGCGATCCGAAAGACGCCGCCCATCGACGGCAGCTTCACGATGTTCATGCTCAGACCGAGCTTCATGCATTCACGCGTGACGGCCTCGCCGAGCTCGAAGGCGGGCTCGCGGGTCTCGCGGCTGGCAACGACTTCCAGCCCGAGCAGCAGGCCGCGGCCGCGCACGTCGCCGATGCATTCGTGGCGCGACTGCAGCGCCAGCAGTCCCTTTTGCATGCGCTCGCCGGCGACGCGTGCGCGTTCGACGAGCCCGTCGCGCTCCACGACCTCCAGCACCTTCAACCCGACAGCGGCCGGCAGCGGGTCGGAGACATGCGTCGTGTAGAACAGGAAGCCGCGCGCATGGGCCTCTTCCTCGATCGCTGCGGTCGTCACCATCGCCGCCAGCGGCAGGCCCGCGCCCAGCGTCTTGGAGAGCGTCAGGATGTCGGGGGCGACGCCGTCGCGCTCGCACGCGAACATCAGCCCGGTGCGGCCGACGCCAGTCTGCGCCTCGTCCAGGATCAAGAGCATGCCGCGCTCCTCGCACTTCTTCTTGAGCGCCGCCATGTAGCCCGGCGGCAGTTCGAGGATGCCGCCGCTGCTGAGGATGGGCTCCGCGATGAACGCGGCGAGCGCGCCGGTGGACTGCCGGTCGACCTGCTCGAAGCCGTCGTCGAGTTCGCGGCGCCAGTCGAGCGCGCCCTCCGCCGTGGTGAAGCGCGGCCGGTAGGCGTTCGGCGCCGGAATGGCCAGCGAGCCGGCCGCGGCCGGCCCGTAGCCCTTGCGGCCGGCGCTATAGGTGGCCGCGGCTGCGCTGCCGGTCATGCCATGCCATGACTGCGTGAAGGCCACCACCTCGTGCCGGCCCGTGACGAGCTTGGCCATGCGAAGCGCCGCTTCGTTCGACTCCGCGCCGGTGCTCAGCAGCAGGCAGCGCTCCAGCCCGGGCGGTGCGTGCCGCGCAATTTCCGCGGCGAGCGCCACCACCGGCCGCGACAACATGCCGCTGAAGAGGTGGTCCAGCGACCGGATCTGCTCCGTGACCACCGCCACGATGTCCGGATGCGAGTGGCCCAGCAACGCACTCATCTGGCCCGAGGTGAAATCGAGGATGCCGCGGCCATCGGCGTCGTAGACGAAGCAGCCCTGTGCGCGCTCGATGATCAAAGGCTCGAAGCTACCGCCGTAGCGCACCAGATGCTGCCGGGCCTGCTGCCAGAACCTGGGGTCGTCGTTCCTGCTCATTTGGATGCCTGCCGATCAAAATGACGCACATTACGCAGGGCCGCCGCCGCGGGGAAGCGAATTGTTTTGACATCAGCTATCAGGAGAATTCATGCCGTGAGCCAATCGCTGGACATCGATCTCTTGCGCAGCTTCGTCGCCATTGCCGAGACGGGCGTGCTGGGCCAGGCGGCCCTTCGCGTAGGCCGCACGCAATCGGCGCTCAGCATGCAGATGCAGCGACTCGAAGGCATCGTCGAGCAGCCGCTGCTGCACCGGACCGGTCGAGGCGTCACGCTCACCGCGACCGGCGAGCGGCTCCTCGTGCGCGCGGGCGAACTCCTGCGCAAGCACGACGAAGCGCTGGCCGAGCTGCGCGGCGAGCAACTGTCCGGCGTGCTGCGCTTCAGCTGCCCCGACGACTATGCGGTCGTCTTCCTGCCGTACCTGCTGCAGAGCTTTGCGAGCCTGCACCCGCGGGTGCAACTCGAAGTGATGTGCGCGCCGACGCCGCGGCTGCACGAGCTCCTGGCGCGACACGCGGTCGACCTCGCGCTGGTGTCGGTGGCGGGCGATGCCGCTGGCGACGACGTGATCCGCCGCGAACCACTGGTGTGGGTGGCGCACCGTGACGGCGCCGCCGCGTCGCTGGACCCGCTGCCGTTGGCGCTGGGCGCACCCGATGCGCTGGACCACCGGCTGCCGAGGCAGGCGCTGGAGGCCGCGGGCCGCGCCTACCGGCTCGCCTATGCCAGCAGCAGCCTCTCGGGCCTGGTCGGCATGGCGCGCTCGGGCCAGGCCGTCATCGTGCTGACGCGCACGGCCGTTCCCGACGATCTGCAGATCCTCACGCCGGCGCAAGGGTTTCCCGACCTCCCGAGCGTCGGCGTCACGCTGGCGTTCGACCGCGAAGCGCCAACGGCGTTGACGGCGGCATTCGCGGCGCATGTCAGGAAATTTCTTCCGGCCGCCTGACCGTCCCCCGCCCTGTGTTCGCCCCGAGGGCAAACCCTCGAGCGTCCCGAAAGTCATGCCGATGGCATCGTCCGGATAGGGCGGGCGGCCCCGAGTCACCCAAAAATGGCCACGTCCAAGGTGCGCGCCGCCTCGTTCGGGCCGTTCGGCCCCAAGGGCATGCGCTACAGCGCAGGACAGGAGACAACCCATGACCCAACCGACGCGCGCGCCGATGCGCCTTCCTCGACAGATGCTCCAGGCCGGTTCGGCGGCGGGCCTGTCCCTGTTGCTTGTCGCTTGCGGTGGCGGCGGTGGTGGTGGTGGCGGGTTTCCCTGGAGCTTCGGAGACGGCGGCGGCAGTGGCGCCACAGGCCATATGGAGGTGCGCACGCTGTCGACCCGCGCCGACCTGGTCAGCGGTGGCGATGTGCTGGTCGAGCTGGTTCCCGAAGGCGGCAACATCGGCGGCCTCAAAGTCACGCTGAACGGCAACGACATCACCGGCGCATTCGCCAAGCGCGCCGACGGCCGCATCACCGGGGTCGCCACCGGCTTGGCTGTCGGGTCGAACACGATCAAGGCGAGCACCAAGCTCGACCGCGAAGCCACGTTGACGGTCGTCAACGCACCGCGCAGCGGGCCGGTGCTGTCGAGCACGCAGTTCACGCCGTACGTCTGCGCCACGCCAGCGCCCACGACCGGCGCGGGGGCAACGCCTGCGTCGAACGCCAGCGGCCTCTCGACCCACGCCACCGATGCGCAGTGCAGCATCGCCACCGAGTTCAAGCTCTTCTATCGCACCCTCACCCCGGTGACGGCGGCGCCGGGCGACGGTGGCTGCTCGTTCGTGCTGCCCGATCCCAGCCCTGCCGCTGCGGGCGGCCCGGTTCCGCCGACGCCGGCCAACTCGTGCCTGCAGCCTTATGTGTCGGGCACGACGCCCGCATCGGCGGTCGCGAGCACCACCACCACGACCGGCGCGAAGGTGCCGTACATCGTTCGCGTGGAGCGCGGCACGATCAATCGCGGCATCTACGACATCGCAGTGCTGTTCGACCCGTCGGCCCCGGCATGGACCGCGACCTCGCCGCAGCCCCAATGGAACAGGAAGCTGCTCTATTCGTTCGGCGCCGGCACGGGCTTTCCGCGGCGCCAGTTCCGCTCGTCGCAGAACTGGGCCGACGATGCGGCGCTGTCGCGCGGCTTCATGGTCGTGGACAACAGCATGACCGACTCCCAGCTCAACGGAAACCGCTACCTGGTCGCAGAGACGACGCTGATGATGAAGGAGCACGTCATCGACAGTTATGGCGAGGTGCTCTACATGATGGGCAACGGCGGCTCCGGTGGCGCGATCAACCAGAACAGCGTGGCCTCGCTGCTGCCCGGCGTGATCGACGGCACGCAGCTGGGCGTGGACTTCGCCGACTCCGAGACGACGGCGATGGAGGTGATGGACTGCGTGCAGCTCGTCAACTTCTACCAGTCGCCGGCGTGGACGGCGTTGCAGGCGGGCGCGACCCCGGTGCAGGTCAACGCAAAGAAGAAAGCGATCAGCGGGCACCTCGACCACACCGCCTGCCATGGGTGGCTGACCTTCTTCGGCGGCCTCCTGAAAGCCGGCAACTACACGCCGCTGGGCGTGGCCGACAACGCCACCGGCGCGATCGTGCCGACCGGAGCGCCGACCAACAACTGCCAGCTCCCGACCTCCCTGGTCTACGACCCCGCGGCCAACCCCACCGGGCCGCGCTGCGGCATCACGGACGGCGCGTCCAGCGTCTATGGCACGACGGCAAACGCCCTGGCCCCCAGCGGCATGCGCGGATTGAGCAACCTGGACAACGTCGGCATCCAGTACGGCCTCAAGGCGCTGAAGTCGGGTGCGATCTCCTCCGAAGAGTTCGTCACGCTCAACGAGAAGGTCGGTGGCCCGGACACGGATGGCAACCTCTCCACCGCACGCGCCGTGGCGGACGCCGACTCGCTGTCGATCGCCTACCGCGCCGGGCTCGTCTCGCCCGGCGGCAATCTCGCCAAGGTGGCGACGATCGACCTTCGCGCCTACGACGAGACCTACAACCTCCCGATCGGCCAGGCCGGCATCCACCAGTACTGGCGCAGCTACTCGCACCGGGCCCGCATCGATGCGGCGGCGGGCGGGCATGCGAACCATGCGCTGTGGCGGTTCGGTCCGGCAGGCACGCCGCCTTCGATCCCCGTCGAATCGTTTCTCACGATGGATGCCTGGCTCACGGGCCTGGTGACTTCGAGCCCGAAGGAATGGACCAACGCCGAGCGCACCCAGCAGCAGGTGGCCGCCGCGAAGCCGGCTGCCGCATCGGACCTGTGCTATCTGTCGGCCGACACGACGTTCTCGACCAAGGTGCGGGACACGGCAACCTGCGACGCCGATCCGGTGCTGTTGCCGCAAGGTTCGCCGCGCCAGGTCGCCGGTGGGCCGCTGACGGAAGACATCCTGAAGTGCCAACTGAAGCCGCTGGCCGCGTCCGACTACGCGCCCGTCGCCTTCTCGCCCGGCCAGTGGTCGCGCCTGCAGGTCGCCTTTGCACAAGGCGTGTGCGACTGGAGCAAGCCGGGCGTGGGGCAGGTGCAGACAGCTGCACCGATGACCTTCAGGGGTGGCGCCGGTGGCAAGCCGCTGGGGCCGCGGCCGGCGAGTTCGTGACCGAGGCGATCGGCCGTGCGGACTGCTGTGTCCGCCGGTCGATTCCCGTGGTCTTTGGGTGCTTCACCTTGTCGTCGCAAGCGGCTTCGTGCTCCAGAACGCATCGACGACGCGCATCGCAGTCGTCCTGGCGCGCAATCCTTGGCGCGTGACTGGATTTCGCTGAGTCCTTTGAGGATGCGTACCGGTTTTGGTGAGCCGGCCAACCTGCAGGACGCCGAGCTCAGGTATGGAAGGCGTGGGATTCGAACCCACGGAGGGCTTGCACCCTCGCCAGTTTTCAAGACTGGTGCCTTAAACCGCTCGGCCAGCCTTCCCCAAGGCGCCTAGTGTAGTTGACCAACGAACGGCCGAATTGAAGCGGCGGACCTCCCAACCCTCCCTTCCCACCTCGTCCTAGGCGTTCGGACTTTCTCGCAGATCAGCGAGGGAGTGCACAGCGCAACAAGTTCTCCGATGCACGAGGCGAGCGGTCGATGAACCACGGGTCGCGCGCGACGATGCCTATTGGCAGCTCGAATATCGCCGCCTGAGCTTCAGCCCTCTACAGGCCAACACCCAACAGTTGCCGATCTCCTGGTGAACCGTAGCGTGTCTCTGCGAGCCACGGTCTTTTGCAGAGACGTTGAGGCGGGCTTGTTGTCGTCGTGACGATGTATCGAAACAGCACCGGCCGGATCTCTGCAGGCTCGTGCGGCGGAAGCACCTTGGGCGGAACCTGTCTGGTCTGAGAGTGTGTTGACGATCTTCCGGGCAAAAGAGCCACGGATACGGGGCAGATGAATTGCGGACGAATTTTTCACGAATTCATTGAATTCAATTCATAGCCTCGCCCATAGATCGATCTCAACGAAAGTCCCTCGTCTTCATTGATGCGCATTTTCTTTTTCACATTCGAAACGCAGACATCAAGCTTTCTGGATTTTATGGAACAGACCGACTCGCCCCAGAGCTTGGTGTAGAGGGTTTCCCTGGTCAACAGGGAGTTGATATTCCGGAAAAGCTCGAGAGAAAGCTCGAACTCCAACGGCCGCAGGGAGATTTTTTCCTCACCCACCCAGACCTGCCGTCGCTTTATATCGAAGCTATAGATGCCAAAATTAAAAAAGTCGGCACTGACAGCCGCATTGGCTGCCTGACGCTTCAAAAAATTCAACCGCCAATTCAACTCATGTCTGCTGCAAGACTCATGGATCACATCGACACTATTGGAGTTTAAAAAAGACTTTTCCAACAGTGATATCGCTGGAAAATTATCCTGGGCGGCCACAAGCAGCATTGGCGAGTTGTACCTTTCCATTGCGGCTTGCATTTGCGAATGGATATAGTCATCCTGCGGGGTGACGATCATGCATCCAAATTCGCAGGAGTCAAATTGGTCGGCCATCAACTCGTTCGGTGAATCAAATGCCAGCGATGCGCAACCCAAAACGTCCAGCTGTTGGCGGAAATAATTTCTTCTGGACAAATCGCTATCTACCAGTGCTACGAGAAGGATTTTTTCCTTGCCAGTGGGGATCGTTGATTTTTGTAAATCTTTTGCTGCCATGAGCTTCAATTCTCGTTAAGTTCTCAAAAAATCTTTTCCCGCTCATATTTTTGAAAGCGCATCGGAAAGCATTGATCCGAAATTCAAACGGCAACAGTTCCACAAGGAATTTTTGTCCAGGTAATTCGAACCCAGGTTTCTTGAGCACTCGGTACATGCGGCACGCCGGCTTGGGTCGCATCTCCCACAGCATGCGAGAAGCTCCATGAAGGGCTCCGGTAGCGCGCCAATTCGTCAGCCCTCACCCTCCACCTGCAGCATTGACGGGCGGAATGGAATCTAATTTCCTACATGGAAGCTCGCCCATCTGCATGTCAAAAATGCGACTTTTCTGCGTTGCCTCTTTCATTTTTTGTTAAAAATTGCAGATATTTGCACACGCTTGCTGTCGCCTCAGGACAAGTGTTGGAGCGTGCCGGCGATCCGTGCGGCTTACGCCCCAGCAGGCAGCCTTGCGGGCTGATGCGATCGTCTACGCCGTCGCTCACGACGAATTCATGAATGAAGATTGGAGCCTCGCGGAGCGGAGCGTTGGTCGCGTCTGGAGCAACCGGTCGTGCTGCCGCAGCTGAAGGTTGTTCTCGATCACTTGGGGAAATTGGCGCTGGTGAATCGCCGGCGGCCGTCGTCAGCGTGGAGGCGATGCCTCGATGTCGACGATGACGGCGTTCTCTTTCATTCCACAATCGAAGTCATGGCGCGCTCCCTGTTGCAAGAGTAAAAACAAACACAGATTCGCTCGCACACCCGTCTTCTCTCGGCATCAGTTAGTCCCGCTGGACTGGCGTACTACTTGTATTGGATCGTGAAGGTCGCCGTCCCGTCGGCGCGCCCGGGCGTCACCTTGTTGCCGGTCTGGAAGTAACGCGCCGTGTAGGACAGCACATAGGGGCCATCCTTCGAGGGACCGACCGGCGCCGCGGCGCCGTAGGTCACTGGCACCTTCTTTTCATCGACGATCTGGATGCCCACGCCGCTCGCGGTGGTCGCGCCGCCTTGGGTGAGGCGGATCACGCCCGCATCGCCGGCCGGATCCGCGATGGCATCCATGCGCAACAGCACCTGAAGCTTCTTTTCGCCAGTACCGGCGCCGCATTGGAGCTTGATGTTGAAATTCCGCTCGGCCGTGGTGGTGCCGCGCCCCTTGAAACCGCTCAGCGGCACCTTGCCGAAGGACACGGGAATGTTGCGCGACCCCGCGTCGACGCTGCAGGTGGGTGTGATGATGGTGATGGCGTTACCCGAGATCACGGAGGTCAGGACCGAGTAGCCGTCGTCTCCCTCGTACGTGCTGTAGGTGCCGCTGTCCAGCGGACCGCTGCCGGTTTTGTCCGCGATCTTGTACAACTGCACCGCGAACGCGGCGTTCGGAGCGAATTCCTCGAAACGACCAAAAATCGGCTCATGGGGGTAGTACCTGTTCGTGCTGGCGTCGCCGACAGCCTTGCGCAAAAGCTGGATTCCGATGCCATCCACGTTGGTGGTATAGACCTTCTCCAGCCCCAGGCCCGAAACCAAGTTGCCTTGCCGCACTTTGCTGGTCACGGTGCCGCCATCTGATGAACATTTCCACGGTGTGTTCGAGCCAGGGCCCCCTGCTACATAGATTGGAAACTCCTTGGGAGCGGGAAGAAGGGCCTGGCCCACTCTTGCGTCATTGGGGACAACGACATCCCCGACCAGCATGTTGATTGTCTTGGTCGTGTAGCCTCCAAGGCCGGTCTCCTTATCGTAGGGTCCCGAATTGATATCGCATCTGGCCCATGCCTGCTGCGCGCCGAACAGCAATGCCGCCGCAGGCAGCACCCACCGCAGCAGCGAGTGGCGCACGATGTCGCAGCCGGATCGATGGTGGTCGCAATTTTTCATTCCGCTTCCTTGGATTTCGCGAGGCCCTGCACGGGAAAGGTTTGCGCGCTGCACCGGCCCTGCAGTTCGCGGATCGGCGGCGGGTTGGCTTCTTCGGGGAGGCTGTAGGGCACCACGCATTGGTCGCGCTCGCCCTGGCCCCAGCGCACCATGAGGTGGCCGCTCTGTCCTGCCCCCGTCACGAAGGCCTGGCTGTCGGGGCCGACGATCCCGACCTCCTGCCCTGCCTCGTTTTCGATCTTCGAACCCAGCGGCAACATGCGGCCCTGCGGATCGGTCAGCGTCATCAGCAGGCGGAAACCGATCGAGGTCTCGAACTTCGCGATCACCACGGCGCCGCGCGTGGGCACCACTTCCGTGGCCGCGTTCTTCACCTCGACCGTGTCGCCGAGATCGGCGGTCTTCAGCGCCAGCCGATTGAGCCGGTACGGACTCAGGTTGGGAATGACTGCGTTGCCCGCACCGTCGGTCGCCACGCCCGGCTGCGATTCGACGCCCACGCCGCCCGCCTTGGGGGCCTGAACCAGCCCGATGGTCTCGCCCAGCGGCTGCGACAGGGTGACGCCGCCGCCGTGGATCAGCACGCCGCCCGACATGCCGAAGGTGCTCTGCCCATAGCCGCTGCCCTTGGAGTAGCCGGCGTCGAAACGCCCGATCGGAGACAGGTAGCTCGCGCTCGCGCTGGCGCTGCTGCCACCGCCCTGGTTCGCGCCGCCGGCCGTCATGTTGTACGTCAGGCGGCTGTCGTCGAAGGCCGAGCCGTAGACGCTGGCCTGCTGGTTGACCCGCCCGCTGCTGTCGCGGTTGGCCGTGTACATCGCATTGGCGCGCGTGTCGCCCAGCGGAATGCTCAGCGTGAACATGATCTGGCGAGTCGCCGGGCGGTTCAGCGCGGTGCTGTGGTTGTAGAAGACGCTATAGCCGAACTGCTTGTAGTTGCCCGAGTAGCCCACCTGCACCAACCGGTCCTTGGCGCCGGTACCCCAGTAGCTCTGCTGGCGCGCCGAGGCGAAGACCGAGCCCAGATTGCCTATCTGCTGCGAGACATCGAAGCGCACCTCGTTGCGGCGGCTGTTGAACGACTCCAAGGGCCGCAGATCCTGCATCTGCACCGCCTCCTGGAAGGTGCGGTAGCCGCTGGTCGAGTAGCGGTAGCCCGCCACGCGGAAGTTGGTACCAGAAGTGAGAAATGCCTTCGAGTAGAGGAAGCGCACCGACTGGCCGTCGTAGGTCTTCTGGCCGTTGATCGGCGTGCGGTCGGTGGTGCGCGCGCCCGACAGGTCGACCGAGACGGCGCCGAAGTCGCGCAGGTTCTTGCCCATGCCCACGAGCACCGACTGGTACATGTTCGCCATCAGGAGGCCGCCGTAGAGCGAGAACTCGTTGCCCAACCCGCGCGCGAGCGTCGCCTGCATGAACATCGGCTGCGAGAGCGACGACCGAATACCCAGCACGCTGTCGCTGTTGGAGTCGTTCCGGTACTTGCCGACCGTGGCCGAATAGCGCCAGGTGCTTTCGCGCAGCAGCGTAGGCACGGCCGAGAAGGCCTGCGTGTACTTGGTCTGGCGACCGTCGGCCTCGGCAATGGTCACCTCCAGGTCGCCGCTCGATGAGGTGGGATACAGGTCGTCGATGACGAAGGCGCCCGGTGCCACGAAGGTGCTGTAGATGACGTAGCCGCTCTGACGGACCGTCACGCGCGCATTGGTCTGCGCCACGCCGCGGATGGTGGGTGCGTAGCCCTGCTGGCTGTCGGGCAGCATCGCATCGTCGGACGAGAGCTGCACGCCGCGAAACGGCAGGCTGTCGAAGAAATTGCCGGGGGTGCTGCCATCGCCGATCAACAGTTGGCCATTGATCGGAGCGATGTCGCGCTGCGCGTAGGTGTTGATGCCCTGCCAGCGGCTGTTGCCGTCGATACCGCGGTTGTAGGTCGAGAAGTGGCGAAAACGCCAATCGCCGTAATTGAAGCCCGCGCGCAGGCCCGCGAACAGAGTATTGCGCTGCAGGGTCTTGTTGCGCTCAGCGAAAGGATTGCCGTCGAACACGTTCTGTGGGGTCGCAAAGGGGTTCGGATTGTTGCGGTACTTGTCGCCGCCGTAGCGCGCGAAGTTGACCTGGTAGTCCAGCATGCCGGCGGTGATGCCCTTGTCCCATTTCTCGGGAGCGACCGCCCCGCGCGCCGAGCGCTTGAGCGCCGCCTGCGGAATGCTCACGAACAGGCGCTGCTTGCCGGCGTCGTAGGTGAAGGTCGCATCGGGAATCGTCTCGGCCAGATCGACGCAAGTGTCGCCCGCCGCATCGGCGAGCGCGGAGAAGGCCGCCGCGTTGACGCCCCAATCGTCCAGCATGCGGCGCGTGAAGCAGGGTGCCGCATCGTTCTTGCCTTCTTTCTCGATGAAGCGGATCTCGGTTTGCCCCGCGCCGCGCTCGTTGAGCGACACGTCGACCATGTACGTGCCCGCGAGCACGCGATTGCCGAAGGAGAAGAGCGAGAGATCCGCATGTGGCTGGTCGCCGCCGATGCCGAGAAATTCCGCATTGAAATTCGAAGCCGGCAGCCGTTGCTGCGCATGGCCGGGCAGCCCCATCGCGCCCAGCAATGCGGCGCACAACGTCAACCGGAACGGCGCGAGGAAAGCTGGTGTACGGCAGCGCATGGTGACTCGCCTCTTCGCGCGCTTCATTGCTTGCTGTCGCCTGCGGACGGCGGCGGCGGCGGCGGCGGCGCAGGCACGGGCTCGGGCTTCACGGGCACGGGCTCGGCGCCTGCGGGCACCTGCACGCGCTCTTCAGGCGTCTCGCCGCCGTAGTCGTTGATCGTGGTGAAGTTGACCTGGACAGCCTGCGGCGTCTTCACCGCACTCAGCGGGTACGTCGTCTCGCTGAATGGCAGCAGCATGTCGGCGTTGATCAGCTGCTGGCCGCTGTTGATGTTCAAGGCGGCGAAAGTCACGTGGTAGGCCGTCGGGTTGCCGACCTTGAGCACGGCACCCTGCCCCTGGGCACCGGCACTCACTGCCCACTTGAGTTGGCCGCGCGATTCATTGGACTTGCCCGCAAGCCTCGAGGGCCGGTAGAACAGCTTGATGCGGCTGCGCACCGCGATCTGGAGCACGTTCTCCTCCTTCGACTTCTCGGGAATCTCCTTGACGTTGAGCCAGAACACCGACTCGCGGTCGGCCGGCAGCTCGCCGGCCACGCGCATGATGCGCAGGATGTTTTCCATGCCCGGGTCGAGCCGCGACAGCGGCGGCGTGACGAGCAGCGGGGTCTTGTTCTTGCCTTCGCCGGCATCGATCCAGGTCTGGACCACGTAGGGCGAGGTGCCGGTGTTCTTCACCGGGATGGAGGCCTCGCGATCCCGCTCGCTGAGGATCACGCGGGTGCCGCCGAGCGACACGCCTGCACCGGCCGGCCACTGGAGGCCCAGCATCAGCAGGATGGCGAAAGCCCAGCGGAAGCGGTTGTTGCTGTACATAAGAGAAAGTCCTTGGGCGCGGGTGAGACGCATGAAACACGCGCGTCCTGGCACGGCGGTGCGCATCGATGCACCGTCGAAAAAAGGCGAAAAGAAAAAAGATGCCGACGCCGGCCGGAACACGAGGGTCCGGGCGCGGCGCCTGGCATAGGCGACATCGCCGGCCGGCTCGAAGCGACGTGCGCTGCGGCCGGCTGCGAATGCCGCAGGCGCTACTTACTTGTAGGCAATCGTGAACTGAGCAATCGCATTGGCCGGGCCCACGGTCACGGTGTCCTTGGTGGCGACGTACACCGCCTGGAACTTCAGCGAGTTGTCACCCTTGTTCAGCGCGTAGTCCCCCGACGACTGACCCAGGTTGATTTTCTTGCCGCTCGAATCACCAAGTTCAATCGCGACGCCAGTGGCAAAGCCACTACCGGTCGCTTCACCTGCGCCAACGCGCAGGACGGTGGCGTCACCGAGATCGGCGGCGCCATCGAACTTGACGGCGGCATTCTTGATGGTGGTGATATCGCAGCCCAGCAGGTCAATGGTGAACTTGGCGGGCGTGGCCTTCTTGCCGACTTGGGCTTTGCCGGCAACTGTGCCTTCGAACCACTTGTTCGCGACCTTGCCGAGCGGCACGACCAGGTTCTGGCTATTGGGCGAAACCGAGCAGGCGTCCGCGGTGATCTCACCGGTGAAATTGATGGTGCCGTCGGCGGCAAGAGCACCCTGCGACAACGCGCCGGCCACGGCCAGAGTGGCAATTTTGATGAAAGCTGTTTTACGCATCTACGTTCCCTGAGAAATTAAATTGACTAAATTGCGACTTGCACATGCAAGGCGGATCGCAGTCTAGACAACCCAAAACCAGGAAAAATCGATGGTTACAAACATCTAACCGTCAATGACGGTATTAAACATATCAGCTTGAATTTTGTGAATTAGACACGGAGGATTGACACAACAGCACATGAATTGATTCATACAAAACGTTGCTCTGACTCATTTCGTGTGAAAAAAGCCCACTCGATGGAACCCCACACTACGTTTTGATCGCGTAATTCTTCAGTGCATCGAGATCTCGTATCTCAATGGCTTTGTATTGCAGGCTGATCACGCCAGAGGCTGCGATGGCCTTGAGTTCTCTGTGCACCGCTTGGCGACTGGCCTGCAGCATCGTGGCCAGAATTGCTTGTGATATTTGCAAGCGAATTGAAAACCCGCCTCTGGCGCGGGTTCCGTAAAGTGCGGCAAGTCTCTCGATGGCAGCCACGACACGTTGCCGCAGAGGGCCTGCAATCTGGCTGCTCACCGTGTGCACTTGAGCTGCGCTCTGGCGCGTCATCATGAGCACCATGGCCTTCCAAAGCACAGGCTCGCGGTCAAGTATTTCCACAACCAAAGACGTTGGCATGTGAATCACCGTGACATCGGAATGCGCCCTGAAGGCAAGAACGATTTGACTCGTTCCCTTGAATATCTGGGCAATTCCCATAAGAACGCCGGGACCCATGATCATCACGTTGAATTGCGCTCCTTCCCGAGATATGAGCGTGACCATGACTTCTCCCGAAATGACGAAAAAGCTCTCCGCCACTTCGCGCAAATCGGTAGAAAAAACAAAACCAGCCGCATGACGGCCTATTTCCGAAGAAGAGAGCAATCGATTCATGGCCTCGCGAGACCATGGCGAGAAGGCAGAATTCATTCGCAGCGAATTCTCCATGATCACGATGTCGCCAGGGCAATTTTTAATTTGGGTCACACTGCGACTTCTTTATCGGATGGGGTGTATGAGCAAGCAATTTTTTTCAAGGCAAATTCATCGAGAATCACGATCGCATTGAATTTAAGCTTGATCACGCCGGCGCCCTCCCAGGAAACTAATTCTTTGTTTACGGACTGGCGGCTGACACGCAATAGACCAGCCAGATCCTTCTGCGTCACCCGCAAGTGGACGGCGCTTTCCTTGGTGGCCCGAATGCCATGCAGAGCGGCAAGTTGCTGGATGGTGCTGGCGAGCCGCCGTGAAAGCTCTCCAACGATCTGGCCAAACACCATGTCCATTTGCTCGCGCTCCTGCTGCATCAGCATGCGCCCGATGTCTCTCCATCGCCTGGGGTCGCTGTCGAGCAAATCGAAGAACGAATCGCCGGCAATATGAATGGCAACGACGTCGTCGTTTGCAACGTACTCGCGGCGACTCTCCTTGATGAAAAGCATGCTGGAAAAGCCGAGGATCTGACGTGGCCCACGAAGTGCCCAGTGCAATCGGGTTCCGTTGGGCGATGTTTCGAATTGAATGGCATGCCCCGTCACGATCACAAGGATTTCCGGCGCCTTTGCCAATGCCGACAACGAGTCCCCACGCTGATGCCAGCACAATCTGGAAGATGCCAAAAGCAGGCTCATGGCTGTGGATGACCACGTCGAAAACCCCTGCATTTTTCCCAGCGTGAGCGCCATCAGGTCTTTGTCGCTCGGGGTGGATCTGTTGGTAGCCACCTGACTCTTCTCTCCTCATTGCAATGCGCAGCCGCGCCGTTCTCGCGCCATTCGTGGTTTTTGATCGCAGCGTGGCGCGGCCAAGACCACAGGCGTGGGTTCTGAAATACAGGCGGGTCAAGCGTCCACGGAAATGCGGATCACGTCCGCATGGAAATTAACGGCTCACTTCATTGAGCTCGTAGCCATATCGGTAGATTGACCTCAAGTGATAGCCGCTGTCGGACTCCAGTCCCATCTTTCTACGGACATTGGAGACAGGCATCCAGTTTTCGGGAATTCAGAGAACTAGGGGAGGCTCCCCATAACACCGTGTAGAGCCTCTTGCGCGTCATCATGGTATTTACGTGCCGGAAGAATTCCAGGGCAAGCTCGAATTCCAACGGCTGCAGCGACACCTTTCGCTCGTTGACCCATGCAAGCCGCCTTCTCGTGTCAAAGCGATAGGCCCCCCGGACCAGGCTGTCGCCGTTGGCCTGATGTGCATTCGTTCGCAGCAGCAGCAGTTGAAGTCGCCACTCCAGCTCGCGATCGCTGCAGGACAACGGGACGACGTCGACACCGCCAGAGCCCAGCAACGACTCCCCGATGTCCGACAAGACGCTGAGGCTGTCATCGAGAGTGACAAGAAGCAAGGGGGCGCGAGACGCGCTCAAGACGGCTTCCAACTGGGCTTGGGAACCATCACCTTGCCGTGCGACCATCACGCATCCAAAGTGCCGCGCGGCACGCAGCGCAGAAAGCAGGTCCTCTAGCGTGTCGAACGCCAGGGAGGCATGCCCCAAAGCATCGAGCCGTTGGCGCAAGACGTTGCATCGCTCGGTATCGCCATCTACCAGTGCCACGAGGAATGATCTGCCCTTCTTCGCGTGGTACGTCTGTGCAGGCTGACGCAGGGTGCTCAGGGAAGTTGCTCCTCCGGCTATGGAAGGCGTTCTTTTCGACGAAAGTTCTTCAGCCATGATCATTTCCTGGCCCGCACCCGACGCCGGAGCAATCGAGATGAAGCTGTGAGCTTGGTCATTTCGGTGCTTGGCCATGCGGCACAGGCCGGCGGCGCGTGCAATTCGACCTTCACAGGATGATTCGGAATTCTCGGCGGCTGGCTCAGCTCCGGGCCGTCTCCAACCGCGCAGTCGCGAGGTTGTCGCATGCCCCCTGCAACGTCCCTCCTCGACATGCTCGGCGGGGATTCGCGCCATGTCGACTGCGCTTCCGCACAGGTTCTCTTGGGCATAGGGCTACTCATCCATGAGCGTACGAAGGACCCGCTGCACCACTGCGGTGGTTGAAACCTTGCTCATCGATGGATCACAGAGCGCTCGAATTCCCAGCCCTTCGAACATGGAAGTCATCACCGTGATGCGCGAATCCAGTTCGGATCTGGGCAGCCTCTTCAGAGCCGGCAATTGGAGCAAGAGATTGCGCATCTTGCTGCGCCAGATCTTGCCTCCCTGCTGGATCGCGATGGCGATCGCCGGATTGCGAGATGCCTCGGCCAGAATCTCCAGGTCGAGTCCGGCACGCCGCTCGTGAGCGGGCGCCTTGATAACCTCCGCCGCCGCGGCGACCACCGCCTCCACGACGCCGATCGACTTGCTGGCCTCTCCGATGCAGTGCATTTGCTCAAGCGCCTCGTGCAGCGCCTGCTCGACGATGCCGGTGACGATCGCCTCCTTATTGGCGAAGTAGTGGTAGATGTGGCCGGCGCTCATGCCTGCGGCCTGCGAGATGCGCTGGATGCTGGTGCCATGAAAGCCATGTTCGCGAAAGCATGCGCTGGCTGCGTCCAGGACTTGCTGGCGGCGTGCTTCGCCGCGCACGGGTGCCGGCGCATGGAGTGGAGCACTCATGGCATGGTCCTCTTGTTGCAAGGCATTTCTCGTTTGCAAGCGTTCATCGATACCGCGTCGGGAGCAGATTTCTTCAGCCGGATAGTCATAGAATGATTATTCTAGAATGAATGTTCTAATGAGGTCAACGCCTTCGCGTTACTCATTCCAGGGGCGTCAGGCCTTGGCAAGACATCGTTGTGGCCCATGACCTATTGCCCATCGAGGAGCAGTGGGCGTTTCATTCGTTTCTTTCTTCTGGCGACTGGTCGCAGGGCTAGCGGTCTCGAGATAGCAACCCGATTCAGACGTTCTGGCACAAGCACCTCGCGGGCAGTCGCAATGCGGCCAAAGCCAGCGCTTCGCCTGCCGTCGAGGCCGGGCTTGCGCACAACGCACCACCGGTTCATGCACTCCGGCAGCGGCTGAGGCAGTCCAGCCTCTCGGGGGGATTTCCACGCTCATTTGACCCACTGGGGGTCACACGTCCTCATGGAAATCAACACACCGGAGCTAGTCGCTGACAGGAGCAGCGACAAGCTATCTCCATACGTCTCGAATTGCCTTCGGGCGTACGGATCGAAGCTCGCGGCGGTGCGCTGAATGCAGGGTGCATCGGAGAAAGTGCCGCGGAAATTCTGCACGCTCGGAGGCGATCGATTCTTTTGAAAGTCGCTTTCTTGACATCTCAAAAGACGGCCTTGACGGCTCGAAATTAGATTCCGCCCGTTCTTTGATTGCCGCCGGGTCCCGTCGTCAGGGATGGGTTGGGAAGCTGGAGAAACGAGCACAGCTTCTTCGGTTGACGGGGCAATCACCTCCGAAAAAAAGACACGCGAACGCCGAATGTTTACGCGGGCAACCCCGAGGGCATGCGGCGTGTCTGAATTCATGTGGATCTGAGTGCCGCTCGCGTCGCACCGAAATAGCTTGCTATGAATAAGTCTTTCAAAAGCATCTGGAACGAGGCTCTTGGCACTTGGGTGGCTGCATCCGAAGTCACGTCGGCACGCGGCAAGCTGTCGAAGAGCAGGAGCACCGTGGCAGCGGCACAGGAAGCATCTGCCGGGCGCGCGGGCGATGACGGCGGGCGATCAATCGGAGCCTTGACGCATGCGACGGCGGCGCTGGCCCTGACAGTCGGAAGCCTGGTAGGGGCCAATGTGGTCCACGCTCAGTATCAAAGAGGGGGCGGTGCCGCATCGGGGCCGAATAGTATTGCAATCGGCTCGCTTGCTGGCGATGGAACCACAACAACACAGGCCGTTGCAGCCAATGGAGGTGTTGCGATTGGAGGCGCCGCAGGCACCAGCCGGACTTCGGCGCTGGGCGGCCATTCGGTGGCACTCGGCATCTCGGCCAATGCCTGGGGCCAAGGGGCCGTAGCCATCGGGCCGGCGGCAGTAGCCTCGGGGCAAAATGCGTTCGCCTTGGGCCTCAACGCCAATGCTTCAGAAGTCGCGACCCTAGCTATCGGACAGAGGTCGACCGCCAACAGTCTATTTGCGACGGCAATCGGCAGCGGCGCGCAGGCATTCGGGAACAATTCGACGGCGATCGGTTCGACGACGTCTCTCCGTCCCGGCGCCAACACGCTGGCGGCCGGTGCCGGCTCCGTTGCCATTGGCGCCAATGATGTTCGAGGCGCCCAGTCGCTGGGGGCCAATTCGGTTGCCATTGGTGCCGAATCCATCGTGACGGACACAGCGCCGTCGGGTGTTGCCCTTGGCCAGAATGCCAACGCCACCTCGGGCTCGGGAGCGATGGCTTTCGGGTTGAACAGTTTGGCCAGCGATACAAACGCCGCGGCCATCGGTGTGGGGGCCGGGGCAACTGGCCGCAGCGCTACGGCCATCGGTAATTTGGCGAATGCCTATGCCACGGAAGCGGTAGCGATCGGCACAGGTGCTCAGGCCAACACTTTTGGCACCGCCATCGGCACCAACTCCAATGCATTTGGCCTCAGCGCCACCGCTTTCGGACAAAACGCGAGCGCGGGGGGAATGAACTCGACGGCCGTGGGCGTCAAGAGCAATGCATCGGGGACATCGAGCACGGCTTTCGGTGAAAGAACAAATGCGAGCGGTGATGTCTCGCTCGCCACAGGTAATTCCGCAAATGCGTCCGGGTATGGCGCGACGGCGCTCGGTGCTGCCTCGTCGGCCAGTCAGACCTTCGGTACGGCGGTCGGTGTCCTTGCCAACGCAGCCGGCGACTCGGCGACGGCACTGGGTGCATCTGCCAAGGCTGCCTATGCCGACAGCGTGGCGATCGGTTCGGGCAGCGCGACCGGTGCTGCGGCCCCCACGGGCACGGCATTCCTTACCGGCAAGGCCCCACCTGCGTCGGAAGTTTCGGTCGGTTCGTCTTCGGCACAGCGACGCATCACCAACGTGGCCGACGGTGCCGCGCAGCAAGACGTGGCGACGGTGGCCCAGGTGAGCACGGGCATGAGCACCACTGCCAGCAGCATCGGCAGCCTGTCCACGTCTACCTCGAGTGGTATCAGCAGCTTGTCGACTTCGACCTCGTCTGGCCTCAGCACCGCGACCAGCAGCGTCGGTAGCTTGTCGACGTCTACTTCGAGTGGCATCAGCAGCCTGTCGACTTCGACGTCGTCCGGCTTGAGCACTGCGACCAGCAGCATCAGCAGCTTGTCGACGTCTACTTCGAGTGGTATCGGCAGCCTGTCGACCTCCACATCGTCCGGCTTGAGCACCGCGACCAGCAACATCAGCAGTTTGTCGACGTCTACTTCGAGTGGCATCAGCAGCTTGTCGACTTCGACCTCGTCTGGCCTGAGCACAGCGACGAGCAGTATCGGCAGCCTGTCAACATCTACCTCGAGTGGTATTAGCAGCCTGTCGACTTCGATCTCTTCAGGTCTGAGCACAGCGACCAGCAGCATCGGCAGCCTGTCAACATCTACCTCGAGCGGCATCAGCAGCCTGTCGGCTTCAACCTCGTCTGGTCTGAGCACGGCTACCAGCAGCATCAGCAGTCTATCGACGTCTACTTCGAGCGGTATCAGCAGCCTGTCGACTTCGACCTCCTCTGGCCTGAGCACTGCGACGAGCAGCATCGGTAGCCTTTCGACTTCGACGTCGTCAGGCCTGAGTACAGCAACCAGCAGCATCGGCAGCCTGTCAACATCTACCTCGAGCGGCATCAGCAGTCTGTCGACTTCGACGTCGTCCGGCTTGAGCACCGCAACGAGCAGCATCGATAGCCTGTCGACGTCCACGTCCAGTGGTCTGAGCACGGCGAGCAGCGGTATCTCGAGCCTGTCCACCGGCCTGAGCACAACCAATAGCAACGTCAGCAGTCTCTCGACCTCGACATCGTCTGGTCTGAGCACCGCCACGAGCAGCATTGACAGCCTGTCGACCTCCACGTCGAGCGGGTTGAGTACTGCGACCAGCGGTATCTCCAGCCTGTCTACCGGTTTAAGCACGACCAACAGCAGTGTGAGCAGCCTCTCGACTTCGACGTCGTCGGGTCTGAGCACCGCGACCAGAGGTATCTCCAGCCTGTCTACCGGCCTGAGCACGACGAACAGCACCGTCGGCAGCCTGTCGACGTCCATGTCGAGCGGCTTGAGTACCGCAACGAGCAGCATCAGCAGCTTGTCGACCTCCACGTCGAGCGGCCTGAGCACTGCGACCAGCGGCATTACCAGCCTGTCCACCGGCCTGAGCACGACCGACAGCACTGTGAGCAGCCTCTCGACGTCCACGTCGAGCGGCCTGAGCACGGCGACCAGCAGCATCGGCAGCCTGTCCACCGGTCTGAGCACTGCTTTCAGCGGCATCGGTAGCCTGTCCATCGGCCTGAGCACTGCGGTCAGCGGCATCACCAGCCTCTCCACGGGCCTGAGCACCGCCACCAGCGGCATCTCGAGCCTGTCGAGCGGGCTGAGCACGACGAACAGCAACATCAACAGTCTGTCGACTTCGACTTCGTCGGGCCTGAGCACTGCCGCCAGCGGTATCTCGAGCCTGTCGACGGGCCTGAGCACGACCAACAGCAGTCTCAACAGCCTGTCCACCAGCGTGAGCGGCTCGACCAGCGGCCTTGCCAGCCTGTCGACCTCGACCTCTACAGGCTTGGCCACCGCGACCAGCAGCATCAGCAGCCTGAGCACGACGGTCAACACGATCAACGGCAAGGGCACCAAGTACTTCCAGTCCAACTCAACGGCGGCGAAGGCGGACGCCTCCGGCCAAGAAGCCGTGGCGATCGGCCCGCAGGCTGTGGCCAGCGGCGCCAGTTCGTTCGCCGCCGGCAACGGTGCGAAGGCGACGGCCGATGGAACAGTGGCGGTGGGCTTTGGCGCACAGGCTACGGGGGCAAACGGCATCGCCATCGGCACCGGTTCGCAAGCCACTGCCACCGGTACAGCCATCGGCTTTGGTGCGGTGGTGCAGCAGAGCGGTGGCGTGGCGCTGGGCTCAGGCTCGGTGGCCTCCAGAGCCGCGGGCGTCGCGGGCTACATCCCCGGCAGCGCGAATGCGCAGCAGGAAGCAGCCATCCGGGCCACGACCAGCACGCAAGCCGCGGTGTCCGTGGGCGATGCCGCCAACGGACAGTTCCGCCAGATCACGGGTGTTGCCGCGGGCTCGGCCGACAGCGATGCGGCCAACGTCGCGCAACTGAAGGCCGCATCGACCGCAGCCAAGGCCAGCAGCGTTCAGTACGCGACCAACCC
The DNA here is from genome assembly GCF_051216415.1 of Variovorax trehalosi. NCBI lineage: Bacteria > Pseudomonadati > Pseudomonadota > Betaproteobacteria > Burkholderiales > Comamonadaceae > Variovorax > Variovorax trehalosi. The sequence continues at coordinate 332,572 of NZ_JBPJZG010000007.1, forward strand.
GGACGGGTCGGTCAACTACAACCAGATCACGCTGGGTGGCGGCCAGGCGCTGGGTGGCACGCGCATCAGCAATGTGGCGCCGGGCATTGCACCGACCGATGCGGTGAACATGGGCCAGTTGGGGGCCGTGCAGAGCCGGTTGCAAGGCCAGATTGCCAGCATGCAGCGCATCGCCTACTCGGGCGTGGCCATGGCCGCCGCGATGAGCACGTTGCCGCAGGCCATGACGCCGGGCAAGACCCTGCTGTCGGTTGGCGTGGGCAACTACGCGGGCTACAGCGCGATCGCCATCGGCTTCTCGTCACGCTCGAACGACGGAAAGTGGGTCTACAAGATCAACAGCGGCTACAGCGGGACCCGGTTCAACATCGGCGTGGGTGTCGGCTACGAATTCGAATAGGAGATGCGACCAAGGCCGAACCATGGACAAGCAGGAGTTGCCGCGCCAAATGCATTGTTTGGAACCGGCTTCGGCCCTCATCAGGAATGAGGGCGGAGAGCGAGATCCGGAGCGGCACCAGACAAAGAAGAGCAACCAGTGGACTTCGGGATGAGCGAACACCGTTGCGGACGCAGACTCGGGGCTGCCTCAATCCCCGTCGGGCAAGAACAGCGTCTGCAGATCGCTCAGAAAGTCCAGCCCGCGCTCGGTCGGCCACACGCGGAACAGATCGCGCGCCACAAGCCCCTTGCGTTCTGCCTCTTCGAGCCCGCGCTGGATCGACGTCATCGCGAGCCCCGTGCGTTCGCTGAACTGCGGCAGCGTGAACCCCGCCTTCAATCGCAGCGCATTGAGCATGAACTCGAACGGCAGATCGGCCAGCGACACCTCGTCGCTCTGCGACACGGCCGCGCCTGCGCGCGCGTTCTCCATGTACAGCCGCGGCTCGCGATAGCGCACTTGCCGCACGATGCGGTGTGCAAAGCTCAGCTTGCTGTGCGCGCCGGCGCCGATGCCCAGGTAGTCGCCGAACTGCCAGTAGTTGAGGTTGTGCGCGCACTGGTGCCCCTCGCGCGCATAGGCCGACACCTCGTAGCGCGACATGCCATGCTCGCCGGTCCGTTCGGTGATGCGGTCGAGCATCGCGTAGGCGATGTCGTCTTCGGGCAGCGTCGGCGGAAACTTGGCGAACCAGGTGTTGGGCTCGATCGTGAGGTGATAGACCGAGATGTGCGGCGGCGCGAGCGCGAGGGCCTGCGACAGGTCAGCCTCGAGGTGCTCGAGCGTCTGGCCGGGCAGCGCGTACATCAGGTCGAGGTTGAAGGTGTCGAAGGCGCTCGCGGCCTCCTCCACCGCGGCGATGGCCTGCGCGCGGTCGTGCACGCGGCCCAGGGCCGTCAGGTGCTCGTCGTTGAAGCTCTGCACGCCCACCGACAGGCGCGTGACGCCCGCCGAGCGATACGCGCGGAAGCGGTTGCGCTCGAAGGTGCCGGGGTTGGCCTCGAGCGTGATCTCGCAATCGGGCGCGAGCTTCAGGCGCGCACGCACGTCGCCGAGCAGGCGGTCGATGGCCTGCGGCGAGAACAGGCTGGGCGTGCCGCCGCCGATGAAGATGGTGTGGACGGTGCGGCCCCAGATGAGCGGCAGCGCGGCGTCCAGGTCGGCCACGAGCGCATCGATGTACTGGGTCTCGGGAATGCCTTCCACATCGGCCGCGCTCGTGGCGCGCCATTCGTGCGAGTTGAAGTCGCAGTACGGGCACTTGCGCAGGCACCACGGCAAGTGGATGTAGAGCGACAGCGGCGGCAGCGCCGCGAGTTGCAGCGGGCCAGGCCGCATCCAGTGCAGCACGTCGTTGGCCTGTGGCGCGCCCGTGGGCTGCGCCGGCTGGATCGGGAAGACCGTGGCCATCTGCGGCCTAGAACCAGCGCTCACGCATCAGCGCAAGCATCGCCTGCGCCGCGCGGCCGCGGTGGCTGTTGGCGTTCTTGACCTCGGGGGTGAGCTGCGCAAAGGTCTTGCCGAAGGCGGGCAGGTACATCACCGGGTCGAAGCCAAAGCCGTTGTCGCCGATGGGCGCCAGTGCGATCTCGCCGACCACGCGGCCGACGGCGATGAGCGGCTCGGGGTCGTCGTGACTGCGCAGCGCGACCAGCGTGCTGACGAGCGCGGCGCGGCGGTTGACGACGCCATCGAGTTGCTCGAGCAGCGCCTTCACGTTGTTCGCATCGCCCTTGGCGTAGCCGAACTGCGTGGCGTAGTACGCGGTGTCAACGCCCGGCAGGCCGCCGAAGGCATCGACGCACAAGCCCGCGTCGTCGGCGATGGCCGGCAGGCCGGTGGCGGCGCTGGCGTGGCGTGCCTTGGTGAGCGCGTTTTCGACGAAGGTGCGGAAGGGTTCTTCAGCCTCGCCCACGCCCAGCGCCGACTGCGGCACCAGGGTGACGGACAACGCCGCGAACAGTTGCTGGAGTTCGGCGAGCTTGCCTTGGTTGTTGGAGGCCAGGACCAGTTTCATGGATCGATCAAAGTGGCTGTGACGCCCGGCTGGCGGACGTCAGTAGCTGGGAGGATTTCAGTTCGACAGCAGTGCCTGCTTCTGCAGCGTCACGAGCTCGCCGATGCCCTTCTCGGCCAAGGCGAGCAGCAGGTTCATTTCTTCGCGCGTGAAGGCCACGCCTTCGGCCGTACCCTGCACTTCAACGAAGTGGCCGGCACCGGTCATTACGACGTTCATGTCGGTGTCGCAGCTCGAGTCTTCGGTGAATTCGAGGTCCAGCAGTGGCGTGCCGCCGACGATGCCCACCGAGATGGCTGCCACATGGCCCTTGATCGGCGATGCGGCCAGAGTGCCCGCAGCGATCAGCTTGTTGACCGCATCCTGCGCGGCAACGAAGGCGCCGGTGATGGCCGCGGTGCGGGTGCCGCCATCGGCCTGCAGCACGTCGCAGTCGAGGTGGATGGTGCGCTCGCCGAGCGCGGCCAGGTCGAACACCGCGCGCATCGAGCGGCCGATGAGCCGCTGGATTTCCTGCGTACGGCCGGTCTGCTTGCCCTTGGCGGCCTCTCGGCTGCTGCGGGTGTGGGTGGCGCGCGGCAGCATGCCGTATTCGGCCGTGACCCAGCCTTCGCCGCTGCCCTTCTTGTGCGGCGGCACACGCTCTTCGACCGAGGCGGTGCAGAGCACGCGGGTCTGACCGAACTCGATGAGCACCGAGCCCTCGGCGTGGATGGTGAAGCCGCGGGTCATGCGCACGGGGCGCAGCTGGTCGGCGGCACGGCCGCCGCTTCGGGTGAAAGCAGTCATTGTTGAAACTCGAAAAAGAAAAAAGGGAACCGCGCGCTCAGGTCTTGCGTGCAGCGGAGCGGCGGATGGCTTCGTTGATCTCGGCGATGGAGCGCTCGATGGCGTCTTCATCCATGTCCTCGATCTCGCCGTCCGACGGCATGCCGGCCTGGATGGTCGAGGCGAACACGCCGTCGTCGATGGTTTCGGTGGAAATGCCGCGGTCTTCACCGGGCGTTTCGGACATCTCCCACTCGAGCGCGATGAGCGTCACGTTGTCGCTGTGAGCGCCGCCCTTGCGCAGCGCCATCTCGGCGAGGTCGGGGGCCGCATCGGACACGGGCTTGCCGGAGGAGAGCGTGTGGACGATGAGCGCATCGTCGAGCACGCCCCACACGCCGTCGGAGCACAGCATGATGCGGTCGCCGCGCTGCAGTTGCAGCGGGGGCGAGATGTCGAACAGCGGCGTGGTCGGCGAGCCGAGGCAGGTCAGCAGCAGGTTGCGGTTGACCGGCATGTCCGAGCCATGGGGCTTCGGGCGCTCGGCGTGCGAATGGTCGCGCGTGCGGGTCAGCAGGCGACCGTCGCGCACGACGTACAGGCGCGAATCGCCGCAGTGCATCCAGGTAGCGGTCGTGCCCTGCAGCAGCGCCGCGACGACGGTGGTACGCGGCGTATCGAGCATCGCCTTGTGGCTTGCGTACCGCATGATCTGCTGGTGCGCAGCCATGGCCGATTCGGCCAGGAAGCCTTTCACGTCCTTCACGGTCGGGCGTGCCTCGCGCTGGTAGAGCGCGGCGATGGTCTGCAGGGCCAGCTGGGCCGCCACTTCGCCTTCGGGGTGACCACCCATGCCGTCAGCCAGCACGAACAGGCCCGACTCCCGCGTGTAGCAATAGCCCATGCGGTCTTCGTTCTTGAGACGTCCGCCTTTGCGGCTGACCTGGAAGACAGAGAATTTCATGTCGTCATGCGGGGCGCGTGGTGGGGGCAGCAGCCCGGGGCAGACTCTTCTTGTCGAAGGAGCGGATGTTGTCGATCGACAGCCGCACCTTCTCGCCGACAGTGAGCTTGGTGTAGCGGCGCTCGCCTTCGCGGCTCAGTTCCTTCTGCAACGCGAAGACCGACTGGGGGCGCGAGAGCGGATCGAGCGACATGCACCACTCGACCACCTCGATCAGGTTGTCGGAGTACACGCCGCGAAGGCGCGAGAGCGACAGGCTCAGGCGGTCTTTCTCGATGCGCTTGGGCGCGTCGTTGGGCGGGTAGCCCTGCATGCAGGCGTAGATGCAGGCGCCGATGGCGTAGATGTCGGTCCAGGGGCCCATCGACGAATCGCGGCGGTACATCTCGGGGGCGGCGAAGCCCGGGGTGTACATGGGGCGGATGAAGATGCCCTCTTTGCTCAGCACTTCGCGCGCGGCGCCGAAGTCGATCAGCACGGCGCGGTCGTCGTCGGTGACGAAGATGTTGGCCGGCTTGATGTCCAGGTGCAGCATCTTGTACTGGTGCACGATGCGCAGGCCGCGCAGGATCTCGTCGAAGAGCGATCGGATGGTCGACTCGCGGAAGACCTTCTGGCGCTTGAGGTCGCGCGCGGTGACCACGAAGTCCTGCAGGGTCGCGCCCTCCAGGTAGTTCATGACCATGTAGACGGTCTCGTTCTCGCGGAAGAAATTGAGCACGCTGACCACCGAGGCGTGCGAGATCTGCGCGAGGGAGCGGCCTTCCTCGAAGAAGCTCTTGAGCCCCAGCCGGTAAAGGGACAGTTTTTCGGGCGGCACCTGCGGATGCAGCTCGCCGGGCCCACGGGTGGCCAGCGAGGAAGGCAGGTATTCCTTGATGGCCACCTGCTGTCCGCTGGGGTCGATGGCGAGATAGACAACGCCAAAACCACCCGCCGAAAGCCGGCGAACAACGCGGTAACCGCCAATGACCGTATCGGGCAACAGGGGCGAAGGCTTGACCTTTGACATAATCCGGGAGTTTCGCCCGAAGGCGATGGTGCGGCAAGCGAACGCTGTACCGACGCCTCGGTGCATGCAAGCAAAACCACAGTGAGGCGCAATGCCAGTTTACAGCATGACCGGCTACGCCAGCGGCCAGAACGGGTCCGCAGGCAGCCACTCCGAAGCCGAGGCACGGCCTTCCGCCGCAGGTCGGCTCGGGGTAGAAATCCGCTCGGTCAACAGCCGCTTTCTCGACCTCACCTTCAAGTTGCCGGAGGAACTGCGCCAGCATGAGACGGCGCTGCGCGAGTTGCTCACGGGCAAGCTCAAGCGCGGCAAGGTCGAGGTGCGCGCGGCCATCGAGAACACCGCCCAGGCGGGCGTCGTCGAGCCTTCCGTCAAGCTGCTCCAGCGGCTCAACGGGGTTCAGGACGGCATCAAGGCCTGGCTGCCCGGAGCGCGCGAACTGAGCGTGGCCGACGTGATTCGCCTCGCCGGCGGCGACGGTGCCACCCGCGGCGACTGGGGGCCCGACCTGCTTGAGGTGGCCGGCAAGGCGCTCGAGGCGCTGATGTCGGCTCGCCAGCGCGAAGGCGCCCGGCTCGCCAAGATGCTTGAGGCGCACCTGGCCCAACTGCGCACCCTGGTGCAGCAGGCCGGTCCGCTGGTGCCGCAATTGGTCGAGCAGCAGCGCAACCGCTTCCTGGAGCGCTGGCAGGAAGCCATGGGCCTGACCGCAGGCACGGGCGGCACGCTGCCCGAAGCCGCCCAGGACCGCGCGCTGACCGAAGCCACCGCCTTTGCGATCCGCATCGACGTGGCGGAAGAGCTCACCCGGCTGAACTCGCACCTCGACGAGATCGAGCGCCTCCTCAAGAAGGGCGGCGAGATCGGCAAGCGCTTGGACTTCCTGATCCAGGAACTGCATCGCGAGGCCAACACCCTGGGTTCCAAGTCGGCAGCCCTGGAACTCACGCGCATTGGCGTGGACATGAAGGTCCTGATCGAGCAGATGCGCGAACAGGTCCAGAACATCGAATGACGACGACGAGTGAAAGAATGGACTACCCCGGCAACATCTTCGTGGTCGCCGCGCCCAGCGGGGCCGGCAAATCGAGCCTGGTCAAGGCGCTCATGGAACTCGACTCGGCGGTTCAGCCGTCGGTGTCACACACCACGCGGCCACCGCGCGGGCAGGAAAAGCACGGCCGCGAGTACTTTTTTGCCTCGCCCCCCGAATTCGACGCGCTGATTGCGGCCGACGGCTTCGTGGAATGGGCCCATGTGCACGGCCACCGCTACGGCACCTCCAAGAAAGCCATCGAGGAGCGGATCGCTCAAGGTGCCGACGTGATCCTCGAGATCGACTTCCAGGGCGCACTCCAGATCCGCAAGACCTTCGCCAACGCGGTGATGATCTTCATCCTGCCCCCCAGCTGGGAGGAACTGCGCTCCCGGCTCGAGCGGCGCGGCGAAGACAGCGCCTCGGTGATCGAATTGCGTCTGAAAAACGCCGCCGAAGAGATGGCCCGGGCCGGGGAATTCGACTTCGTTATAATCAACGAGTTATTTGAGCGGGCGCTTTTTGATCTCAAGGCGATTGTCCACGCTCAGCGGCTTCGGTATTCCGCACAGCGCCGTGCACGTGCCGACACCTTTGCCGCACTGAACATCCCCTGATCTCCTGCTCACCGACCGAAAGATACTCATCATGGCCCGCATCACCGTCGAAGACTGTCTGCTTCAGATCCCCAACCGCTTCCAGCTCGTGCTGGCCGCCACGTACCGTGCGCGCATGCTGAGCCAGGGCCACGCGCCCAAGATCGAGAGCAAGAACAAGCCCGCTGTCACGGCCCTGCGCGAAATCGCCGAAGGCAAGATCGGCATCGAAATGCTCAAGAAGGTGCCGGGTTGATCTGACGCAGCCCTGCAACGAAAAGGCACCGCAAAGCGGTGCTTTTTTTATGTCTGGACGCGTCCATGGAACGGTCACGCTAAAGTGGTAGCCATGAGCGCGGTTGCCAAACATCAGTCCCAAGCCCCTACGGGCGTGCCGAAGCCGAGCCCGGCGGCACTGAATGCGGCTGCCGCAAGCTTCGCTGCATTGACGGCGCGCCTCGACTACCTGGGCTCCGAAGACACCGAGCTGGTACGCCGCGCCTACCGTTTTGCCGATGAGGCCCACCTGGGCCAGCTGCGCAACAGCGGCGAGCCGTACATCACCCACCCCATCGCCGTGGCGGCGCAATGCGCCGAATGGAAGCTCGATGCCCAGGCGCTGATGGCGGCGCTGCTGCACGACGCCATCGAAGACTGCGGCGTCACCAAGCCCGAGCTGATCGAGCGCTTCGGCGCCCCGGTCGCCGAACTGGTCGACGGACTCACCAAGCTCGACAAGCTGCAGTTCAACACCCGCGAAGAAAACCAGGCCGAGTCGTTTCGCAAGATGCTGCTGGCCATGGCGCGCGATGTGCGCGTCATCCTCGTCAAGCTGGCCGACCGAACGCACAACATGCGCACGCTGGCCGATGCGCCGCGCGAAAAATGGGCCCGAATCTCGCGCGAGACGCTCGAGATCTACGCGCCCATCGCGCACCGCCTTGGCCTGAACCAGACCTACCGCGAGCTGCAGGAACTGTCGTTCCGGCACCTCAAGCCCTGGCGCTATGCCACGCTGTCCAAGGCAGTGGCCAAGGCACGCGGGCGACGTCGCGACCTGATCCAGAAAGTGCAGAAAGAAGTCGAGACCGCCTTCTCGGCCGCCGGCATGACGCTGCGGATCGCGGGCCGCGAGAAAACGCTCTATTCCATCTACCGCAAGATGGAAGAAAAACACCTGAGCTTCGCCCAGGTGACCGACATCTACGGCTTCCGCCTGATCGTGCCGAACGTCATCGCCTGCTACACCGGCCTTGGCATCCTTCACCAGATGTACAAGCCGCTGCCCGGCAAGTTCAAGGACCACATCGCGATCGCCAAGCTCAACGGCTACCAGTCGCTGCACACCACACTGGTGGGGCCGGCTGGCGTGAGCGTCGAGTTCCAGTTGCGTACCGAGGCGATGCACGTTGTTGCCGAATCCGGCGTGGCGGCGCACTGGCTCTACAAGGCGGCCGAGCCGAACGGGGCAAGCAATGATCGACTGGGCACCAAGTGGCTGCAGTCGCTGCTCGACATCCAGGACGAGACGCGCGATGCCGCGGAGTTCTGGGACCACGTCAAGGTCGACCTGTTCCCCGACGCGGTTTACGTCTTCACGCCCAAGAGCCAGATCATGGCGTTGCCGCGCGGCGCAACGGTGGTCGACTTCGCCTACGCCATCCACAGCAACATCGGCGACCACACCTCGGCCGCGCGCATCAACGGCGACCAGGTGCCGCTGCGCACCGAGCTCAAGAACGGCGACGTGGTCGAGGTGATCACGGCGCCGGTGTCGACGCCCAACCCTGCCTGGCTCGGCTTCGTTCGAACCGGCCGGGCGCGCTCCAAGATCCGCCACTACCTCAAGACGCTGGCGCATGCCGAATCCGAAGGCCTTGGCGAAAAGCTGCTCGCCCAGGCGCTGCGCGCCGAAGGCCTCGGCAAGCTGCCCGAAGACGACGACGAGCACCAGGCCCTGTGGGAAAAGCTGTTGCGCTTCACAGGCAACCGCACCCGCTCCGAATTGCTGACCGACATCGGCCTGGGCAAGCGCATCGCGAGCATCGTCGCCAAACGGCTCATGGCGCTGCTCGCCGAGCTGGGTGAGCGCCCCGATGCACTGCTGCTGAGCCGTGAACGCTTCATCCCGCACGAAGCCGTATCGCAGGGCGCGGTCACGCTTGATGGGAGCGAGAACTCGTCGGTGCGCTTTGCGCTGTGCTGCCGCCCCATTCCGGGCGACCAGATCGTTGGGTATCTCGGGCATGGCGAAGGCCTGGTGGTGCACACCGAGGACTGCGGCGTCGGCCAGCGGCTGCGCCACAAGGACAGCGAACGCTTCTTCGCGGTCGAATGGGCGGACGAGCCCACACGCGCCTTCGAGACCGGCGTCGTGATCACTGTGCGCAATGACAAGGGCGTGCTGGCGCGCGTAGCCGCCACGCTGGCGGACGCGGAAGCCGACATCACGCACGTGGAAATGGCCGACGAGACCCCGCAGGATTCGACCGACCTTCGTTTCGTGATCGCGGTGCGCGACCGCGCGCATCTCGACGCCGTGCTGCGTGCCGCTCGACGAACTGCGTCGGTGCTGACCGCAGCGCGAACAGTTCCGGCGCCCTGAAGAAGAACAGGCCGCGCGGCGCGTCAGTCTGCCACCGGACGCGGCGCCGGATAGCTCACCGACAGGATTTCCACCTCGTGCGCCCCGCCCGGCGTCACGAGCTTCACCACATCGCCTTCGCGTGACTTGAGCAGGGCCCGTGCGATCGGGGAGATCCAGCTGACCTGCGACTGGGCGCTGTCCGCTTCGTCGATGCCGAGAATCGTGATGATGCGCTCGTCGCCGCTCGTCTCGTCGACATAGCGAACCGTGGCACCGAAGAAGATCTGATCGCTGCCGTGGTGCACCGACGGATCTGTGATTTCCGCGATCTCGAGACGCTTGGTGAGAAAGCGAATGCGCCGATCGATTTCGCGCAAACGCTTCTTGCCGTAGAGATAGTCGCCATTTTCCGAGCGGTCGCCATTCTTGGCGGCCCAGTGCACCGCCTCGACGACCTTCGGACGCTCCTCGTCCATCAGCTGGAGCAATTCGTCGCGCAACCGTGCGTAGCCCGATGGCGTGATGTAGTTCTTGCTGCCGGTCGGCAGCGCAGGCGCAGCGCCGTCGGCGGTGTCGTCATCCGCGTCGTTGTCGGTTTCCTTGGTGAATGCCTTGTTCAACGAAGAACCTCTTGAATAGGAAATGCGGGTGGCACGTATCGCATCAGCCCAGGTCCGAGCGCTTGCAGTCGAAGGTCATGTTCGCCTCGACACCGCGCAAGGCGGGCACCTTGTTGACGAAGACGACCCCTACTCTGGCCAGTTGCCACTCTCCGGCCTTGAACAGCCTGAAGAGGCTCGTGACCTCGTCTCCGGCAGCGGGAATGGCGTTGAAGAGATAGACAGGCTCACCGGAGGATGTGCCGTCCATGCTCACCAGCTCGGCGCGCATCTTGCCCATGGTTTCCGTGTCCTTCGTTCTCGAGCGCACGATGTCCACGTTGACGGTGCGCGAGTGCTCGTCGATCGAGATCCTGCGGATCCAGTTGAATGAGCCGGCGGCGCCGCCTGGGCTCGGCACACAGGCAATGGTTCCAGCGAATGCCGATCCCGCCGCAGAGAGCAGCAACAGCAGTTGGAACGCGCGTCGCGCTGTTCGAATGTTCATGGTCGCCCTGCTTCGTTGACTTGAACGGACTTTAGCGCCCAGGCGCCAGGGCAGCAGTCGCCGCCGCTTGAGCGCTGGCTTCCGATTCACGACACCCAAAAGAAAATGGCCTAGAAGGTAAACCTTCTAGGCCATCAAGAGAGTGGTGCGGCTGGCAGGAATTGAACCCACGACCCCTTGGTTCGTAGCCAAGTACTCTATCCAACTGAGCTACAGCCGCACAGCTTGCAATTATAGCATGCGTTTTTTGACCTTCTGGACTTGCACGATCGAAAGTTGAAAATGCAGCGTTGGTAGGCCGTGATGGGCTTGAACCATCGACCAACGGATTATGAGTATACGGCTCGGCCCATCCCTCGGATGCCCGGGAGTTCTCAATCCCAATCTCCACGCCAACTGCAAGCGAAGTGACGCCTGCGGCAGGTTCCCGACCCTTCTCGATTTCTGAGCTCTTTTCCAGGCACGATTACACAGGAACTACACGACTGCCGGCCTTTGCCGCCCAGCAATGCCGCAGCTCAGTGAACCAAGCGCATCTGCATGCGAAGGCGGAGGAAATGTTCATCCGCCGCACTTTCATCGTCGTACTCAGCTACGCACCGGCCGTTCACGTACACGCAGAACGGTGCAACCATATCCATGGCGACGGTTGAGCCTGTACGGTTGAAGGCCTGCCCCAGGTCAGCTGGACTTGCTTGCCTAGCGGTGGCGGAGTGCGGTGCTTTAGCCACGGGCCACCTCCGCGCCGCTGATGGTATTGCGGGCCGTGTAGACCTTGTCCACGTAGCCCATGATCTGGACACCACCAGGCAGCGGACGCCATTCGTCGATGTCCAGCACCATCGGCCCCTCCAAGGTGTCGGCGAAGCGGCGCACGCCCGTCCAATTGCCGAGCTGCAGCACGTAGAAGCCGTCCTTCGACACCTGGTGCTGATCGAAGTCGATGCGCAACAAGTCGCCGGCCTCGATCTCGCCGCGAACAGTCGACGTCTCCACTTGAACCAGTTGCACGCCGGCCGTGGGTACGGAAACCATCTCGACCAGATCACGCACAGTGTTGTGATTGGTCATTGCAGTTCACCAATCTCGATCGCAAATTGGCGCTCCGCCGTGCGGCGCGATCGCATGCGAGAGACGATCAGGTCGCTGTTTCGGGTGATGTGAAACGAAGGCTGGATGGTCATACTGCCGCCCCTCTTCACACGGGAAGACCACAGACGGACATCGCAGCAGTGCCGCTCCAGAGTAAACACCACTCCGTCATCCAGTCGAAAGCCCTGTGCCAACTCAGCAGGTGGTACTGAGAAGAAGTGATCGACGATGCGATCACGGTCGGCATTCGGCAAACTGTCGAACAAGCGATCGGAGATGTCCTCGAGATCCAGTACGTACATGGGCCGGGCGCGACCGTCGCTGAACTCCACAATGACCAGGGGTCCGTGGTCTCCGACTTTGCAGTTGACGAGCCGGACGGCCAACAGTTCGGGCATCAGCGCCCGATAGGTTCCGGGGTAGAACAGGGAACGTTTCAAGCGCAACTGCCGCACCTGCTCAAAACCGTCAGGGATGGGCTCGCCGGGTTTGCCGACGTGCATCACGCCAGGTGTCGAATCGATATGATTGAAGGTAGCCATGATGTGCGTTTCCTTTCGCGGGTTGCACGTTGCGGTCTAGACGGCTGCGGAGTTCGTACCTCCGTGGCCGTCGCCTTTAGTGCCTCAGATCTGTACTGCAGATCGCAGTACTGGCCCTGAGGCGCGGCGCTCATTCCTTCGGCACCTTCGCCTTGTCGATGCGATCGCGCACCCATGGGGGGCCACCCAGCTTCGCCAGCTTGCCACGCTGCGTGGCCGTGAGCCTTAGCGTGATCGGCACGGTTTGATCGTCTTGCGCAAGCGCCGGACGGCCAGGACGCTTTGTAGGAGGTGTCTTGCTAGTCGCCATGGGAATAAGTGTAGCCGTTTACTCTTTCTTCGCAAGCATTATTCGTAGCCGTAAACCCTTAGAGCTACGATTCCTCCACAAACAACTTGGGGATCGGCAATGGCGGTAGAAAAACTTGAAGACGGAACTTACGTGGTCGGGAGCATCACTTTTGCCACGGCAGAGGAAGCCTTTGCATATGACTCCGCAAGAAAAGCGCCCTCAAATCTCCCAGCCCAGTCGGCACCTGATCCCCTCGCTGCGGCAGCCGCCGGTCGACGAGGGGCAGGAGGCAGGTCGACTCGTCCTGCGCCGAAGGCCAACTTCTTGCCGTATGCGATTGCTTTGGCAGTCGCTGTCATTGCCGCGACGCTGTACTTCGGCCCTCATTGGACTGTCTATCGAATGAAGGCAGCAATCGATGCAAAGGATGCGGCTGCCTTCTCGGATCACGTCGACTTCCCGTCACTGAAGGAGAGCGTCAAGGCTCAGCTTCTGGTGAAGATGGGACAAGTCATGAAGTCGGACGGAATGAAAGACAACCCCTTCGCGGGCATCGGCCAGATGATCGGCATGGGAATGATCAACCAGATGGTCGATACGCTGGTGTCACCTGCCGGCGTCATGTTGATGATGGAGCAAGGCAAGGCGGGAGCCCCCAGTGCCGCAGCGTCCGAGCCCACTTCGACTCCTAAGGGCTCGCCCAACTTTGCGATCGATTATGTGAACTACTCAACGGTGCAGATTCGATCGAGGGATGGCACGCCCGGTCGCTTCATCCTTCGTCGCGATGGCATTTTTGCTTGGAAACTCTCCGCGATTGAGATCCCGCTGTGACACGGCATGCCTTCATCAAAGTTCGGGAGCGCAACTAACCAACGATTCGCTCACGCAAGGTGTCGGACCAGATCGAATGTAAGGTCAGCTAGGATCGGCCGATCCTTTACGTTGACGCCAATCATGCGAACGTCCAAACCCGAATCGTTGCGCGAGAAACACCTGCGTGAAGCAGGCGACTTCACGAAGGGGTGGTCATGGGACCGCTTCTTGGACGACTGGCGTGAACGACTGGATGACTTCGGAGTCGACACCCATCCTATCTTCCGCGACGTGACCGCCCGTGATCCCGCAAGCTCGGGACAACGCGAACCGGCGCTCTCATGGTGGCCGAACAAGGATTTCGACAGCCTCCGCGCGAATATTCATCAGCACTTCGAACGCCATCCTGGGACCATCGGTCCGGTCCATCCTCAGCAGAAGATGCGACGTGGGGAGATCGAAACGCTAGAGCACCTCTGGGCGGTCAAGGACGATGCAGACAAGGTGGCGGCCGTATTAATTTCGGCGTCGCTCTTCTCACGGTTCGAAAGTCGGAGGGGCCCCAAGCCTGAAAAGTGGCCCCATTGGTTGAGCGTTGAATCTCCTCAGGAATGGGCCTACGCCTGTTGGCGGGAGCCTGGCCGTCGACGCGGCTGGCACTACGCCTGCACGTCCGTGCTGCCCTATGAGAGTCAGGACTATGTCTACACCATCGACAGCATGGACGCCCTGGTGCGATACATCGCTGAAGAACATGCCGCCCTCCTCCTGAAATACCGCCCCGTGGTCATCAATTTCGTGGCCGATTCCAAGCCTGCACTGCGCGCGATCTGAGGTTTCCCGGGGCCGGAATCGAACCGGCACATCTTCGCTGCGGGACATACGGGTTCGCCCCCCGTTCCGGGCACCAGGCTCCCGGCATTTCACCTTACGATGCCGGCACAACCGAGGAGAGAGAGATGCCAATTGAATGGCTGAAAACAGCAGAGACGGCCGGGCGCTATCTGATCGACAACCCGACCATCATTGCTGCGACGATCGCCGGAAGCCGTGCAATCGTCTGCTCTTGGGCAGCGACCTGCGAAGCGGTGTTGGAGTCCAGCAGCGCTTTCTTCTGCTCGTAGTAGTCGCCCTCTTCGACCAGGCCGGCTGATCGCATCGCCGCCAAGATCTTCTCGTTGTTCGAATAGGCGTAAGCGAAGGCCTCTTGCGCGTTCTTGATCGCGTCAAGGTCAGAGGCCAGTTGGGCTTTGGCTTCCTGCTCCGCGGAGCGATCTGTTTTTCCACCGGCCTTGGTAGTGGTGGTCGCAACCAGGTTCGGGCGATCAGCTGCAGCATGTCGCGTGCGGGATCGAAGGGAACCACCTCGCCGTTGATGCGGGCTGTACCCGCACCTCCTCGGCATCGTCGAACAGCGATTGGTACGTGCAGCCCGGGAAGCAAGCCAAATCCTAGGCGCACATCTCCGGACCCCTGGGAAAGATGAGAGAGAACGCGCCGAGCATGAAGCCGACGCGCTGCGCCCGTACTGGGACTACCTAAAAGAGGCCGCAGAGGAGGACCTTCCGATGGACCAAATCCTGGCGGAAGTGCTTGCGATAAAGGAAAACTTGAACGGAACCGGCCCGCTCACGGCGGAACGAATCGACAAACGGATCAACGCATTGCAATCCGACATCAAGAAGCTGCAGGCGATGAAAGAGGAGCTTAAAAATCCCAAATCGCCTGAACCGGCTGCCAAGGTGACGCCGGCGCTTCGGTTCCCAATGCCACCCAAGTAGAGGCGCCGTGGCCAAGTCTTTCGTCAAACTGGATCGCCGTGAGTTGCGCAAGCTCAAGGCCGGCGAAAAGGTGATGGAACGGGGGATCGAGTTCCAACGCCTGGCGGACGGCGATGGCCTCTATGTTGTGAACATCATGGTCGACGGAGTGCGGATCCATAGAGTCATCGGCCGCGAATCCGACGGCACGACGCGCACTCAAGCCGAAGAGTTCATCGAGAAGGCTCGAACTGATGCTCGCCATGATCGCCTCGCGCTTCCGCGCGGCCGAAAGATCGCTCTCTCCTTCAAGGATGCCGCCACCAAGTACCTCTTGAAGTTGAAGGAGTCGGGAGGAAAAAACCTCGGCGCCAAGCAACAGCACCTTGACCATCACTTGGTCCCGTTCTTTGGATCGACGCCCTTTTCGAAGGTGAGTTCGTTCGATGTGGATCGCTATAAGAAGCATCGTCTGGGCGAGGTGTCACAAGCCGGCGGCGCACGACGGGGCGCCGTGCGAGCCCCGCGCACTGAGGGCAAGAAGACCGCCCCAGGAACAGTGAACCGCGAACTCGCCACCTTGTCGCACCTGTTCAGCCAGGCGATCGAATGGGAGTGGATCACCACCGCAAAGCCCAAGATGCGGCGGATGAAGGAAGGGGATGGCCGAATCGTCTACCTGACCACAGATCAGGCTCAGCGCTTTCTTGCGGCCTGCGCTGATTCAGACAACGCGCAGCTGTATGCCTTCGTTTTGGTCGCCCTCGAGACCAGTATGCGCAAGAGCGAAGTGCTGTCTATCGAGTGCTCGAATGTCGACGTCGAGCGCCGCGTGATCTACGTGCCGAAAGCCAAGGCCGGCGCTCGTGAGCAGCCCATGACCGAACGGCTGGCGACGTTCTTGGGGAGGTACATGAACGAGTCCGTCAAGTCGACGGACATATGGCTCTTCCCTTCTGATCGATCCAAGACCGGGCACACCATTGCCATCGAGAAACCATATCGCAAGGCCGCCATCGCCGCGGGTTTGGACCCTACCCAAGTTGTGCGACACACGCTGCGCCATACGGCCGTGAGCCACCTGGTTCAATCGGGCGTGGATCTGCCCACCGTCAAGCGCATCAGCGGGCACAAGACGCTCCAGATGGTTGAACGCTATGCCCATCAGAACGGGCTGCATATCCAGGCTGCTATGGACAAACTGCAGGAGCGCTACTCCGACTCGAAGGCCGGCTGACCGCATCACCCTTTTCGGCCGTCCGCTGATTCGGCAGAATCACCTAGCAAACTCCATAAGGCTGCGATGAAGCAACGTGTTCCATGGTCAGGCCATTACTCTGTCACAGGCGCGGGGATGGGGACGATCACCGCATCACCAGGCCCACTGAAACGGCTTCAAGAACCAAAAGAAGGCGAGCCCCATATCCTGCACAACCTTGCCGGCGAGCAACTGGCAGCGATTGTTCAGGAGCAGCGTGAGCGCGACGCAAAGCTCATTAGCCCTGTAGGGAAGCTTGTGCGCGAGTGACACGATTACACGCAAACTACACCGAAGCAAAAAGCCTGCTATCTTATCGATAGCAGGCTTTCCTTATGATGCTTGGTAGGCCGTGATGGGCTTGAACCATCGACCAACGGATTATGAGTCCGCTGCTCTAACCAACTGAGCTAACGGCCCACTGGGTCACGATTCTATTCGCCGCCGCAGCCTACTTGCGGTGGCTCAACGCATTGCTGACCAGCCGCGACGTGATGTCGACGATCTGGATCATGCGCTCGTACGGCATGCGCGTCGGCCCGATCACACCCAGCGTGCCCACCACCTGCCCGTCGACTTCATAGTTGGCGCTGACGATGGAGAGCTCCTCGAACGGCACCACCTGGCTTTCGCCGCCGATGAAGATGCGCACGCCCTCGGCCTTGCTCGACACGTCGAGCAAGCGCATCAACTGCGCCTTCTGCTCGAAGAGTTCGAAGGCGCGGCGCAGCTGGCCCATGTCGCTGGAAAAGTCTGTCACCGCGAGCAGGTTGCGTTCACCGGAGATCACGACGTCGTCTTCCTGCGACTCGGTCAGCACTTCCGAACTCACCTGCACCGCCGCCTGCATGAGCGCGGCAATTTCGCCGCGCAGCTTCTCGACCTCAGACTGCAGGCGATCGCGTACCTGCTCGATCGTGAGACCCGCATAGTGCGCGTTGATGTAGTTGGAGGCCTCGACCAGTTGCGACTGCGAATAGTCGGCCTCCGGAAAGATCACCCGGTTCTGCACGTCGCCATCGGGCGAGACGATGATCACCAACAGCCGGTTCTCGGACAACCGCAGGAACTCGATCTGCTTGAACACCGAAGCGCGGCGCGGCGCCATCACCACGCCGACGAACTGCGAGAGGTTCGACAGGATGTTCGCCGCGTTGGCGATCACCTTCTGCGGCTGGTCGGGAGCCAGGCTCGGCGTGCTCATCTGCTCGCGTTGCGCGGTCAGCATGGTGTCGACGAACAAGCGGTAGCCGCGATGGGTCGGGATGCGGCCGGCCGAGGTGTGCGGGCTGGCAATCAGCCCCAGCGCCTCGAGGTCGGACATGACGTTGCGAATGGTCGCCGGCGACAGATCCAGCCCGGAGGAGCGCGACAGCGTGCGTGACCCGACGGGCTGCCCGTCGGCGATGTAGCGCTCGACGAGCGTCTTGAGCAGCAACTTGGCACGGTCGTCCAGCATTGCAAGATTTTAGTGTTGTAATTTGTGAGATATGACCTCTCGCTTCCGTCACGTCGCCCTGATCGGCAAATACCAGGCTTCCGGCGCCCGAGCGCAGGCCGATGCGCGCGACGGCGTCATGGAGACCATCGGCACTTTCCTTGAATCGCAGGGCTGCAAGGTCTTCGTCGAGCGCTCGACCTGCGAGGAGGAAGACACCGATGCCCCCGCCCACGCGCGCTACGAAGCCCTGTCGGTCGAAGAAATCGGCCAGCGCTGCGACCTCGGCCTGGTGGTCGGCGGCGACGGCACCATGCTCGGCATCGGTCGGCAGCTCGCCAGCTACGGCATCCCGCTGATCGGCATCAACCGCGGACGGCTCGGCTTCATCACCGACATTCCGCTCGACAACTTCCAGGCCACGCTCGTGCCGATGCTGGCCGGCGAATACGAGGAAGACCACCGCAGCCTGATGCATGCGCAGGTCATGCGCGACGGCGTCTCGGTGTTCGATGCGCTCGCCATGAACGACGTGGTGGTCAACCGCGGCGCCACCTCCGGCATGGTCGAGCTGCGCGTCTCGGTGGGCCGTCATTTCGTGGCCAACCAGCGCGCCGACGGCTTGATCATCGCCACGCCCACCGGATCGACCGCCTATGCGCTGTCGGCCGGCGGGCCTTTGCTTCATCCGGCGGTGCCCGGATGGGTGCTGGTGCCGATCGCGCCGCACACGCTCTCGAACCGCCCGGTGCTGCTGCCCGACGCCGACGAGATCGTGATCGAGCTGGTCGGCGGGCGCGACGCCAGCGCCAATTTCGACATGCAGTCACTGGCTTCGCTCGCGATCGGCGATCGCGTGGTGGTGCGCCGCTCCGACTTCCGGGTGCGCTTTTTGCATCCGAGGGGCTGGAGCTATTTCGACACGCTGCGCAAGAAACTTCATTGGAACGAAGGGGGCTCCTGACATGGCGCTGCGACGCATCGCACTGCGCGACTTCGTGATCGTGCGATCACTCGAACTCGACCTGTCCGGCGGCTTCACGGTGTTGACCGGCGAAACCGGCGCGGGCAAATCCATATTGATCGACGCGCTCCAACTGGCGCTGGGCAACAGGGCCGATGCGGGCGCCGTGCGCGAAGGCGCCGAACGCCTGGACGTGAGTGCCGAATTCGACGCCGATCCGGCCCTGGGCAGTTGGCTCGACGAAGGCGGCTTCGAAGCCGGCGACGCGCTGCTGCTGCGCCGTACCGTCGACCTGCAGGGCCGCAGCCGCGGCTGGATCAACGGCAGCCCGGCCACCGCGACGCAGTTGCGCGAACTGGGCGACCGCCTGCTCGATATCCACGGCCAGCACGCCTGGCAGAGCCTCACGCGCCCCGAGGCCGTGCGCGGCCTGCTCGACGCCTACGCAGGCGTGCGCACCGATGCGCTCGATGCCGCCTGGCAGGGCTGGCGCCAGGCCCTCTCCGCCCTCGAACACGCGCGCTCGGCGCAAGACTCGCTACAGCGCGAACGCGAACGGCTGCAGTGGCAGATCTCCGAGGTCGCCAAGCTCGCGCCGGGCGCCGACGAATGGGAAGAGCTGTCGACCAACCATTCGCGCATCTCCAATGCCCAGGCGCTGATCGACGCAGCCCAGGGCGCGAGCCAGGCGCTCGAAGACGACGACAACGGCGCGCTTTCCGCGCTCACGCGCGCGGCCACGCTGCTGCAGAACTGCGAGCACATCGAGCCCCAATTCCGCGCGCTGGGCGAAGTGCTGGCCTCCTGCGTGGCGCAGGCCTCGGACGCCGCCCACACGCTGCATGGCTACCTGCGCAACGCCGAGGCCGATCCGCAGAGCCTGGCCGAGCTGGACGAACGCATGGGCCTCTGGATGTCGCTCGCGCGCCGCTACAAGCGCACGCCCATCGAGCTGCCCGCGCTACTGGCCGGCTGGCAAGCCGAGTTGCAGGCGCTCGATGCGCAAAGCGATCTCGACGGCCTGGAACGCGCCGAGCAGAACGCTCAGCAGGCCTACCTGAAAGAAGCCAAGGCACTCGGCAAGGCCCGCAAGCAGGCCGCACCGCGCCTGGCCCAGGCTGTTACGCAAGCCATGCAGGGCCTGGGCATGCAGGGGGGGCGCTTCGAGGTCGAGCTGCAGCCGCTGGCGCAGCCCAGCCGCGCGGGCCTCGAAGACATCGCGTTCCTCGTGGCCGGCCACACCGGCAGCACGCCGCGCGCGATCGGCAAGGTGGCATCGGGCGGCGAGCTCTCGCGCATCGCGCTGGCCATCGCCGTGACAACCAGCCAGCTCGGCGCGGCACAAACGCTGATCTTCGACGAGGTCGATGCCGGCGTCGGCGGTGCGGTCGCCGAAACCGTCGGCCGCCTGATGAAGCAGCTCGGCCGCGACCGCCAGGTGCTGGCCGTGACCCACCTGCCGCAGGTCGCCGCCTGCGCCGACCATCACCTCGTCGTGGCCAAGCGCCAGACGGCGGGCGCCGGCAAGGACGGCCCGCGCACCGAGAGCGGCGTGTCGCGGCTGGACGACGACACCCGCGCCAACGAAATCGCCCGCATGCTGGGCGGTGAAAAAGTCTCGCAGACCTCGCTCGCGCATGCCCGCGAGATGCTCGGTCACAAGACCTCGGCGGCCACGTCATGAACCTGGACCTTGTGCTCATCACCGGCATGTCGGGCTCGGGCAAGTCCGTGGCGCTGCATGCGCTGGAAGACGCCGGCTACTACTGCGTCGACAACCTGCCGCCCGAACTCCTGACCTCGTTCATCGCCTTGCAGCACGAGCAGCAGGCCACGCGCGTGGCCATCGCGATGGACGTGCGCAGCGGCGTGTCGCTGCCGATCGTTCCGCAGCAACTCGAAGCGCTGCGCCACGACGGCGTGTCGTTGCGCTCGCTGTTCCTCGATGCGACCACCGACGCGCTGCTGCGCCGCTATTCGGAAACCCGACGTCGCCATCCGCTCTCGCGCCAGGAAGGCCGCACCGACGTGCCCGAGCAGCACCGCGTGCTGGTACAGGCCATCGAACTCGAGCGCGAGCTGCTGGCCGACCTGCGCGACGGCGCCGACGTGATCGACACCAGCCTCATTCGCCCCGCGCAATTGCAGAGCTACATCAAGGCGCTGATCTCCGCGCCGCAGAGCGCGCTCACGCTGGTGTTCGAGTCGTTCGCCTTCAAGCGCGGTGTGCCGCTGGATGCGGACTACGTGTTCGACGTGCGCATGCTGCCCAATCCGCACTACGTGCCCGCCCTGCGCGCGCTCACCGGCCGCGACACACCGGTGATCGAATGGCTGCGCGAGCATGAGGACGTGGCGCGCATGTACGACGACATCGAGCAATTCCTGTCGCACTGGCTCGACGCGCTGGCACGCGACCATCGCAGCTACGTCACGGTGGCCATCGGCTGCACTGGCGGGCAGCACCGCTCGGTGTTTCTGGTCGAGCAACTGGCGCACACCTTCGGGGCCCGCTGGGGTGCGCTCAAGCGGCACCGCGAGCTGGACGCCAGCTAGATCGCGCTGCGGCTCTCCAGCAGCTTGCGCACCGGCGCGGGCAGTCCTAGCCGGGCCCATTCTTCCGCTTCGACCCAACGCGCAACATCGCCCTGCGGCTGCACGCCTTCCAGCAGCACCGGGTGCAGGTGCAGGTCCTTGTGGGTCAGCACGTGCATGAACGGCGGGAGGTCGTGCGCGCCGCGCTGTGCAGCCGATGGCAGCGCAGCGAGCAGGTCGTCGCGGCTGTCGAACACCGGCAGGCAATGCAGCCCCGCCCAGATGCCCTTGGCCGGCCGCTTCTCCAGCCAGATGCGGCCCTGTGCATCGCGCGCCAGCAGCACCCAGAGGGACTGTGCACTGCGCTTGAGCTTGCGGGTCTTGACGGGATAGCGCTCGGGCGCCCCTTCGCGCAGGCCCACGCAGGTCTTGTCGACCGGGCAGATCATGCAGCTGGGCTTGCGCGGCAGGCAGACGGTGGCGCCGAGGTCCATCACCCCCTGCGTGTAGCTCGCGATCGCTTCGCGCTCTTCGGCGGGAGGAAGGAGTTGCGTCGCCCGGTCCCACAGCGCGCGCTCCTGCGCGGACGAAGACATGTCGCCGCCGAAACCGAGCACGCGCGTCAGCACGCGCTTCACGTTGCCGTCGAGGATCGCCACGCGCTCGCCGAAGCAGAACGCCGCGATCGCCGCCGAGGTGGAGCGGCCGATGCCGGGCAAGGTCACAAGCTCTGCTGCGGTGCGTGGAAACTCGCCGCCGAATCTCTCGACCACTTCCTGCGCGCAGCGATGCATGTTGCGCGCGCGGCTGTAGTAGCCGAGGCCGCTCCAGAGACCGAACACCTCGTCTTCGGTGCCTGCGGCCAGCGCCTTCACGTCGGGAAAGCGTTCGAGAAAACGTGCGAAGTAGCCGAGCACCGTCGTGACCTGCGTCTGCTGGAGCATCACCTCCGACAGCCACACGCGATACGGATCGCGGGTGTTCTGCCACGGCAGCTCGCTGCGCCCGTGGCTGCGCTGCCAGCTCACGATCTGCGCGGCGAAATCCGGCGGCATCTGCTGCGAACCGGCTGCCGCCGCGGAAGCGGAACGCTCAGGCCGCACGCAACTCGCTGACGGCGGCAACCGCGGCTTGCGGCTTGCCTTGCTGCGTGATCAGCGAGGTGAACTCACGCAGGCGGGCATGCAGTTCGGCCAGGTTGGTCTCCTGCGCAGCCAGCTCCAGCAGCCGCTCGTCGAGATTCCCCGCCGCGTTCTGGATGCGTTCGATTGCCTCGATGCGCTTGCTGAAATTGCGGCGACGCTCCTTGAGCTGCGCATCGATCTGCGCGCTCGCGCCCTTGCTCCAGCGCTCGACCTCGGTCATCGCGGCCTCGTTGACCAGGCGCAGGCGGCTGGCCAGCGCTCGAACCAGCTTGTCGCAGAAATCGGCCTGCGCAAGCTTCAGCAGATTGCCGACGCCCAGATAGTGGATGTGGCTGCGCTCGATCTGGCTGAGCTCCTGCTCGAAGCCCGTGAGATCGGGCTCGGCCGGCGCCTGCAGGGTGAAGCCCTGCTCGGCATTGAGCTGGCGAAAGGTGGCGTGCAGCATCGACTGGATCTCGGCCGTCGTCGCCTGCACTTCGCGCAGGTTGTTGCGCAGCGAATCGAAGGTCTCGCCATACACCTTGCGCACATTGAGCTTGATGCCGGGGCGCTTGAGCGCTGCCGACAGCCGCACCATGTCGGCCTTGAGCGCGGTGCGGCCCAGCACGGCGTACACCTCGCGCAGCAGCTTGCCCTGCACCGAGCGCAGCGCCAGGATGCGGGTGTTGCTGCCTTCGAACTCGGCGTGTTCCTGGTCGATGCGCGAGCGCATGTGGCGGATCACCGAGACGTTCTTGCCGCGCAGCCCCTGCAGTTCGAGCGCCTGCTCGGACAGGTCGCGCTGGCGCACCTTCAGGATGCGTTCGGCCTCGGTGCGCAGCGCGGTCATGCCGGCATCGACGGCCAGGCGCAGCATGGTCTCGCGCTTGCCGAGCACGCCTTCGCCCAGCAGCGCTTCGAGCGCGGGCAGGCGGCTGGCTTCGAGCAATCGAGGGTCGTGCTGGATCTTCGCCTGCAGGCCCTTCTGCGCGGACACCGGCAGCACCTGCGCGAGCGGCACTTCGAGCAGCCGGGCCGCACTGTCGCGCTGGCGCTCGATCTGCATTTCGATCTGCGCGTGGGTGCTCAGCGAGTCCCACATCGTGTCGATCTTGTTGAGGACCACGAAGCGCGTGTCGCCGCCTTCGTCCTCGGTGATCAGGTGTTCGCGCCAGATCGAGAGGTCGGAGCGCGTCACGCCGGTTTCGGCGCCCAGGATGAAGACCACGGCGTGCGCCTGCGGGATCAGGCTCACCGTCAGTTCGGGCTCGGCGCCGATCGCGTTCAGGCCCGGGGTGTCGAGAATCACCAGCCCCTGCTCCAGCAAGGGATGCGGCATGTTGAGCACGGCATGGCGCCAGCGCGGGATTTCGACGCGGCCTTCGGCGTCCTGCACCGGGTTGTCGTCGGGCGTCTCGGGATTCCAGAAGCCGAGCGCGCGGGCCTCGTCCTTGCTCACCCAACGCACTTCGGCCACCTTGCCCATGGCCTGGGCCAATTGCTCGGCATTGCCGACCTCGATCGGAATCTCGGTCCAGCGGGTCGACTTTTCGCGCCAGTGGGTCAGCGAATGCGGCTCCAGGCGGGTTTCGATCGGCAGCAGCCGCAGCTTGGGCGCGATGGCGGGGTCGTAGCCCAGCTCGGTCGGGCACATCGTGGTCCGCCCCGCGCTCGCGGGCATGATGCGGCGCCCGTAGTCGGCAAAGAAGATCGCATTGATCAGCTCCGACTTGCCGCGTGAGAACTCGGCCACGAACGCGACCATCACCTTGCTGGTGCGGATCTGCAGTTCGAGGCCCCGCAGGCGCTCGGCCACGGCCTGGTCGAGCAGCTCGTTCTCAGTCAGCCAGCGGGACAGCCACTGCAGCCGATGGGCGAAATTGCTCCGCCACGCACCGTGCTGATCGAGTTGTTGGTTGAAAGAGCGGCTCAAGGGAAATATGTAAGAAAGAGCTTACAAATATAGCATCGCAAACCGCACAGCGGCTGTTTGCAGGGTATTCATTCGAAGCCGCAACACGCTACTTTTGACAATTAGGACAAAAATATGTGGAGCGCTGCCCCTGGCGGAGCTGCTTGATCGGCGTTGCGCAGACCCGACACGGCTCGCCGGCCCGGCCATAAACGGTGGCTTCGAGCTGGAAATAGCCGTTTTGCCCGTCCACGTTGGAGAAGTCGCGCAGCGTGCTTCCGCCCTTTTCCACCGCCCTGGCCAAGATTTCGCGCACCGCCGCATGGAGCTTCGCCGCTCTCGGACGGCTGATGCGCGCGGCCGACAGCGTCGGGCGGATGCCGGCTTGGAACAACGCCTCGGACGCATAGATATTGCCGACCCCCACCACCACGTCGCCCGCCAGCAGCACCTGCTTGACAGCCGTCTTGCGCTTGCGCAGGCCCGCGTGGAAGGCATCGAGGTCGAAGGCGTCCCCCAGCGGCTCCATGCCCAGGCCGCCGAGCAGCTTGATGGCCCAGGGCGCGGCCTCGTCGTCCACGTAGACCACGGCGCCAAAGCGGCGCGGATCGTTCAGCCGCAGGGTGCCGCGATCGGTGACGAGGTCGAAGTGATCGTGCGTGCCGGGCGGCGGCAGCGCCGCGTCGAAGCGCAGGCTGCCCGACATGCCCAGGTGCAGCAGCAGCAGGCCCCGGTCCAGGTCGATCAGCAGGTACTTGCCGCGTCGCCGCACCTCGCGCACATGCCGCCCGACCAGTGCCTCGGGCACGACCATCAGAGCCCATCGGAGCGGTTTTCCGATGCGCACGGATTCGATGCGCGCGCCGGCGATGCGATCGGCAAATCCGCGGCGGGTGACTTCGACTTCGGGTAACTCAGGCATGAAAGTAAAACTCCGGCGAAGACGAAGCCCCACGCAACGCTCGTTCAAAAGCCTCGATTATCATGATTCGATGATTCCATCGCCCCGCCGACACCGCCTTGCGGCGGCCGCATCTCTCGTGTTGCTGGCTTGCGCGGTGCATGCGCAAACCTCTGATCCCGCCGCCCCCAACAGCCCGGCACCCATCATCGAGCGCAACGCGCCGCCGAGGCCGGCGGTCCGGCCCCGGGTCACAGCCCCGAAGCCCGCCAGCGAACCTGCCGCGCAGCCCTCGGCGCTGACCGCCGACCTGTTCTACGAAATCCTGATGGGCGAGATGACCGCCCGCTCCGGCGACCCCGGCTCCGGCTATGCGCTGGTGCTCGACGCGGCACGCCGGCTGCGCGACGGCAAGCTGTTCCAGCGGGCAGTCGAGATCGCGCTGCAATCGCGCTCGGGCGATGCTGCGCTGGCCGCAGCCCGCGCCTGGCAAGAGGCGCTGCCCACCTCGCGTGATGCACGGCGCATCGAATTGCAGATCCTGATCGCGCTGAACCGCATCGGCGAAACGGTCGAACCCCTGCGTGCCGAAGTGGCGGCCACCTCGCAGATCGAGCGTCCACTCCTCATGGCGGTGATCGCGCGCAACTATTCGCGCGCCTCCGACAAGAAGCTGGCCGCCTCGGTGGTCGAACGCGCACTGGTCGACGAACTCAAGAGCCCGACGACTGGCGGTTTGGCCTGGGCCACCGTGGGCCGGCTGCGCCTCAATGCCGGGGACAACTCCGGCGCGCTGGAAGCCGCGCGCAAGGGCCAGGAAGTCGATCCGGCCTCCGACGCCCCGCCCGCGCTGGCGCTCGAGCTGATCGATCCCCGCCAGCCGCTGGCCGAGCCGATCGTGACGCGCTACCTCGCGAGCAACACCAAGGCCACGCCCGATCTGCGCATCGCCTATGCGCGCGTGCTGGTCGAGAACCGCCGCTACAGCGACGCCCAGACGCAGCTGCAGGCGCTCACCACGGCACGGCCCGAACTGGCGGAGCCCTGGTTGCTGCTCGGCAGCCTGCAGATGCAGGCCAAGCAGGACGGCGCGGCGGAGACCTCGCTCAAGCGCTACATCGAGCTCTCCTCCAGCCAGAGCAACAAGGACGCCGACGCGGCCGATCGCAAACGCGGTGTGACGCAGGCCTACCTCGCACTCTCGCAGTTGGCGGAACGGCGCAAGGACCTCGTGGGCGCGGAGCGCTGGCTCGCGCGCATCGACAGCACCGAGGACCTGACCATCGCCCAGACCCGCCGCGCGGGCCTGCTGGCACGCCAGGGCAAGCTGCCCCAGGCACGCGAAATCATTCGTGCCCTGCCGGAGCGCACGCCCGACGACAAGAAGCAGAAATTCCTTGCCGAAGTGCAACTGCTGCGCGACGCCAAGCAATACCAGGCCGCCTACGACATGCTGGCGCAGGCCTCCGCGGCCGCACCCGACGACGGTGACCTGGTCTATGACCAGGCCATGGTGGCCGAGAAGTTGAACCGCCTCGATGACATGGAACGGCTGCTGCGCCGGCTGATCCAGCTGAAGCCCGAAAGCCAGAACGCCTACAACGCGCTGGGCTACTCGTTCGCCGATCGCAAGATCCGGCTCGACGAAGCCCGCACGCTGATCCAGAAGGCGGTGCAGCTGGCACCAGAAGACCCGTTCATCGCCGACAGCCTGGGCTGGGTCGAATTCCGGCTCGGCAACACGGCCGAGGCAATCCGCATCCTGGAGGCCGCCTACAAGACCCGGCCCGATCCCGAGATCGGCGCGCACTTCGGCGAAGTGCTGTGGAGCATCGGCCAGAAGGATCGTGCTGTGACGATCTGGAAGGAAGCGCTGCTGAGCGATGCGGAAAACGAGACGCTGCAGGAAACGCTGAAACGCCTGCGCGTCAAGCCGTGACGATGCTCGCCTCCGGACCGCATGCCGGTCGCCGGGCGTTTCTGTCGGCAGGCGGGGCAGCTCTTCTTTTGATAGCAGGTTGCGCCCAACTGACGGGCGGTTCATCAGCGCCGAGGGGTACGGACAGCTGGAGCGGCCGGATGTCGTTGCGCATCGACAGCGAACCGGTCCAGACCTTTGCCGCGCTCTTCGAGCTGCGCGGCTCGGCCGATACCGGCGAACTCACGCTGACGACCCCGATCGGCAATACCTTGGCCCAATTGCACTGGTCGCCGGGCGAGGCTCTTCTGAAGAACGGCAGCGACACCCGCCGCTACGAGTCCGTCGACGCGCTGATCGAAGCCGCGACCGGCGCGGCGATACCGGTGGGCGCGCTGTTCGGCTGGCTCGCCGGGCGCAACGAAAGCGTGCCCGGCTGGCGCCCCGACTTGGGCCAACTCGCAAGCGGGCGCCTGCAGGCCACGCGCGAGTCCCCGAGCCCCCGGGCGGACCTGCGCATCGTGTTCGAGCGGTCATGAAGGCCCTCTACGACCTTCCCGCACCGGCCAAGCTCAACCTGTTCCTGCACATCACGGGCCGGCGCGACGACGGCTATCACCTGCTGCAGTCGGTCTTCATGCTGATCGACTGGTGTGACACGCTGCATGTCGAGCTGCGGCGCGACGGCCAGCTGACCCGCGAAGACCTCACGACCGAGCTGCCTGCCGACGACCTCGTCCTGCGCGCCGCCCGTGCACTGCAGGCGCACGCCGCGCCCGGCCAGGGCGCGCACATCGGCGTCGCGAAGCATGTGCCGGCACAGGCGGGCATGGGCGGCGGGTCGTCGGATGCGGCCACCTGCCTGCTGGCGCTCAACCGCCTGTGGAACCTGAACCTGCCCTTGTCCCGTCTGGCGCAGATCGGACTGAAACTGGGTGCCGACGTGCCTTTCTTCCTCGGTGGCCATCACGCGTGGGTCGAAGGCATCGGCGAGGAAATCACGCCCGTCACCCTGCCGCCGGCGCGCTTCGCCGTGGTCAAACCCACCGAAGGATTGGATACCCGTCTAATTTTTTCAGCTGATGATCTTGAACGCTCAACTCCTGTTGCTATAATCTCGGGCTTTGCTGCAGATAGCGAACAGCTTGAAGCCCCAAACCTCGATAACAAGGTTTTCGACTTCGGCCACAACGACCTGCAGCCGGTTGCCCAGCGACTTTGCCCCGCGGTCACCGATGCCATCGAATGGCTCGGCGCCCAAGGATTGAAGGCCCGGATGACCGGCTCCGGAAGTTCGGTGTTCGCAAAATTGCCGCAAGGGCCGCATGAAGCGGAACTGGTCGAAGCCCCCGCGGGCTGGCAGGTTCGTCAATGCAGCAACCTGGCTGTTCATCCTCTCGTAGGGTGGGCAACCTGAAAATGGTCAGATCGCTTTTGTGGTCCGACGCGACATATATCGGTTGATGGTGCAAACCGTCGACCCGTGTAGGGGAGTCGCCAAGCTGGTTAAGGCACTGGATTTTGATTCCAGCATGCAAAGGTTCGAATCCTTTCTCCCCTGCCAAATTTTCTGAAACTGCGGCCTGATGGCCGCAGTGTTTCTTCTGCAGCACACCCGCTGCAATAATCGGCAGCCCACGGGCCGCCACGACTCAAAACCTTTTGGCGGCTTCCTCCAAGCCAATTTCGCACTGCCGGGACGCGCTCATGCAGGCTAATCACCCTGACTTCATGGTTTTCACCGGCAATGCCAATCCTGGCCTCGCCGCAGAAATCGCGCACAACCTCGGCACCTCGCTGGGCGCCGCACGCGTCGGTCGCTTCTCCGATGGAGAAGTCACTGTCGAAATCAACCAGAACGTCCGAGCACGCGACGTGTTCGTGGTGCAGTCGACCTGTGCACCGACCAACGAAAACCTGATGGAACTGCTGATCATGGTCGACGCGCTCAAGCGCGCCTCGGCCGAGCGGATCAGCGCCGTGATTCCCTACTTCGGTTATGCCCGCCAGGACCGCCGCCCGCGTTCGAGCCGCGTGCCGATCTCGGCCAAGGTGGTGGCCAACCTGCTGGAAACCGTC
The DNA here is from genome assembly GCF_051216415.1 of Variovorax trehalosi. Taxonomy (NCBI): domain Bacteria; kingdom Pseudomonadati; phylum Pseudomonadota; class Betaproteobacteria; order Burkholderiales; family Comamonadaceae; genus Variovorax; species Variovorax trehalosi. The sequence continues at coordinate 361,732 of NZ_JBPJZG010000007.1, forward strand.
GGCGTCGAGCGCGTGCTCACGATGGACCTGCACGCCGACCAGATCCAGGGCTTCTTCGACATCCCGGTCGACAATATCTATGCCTCGCCGGTCCTCCTGGGCGACCTGCGCGCCAAGAACTACGAAGACCTGATCGTGGTCTCGCCCGACGTCGGTGGCGTGGTTCGTGCCCGTGCGCTGGCCAAGCAACTGAATTGCGACCTCGCGATCATCGACAAGCGCCGCCCGAAGGCCAACGTCAGCGAAGTCATGAACGTGATCGGCGAGATCGACGGCCGCAACTGCGTGATCATGGACGACATGATCGACACGGCCGGCACGCTGGTCAAAGCGGCCGAAGTGCTGAAAGAGCGCGGCGCCAAGAGCGTCTACGCCTACTGCACGCACCCGATCTTCTCGGGCCCGGCCATCGAGCGCATCACCAAGGGCTCGGCCCTCGATGAAGTGGTCGTGACCAACACCATTCCTCTTTCCGATGCGGCCCTCGCATGCGGAAAGATCCGCCAACTCTCCGTGGCACCGCTGATCGCCGAGACGATCCAGCGCATTGCCAAGGGCGAGTCGGTGATGAGTTTGTTCTCGGACCAGGACAACCTGTTCTGACCCGAGAACCAAAGAGCGGGCTTCCTTCCGGAAGCCTTTTTGAACCGGAGTCGCACTGGTCGCGGTGGACTCTCACAGGAGCTAGTTATGAAATTCGTCGCTTTTGAGCGCGCCAAGCAGGGTACGGGTGCGAGCCGCCGTCTCCGCATCTCGGGCAAGACGCCCGGCATCGTCTACGGTGGTGAAGGCCAGCAGCCCCAGCTGATCGAAATCGATCACAACGCGCTGTGGCATGCCCTCAAGAAGGAAGCCTTCCACTCGTCGATCCTCGAAATGGAACTCGGCGGCGCCTCCAGCAAGGTGCTGCTGCGCGACGTGCAGTACCACCCGTTCCGCCAACTGGTGCAACACATCGACTTCCAGCGCGTCGATGCCAAGACCCGCCTGCACATGAAGGTGCCGCTCCACTTCAAGGGTGAAGAAGAGTCCGAAGCCGTCAAGACCGCGCACAACCTGGTGAACCACGTGATCACCGAGCTGGAAATCAGCTGCCTGCCGACCGACCTGCCCGAGTTCATCGAAGTGGACCTCTCCGGTCTCACGAAGAACGCCACGCTGCACGTCAACGACATCAAGCTGCCCAAGGGCGTGAAGTACGTGAGCCACGGCAAGAACAACCCGGTCATCGTGTCGGCCGTGCCGCCGCTGGTCGCCGAAGAGCCGGCACCCGCCGCCGAAGGCGCAGCTGCTGAAGGCGCCGCACCGGCTGCCGGTGGCAAGGCTGCCGCCAAGACGGCCAAGCCCGCCGCGAAGAAGTAATTCTTCCCGTCCCCTGCAAAAGGCCCGCCTCGTGCGGGCCTTTTGCTTTGGGGGCGGCGAGATAATTCCAGCCATGATCAAGCTGTTCGTCGGCCTCGGGAACCCAGGCCCTGAGTACGAAGCCACGCGCCACAACGCGGGCTTCTGGTGGATCGACGCCCTCGCGCGCGACTGGAAACTCAACCTCGTGCCCGAGCGCGGCTACCACGGCCTCGCGGCGCGCGCCAGCATCGGCGGCCAGAGCATCTGGCTGCTGGAGCCGCAGACCTTCATGAACCTCTCGGGCAAATCGGTGGCCGCGCTCGCGCGCTTCTTCAAGATCGCGCCCGAGGAAATCCTCGTGGTGCACGACGAGCTCGACGTGGTGCCCGGTCAGGCCAAGCTCAAGTTCGGCGGCAGCCATGCGGGCCACAACGGCCTGCGCGACATCCACGCGCAGCTGGGCACCGGTGACTACTGGCGGCTGCGCCTGGGCATCGGACATCCCGGCGTGAAGTCGGAGGTCGTCAATTGGGTGCTCAAGAAACCGCTGAAGGAGCAGCGCGAGCTGATCGAGGACGCCATCGTCCGCACGCTGCATGCCGCGCCCGCGCTCGTGGCCGGCGAGATGGAGAAAGCGACCATGCTCATTCACACAAGCAAACCACCTCGGCCCAAACCGCCGCGGCGGGAGCCCGGCGAAGGGGGCACGCCTGCCGCCACCTAGCCGGCAACCGGAGCGCAGGAGGGAGAGAAATAAAAAATGAAGACGAGAAAAAGAGAAAAGAGGGCGGGGAAATTCGGACTGGCTATATTTTTAATAGCAGCCTGCGCGTATTCCAACGGCGTGGCCGCCCAGGGCTCCGCAAAGACCTGGCGATGCGGCAGCACCTACTCGGACCGCCCCTGCGAAGGCGGCAAGACGGTGAAGGTCGACGACCCGCGCAGCAACGAGGATCGGCGCGCTGCCGAAGCCAGCGCGAAGCACAACAGCGCACAGGCCGACAAGCTGGAGCACTCCCGCCTGTCGCTGGAGAAAGCAGCCTATGACCGCGATCGCCAGTCGGCGAGGGAAGCCAGGAGCGCCGCGCTGGCCGAAAGGCGCATGGCCCTGTCCGAGCAGCAGGCCCGCGAGCGCGCAAGCAAGGCGCTCGGCGATCCGCGCAAATCCACCATGAGCTTCAACAGCGGTGGGTCAGGCAGCAAGTCGGCCGGCGACGCCCCGGCGAAGAAAAAGAAGCGGAAGTCCCGCGACTCAGACGCCGGCTGAAGAAGGCGAAACCGCCGTCACCTTGATCGCCGTGAGGCGCTGGTACTTCTGCATCAGCGTCTCGCGGCTTTCCACGTGCTCGGGGTTCAGGGGAATGCACGCGACCGGGCAGATCTGCACGCACTGCGGCTCATCGAAGTGGCCGACGCATTCGGTGCACTTGTGTGGATCGATCTCGTAGTACTGCGCGCCCATGTAGATCGCATCGTTCGGGCACTCGGGCTCGCAGACATCGCAGTTGATGCATTCGTCGGTGATCATGAGGGCCATCCCCCGATTATCGGCGGACCGGCCGGGCCACCCGTCCGTGAATGACAAAGGCCACATTCACGGCACATTTGTTGCAGCACTCGGGTTATGCTGCGCCCCGCCCCATGAGTCTGTTTCTATTCAAGCGCCTCGCCACGCTGATCGGCACGTTGATCGGCGCTTCGGTCATCGTCTTCCTCGTCCTGGAGATCCTGCCCGGCAACGCCGCGCAGATGCTCATGGGCCCCGACGCCTCGCCCGACGCCGTCGCGGCGCTGGCCACCAAGCTGGGCCTGGACCAGCCCGCGTGGACGCGCTACTGGCACTGGATCGGGGGCCTGCTCACCGGCAACCTGGGCGACAGCTACGCCTACAGCTCGCCGGTGCTCGACCTCATCCTCGAGCGCCTCGCGCTCACCGTGCCGCTCGCCATGATGGCAATGGCCCTCACGGTGGTGATCGCGCTGCTGGTGGGCGTGACCGCCGCAGCGCGCCACAACAAGCTCGGCGACGTGGGCCTCATGGGCATGGCGCAGGTCGGCATCGCGATCCCTAATTTCTGGTTCGCGATCCTCTTGATCCTGGTGTTCTCGGTGCAGCTGCAATGGTTCTCGGCCGGCGGCTTCGAGGGCTGGGGCGAAGGCATCTTCGCGGGCCTCAAATCGCTGCTGCTGCCGGCGCTGTCTCTCGCGGTGGTGCAGGCGGCGATCCTTGCGCGCATCACGCGCTCGGCCGTGCTCGAAGTGATGCGCGAAGACTTCGTTCGCACCGCGCGCGCCAAGGGCGTGTCGCAGCGCATGGTGCTGTGGACCCACGTGCTGCGCAACGCCATGATCCCGGTCATCACGGTGATGGGCATGCAGTTCTCCGAACTGCTCGCCGGCACCATCGTGGTGGAGAACGTGTTCTACCTGCCGGGCCTGGGCCGCCTCATCTTCCAGGCCATCAGCAACCGCGACCTGATCGTGGTGCGCAACTGCGTGATGCTGCTCGCCGCGCTCGTGGTCATCGTGAACTTCGTGGTCGACGTGCTCTATGCCGTGATCGATCCGCGCATCAAGGCGAGCGACATATGAGCAGCAGCGTCGCCGTCCCGAGCGCTGCCGCGCTCAAGGTGCCGGGCTTCTGGCGCCGCGCGCTGCACCACCGCAGCTTCGTCATCGGCGGCGTGCTCACGCTGCTGCTTCTGCTGGCCGCCGCCCTCTCGCTCGTCTGGACGCCCTGGTCGCCCTACGAGATGGACATGGCCAACAAGCTCAAGCCGCCGACCGGCTCGCACTGGCTGGGCACCGATACCTACGGGCGCGATGTGGCCTCGTTGCTGCTCGTGGGCGCGCGCGCGTCCATCCTCGTGGGCGTGATCGCGGTGGGCATCGGCCTGGTGGTCGGCACCGCGCTCGGCCTGCTCGCCGCCGCGAAGCGCGGCTGGGTCGAGGAAGCCATCATGCGGCTGACCGACTTCTCGCTCGCATTCCCCGCGATCCTCTCGGCGATCATGATGACGGCCGTGTTCGGCGCCGGCATCGTCAACGCCATCGTGGCGATCGGCATCTACAACATCCCGACCTTCGCGCGCATCACGCGCGCCTCGGCCAACGCGATCTGGTCGCGCGAGTACATCGCCGCCGCGCGCGCCTGCGGGAAGGGCGCGTTCTCGATCACGATGCAGCACGTGCTGCCGAACATCTCGGCGGTGCTGATCGTGCAGATCACGATCCGCTTCGCCATCGCGATCCTGGCCGAAGCCGCGCTCTCCTACCTGGGCCTGGGCACGCAGCCGCCGCAACCGTCATGGGGCCGCATGCTCAGCGAAGCGCAGACGATGATGTTCCAGTCGCCCCTGCTCGCCGTGTTCCCCGGCATGGCCATCGCGCTGGCGGTGCTGGGCCTGAACCTGCTGGGCGACGGCCTGCGCGATCTGCTCGACCCGCGCCTTGCGCGCGCAAGGTAAGCGACATGCCTCTGCTCCAAGTCAAGGACCTGCACATCGAACTGCAAACGCAGCGCGGCCCGGCCGAGGCCGTGCGCGGCATCGATTTCACGCTGGAGCGCGGCGAAACGCTGGGCATCGTGGGCGAGTCGGGCTGCGGCAAATCGATCACCGTGATGTCGCTCATGGGGCTCCTGCCGTCGAACGCCAAGGTCACCGGCAGCATCCGCTTCGACGACACCGAGCTCGTCGGCCGCGACGAAAAGGACATGTGCCAGATCCGCGGCAACCGCATCGGCATGATCTTCCAGGAGCCGATGACGGCGCTGAATCCGGTGCACACGATCGTGCGCCAGGTCGGCGAGCCGCTCAGGCTGCATCGCGGGCTCTCGAAGGCCGAGGCGCGCAAGGAAGTGCTCGCGCTGCTGGAGCGCGTGGGCATTCCCGATGCCGCCTCGCGGCTCGATGCGTATCCGCACCAGTTCTCGGGCGGTCAACGCCAGCGCATCGGCATCGCGATGGCGCTGGCCTGCGGCCCCGACCTGCTGATCGCCGACGAGCCCACGACCGCGCTCGACGTGACCATCCAGAAGCAGATCCTCGAACTCATCCAGAGCCTGGTGCAAGAGCGCGGCATGGCGCTGATCCTGATCTCGCACGACCTGGGCGTGATCGCGCAGACCGTCTCCAAGATGCTCGTCATGTACGGCGGCAGCGTGGTCGAGAGCGGCCCGACCGAGGCCGTGTTCGCCCGCCGCGCCCACCCCTACACGCAAGGCCTGTTCGCTGCGCGTCCCGCGCTCGGCGCACCGCGCGGCGTGCGCCTGGCCACCATCCGCGGCAGCGTGCCCGAGCTGGTCGACCTGCCCAAGGGCTGCCCGTTCGCGGGCCGCTGCGGCTACACGATCGACGCCTGCCACATCACGCGGCCAGCGCCCGCGATGCTGCCGCACGACCATGCGGTGCGATGCATCCGGCTCGACGACATCGCGGTGGAAGCCGCCGTTGCCCCATGAGTGAATCCACCCTCGGCTCGCCGTTGCTGGAGGTGACCGACCTCGTGCGTCACTACGACCTGCCGCGCGAAAAACTCTTCGGCCCGCCGCCGACCGTCAAGGCGCTCAACGGCGTGAGCTTCAAGGTCCAAGCCGGCCGCAGCGTCGGCATCGTCGGCGAATCGGGTTCGGGCAAGTCGACCATCGCACGCCTCGTGATGGCGCTCGACACCCCTACCTCGGGCAGCGTGAAGCTGCTCGGCCGTGATCTGCATACATTGCCCAAGAGCGAACTGCGCACCGCACGCCGCGATTTCCAGATGGTCTTCCAAGACCCGTATGGTTCGCTCGATCCGCGCCAGACCGTCGCACGCATCGTCGCCGAACCGCTCGAGGCATTGGCAGAAGCATCGCGCCAGGAACAACGCGAACTCGCCGCCGAATCGCTTGCAGCCGTCGGCCTGCGCACGACCGACATGGACAAATATCCGCACGAATTCTCGGGCGGACAACGACAACGCATCGCCATCGCACGCGCGCTCATCACACGCCCCAAGCTCATCGTCGCCGACGAGCCCGTCAGCGCGCTCGACGTGTCGGTGCAGGCGCAGGTGCTCAATCTCATGCAGGACCTGCAGCAGCAGTTCGGCGTGAGCTACCTGCTCATCAGCCACGATCTTGCGGTGGTCAACCACCTGTGCGACGACGTGTGCGTGGTGTGGAAGGGCCTCATCGTCGAACAGGGCCCGCCGGGCGAGCTGTTCCGCAACGCGCAGCACCCGTACACGCGCACGCTCCTCGACGCGGTGCCGCGCACGCCCACCGGCGGCACCTTGCTCGCGGCCTGACACCGGAGCGTCGCCGACGCTTCGTAGGATGAGTCGGTCATAAGCATCTGGTTGCGCGCAGGCACCGGTCTCGCGGATGATGCTTGCCCCTTCCCGAGGCCACCGAGGACACCGCTCCATGCTCAAACGACGCACCTTGCTTGCCACCAGCGCCGCAGCCCTGACGCCGCTCGCATTGCCGATCGGCGCCTTCGCGCAAAAGAAAAAAGATTCGCTGGTCATCGGCCTCACGCTCGAACCCACGGGCCTGGACCCCACCGCCAAGGCCGGCGCCGAGATTTCCGAGGTGGTGCTCTACAACGTCTTCGAGACGCTCACCAAGATCAATTCCGACGGCAGCGTCACGCCGCTGCTCGCCAAGAGCTGGGAGGTTTCGCCCGACCTGAAGACCTACACCTTCAAGCTCAAGCGCGGCGTGAAGTTCCAGAACGGCGAGGCCTTCAACGCGCAGAGCGTGAAGTTCTCGTTCGACCGCGCGGCCGCGGCCACCAGCACCAACAAGGACAAGCGCACCTTCGCCAACATCGCCACGCAGGTGCTCGACGAACACACCGTGGTGCTGATCAACAAGGAGATCGAGCCCGACCTCTTGTTCCTGCTCGGCCAGGCGTCGGCCATCCTCGTGGAGCCCAGGACGGTGGAGACCAACGCCACCAAGCCCGTCGGCACCGGCCCCTACCGCCTGGACAACTGGGCCAAGGGCTCGAGCATCGTGCTCGCCAGGTGGGACGGTTATCGCCACGCCGATGCCGCGCAGATCCGCAAGGTGAGCTTCCGCTTCATCTCGGAGCCGGCCGCGCAGACCACCGCGCTGCTCTCGGGCGACGTCGATCTGTTCCCGCATGCCTCGGTGTCGCGCAGCCTGCCGCAGTTCCAGAACGACAAGCGCTTCCAAGTCGTCTTCAATGCCTCGCGCGGCAAGACCATCCTGGCCATCAACAACAAGCGCAAGCCGCTGGACGACGTGCGCGTGCGCCGCGCCATCTCCGCGGCCATCGACCGCAAGGCCGTCATCGAAGCAGCGGTGGACGGGCGCGGCATTCCGATCGGCAGCCACTACGTGCCGGGCGCGCCGGGCTACATCGACACCACGGGCATCAACGCCTACGACGTGGAGAAGGCCAAGAAGCTCCTGGCCGAGGCCGGCGTGAAGACGCCGCTCGAACTGGAGCTCGTACTGCCGCCCCCGCCCTATGCGCGGCAGGGGGGCGAACTCATTGCCGCGCAGCTCGCCAAGGTGGGCATCGTCGCGAAGATCCAGAACGTCGAATGGGCGCAGTGGATGAGCGGCACCTACGGCAACAAGAACTACGACCTCTCGCTGATCCTGCACGTGGAACCCTTCGACCTGGTGAACTACACCAAGCCCGAGTACTACTGGGGCTACCAGTCGGCCAAGTTCAACGAGGCCTTCGACAAGGCGCGCAATGCGCCGCGCGCAGCCGACCGGCTGCGCCACCTCGGCGATGCACAGCGGCTGCTGGCCGAGGACGCGGCCAACGTCTTCCTCTTCCAGCCGCAGTTCATCACCGTGGCGTCGCGCAACTTGCGCGGTCTCTGGAAGGACGCGCCGATCTTCGTGAACGACATCGCCGCCCTGTACTGGGCCTGACGACAGACGCGAAAAGCCCTGCGGTATCCGGGAACGTCCCGAGGAAAAACCGCCCTGCAGGCCAGGCGCCGGCCCACCCGCTGCGAGAGAATGATCTGCTGCGCAGGTGGCATCTTTCGTGCTGCGTGCCTTGTCTTTCGTGGCGCCGCGCCTCCCTTCGGGGCACGGCAGGCGCCCAAGCAGTCATTCGACCCCTGGCCGTTTTCCGGAGATACCCAAGTATGTTGAACCGTCGCACCCTCCTCACCACCGCCGGCGCCACCGTCGCGCTGGCCACCCCTCTGGCCGGCATGGCCCAAGGGCGGAAGGACGCCATCGTGATCGGCATGGCGCTCGAGCCACCGGGCTTGGACCCGACGGCCGGCGCCGCCGCGGCGATTGCCGAGATCGTGCAATACAACATCCTGGAGACGCTCACCAAGATCAATGCCGATGGCAGCGTCACGCCGCTCCTGGCCGAGAGCTGGGAAATCTCGCCTGATCTCAAGACCTACACCTTCAAGCTCCGGCGCGGCGTGAAGTTCCAGAACGGCGAGCCCTTCAACGCGGCCACCGTCAAGTTCTCGTTCGACCGCGCCGGCGGCGAGAAGAGCACCAACAAGGACAAGCGCACCTTCGCCAACCTCGCCACGCAGGTGGTGGACGACTACACCGTGGTGGTCATCAACAAGGAGATCGACCCCGACCTGCCCTTCGTGCTCGGCCAGGCCACGGCCGTGATCGTCGAGCCCAAGAGCGCCGAGGGCAACGCCACCAAGCCGGTCGGCACCGGCCCCTACAAGCTGGACGCCTGGGCCAAGGGCTCCTCGCTCACGCTGAGCAAGTGGGAGGGCTTCCGCAGCCCCGCCACCGCCAAGATCAACAAGGTGACCTTCCGCTTCATCGCCGACACCGCCGCGCAGGCGGCCGCGTTGATGGCGGGCGACGTCGATGTGTTCACCCGCATCGGCACGCGCGTGGTGCCGCAGTTCAAGGCCAACCCGCAGTTCCAGGTGATCCTGGCCGGCTCGCGTGCCAAGACCATTCTCTCGATCAACAACCAGAAAAAGCCGCTGGACGACGTGCGCGTGCGCCGCGCCATCCTCGCGGCCATCGACCGCAAGGCGGTGATCGAAGGCGCCGCCGACGGCTTGGGCGTGCCAATCGGCAGCCACTACGTGCCGGGCGCGGCGGGCTTCGTCGACACCACGGGCGTCAATCCCTTCGACATCGAGAAGGCCAAGAAGCTGCTGGCCGAAGCCGGCGTGAAGACGCCGCTCGAACTCAAGATGACGCTGCCGCCACCGCCCTACGCGCGCCAGGGCGGCGAGGTGATCGTGGCCCAGCTCGCCAAGATCGGCATCGTGGTGAAGGTGCAGAACGTCGAGTGGGCGCAGTGGCTCAGCGGCACCTACGGCAACAAGGACTACGACCTGTCGATCATTTCGCACGTCGAGCCCTTCGACCTGGGCAACTACGCCAAGTCGGACTACTACTGGGGCTACCAGTCGAAGGCCTTCAACACGCTGTTCGACAAGATCAAGTCCACCGCCAATGCCACCGAGCGCAACAAGCTGCTGGGCGATGCGCAGAAGATGCTGGCCGCCGACGCCGCCAACGGCTTCCTGTACCAGCCGCAGTTCCCGACGATCGCCAAGAAGAACGTGAAGGGCCTCTGGAAGGAGAACCCGATCTTCGTGAACGACCTGTCGGCCCTGTCCTGGGGATGAGCGTCACCGTGTCCGATGCCCCTTCATTGAGCGACCTGTCCGCGCAGGAACTCTCGGCCGCGTACCGCGACAAGCGCCTGTCGCCGGTCGAGGTGACGCAGGCCGTGATCGCGCAGATTGAGCGCTGGGAGCCGCACCTGCAGGCCACCTGGCTGTTCCGTCCCGAGGCCGCGCTCGAACAGGCGCGCGCTTCGGAGGCGCGCTGGCAGCGCGGCGATGCGCTCGGCCCGCTCGATGGCGTGCCGACCACCATCAAGGAAAACATCGCCACGCGCGGCGACCCGATGCCGGCTGGCACGGCCGCCGTCGACCTGAAGCCCGCCACTGCCGATGCACCGCCGGCCGCGCGCCTGAAGGAAGCCGGCGCGGTGATCGTGAGCAAGACCACCATGCCGGACTACGGCATGTTGTCATCGGGCCTCTCGAGCTTCCACACGCTGGCGCGCAACCCGTGGGACCTCGGCAAGACGCCCGGCGGCTCCAGCGCCGGTGCTGGCGCCGCGACTGCAGCAGGCTACGGCCCGCTGCACCTGGGCACCGACATCGGCGGGTCGCTGCGGCTGCCCGCGAGCTGGTGCGGCATCTTCACGCTCAAGCCGAGCCTGGGCCGCATTCCGATCGATCCACCCTACATGGGCCGCGCCGCAGGGCCGATGACCCGCACCGTCGGCGATGCCGCATTGATGATGCAGGCGCTCTCCAGGCCTGATGCGCGCGACAGCATGAGCCTGCCGGCGCAGGACATCGACTGGGCGGCCTTCGACGTGTCGCCCGACCATCTGCGCGGCTTGCGCATCGGGCTGCTGCTCGATGCGGGCTGCGGCCTCGCGGTCGAACCCGAGATCCAGACGGCCGTCGAACACGCCGCGCGCCTGTTCGAAAAAGCCGGCGCGGTCGTCGAGACGATGCAGCCCTTCATGTCGCAGGCCATGCTCGACGGCATGGACCACCTGTGGCGCATGCGCTCGCTCGTGGACATGAAGGCCCTGCGCGCCGACCAGCGCGCCAAGGTGCTGCCCTACATCCGCGAGTGGGCCGAGAGCGCGGTCGAGTTCAGCGGCGAGCATGTGTTCCGCAGCTTCAGCCAGTTCCATGCGACGCGCGTGGCGGCGGTGCAGGCGTGCGCGCGCTTCGACTACGTGATCTCACCGGTGTCGCCGAACATGCCTGCCGCGGCCGAGGCGCCGTCGCCCACCAACGATCCGCTGCGGCCGCTGGAGCACATCGGCTTCACGGTGCCGTTCAACATGTCGGAGCAGCCGGCCTCTTCGGTGAACTGCGGGTACTCGGCGGGCGGATTGCCGATCGGGCTGCAGATTGCCGGGCACCGGTTCGACGACCTCGGTGTGCTGCGCGTGTCGCGTGCGTTCGAGCAGATTCGCGAGTTGCAGCGGCCCTGGCCTGTGGTGCCTTCGCGCTAGGAAGCGCGTTGTTCAGGGCGGCGCTCATGTCCTGAACACGCGACCGACTCAAGTCGCCGCGTAACGCCCCGGCTTGTGGTTGATCCACAAGAAGAGCCCCATCACCACCGCAGCCAGCACCGACCATCCCACGCGCTGCGGTGGAATCACGAACAGCGCGAGCAGCACCACCGTGCAGTCGATGCCGATCTGCACCTTGCCGGCGGGCCATCCGCGCTTTTCCTGCAGGTACAGCGTCAACACCGTCGCGCCGCCCAGGCTTGCGCGGTGACGTGCGAGGAACAGGCAGCCCGTGCCCAGCAGCAGGCCGCCGAACACCGCAGCAAAAGCCGGATGGAGTGAATCGATCGACAGGTAGCGCGGCGCCCAATCGGTCATCACCGACAGCAGCGCGATCGCCGAGAAGGTCTTGAGCGTGAAGGTCCGGCCCATGTGGCGCCAGGCGAACCAGTAGAACGGCAGGTTCACCAGGAAGAACAGCTTGCCGAAGCTCACGCCGGTTGCGTAGTGCAGGATGAACGCGACACCCGCCGTGCCGCCCGTGAGCAGGCCCGCCTGGCCGAACAGCATCATGGCGATGGCGACGAACAAAGTGCCCGAAAAGATCGCCTGCGCGTCATCGAAACGGGAATGGCGCAGCAGATCCGGCAGGTTGTTGGGTTGTGGCGCGTCCATGGCGGGTATGACGCAAATCCCGCGCCACCCGGGCCGCCTCACACCAAGTGGGTGGCCAGCATCTCGCGGGCCCGGGTCACGAAACCCGTCTCGCCCCGGCGCCCAGGCAGGAACTGGAACGCAACCTTGGGCAAGGCCGGCAGGCCGTGCGGCGGCGCCAGCCGGGTCACACCTTCGCACACCGCGGATTCGTTCAGGCACGCGACCCCCAGCCCCGCAGCCAGCGCCGACTGCAAGCCCGCCACGCCCGACGCGACGTGAGCGAGCACATACGGCACGCGCCGCCGCCGCAAAAGCGCCACGGTGAACTGATGCAACGAGCAGGTGTCCGGCAGCGCGAGCAGCCGCACCGGCTCGCCCCGCGCCACGCGCAGGCCGGTCGCGCCCAGCCATGCGAGCGATTCGCGCCGGATCAGCGAGGCCTTGGCGCCCTGTGCCGAGGATGACGACGACGCGCTCGCGATGTCCATCGCCAGGCCGACGTCGAAGTCACCGTGCGCATAGGCGGCCCGCAGCGCGTCGCTCTTCAGGATGGTCACGTTCAGGCGCACCTGCGGATAGCTTTCGCCCAGGCGCCCCAGCAGCTGCGTGAGATCGCCGGGGCGGAAGTAGTCGGTCACGGCGAGCCTCAGCTCGCCCTGCAGCGTTTCGCCGTGCAGGTCGCGAAACGCCTCGTCGCTGAGCGCGAGGATGCGCCGCGCATACGCCAGCAGCCGCGTGCCCGCCTCGGTGGGCGCGACGCCGGCCTTGCTGCGCGTGAGCAGCGACTGCCCTGCCCGCTCCTCGAGCTTGCGCATCTGCTCGCTGACGGACGACTGCGAGAGGAACACGCGGGGCGCGGCGGCCGTGAGGCTGCCCGCGTCGATCACCGCGGCCAGGGTGCGAAGTTGTTCGAGGTCGAAGGTCTGCATGGCGCTATCCATCCGTTGAACCGATGGATGCCATCATATCTTCCCGCTTTTCCGATGACCATCGGAATCCCACAATCACCCCATCGTTCATTCATTCCACAGGAGTCCACCATGCCCCACATCGTTGTCCACCTCTCCGGCGAACCCGACGCAGCCCTCACCCGAAAGACCGTCGACACCGTCGCCGAACTCACGCAGAGCGTGCTCGGCAAGCAACTGCCTGTGATCGCCATCACGGTGCAGTACATCGCCGCCGACGCCTGGTTCATCGGCGGCCAGACGCTGGCGTCGCTGGGCAAGTCGGCCTTTCACCTGGACATCAGCATCACCGACGAAACCAACACCAAGGCCGAGAAGGCGCGCTACCTGCGCGAGGTGCACGCCGCCATGGCGAAGATCCGGCCCGACCTGCACGAGGTGTCGTACATCCACGTGATCGATGCGCGCGGCGCCGCCTACGGCTACGGCGGAAAGACCCAGGAGTACCGGCACCAGCAGGCCGGGGTTTGAAGCCCTTCCCGGTGCCCCGGGGGCATGGCACCATGCCGCCATGCCCTCTGGAAATCCGCCAGTCGCCGACAGTCTCGGCAATCCGCTCACCCTCGACGACCCCGTCAGCCTCGCGCTGGTCGACGACTTCGTCATGGGCTTCATCTCGACCGAGGCGCGCGCCGTCAATCTCATCGCGCTGGGCGACACCGATGCGAGCCCCATCGTGCAGGCGTACTGCGCGACGCTGCACCTGTTCGCCGAATCGCGCGATGCCGTGGCGAATGCGCGGCCGTTCCTTGCGAAAGCCCGGGCCGGCGTCGCGCGTGCCACACCGCGCGAGCAGCGCTACATCGCCGCCATCGAGGCATGGGCCGATGGCGACATCGCCCGCGCCATTGCGCTGCACGCGGAGCAGGCGCGCGAATTTCCGCGCGACCTCGTCTCGGTCAAGCTCGGCCAGTACCACTGCTTCAACACCGGCGACTGCCCCGGCATGCTGCGGCTCGCGCTCGCGGTGCTGCCTTCCACCGCCGACGTGCCCTACGTGCACGGCATGGCGGCCTTCGGCTACGAGCAGTGCCACCTGATGCGCGAGGCTGAGGCCAGTGCGCGTCGGGCCATCGCCATGTGCCGCAAGGAGCCGTGGGCGCACCATGCGCTCGCGCACGTGATGCTCACCGAAGGCCGACTCGCCGAAGGGCTGGCGTTCATGGAGAGCGTGAGCGACACCTGGACCGGTCTGAACTCCTTTATGGTCACGCACAACTGGTGGCACGTGGCGCTGTTCCTGATCGACCTGGGCCGCGATGCCGAGGCGCTCGCGGTGTACGACGTGCATGCCTGGGGCGTGGTCAAGGACTACTCGCAGGACCAGATCGGCGCGGTCTCATTGCTCGCGCGGCTGGAGCTCGCAGGCATCGACGTGGGCAAACGCTGGGACGACGTGGCCGGCTACCTGCTGCAGCGGCAGGCCGACCATGTGCTGCCCTTTCTCGACCTGCAATACCTCTACGGTCTCGCGCGCGCCGGGCGGCCCGAGGCTGATGCGCTGCTGCGCAACATCGAGGCCTTCGCACCCGGCGCACCGCCTTCCACGCGTGCCGCATGGCAGCGCGTCTGCGTGCCGGCCGCGCACGGGCTCGTGGCCCATGCGCGTGGCGACTTCACGGGCGCCATCGACGGTCTGGGCGTCGCGTTGCCGCGCATGATCGAGATCGGTGGCAGCCATGCACAACGCGACCTGTTCGAACAGGTGTACCTCGATGCATTGGTGCGCACCGGCAGCGAGTCCACGCTCGCCGCGGCACAGGGAATCCTGCAGCAGCAGCTCAACGGCCAGCCCGAGTCGCTGAGGCTGCGGCGGCAGACGGGAGCCGTTTATGCACGGCTCGGCCTCGGGCAACTCGCCGCGAGCCTTCCCTTGCGCGGCTGATTGCGAAGGCCGCAGCCATGCCTTCCCGTCATGGGAGGTGGCGCAAAAGGAATTAGCGGCGGCGCGGATGCGACTCCTAAACTGGCCGCACCACTCCGACTCGATTCCTCTCCCCCATGCAGAAGTCCCTGGTCATGCTGGCCGTGCTCGCGGCCCTCGCTCCGCTCCCACCCGCACTTCACGCCGCCACCGACAGCCCTGTCGAACTCGACCTCCTGCTGCGCGGCGGCACCGTCTACACAGGCGATGCCGACACGCCGGTCGTGGGTGACGTCGGCATCGTGGGCGACCGCATCGTCTTCGCGGGCAAGGCTGCACCCGCGCAGTTCAGGGCGCGGCGCGTCATCGCTGCGAAGGGCATGGTCGTCGCACCGGGCTTCATCGATGCGCACACGCACGCCGACACCGACCTGCATTCCACCGATGCACACAAGCGCCTGAACATTCCGTTCCTCACGCAAGGCGTGACCACCGCGGTGATCGGCAACGACGGCTTCGGTGGCTTCGACATCGCGGCGCAGGCGCAGCGCCTGCGCGCCACGCCGGTGGGCACCAACGTCGCGATGTACGTGGGCTTCGGGCCGGTGCGCCTCGACCAGCTCGGCGAGGCCAACCGCGCGCCGACGCCCGCGCAGCTCGAGGCCATGAAGCAGCATGTGGGCCGCGCGATGTGCGAAGGCGCGCTGGGCCTGTCGACCGGCCTTTTCTATCCGCCGCAGAACTTCTCGAAGACCGAGGAGGTCATCGAACTCGCGAAGATCGCCGCCCGGCACGGGGGCCTCTACGACAGCCACATCCGCGACGAGTCGATGTACAACATCGGCCTGAAGGGTGCGATCGACGAGGTGATACGCATCGGCCACGAGGCGCACCTGCCGGTGCATGTGGCGCACATCAAGGCACTGGGCGTGGACGTGCAGGGTCAGAGCGGCGACATCATCCGCCGCATCGAGAAGGAACGCGCCGCGGGCCTGGACATCACGGCCGACCACTATCCCTGGACGGCTTCGAGCACGCGCTTCTCCGCCGCGCTGGTGCCGCCGTGGGCAGTCGACGGCGGCCGCGCGGCGATGCTGCAACGCTTCGACGATGCGGCCGTGCAGGAGCGTCTTCGCACCGGCATGCGCGAGAACCTGCGCCTGCGCGGCGGGCCGGACACCATCCTGTTTTCCGCCGGCAGCACCAAGTACGTCGGCAAGACGCTGGCCGACGTGGCCAAGGGCGCGAACGCCGATCCGGTGGACGCTGCCATCGCGGTGCTGCGCGACGGCGACCTGATGATCGCCTCGTTCAACCAGAGCGACGACGACGTGCGGACGTTCATGAAGCGGCCGTGGGTCATGACCTCTTCCGATTCGTCGCAGGGCCACCCGCGCGCCTACGGGACTTTCGCGCGCAAGTACGACCAGTACGTGGTGAAGGAGCGCACCATTTCGATGGGGCAGTTCATCCGCAGCAGCTCGTCCCTCACGGCCGACACGCTGGGCCTGCAGCAGCGCGGACACCTGCGGCCCGGCTACTACGCCGACGTGGTGGTGTTCGACCCGGCGCGCTATGCGGCGAAGGCCACGTACACACAGCCGACCCTGCTGTCGGAAGGCGTGGTCACGGTGCTGGTGAACGGCCAGCTCGCGGTCGATGGCGGAAAGCCCACGGGCGTGGGGGCCGGGGTGCCGCTGCTGCGCGTGCCGAAGGCGGGCAGCTGCGGCTGACGAGAGGTCGAGGCCGAGGGCCTCAGTCCTTGCTCTTGAGATGTCGCGTCTGGTCGTACGTCGGCTGCGGCGGCAGGTCGGCGAGGTGGCGCGTGTCGGCCCACTCGACGATCTCGATCGCATCCGGCGCCGCCGGGTCGGCGATGCGGATGCGGTTGAAACCCGCATTGGGAATATCGCTCTGGCGCGGTCCGCTCAGGCTCAGCCCCTTCGCGGTGCGCCACACCATGTCGAGCACGCCGCCATGGGTGACGACGATCAGGTGCTGTCCCTTGTGGGCGGTGGCAATCGTGCCGAGCGCCGCGACGATGCGCGCATGGAATTCGCGCGCCGTCTCGCCCTCGGGCATCGCGTGGTCTTCGCGGAATTCCAGCCACTCTTCCCACGCGCGTGGATGCAGGCTCTGGATCTCGTCGGAGCGCATGCCTTCGACGATGCCGAAGTACTGCTCCCGCAAGCCCGCCGAGGTGACCACCGGCAGCGACAGCTGCAGCGCCGCCGGGGCCGCCGTCTGCTGGGCGCGCATGAGGTCGCTGCTGATCAGCTGCTGCGCCGTCTCGCCCGCCAGGCGCAGGCCGATGCGTCTGGCCTGTTCATGGCCGATGTCGTTGAGCGGCACATCCGCATGCCCCTGGAAGCGCAACTCGCGGTTCCAGGCGGTTTCGCCGTGACGGATCAGGATGATGTCGGTGGTGGTGTCGGGTTTGGGCGTTGGCATTGCCGCCCATTTTCCACCGAGCGCGTGACGCTCAGGTTTTTGCGGCTGCCAGTTGTTGCACAGCCGCCACCGCCTCGCTTGCGAAGCCCATCCCGACGCGCGCCGGTGACGGCGTGAGCAGCGCCAGCACCCAGGCGATCACGAAGCCACCGACGATGGCGCAGATCACCACCACCGCGGTGTACGCAATGGCCTTGTCGGGCGGGCACTTCATCAGCACCGGCAGGCCCAGGTAGAGCAGATAGATGCCGTAGAGCGCAGCCACTGCACCCAGCACCGACAGCGAAGGCAGCAGGCTGAAGATGCCGCCGACGAAGCCCGCCGTGCTCGCATAGGCCGAGAGCTTGAGCGCGCTGATCTGGCTCTTGGTCCCCTCGAAGGTCGGCGCCATGGCATCGATGATGAGCGCCAGCACGAACACCATCACCAGCGACAGCACATAGCCCACCACCATGTTGGCAAGCCCCGCGACGATCGGCACGCGGAAGTTGACGCCGAACATCCCGAGGCCGACCACAGAGAGGCCGATGAAGCTCGCCACCGCCGGAATGAGCGCAAGGATCATCACGTAGTTCTTGTAGAGCGAAGCGGCATCGGCCGGCTCGGCGTCGATCACGGGCCAGGTGGCCCTGGGCTTGAGCAGGATGTCCTGCACGCGTTGAACCAGGTTCATTTGTTGTCCTCGACATGAAGCACGAATGCGCGCGCGGAGTGCATCGCGCAGCGCCGGAAAGTATGTCGATCAAGACCCGCAATGGCTGCTGGCCATGAAGCCTATGCCGCGACCTATGCCGCGACCTATACCGTTCTGCCGGCTTTCCGAGATCGCGCAAAATCGCCCCATGCCCCACCTTGTTCTGCTGCCCGGCCTCGCCTGCGACGAGCGCCTCTGGGAGGCCCAGCGGCCGGCCCTTCCCCCCGCCTTCGACGCCCGCGTGAGCGACGTTCAGACGCGCAACGACACCATCGAAGCCATGGCCGCGGCCGTGCTGCGCGAGCACGCGGGGCCGCTGGTGCTCTGCGGTGCCTCGATGGGCGGCATGGTCGCGATGGAAGCGGCCCGCCAGGCGCCCGAACGCATCGCCGGGCTCGCCCTGCTCGGCACCAGCGCGCGGCCCGAGACGCCCGAGATGTTCACGCTGCGCGAGGGCGCCGTCGAACTCTTCGAACGCGGCGAGGCCCGCGACGTGATCGAGGCGAATGTCTATTTCGCCTTCCATCCCACGCAGGCCGACGACCCGGTGCTGGTGCGGCGCTATCTCGACATCGTGCTGGGCGCCGGCACGGCCCAGCTCATCAGCCAGAACCGCGCGGTGATGCGACGCCCCGATGCGCGCACCCACCTGGTCTCGCTGCGCGCACCGGTGTTGCTGATGTGCGGCGACGACGACAAGCTCGCGCCGCCCGAGCACACGCGCGAGATGGCGGCACTGCTGCCGCAGGTCGAGGTGGTGTGGGTGCCGCAGTGCGGCCACATGCTGACGATGGAGAAGCCTGAATTCGTCAACGCGGCGTTGAACGCCTGGCTCGCGAAGACGTTTCCGTCTGCCTGAAAGGGCTCAGTGCAGCTGGCCGCCTGTCTCGGCCACGTCCTGCTTCACCGCGAGCGCGGTGGCGACCGCGATCCGCAGCGCCTCGGTCATCGTGGCGAGCGACATGCTCGGCGCACCCGGAAAGCGCGCCGCCTGCTCGGGCAGGTAGGGAATGTGGATGAAGCCACCCCGCAAGCCCGGCAAGCCGGGCACGGGATGCGTCGCGATGCGGTGCATCAGGCCATAGAAGATGTGGTTGCAGACGAAGGTGCCCGCGCTATTCGACACCGAAGACGGAATGCCGGCAGCGCGCAGGTCGCGCACGATGGCCTTGATCGGCAGCGTCGAGAAATACGCGGCGGGCGCGCCAGCCACCACCGGCAGGTCGATCGGCTGGTGACCCGCGTTGTCGGCGATGCGCCCGTCGTCGATGTTGATCGCGATGCGCTCGGGCGTGATCTCCGAGCGTCCGCCGGCCTGGCCGACGCAGAGCACCAGTTGCGGCTTCAGTTCGTCCATGGCGTTGGCCAGCGCCTCGATAGCGTCACCGAAGACACAGGGCATCTGGCGGGCATGCACGGTCGCACCGCCGATCTTCGCGCCATCGAGGGCGCGCACGGCCTCCCATGAGGGGTTGATGGCTTCGCGGTCGAAGGGGTCGAAGCCGGTGAGCAACACATGCAGCGGCGGGGAGGATCTGGGTGACTTCGAGGGGGTCATGGGCCCGAAGTTACCGCAGAAAAGCTTCCCGGCGGGTGCCGCTATTGGATGCCGCTATTTCTTGGGTGCCAGGTCGAGCGGGCTGGCGGGGAGGTCGCTGCGCCGCGTCTTCGGTTTTTCTTCGATCTTGCAGTCGCTGTCCTGGAACGGGCCGGACACCCGGTCCCAGTCGGAGTTGATGACCTGCTGGTAACACACGACCTTGCCGCTCTCCTTGTGCTTGAACAGGTAGAACCCGCCGACCGGTTGGGCCAGCGCGGTGTTGCAGGCGGCAACGCCACCGAGAATGAATATGAGGGTCGCGAATTTCATGGTCTTCCTTCTGGAAATCAAGGTGCGGGCGACGTTGCCAGGCTTTTCGCCAGCGCAAAAATCAGATTGCGTGACTGCGCGACGATCTTGTCGCGATTGGCCTCGAAGCCCGCACTGGTGACTCCGCTTGGCGTCTGCATGGTCGGCGTGTGGATATGGCCTGCCGGAATGGTGAGCCCAAAAATGTCGCGCATCAAGGTGTTGCGATAGGCACTGGCGTTGGAGAGATAGTTGCCTCCGCCGCCATTGAGTGCGCAGTTGGTTTCCAGGGGACTTGGCCTGGCAGCCGCCTGGGCGACGCCATACGCTTCGAAGTACTTTTGAAGCGCGGCCGGCTTGTCCGCCGCCGAGGCTGCATAGTAGGCGTCGAGGGCCGCCTTTTCGTTCGCCTTGGCCAGGTTGTAAGCCGCTTCCGTGTCCGAGGCTGCCTTGGTACATGGCGTGACGTCGTAGTCGTCATTCCGAGCCACGGCCCAACCGTCTCCTTCCAGGCCCGCTCCGGTTTTGGCATCGATGAGTTTCTGGAACGGCAAGGTTGCGACGACGAACTGCGGCGGTGCATCCTTGCGCCAAGGCGAAGGCGCATAGCCCAACCACCGCTGCGGTGGATTGATGTCGCACTCGAGCGTCGCAGGGAAACCTTCGCCTTCGCAGGGCGGATTCAAGTTGTCGTTGCCCTCGAAGTTCGCGAAGTGATAGCGCCCGTTGTAGTGCTCTAGGTCGAAACTGGAACGCCCTTGACTCATGGTGACGGACGCATCGACGCGCTTGCTGCCGGGCTTGAACCACGGCCCCAGCGTGTCCTCCTGCATGCCGGCAATGAAGGGTCCGTAGTTGACGGGCAGGATGAAGGTGTGGATCACCGCCGTGGTGCCATCGGCCAGCGCCACGGTATTGCCGTCCAGTGACAGGATGGTCGCCCCCGAAGGATTGCCCTTGAGCATCCCCAGTTGCCCGTCCTTGCCGGCGGCACCCAGCGTGAACGGATCGAAGCCGCTCACAAGAATGCGCTTGTACTGCGGCCCCTCGGGGAAATCGATGGCGTACTGGCCGCGGGAGGCGCGTTCGAACTCGTTCTGCAATGCGGCGCGCTGGTCGTCCGCGAGCGGGAAGTCGGGCTTCCATTGACGCAGTGCCAGCGTCATCATGAGGCGCGCCCAGTACAGCATGCGGTCGTCGCTCTTGGGCAGGGTGCCCTGCACGACGCGCCCCTGAACGCGGTCCAGCGCGGCCTGCCAGAGCTTCGCGCCCTCGCTCCTGAGCAGCGTCACCGCCTCGTCGTAGCTCGATGCGCCAGCCATGCCGTTGTTGCACAGCTTCGCGGCGAAATCGGGGCCAAACTTATCGAATCCGCTGGCCTGCAGAAGCTGCTGCGAGAAGCTCAGGGCGTCGCTGCTGGAGAGCTTGTTGGGCAGGCGCTGTTCCTCGTAGGACGCCGTCACGGTGCTGTCCATCGCGCACTTGGCCTGGATCGCGGGTGGCGGCGCGGGCGGCACAGACGGGGGCGGAGGCGGGGATGGGGGCGGCGCCGTGTTTGCCGAATTCGCCGCGGCGATGGCCGCGAGCGTGGCCGGGTCGACGCCGCCTCCGCCACCTCCGCCGCCACAGCCGGCGACGAAGGCTGCGACAACGGACGAAACGGCCAGGAGCCTGAAGGATGTTCGAGTCTTCTTTTCCATGATGTGTGACAGTCTTGGTTTGTGAGTTGCCTGCGCTCGAAAGCGCGGCGGCGAATGCCGGCAATGCGTGTCAAGTACGCGTGGTTCCTCCCCCGCAGGGTCGACATCGCTCCTGCAGCGGCGGGGCAAAGCGGAAGGGATGCGTCATGACTAGCGCTCCTTGCCCATCACCACGTCGGGCAGGATCGTCACGATGCTGGGGAAGAGCGTGATCAGCACGATGCACAGCACCAGGCAGAAGAAGAACGGAATCGCCGCCTTGGCGATCACGTTGCTGTCTTTGCCTGTCATGTTCTGCAGCACGAAGAGGTTGAAGCCCACCGGCGGCGTGACCTCGGCGATTTCCACCAGCAGCACGATGAAGATGCCGAACCAGATCAGGTCGAAGCCCGCCTTCTGGATC
>NZ_JBPJZG010000008.1:0-284158 GCF_051216415.1 Variovorax trehalosi
CAAAGCCCTTCTGTATGCGCCGAGGAGCGGAGCGTTTCGCGGATCAGGGCTCGCCCTTGTTTGAGCGAAGCGAGTTTGGGCGAGACCCCGCGAAACGTGAGCACCGCAGGTTGCCCGTAGCGCAGCGTAGGGACGCAGACAGCAGGGTCGCCTTTTCTTTGCTTACTTTCTTTTGGCGAAGCAAAAGAAAGTGAGTCGCCCGTCGGGGCGAGACCCGACCTCCGACCCAAAAACAAAAAACAGGTCATAAGCTAGCAACGAAGAGTTCGTTGGGAAAGAAGTCCCCGGCCCCTACATTCCCGGCATGACTGCCGTTCTCTCTCATAACGATGCCGGGTCCGCCACGCAGCACTTCGAAGTGCGCCCCTTCCCCGCCCCGGTCGGCGCCGAAATCATCGGCCTCGACATCTCGAAGCCAATCAACGAAGAAGACTTCACCCGCATCCACCGCGCCCACCTCGACCACCACGTCCTGGTGTTCCGCGACCAGCAGATCACCCCGCAAGCGCACATCGATTTCAGCCGCCGCTTCGGCCCGCTCGAAATCCACGTGCTGCACCAGTTCCAGCTCAAGAACCACCCCGAGATCCTGATCGTCTCCAACATCAAGGAGAACGGCGAGCCCATCGGATTGGGCGATGCAGGCGTCTACTGGCACTCCGACATCTCGTACAAGCCCCATCCCAGCCTCGGCTCGCTGCTGCATGCGCAGGAGCTGCCGAGCGAAGGCGGCGACACGCTCTTTGCCGACCAGCATCTCGCATGGGAAGCGCTGCCAGCCGATTTGCAGCAGCGCATCCTGCCGCTCAAGGCCGAGCACAGCTACCTCGCCAAGTACGAAGAGCTGCGCGCCAAGAACCCGTGGCGGCCCAAGCTCTCGCAGGCGCAGATCGACCAAGTCGCGCCTGCGGTACAGCCCGTGGTGCGCACGCATCCGGAAACGGGCCGCAAGGCGCTCTTCGTCAGCGAGCATTTCACGACGCGCATCGTCGGCCTGCCGCAGGACGAAAGCGACGCCCTCCTGGCCGAACTGTTCGCGCACAGCGTGAAGCCCGAGTTCGTGTACCGCCACACCTGGGCGCCGCACGACCTGGTGTTCTGGGACAACCGCTCGCTGATGCACCTGGCCGCCGGCACGCCCGACCACCTGCGCCGCCGCCTGAACCGCACGACCATCGTCGGCGACACGCCCTTCTGATTCCTCTTTTTCCCGGACCGCTTTCCATGAACCGTTTCACACGCAAGACCGCTGCATTCGTTACCGGCCTCGGCCTCCTCGCCGGCAGCCTCGCCGCGCACGCCGAGGGCCAGATCCGCATTGCCGAGCAGTTCGGCATCGTCTACCTGCTGCTCAACGTCGCGCAGGAGCAGAAGCTCATCGAGAAGCACGCGAAGGCCGCGGGCATCGATGCCAAGGTCGAGTGGATCAAGCTCTCGGGCGGCTCGGCGGTGAACGACGCGCTGCTCTCGGGCAACATCGAGATCGCGGGTGCCGGTGTCGGTCCGCTGCTCACGCTGTGGGACCGCACCAAGGGCAAGCAGAACGTCAAGGGCGTGGCGTCGCTGGGCAACTTCCCGTACTACCTGGTGAGCAACAACCCGAACGTGAAGACGATCGCCGACTTCACCGACAAGGACCGCATCGCGCTGCCCGCCGTGGGCGTGTCGGTGCAGTCGCGCGTGCTGCAGTTCGCTTCGGCCAAGCTCTGGGGCGACAAGGAATTCAACCGGCTCGACAAGATCAGCGTGGCCATTCCGCACCCCGATGCGGCAGCCGCCATCATCAAGGGCGGCACCGAGATCACGGGCCACTTCGGCAATCCGCCGTTCCAGGAGCAGGAGCTCGCCGGCAATCCGAATGCGCACATCGTGCTCAATTCGTACCAGGTGCTCGGCGGTCCGGCCTCGGCCACGGTGCTCTACGCCACCGAGAAATTCCGCAGCGAGAACCCCAAGACCTACAAGGCCTTCGTCGATGCGCTCGACGAGGCGGCGAAGTTCGTCACGGCCAACCCCGAGAAGGCCGCCGACATCTACCTGAAGGTGAGCAACGCGAAGCTCGACCGCGAGCTGTTGCTCAAGATCATCAAGAACCCCGAAGTGCAGTTCAAGACGACGCCGCAGAACACCTATGCGCTGGCGGAGTTCATGCATCGGGTGGGCGCGATCAAGAACAAACCGGCGTCGGTGAAGGACTACTTCTTCGACGATGCGCAGAACGCTTCGGGGAATTGAGTGAGCACGGCGAAGGCGTCTTCAGGGGTTGACTCCTTCCCCCTCTGGGGGAAGGTTGGGATGGGGGCGGGCAGAGCGGTGACGAAGCCGACGCTGTCTGCCCCCACCCCCGCCCTCCCCCGGGAGGGGAGGGAGCAAGACCAGAGGCAAGACTCTGCGCCGCTGCTCCAGGTCGACGGCGTCAGCCTCGAATACCGCACCCCCGAACGCGTCGTGCGCGCCACGCACCGCGTGAGCTTCGACGTCCACGCCGCCGACCGCTTCGTGCTGCTCGGCCCCTCGGGCTGCGGCAAGTCCACGCTGCTGAAGGCGGTGGGCGGGTTCATCGCGCCGGTCGAAGGCGAGATCCGCCTGGACGGCCAGCGCGTGACGCAACCCGGCCCCGACCGCATCGTCGTGTTCCAGGAGTTCGACCAGCTGCCGCCGTGGAAGACGGTGAAGCAGAACGTCATGTTCCCGCTGCTGGCTTCCCGCACGCTCGGCAAGAAGGAAGCGGCCGAGCGCGCGCTGCACTACCTCGACAAGGTCGGCCTCGCCAAGTTCGCCGACGTGCATCCGCATCAGCTCTCGGGCGGCATGAAGCAGCGCGTGGCGATTGCCCGCGCGCTCGCGATGCAGCCGCGCGTGCTGCTGATGGACGAGCCCTTCGCCGCGCTCGATGCGCTCACGCGCCGCAAGATGCAGCAGGAGCTGCTCGAGCTGTGGGACGAGGTGCGCTTCACGCTGCTGTTCGTCACGCATTCCATCGAAGAGGCATTGGTGGTGGGCAACCGCGTGGCGCTGCTGTCGCCGCATCCGGGGCGCATGCGTGCGGAGGTCAACAGCCACGGCTTCTCGCTCGCGAGTTTGGGCGGTGCCGAGTTCCAAAGCACGGCACAGCGCATCCACGACATGCTGTTCGAGGAAGAGCATGCGGAGGCCGAAGCATGAGCGCCATCGTCCCGCCGATCCGGCCCGAATACGAGCGCACGCTCGAGCCCTTCACCGAAGTCCCGCTCGAACGCACGTTGCCGCTGCCCGCCCGCATCTGGGCGCATGCCGGCGTGCGCAAGGGCCTGATCCTTGTCGTGATCGCCGTACTCTGGGAGCTCGCGGCGCACTGGCAGAACAACGACCTGCTGCTGCCCACCTTCACCGCCACCGCGTCGGCGCTGTTCGACGGGCTCGCGAGCGGCGAGCTGATCGAGAAGGTGCGCATCTCGCTGGCCGTGCTGCTGCAGGGCTACCTCGCTGGCGTGCTGCTGGCCTTTGCGCTCACCACGCTAGCGGTGTCCACGCAGATCGGCCGCGATTTGCTGGACACGCTCACCTCGATGTTCAACCCGCTGCCCGCCATCGCGCTGCTGCCGCTCGCCTTGCTGTGGTTCGGCCTGGGCCGCGGCAGCCTGGTGTTCGTGCTGATCCATTCGGTGTTGTGGCCGCTGGCGCTCAACACCTATGCGGGCTTCCAGGGCGTGCCCGAAACGCTGCGCATGGCCGGGCGCAACTACGGGCTCAAGGGCCTGCGCTACGTGCTGCAGATCCTGGTGCCGGCCGCGCTGCCGTCGATTCTCTCGGGCCTGAAGATCGGCTGGGCCTTTGCCTGGCGCACGCTGATCGCGGCCGAGCTGGTGTTCGGTGCTTCCTCGGGCAAGGGCGGGCTGGGCTGGTACATCTTCCAGAACCGCAACGAGCTCTACACCGACCGCGTGTTCGCGGGCCTCGCGATGGTGGTGCTGATCGGCCTGCTCGTGGAAAGCCTGGGGTTCAAGACGCTGGAGCGGCTCACCGTGCGGCGCTGGGGCCAACAGCGCTAGCGCAGCGGATTCAACCGCTCGATTTCTTCGCCTGCTGCCGCAGCGCGCGCAGCTCGCTGTTGAGGAATTCGTTGGCGTCGCGCACCGCGCCGTTGTTGAGCTTCACCTTGTAGGCCTGCCCGGTCATCTCGGAGCGGGAGGCGCAGCGGTCGATGAAGTCCTCGGCCGTGGCCAGCTCCTTTTTGAAGTAGTCGTACTTCGCCTGCATGTGCTTGGCCGCATCGGCGGCGTTGTATTCGTTGCCGTTGCGCAGGAACACCATGGCGCTCATCTTCGAGACGCGCTGGATCAGCGTGTCGATCAGCTTCTCCTCGGCGTCGGAAGGCGTGGCCTGGGCCAGCACGGCCGAGGCGCCGAGCAGGAGGGCGAGGAGCGCGGCGCGCAGGAATTTGAAGGAGGCCATTGGTTCTATCCCTGGCAATTTTCGCGCCATGTTAGTACGCCGCCCCAGAGATGTCGAAACACGAAAGCGCGTCTTCGCCCCGATGGCGGCGTTGCAAATCCTCGCGATACCTACGGGTATCGCTGCGGTTTGCGCCTTGCCCTCGGCGCGAATCCATCGCTTTCGTCATGTTTCGAAATCTCCGGGGCGGCGTACCAAGGCGACAGCCCTTGTCGTGTCAAACCGACGCCGGCTCGGGTCTAATCGCAGCTTTTGGCACGCGTTCACTCTCCCCCATGAGCTCTTCCCCTCCCGATCTGTCGCCGATTGCCGAGGCGCTGGCCGATGCGGCCGCGGCGCAATCGATGCACTACTTCCGCACGCCGCTGGACATCATCACCAAGGCCGACGAAAGCCCCGTCACGCTGGCCGACCGCGCGGCTGAGACGGCGATGCGCGAGATCCTCGGCACCCGCGTGCCGGCCGACGGCATCTACGGCGAAGAGCACGGTCCCGAGCGGCTGGACGCCGAGCGCATCTGGGTGCTCGACCCGATCGACGGCACCCGCAGCTTCATCACCGGCTCGCCGCTGTGGGGCACGCTGATCGGCGTGCTGCAGGGAACGCGCGTGGTGCTTGGCATGATCGACATGCCGGTGCTCAAGGAGCGCTGGATCGGCGAGGCTGGAAAGGGCGCCACGCGCGATGGCCAGCCGGTGCGCGTGAGCGGCTGCACCGAAGTGGCCCAGGCCCGCATCGTCACCACCTCGCCCGACATCTTCGCGCCCGCCGACTGGCAGGCATTCGACCGGTTGAGCCGCCAGTGCGCCATGCGCCGCTTCGGCGGCGACTGCTACGGCTACGCGCAACTGGCGGGCGGCACCATCGACCTCGTGGTCGAGACCGGCCTGCAGCCCTACGACTACCTCGGCCCCGCCGGCCTGATCGAGGCCGCGGGCGGCGTCATCACCGACTGGCAAGGCCAGCCGCTGAACCTGAAGTCCGACGGTAGGGTAATTGCCGCCGCAACGCCCGAACTCCACCGACAAGCCATGGCCGTCCTCGCCGCCTAGACTCTTCCCATGTTCCGCTGGCTGATCGTCGTCGTCCTTGCACTGGTGCTCATGAGCGGGTTGACCGCGTGGCTGCGCCGCTTCGGCTTCGGACGGTTGCCCGGCGATTTCGAGTTTCGCGCCTTCGGCCGCGACTGGCAGCTGCCGATAGGAAGCACCATGGTGCTCAGCATGATCGCGGCGCTGGTGGCGCGCCTCCTCTAGAGAAGAAAAGACAAACCGCAATGAGAGCCTGCGTTGACATCGGCGGCACCAAGGTCGCCGTGAGCCTTTCCGCTTCGAGCGATGCGCCGTTGATCGGCCGTCGCAGCGAGCCGACCGCCAAGACCGGCGACAACGACGCCGTGGCGGTGCAGATCATGCGGATGATCGACGAGGTCTGCGCCGAACAGGGGATCGATCCGGGCACCATCGACCGCGTGGGCGTGTCCTCGGCCGGGCCCTTCGAGTTGCACGACGGCATGGTCGAGCTGGCCACGCCCAACATCTGCGGCGGCATCGCCGGCCCGGCGCGAGGCCTGCCCAACACCTGGATGACCGCCATCGTCGAGGCCCCGCTCACCAGGCGCTTCGGCCGCGTGCGCGTCGAGAACGACGCCGTCGCCGCGCTGGAGGCCGAGCGCCACTGGGGCGCGCTCAAGGGCATGGACCACTGCGCCTACGTCACCTGGAGCACCGGCGTCGGCGTGGGCCTGTGCGTCGACGGCCGTGCGCTGCGCGGCAAGAACGGCAACGCGGGCCATGCGGGCCACAGCTTCGTGGTCGACGACGCCAGCGGCGCGCTCTGCGGCTGCGGCAACGTCGGCGACGTGGAAGGGCTGATCGCCGGCAACTCCATCGCCCGGCGTTTCGGCCAGCCGGCGGCCGACCTGTTCACCTCGGCCGCCGCGGGCGAGCCGCATTCGCTCGAGATCGTCGATGCGCTGTGCCGCGTGATGGGCCGCATGCTCTACAACCTCGTCGCCACGCTGGACCTGCAACGCATCAGCCTGGGCGGCAGCGTGTTCTGGCACCACCGCGACTTCCTGCTGCCGCGGCTGCAGGCCCACGTGGACGGCAAGCTGCCGCCACTCACGCGCGGCGTGCTGCTGGTGCCCGCGGGACTGGGCGAGAAAGTCGGCGACTACGCCGCACTGGCTTTGCTGGACTGAGCGGCCGCGCAGCAATACCCTCGGCGAACCATGCGCATCCCGCCACCCCGGTCTCCCCGCCGCAAATCGTTCGCCTATTTGCTGCTGGTGGTGGGCGGTTTCCTGGGTGCGCACCGTTTCTATCTCGGGAGCTACCTGGGTGGCGCGGCGCAACTGCTGCTGCTCCTCGTCGGCGTTGCCAACCTGCCGGGCTCGCGGGTCGCACTCGTGCTGCTGGGGCTGTGGCTGCTGCTGGACATCTACTGGGTCCACGTGCGCCTGAAGCAGCAGGACGAAGCCGACAACACCGCGCGCCGGCCCACCGCCAAGACCTACGACCTCGAAGCGCTCGGCCATGCCGACGCGCTGCGCGAGCGCTTCGTCGCCGCCGCCGAGATGCACGACTGGGCCAGGGCCGTGGCCCTGAGCGAGCAGATCGTTGCCAACGCGCGCAAGGTCTTCAAGGGACCGCACCAGAACCTCGCGATGTCGCTGTGCATGCACGGCCAGGCCTGCTACCAGTTCAAGGCCTTCGACGAGGCCAAGGCCAGCCTGGAGGAAAGCCTCGCCATCGGCCGCCAGATCGGCATGCCGGCGGAAGACATGGAGATCGTGCGCAAGGCGCTGGCCATGACCTTGGCCGGCATCGGCGAACACCACGCCGCCCGCCAGGTGCGCGCGGGCTTGCCCGCCGGCAGCGGCCCTGGGGACGACACCGTGCTGCTGAGCCTGCTCGAAGACCAGGAGCGGCGCTACAAGGCCGCCTTCGAGCGCCGCGACCTGGCGCTCGCCGAGCGGTTCTGCGCCGAGGCCGTCCACACCAGCCGCCAGCTGTGCGGCGGGCTCGGCAAGGCCGTCGTGCTTCACCTCATCAACCATGCCGAGTTCTGCCGACAGCTGCAATGGCACGACAAGGCCGTGTCGCTGCTGGACGAGTGCCTGGCCATCATCGACCAGCTGGGCCTGGACGACAGCTGGCGGCTCGGTCCGAGCAACACGCTCGCGCTGCTGCATGCCGGCGCCGGCCGTTCCGACGAGGCGGAAGTCCTCTACAAGAAGACCATCGCGATGGCCGTCGCGCTCAGCAAGGGCAACTCGACCGACGAGGTGGTGCGCGCCATCAACAACCTGGCGTTTCTCTATGCGAACACCGACCAGGACCAGAAGGCCGAGCTCTGCTATGCGCGGGCCATGGTGCACCTGGACAAGCTCGAGCCGCACGAAGGCGATGCCGACCTGCACGCCGACCTGCTGATCAATTTCGCGCAGTTGCACATGGCGCGCAACGAGGCCGAGCAGGCCAAGCCCTTGTTCGAACGCGCGCTGGCCATCCAGGAGCGCAGCTGCCGGGGCATTTCCACCAGCGCGGCCACCGCCCACAACGACCTGGGGCTGATCGCGCAGGACCAGGGCGATCTGCGCGAGGCGCTGAAGCATTTCAAGCGCACGCTGCTGCTCAACCAGATCTGCGCGCCGGACCACTTCGGCAATCTCGCGAATGCGCAGCGCAACATCGACAACGTGAGCCTCGCGCTGGCGGCGGTCGCGCGGGCCGCGCGGCTGGAGCCGAGCACGTGAGCATCGGGGGCGCGTTCTACGCCTTCGACCGTTACCGGCTGCGCGGGCTGGTCATCGATCCGGCCAGCGTGTCGGGCTTTCTCTTCCACACGCCCCCGGACAAGGGCGGACCGCACGCCAGCCAGACGGTGGAGCAAGCTTGGGACGTGGTGCGCGTGCTGCTGCCCGAGGCCGTGGACGGCGAGCAGCTCGAAGGCACGGAGGGCCTGGGCTGCATCTACCTGACGGCCAGCCACGTCGAGCGTGCGGCGGCCCGGCTGGCGCGGCGCAGCGTGCCCGAGCTGATGGCGCGATTCACCGGCGAGCCGGCGCAGTTCGCGGAGCTCTACTGGGCGAAGGCCTGGCAGAGCGGCGCCAGCGAGCTCGCGGATTTCATGGAAGGCGTGAAGCGCTTCTTCGCCGAGGCGGCCGCGCGGCGCGACGCCGTCGTCTTCTACATCGTCTAGGCGATCTGGGCGGCCGGCGGCCGCGGCGTCTTGCGTGTGGACGACACGATCTCGCCGAGCCGCCGCAGCCCCGCATCCACCGCCTTCGAATACGGCCAGCCGCAGTTGATGCGCAGGTAGTTGTCGAAACGCCCCGAATTGGAGAACTGCGCGCCCGGCGACACCAGCATGTGCTCGCGCAGTGCCGCCTCGAACACGGTGACCGACGAGCGCTGCTCAGGCAGCTCGACCCACAGCTGCAGGCCGCCGCGCGGCAGGTTCAGCCGCGTGCCTGGCGGAAAGTACTTCGCGATGGCGTCCGCCGTCTGGTCGCGCTGCACATGCAGCCGGTCGCGCAGGCGTCGCAGGTGCCGGTCGTAGCCGCCGCTGGCGATGAACTCGCCCGCGGCGATCTGCGCCAGCGCCTCGTTGTTGCGCGTCTGCGCGTACTTGAGCATTTCCACCTGCGCGTGCCAGCGCCCGGCGGTGATCCAGCCCAGGCGCAGGCCCGGTGCCAGCACCTTGTGCAGCGAGGCGCAATAGATCACGTTGCCCGTGCGGTCCCATGACTTCACGGCGCGCAGCGGCACCTCGGTCTCCACCAGGTCGCTGTAGGTGTCGTCTTCGACGAGCGCGATGCCGTGGCTCTCGCACAGCTGCACGAGGCGCTGCTTGTGGGCGTCGGGCATCACGCTGCCGATGGGGTTCTGCAGGTGCGGCACCACCACCACGGCCTTGATGTCGTCGTAGGTGTGGATGGCGAGGTCGAGCGCCTCGATGGAGATGCCGGTCTGCGGGCTGGTCGGGATCTCCAGCGCGCGCATGTTCAGGCTCTCGAGCACCTGCAGCAGGCCGTAGAAGGTGGGCGATTCGACGGCCACGGTGTCGCCGGGCTTGGCGACGGCACGCAGCGCGAGGTTCAGCGCCTCGATGCAGCCGTTGGTGACCAGCACCTCGTCGGGCGACACCGTCATGCCGATGCGCAGGTTGCGCTGCGCCACGGCCTCGCGGAACTGCTCGTGGCCCTTCTGGGACGAGGCGGTGGTCAGCAGCTCGGGCCGCTGGCGCAGCGCCCGCGTCATGGAATTGCGCAGGGCCTCGGCCGGGTACAGCTCGGGCGCGGCGCGCGCGATGGCGAAGTTGAGCTTCACGCCGGCGTGGCGCCCGCGTGCCATGAAGTTGGCCATGCGGGTGCGCATGCTGACGAACTGCGCCGGGTCCGGCGGCACGTCGGCCACCGGCTCATCCATGGGCGCGATGGCCAGGCGCTGCGGCCGGCGCACGAAATAGCCCGAGCGGTCGCGCGCCTCGACCCAGCCGTCGCTCTCCATTGCGCGGCACAGCTGCAGCGCGGTCGAGAGGCTGATCTCGTGCAGGCGCATCAGGGTGCGCAGCGAAGGCAGCTTGTCACCCTGCTTGAGCGAGCCGGTATGGATCGCGTCCACGTAGTGCGCTGCGAGTTGCCGGTAGAGCGGTAGCGAGTCCATGGCGTCGATGCTCCCCCAAACGGGCATCCGAAAACAGATGCAGTTGAACGGGAAAACGACCATAACAGATGGGCTGCCGCCTGGCTGTTCCGGTGCGAATAGCCGATGTTTGTGCCTGTTTTTTGAGCGCCCGAATTTCTACGATCTGGACTCGCCGAATCGCTTTTCACCCACCACACCAGAGGCCCGCCATGATCACCACCCTGTCCCAAGCACCCGACTCCATCGTCCTGGAGCCCGGCCAGTCCCTGCGCACCTGCGTCGATGCGGGCACCTGGCTGCAGGTGGCCGAAGGGCGCGTGCGGGTCGTGTCGCCGCCGGGCTGGTTCGGCGGCACGGTGTTCATGAGCGAGACGGCGCTCGATGAAGGCGACGTGCATCGCATGGCGCACGGCGGGTGGATCGAGGTGGTGGCGCTGACGCCCGTGCATCTGCGGGTTCATGCGGCGATGGTGTCGCCGGCCTCGGCTTCTTCGGAGGCTCGGCCGGTGATGCGCTTCGTGCGCTTGCTCACGGGCTGGTAGGAGGCATTCAGGGTGGGTGCACAGGCCACCGGGTACTCCCCTCCGCGAATGTCCCCCGGGCTTCGCCCTCCTCCTTGATTTCGCTGCGGGGAGCACCCGATGCCCTGTGCACTTGGAAGTGCTGCTGGTTATCGGCCGATCAACCAGTGCTCTGACAAAGAGCGCGCCGATGGGGTGCCTTGCGCAGCGAAATCAAGGAGGAGCCCGAAGGGCGGGGGACATTCGCGGAGCAAGGTACCCCGTCGGCGCGATCGCCGCCCCGAACAGCAGCCTCAGCGTTCGCTCGCCGCCTCGCGCAACGCGTCGAGGAAGGTCCGTCGCCACCAATGGATGTCTTGCTCGCGAATCCGCGAGAGCAATTTCTGGTGCCGTTCGCGCCGCTCTTCCAGCGGCATCTGCAACGCCTGCTGCACCGTCTCCGCCGTGCCGTGCGTGTCGTACGGATTCACCAGCAGCGCCTCTTTCAATTGCTCGGCCGCGCCGGCAAAGCGCGACAACACCAGCACGCCCGGATCGGCCGGGTCCTGCGCCGCGATGTATTCCTTCGCGACGAGGTTCATGCCGTCGCGCAGCGGTGTGACCAGTCCGACCGCCGCGGCGCGGCACAGCCCCGGCACGCGCTTGCGCGCCACCATGCGGTGGATGTAGCGCACCGGCATCCAGTCGAGCTCGCCGTAGTCGCCATTGATCGCGCCGCACAGCGATTCGAGTTCTCGCCGGATGTCGCCGTACGCATCGACCGTCTCGCGGGTGGGCGAGGCGATCTGGATCAGCGTCGCGCTGCGCCGGTTCTCGGGGTAGTTGGCGAGCAGCTCGCGGAACGCGCGCACGCGCTGCGGAATGCCCTTGGAGTAGTCGAGCCGGTCGATGCCCAGCAGGAGGCGCCGGCTCGAGTACTCGCGCTTCATGGTCTCGTACATGTCGCGCGATTCCTTCGCGTGCGTGAGCGCGGCGAACTCGTCCACGTCGATGCCGATCGGGAAGGCGCTGCAACGCACGGTCTGGCCGTAGGCCCGGTACATGTCGTTGCCCAGGTACTCGCCGTGCGCCTCGTTGCGCACGTAGTGCTCGAAGTGCTGCACGTCCTGCTGCGCCTGGAAGCCGATCAGGTCGTAGGAGAACAGCGAGCGCATCAGCCACTCGTGCTGCGGGATGGCGGCCACGATGATCTGCGGCGGCAGCGGAATGTGCAGGAAGAAGCCGATGCGCTGCTTGCAGCCCATCGCGCGCAGCTCGGCGGCGAGCGGCATCAGGTGATAGTCGTGGATCCAGATGACGTCGTCTTCCTTCAGCATCGGCAACAGCTTGCGCGCGAACAACTGGTTCACGCGCCGGTAGCCGCCGATGAAGCCGGCCTCGAAATGGGCCAGGTCCAGGCGGTTGTGGAATACCGGCCAGAGCACGTCGTTGCTGTAGCCGAGGTAATAGCTGTCGTGGTCCTCGCGGCTCAGGTCGATGGTGGCGAGCGTGACCTTGCCGGCCTGCTGCTTGTGCAGCTCGCCTTCGCCGGTGGGGCCGTCTTCGACGATCTGGCCGCTCCAGCCGAACCAGAGGCCGCCGCTTTGCTGCAGGCTTTCGCCAAGCGCGACGGCCAGGCCGCCGGCGGCGGGCTTGCGTGGGTCGGCCACGCGGTTGGAAACGACGACAAGACGGCTCATATGCACGAATCCCAGGGAGCGGACAGGCGCACGGCCGCATTGATGATGCCGACCATCGAATAGGTCTGCGGAAAATTGCCCCACATCTCGCCCGTGACCGGGTGGGTGTCTTCGGACAGCAGGCCGAGCGGGTTGCGCGCCGCCAGCATGGTCTCGAAGATCTGGCGTGCCTCGGCCTTGCGGCCGATCTTGGCAAGTGCGTCGATGCGCCAGAAGGTGCAGATGTTGAAGGCGGTCTCGGGCTTGCCGAAATCGTCGGCCGCTTCGTAGCGGCGCATGTAGGGGCCGTCGCAGAGCGACTTTTCCATCGCGTCGACGGTGGAGATGAAGCGCGGGTCGCGCGCATCGATCAGGCCCACCTCGACCATCAGCAGGATGCTCGCATCGAGCTCGTGCCCGCCGAAGCTTTCTGCAAAGGCCTGGCGCTCTTCGCACCACGACTTGGCGAGGATCTCTTCCTTCATGCGCGCCGCGTGGCCGTGCCAGTAGGCGGCGCGGTCGGGCAGCTCCAGCGCGCGGGCGATCTTGGAGAGCCGGTCGCAGGCGGCCCAGCTCATGAGCGCCGAGCTGGTGTGCACACGGGCGCGCGTGCGCAGCTCCCACATGCCGGCGTCGGGCGTTCCGTAGACGCGCACGGCCTGCTCGCCCACCGCTTCGAGATGCGGAAACTCCGCCACGCCCGCGCGGGCGAGCAGCCGGTGGTCGTGAAAGGCCTGCGCCGCGCCGAGCACGATGTTGCCGTACACGTCGTGCTGAAAATGTTCCTGCGCCTGGTTGCCCACGCGCACCGGGCCCATGCCGCGGTAGCCGGGGAGCCCTTCGACGAACGACTCGGGCAGCTCGCGCTCCAGCCCGATGCCGTACAGCGGCTGGATGTGCTCGCCGTGCGAGCCGATGACCACGTTGCCGAGCCAGCGCAAATAGTCTTCCATCGTGCCGACTTCGCTCAGCGAATTGAGCGCGCGCACCACGAAGAAGGCGTCGCGCAGCCAGCAGTAGCGGTAGTCCCAGTTGCGCTGGCTCCCCGGCGCCTCGGGGATGCTGGTGGTCATCGCGGCGACGATGGCGCCCGTGTCTTCGTACAGCGAGAGCTTGAGCGTGATGGCCGCGCGGATCACCGCGTCCTGGTACTCGAACGGGATCGCCAGGCGCTTGCTCCACGTGCGCCAGTAGGCGATGGTCTCCTGCTCGAACTTGCGCGCGGTGTCGGCGATGCCGTCGAGCAGCGTCTCATCCACGCCGAACATGAAGTTGTATTCGCGCGAGATCACGAAGGGCTGGCGCGAGAGGATGTGCGAGATCGAGGCGTCGGTGTTCAGGCGCAGCGTGACGTCGGGACCGACATAGCGGATGTGGTTGCTGCCGCGCGTCACCTCGATGGGCTCCGAGGCGCCCCACTGGAAGCGCGGGTCGAGCGACACGCGGATGCGCGGCGCGCCGGCAATTGGGCGCACGCGGCGCACCATCATGAGCGGGCGGAAGTAGCGCGAGCGGCTGTAGAAGCGCGGCGCGAAGTCGGTGATCTCGATGCCCTGGCCGGCGCTGTCGAAGAGCTGCGTGCGCAGCACGGCCGTGTTCGGCTCGTACCACTGCTTGGCCTCGGCGAAGTCCTCGATGTCGATGCTCCAGGCGCCCGCGCCTTCGCCGGGATGCAGCAGCGCATTGAACACCGGGTCGCCGTCGAAGCGC
This sequence comes from Variovorax trehalosi, assembly GCF_051216415.1. Lineage (NCBI taxonomy): Bacteria > Pseudomonadati > Pseudomonadota > Betaproteobacteria > Burkholderiales > Comamonadaceae > Variovorax > Variovorax trehalosi. Next base: position 13,978 of record NZ_JBPJZG010000008.1, read on the forward strand.
GGCAGGCAGCACCAGACCGCGCGGCCGCGCGCATCGATGAGCGCGCTGTAGGCGCAGTTGCCGATCACGCCGACGTTGAGCGATGGCTCGGCCGGCGGTGCGAACCCGCGCGGACCGGGTGCGGCGGCGGCCTTCACGTCGACCGGGGCGCGGTCGTCGGGGCCGGCGGCGTCGGCCAGGGATTGGCCGGCGCGGTCCTCGGGCGCCTCCGGCAGTTGTTGTTCGCTCATCCGGGGCTCCTCGGTTCTTCGGTTTTCTGTTCGGTGTTCGCAGGGGGTTGTGCCACCAGCATGTCGCGTGCCTGCACCAGCCATTCGTAGACGGCGCGCGGCGATTCGAGCCGGTGCAGCGCCAGACTCGGCCCCGAGCCGACCTTGATCGCGATGCCGCCGCGCGGTTGCACGACTGCGAAGCCGCTCTCATCGGTGGTGTCGTCGCCCGCGAAGACCGGGGTGCGGCCCGCGAAAGGCGGCTCGGTCATGAAGGCATCGATGGCAATGCCCTTGTTGACGCCCGCGGGCTTGACCTCGAAGACGAACTTGCCGTGCATCAGTTCGAGCGCCGGTCGGCCCTCGATGGCGCGCGACATCGCATCGCGGCACACGGCCTCGAGCTGCGGCGCGAGCCGGTAGTGCAGGGCGATGGCGGCGTGCTTGCGCTCCACCAGCAGGCCTTCGTGCACGCGCGCGAGTTCGTTGGCGATGTCCAGGATGGGTACGAGATCGGGTGCGTGCTGCTCCTGCATGTGGCCCTTGGCATCGCGGCGCTGCACGCCGTGCTCGCCGGCCGCGGGCAGCCGCAGCGGCGCGAGGAAACGGTCGATCGAATCGATCTGGCGGCCCGACACCACGGCCAGGGCGCCGCCGAGGTGGTCGCGCAGGTCGCTCAGCAGGGCGACGAGCGCGGGGGGAATCTCGATGGCCTCGGGGGTGGGCGCAAGGCCGACCAGCGTGCCGTCGAAGTCGAGGAAAAGGGCGGCGTCCCGGCCCAGCGGAGGTGGCAACTGGTCGTTGCTGTCGGAGGACTTTGGCATTGGGAAAAACCATAACACGCGCTTCGGACGCCGCGTGTCGGCCAAAACCGGACGTGCTTCGCGGCGGGCGCCGCGACTTCCGGGACGCCCGCTAGACGGTGGCGTGCCCCAGCCCGGGCGCGAAATCGGCCAGCGCGCGCAACAGCGTGGCCGCATTCACCGGCTTGAACAGCACCGGCACGCCGGAGGCGCGCACGCGCTGCAGCCGCTCGGGCGCGGTCTCGCCGGTGACCAGCACCAGCGGCACGTCGAGCCCGAAGCGGCGCTGCAGCCGCTGGCCGACGTCCAGGCCGTTATCGCCGTTGGAGAGGCGGTAGTCGCACAGCAGCAGCACGAAGGGCTCGGCCTGCGTTCCGGGCCGGCCGAGCGCGTCGATGGCCTCGGCCTCGTTGGCCGCCGTCTCCACGGCGATGCCGTGACCCTGCAGCAGCCCCGCCATGGCCTCGCGGATCTCGGCTTCGTCATCGATCAGGAGAACGCGGCCATGCGCCGCCTGTGTTGCTTCTGCCGATTGCACTGGAGCCGATCTTGCGGCCGGCGCGACCGCCTGCTGCCCGTGCTGAGGTGCAGGCGCGACCATCGGCAGCTGCAGGCGAAAGCGCGTGCCGCGGCCCATGCGCGAAGTCACCTGCACCGGATGGTCGAGCAGGCGCGACAGCCGCTCGACGATGGACAGGCCGATGCCCAGGCCCTGGGCGCGGTCGCGGCCCGGGTTCTGCACCTGGTAGTACTCCTCGAACACGCGGTCCTGCTGTTCGGGCGCGATGCCGATGCCGGTGTCCAGCACCTCGATCCACACCGCCCCGCCGCGCACGCGCGCCCGCACCGAGACGCCGCCGCGTGCGGTGTATTTCAGCGCGTTGTCCACGAGGTTCGAGAGCATGCGGTAGAGATGCTGGGGATCGCTCTGCACCCACAGGCCGCTCGCGCGCACCCGCAACTGCAGCGCACGCTGCTCCGCCTGCGCGGCGAACATGTGGTTGAGCGAGCGGAACAACGCGTCCAGCGACACCGGCCGGAGGTCGGGCGTGACCACACCCGCGTCCAGGCGCGACACGTCGAGCATGGTGTCGAGCGAATTGCCCAGCGCATTCACCGCGCGCATGAGCCGCTGCGCATTGCGTTCGCCGTGGTGGTCGCGCAGTTCGTTCTCCAGCGCGGCACCGAAGAGGGCGATGGCATGCAGCGGCTGACGCAGGTCGTGGCTGGCGGTGGCGAGAAAACGCGTCTTCTCGGCGCTCGCGCGCTCTGCGGCGGCGATCTGCACGCCCAGTTGCGCGGCCAGCGCCTCGTTCTCGAAGCGCAGGACCAGCGAATCGGTCAGGAGCTTGTGCTGCTGGCGGCCCACGCGCAGCGTGAACAGCAGGTAGCCGAGGCTGAACACCGCGAGGAACAGGTGCATCGCATCGCCCTGCCAGGCCAGCGCGGCGATCAGGCTCGCCATCATCGGCAGGGTGTAGCCGTAGAGCGCGGGCTTGAGCGGCCACAGGAGCTGCATGGCGCGGGCGCAGCTGCCGATGATGACGACGGTCAGCACCGAGGTGATGGCCAGGTCGTCGGCAGAGATGAAGAGCCACGGCGCGGTGGCCGTCGCCATGCTGACCAGCGTGACGGTGCGCGAATGGCGGCGCGCCCAGCGGGTGGTGTCCTTGAGCGGCACATCGGCGTGCCAGCGCGGCATGAGGAAGAGGGCGAGGCCGAACGTCAGGTGGGCGGCCATCCAGGCCAGGATCCACCACCGCGGGCGGTGCACGTACATGACGATGCCCAGCGCCGCACCGAGGCCGAAGTGGACCAGGATCGACGCGTTGTAGGCCGCGTACACCGAAGCCACGTGTTCCCGCAGCACGCGGAGGCCAAGATCGCTCGGCACCGCAGCGCGGGGCGGCGGGGATTCGTGTGACAGCGTCGGCTCGGTGGCATTCACCCGATCGATGCTATCGGGCCGATTCGCAGGGAGAAGTGCCAGAAGTCATGCCTGCCAAGCCCGCGAGAGGCGGATCGCGGACTTTTCTTCAGGTTTCCAGCGATGCCGCCACGGCCTCGATGCGCGCGCGGTGGATGGCGTCGCCGATCTGCGGCCCGGTGGCGCCCGACTGCTGCGCCTTGCGCGCGACCACATCAGTGGGCACGGCCGCTGCGATGGCCAGCACGGCGAGCAGGCGCTCGCGCTGCGGGTAGGGCCTGTCCTCGAAACCGAGCCGACCGCGCGCATCGCATTCGCAGGCCAGCAGCACCTCGGCAAAACGCGCGGGCTTGCGAAAGGCGTCGCAGCGCTCCAGCAGGCGCACCAGCGGCGTCGCATCGAGCTCGCCGCTGCGGTGCACGTTGCCGTGCTCGCGCGCCACCACCTCGGCCAGCTCGCGGATCTCGACCGGCACGCGCCAGCGATCGCACACCGCGTGCAGCAGATCGACGCTGCGTTTCTCGTGGCCGATGTGGCGCGGCAGCACGTCGGCGGGCGTGGTGCCTTTGCCCAGGTCGTGCATCAGGCACGCGAAGCGCACCGGCAAGGAGGCCGACAGCCGCGCGCTGGTGTCGACCACCATCATCAGGTGCACGCCGGTGTCGATCTCGGGGTGATGCGCCTCGGGCTGGGGCACGCCCCAGAGCCGGTCGACCTCGGGCAGCAGCACGGCGAGCGCGCCGCATTCACGCAGCACCTCGAACATGCGGGAAGGCCGCGTTTCCATGAGGCCGCGCGCGAGCTCCTGCCAGACGCGCTCGGGCACCAGCGCATCGGCCTCGCCGGCGCGGACCATCTCGCGCATCAATTCCATGGTTTCGGGGGCGACCGAGAAATCGTCGAAGCGGGCGGCGAAGCGCGCCACGCGCAGGATGCGCACCGGGTCTTCGCGGAAGGCGTCGGTCACATGGCGCAGCACCTTGCCCTGGAGGTCGCGCTGGCCGTGGAAGGGGTCGGCCAGTTTTTCGGGGTCAGGTTCGAATTGGCCATCGGCGCCCACCCGTTCGGCGGGCAGCGCGATGGCGTTGATGGTCAGGTCGCGGCGGGCGAGGTCTTGCTCCAGCGTGACGTCGGGCGCGGTGTGGATGGTGAAGCCGCGGTAGCCGGGCGCGCTCTTGCGCTCGGTGCGGGCGAGGGCGTATTCCTCGCGCGTCTTCGGATGCAGGAACACCGGGAAGTCGCGCCCCACGGGCAGGTAGCCGCGCCGGGCCATGTCTTCGGGCGTGGCGCCGACGACCAGCCAGTCGTGGTCGGACACCGGCCGCCCGAGCAGCCGGTCGCGGACGGCGCCGCCGACGAGAAAGATTTTCATGGCCGCAGTGTAGGGATGGGCGCTGGGGAATGAGGCGGGAATGAGGCGGGAATGAGGGATAGGGATACCCCGCACCCACTAAATAGAACGAGCGTTCGATAATCCGAATTGCAAACAGAACGAACGTTCGTTTATTTGCTCGAACGCAGCGCTGGTCACGGCCTCGCGCCGCGTCGACCGGGATTTTTCAACCAAAGGAGCATTCACATCATGAAGAAAACAATGTTTGCGCTGGCGGCTCTCGGGACCATGGTTTCCGGCAGTGCGTTCGCGCAAAACGCCGGTGACTGGGTTGCCGGTGCGGGCTGGTTCCACCTGGCGCCTCAGGACTCGAGCAAGCCGCTCACGGTGACGGCGCCGGTGCAGAGCGTGCTCCAGGGTTCGGGCGCCAGCGTCAAGGACTCGGACACGCTGGGCCTGAGCCTGGCCTACTTCATCGACAGCCACTGGGCTGTGGAAGGCGTCCTGGGCGTTCCGCCGAAGTTCAAGCTCAACGGCAAGGGCACGCTGGCCCGCGTGGGCGAACTGGGCGAGGCCCGCCAATGGAGCCCCACGGTCCTGGTGAAGTACAACTTCAACGAAGGCAACGACGCCTTCCGTCCGTTCGTGGGCCTCGGCGCCACCTACGTCTGGTACAGCGATGTGAAGCTGACCTCGAACCTGCAGGGCGCGCTGGCCAGCCAGTTCCGCCAGTCGCCGTACTCGGTGAACACCACCGCCAAGCTCGACAGCTCGTTCGCGCCCGTGCTCAACGCCGGTGTCTCCTACCAGTTCGACAAGCACTGGGGCATCTCGTTCTCGGTGTCGTACATCCCGCTGAAGACCAAGGCCAAGCTGACGACGACCTCGATCACCGGCCTGCCGGTCGCTCGCAGCGAAGCGAGCCTGAAGCTGAATCCGATCGTCACCTTCCTGTCGGCAACCTACAGGTTCTGATCCCCGCCTGCTGCGCAGGCAAGCCCTATCGCGCTGTGCGGTAGGGCTCTTCGAACTGCAGGAAGTCTTTCTCCACCAGCGCTTCGTCGATCCAGGCCTTGATGCCCGGCAGCGCCTGCACGCGTTCGATGTAGGCCGTGATGGCCGGCGGCACCGGCAGCCCATAGGTCTTGATGCGCGTGCCGATGGGCGCGAAGTAGGCATCGGCGATGGTGAAGTCGCCGAACAGCAGCGGGCCGCCATGGGTGCCGAGCAGGTCGCTCCACATCTGCACGATGCGGTCGAGGTCGCTGCGCACCTCGGGCTGTTCCTTGAGCAGCTTCGCGCCGACTTCGGGCAGCGACGCCTCGATGTTCATGCCGCAATGGCCGCGCAAGCCACCGAAACCCGAATGCATCTCGGCGCAGATGCTGCGCGCACGCGCCCGGTCGGCCGCGGCCTTGGGCCACAACTGCTTCTCGGGAAAGGTCTCGGCCAGGTATTCGGCGATGGCCAGCGTGTCCCAGACCACCAGCTCGCCATCGACCAGCACCGGCACCTTTGCCACCGGGTTCAGCGCGGCGATGGTGTGCTTGAACTGCGACTCCGCCTCGAAGGAATCGAAGCGCACCATCACCTCCTCGAAGGCAATGCCTGCCTGCTTCATGAGCACCCAGGGGCGCATGGACCACGACGAGTAGTTCTTGTTGCCGATGTAGAGCTTGCGCATCAGGGGTTCCTCCGGTTGGGTTCGGTTCAAAGCAAAGCCTTCGATGCTAGCCGCGCGTTGCGTGGCGATTGATGCCGAACGCGGCGCGAATTGATGTCAGCGGTCGCGGGGCTTGTCGTCCGGCGAGGCGATCACGCGTGGCGATGCCTGTGCGCCGTCCTTGGCGACAGTGCGCTCGAGCAGGCCCACCAGCCGCGGCACCAGCGACAGCACCGCCAGCGCCAGCAGCGCGCTCAGCACGGCCGTCGCCTCGCGGCCGAGCCCGCAGGCCATGCCGATGGCCGCCGTCATCCAGAGCCCCGCGGCGGTGGTGAGGCCTTGCACGTGGGATTCGTCCTTGCCCTGCTTGAGGATGGTGCCGGCGCACAAGAAGCCCACGCCAGCCACCAGCCCCTGGATCACCCGGCTCATGTCGGCCGGCACGATGCCGGTCTGCTGCGGGATCAGCACGAACATCGCCGAGCCGATGGCCACCAGCATGTGGGTGCGCACCCCGGCCGCCTTGCCCTGCTGCTCGCGCTCGAAGCCCAGCACGAAGCCCAGGATGGCGGCGAGCGTGAGGCGAACGACGATGCGCGTGAGCTGCGCGACGTCCGTCACGTCCGAGAACTCGGAGGCGATGGTGTCGAGGACCTCGTCGCGCCAGCTCATGTCAGGGCAGGTCTTTGTTCGGCTCGGGTTCCGAGGCGTCGCGCGGGCCGATGCGGCCCAGCCGTTCCTTCAGCGACTGCGGCCGCCCGCTGATGATGGCCGCGTAGTTGGTGGTGTTGGCCAGCACCTTTTTCACGTAGTCGCGGGTTTCGGTGAAGGGCACGTTCTCGGCCCAGATCGCGGCGTCGAGCACCGGCCCGTTGCGCCAGTTGCGCGGGCGGCCGGGGCCGGCGTTGTAGGCGGCGGCGGCCAGTGCCATCGAGCCGTCGAAGTCGTCGAGCGCGAGCTTCAGGTAGTTGGTGCCGATGGTGATGTTGGTCTCTCGGTCGTTGATCTGGCCGGGTGTGAAGTCGGTCATGCCGATCTTGCGGGCCGTCCAGCGCGCGGTGGCGGGCATGACCTGCATCAGGCCCGAGGCGCCGACGCCGGAACGGGCGTCCATGATGAAGCGGCTTTCCTGGCGGATCAGGCCATAGACATAGGCCGGGTCCAGGCCGATGTCCTGGCTCTTGCGCAGCACCGTGTCGTGGAAGGGCATGGGAAAGCGCTGCTCCACGTCGATCGCGCCCTTGGTGCGTTCGCTGGTGTTGATGCAGCGGTCCCACACCTCGCGCTGGCAGGCGAAGTCGGCCGCGGCCAGCAGGGCGCGGTCGTCCATGCCGCCCTTGTCGTGCAGGTTGGTGGCGTAGTTCCACTCGCGCGTGCCTTCGGAGCGAAGGCCGATCGCAATCGCGTAGAGGCCGCGGTTGAGCGCGATGTTGCTGCGCGCAGCGGCCTTTTCCTCGGGCGTGAGCGGCGCTGGGCGGATGGCGGCGACGACGCGCTGGCCCAATTCTTCGAGCGCGAGCATTTCGTAGAAGCCGCGCGTGCCGGCGATGCTCGTGTAGAGCTCGCGAGCCTGGGCGCGGCGCTCGTCGCTGCGCTCGGTGGCGAGAGCCCGGGCTTTCCAGTAGACCCAGGTGGGGTCGAGCTGGGCGGTTTCGCTCATCGCGTTGATGGCGGGCGCCACGTCCTTCCACTGGCCGGCGCGCAGCGCGGCGCGCACGCGCCAGCCGAGCATGTCGTCCGACAGGTCGCTGTTCTTCGTGACGTTGGCGAAATAGCCCACGGCCTGCGGCGAGAGCTTGTTGGCCGATGCGCGGCCGATGGCGCCCCAGAGCCAGTTGCGTTCTTCGGCCGAAAGCATCGGGCCCCATTTGCTGTCGAGCTGCGAGGCGGCCATGTCGGGATCGGCAATGGCGACCTTGATGAGCGCGAGCACCACCAGTTCCTTGCGCGACTTGGCGGCCACGAAGGCGCGGCCGGTCAGGAACTTGGCCGAGCTGGCGTTGAGCTCCTCGAAGAGCGGCAGCGCATCGGGCGCGGCAATGGTGACGGCGCCGCGCGCGGCCTGCGGGCGGTTGGCCTCGATGGCCAGGCGCGCCTTCTTCCAGGCGTCGTTGGGCGACATGAGGCGGGAGGCGACCATGCGGTCGGCGGCGGTGAGGCAGCCGTCGTCGGCTTCCTTCTGGCCGAGCCAGTTGCGGCGCACCTCGTCGGCCTGCGCCTGCGTGGCGGTGCCCGAGCGCAGCGTGTCGACCAGCACCGCGTAGCAGCGCACCTGCGCGTCGTCGCCCATGCGGTAGCCGGCCACGTTGGCGGCAAAGCCGTCCCAGTCGCGGCGCTGGCCGAGCAGCAGCAGCCAGTCGTTGCGCAGGCGGTCTTCTTGATAAGTGCCGGGGTAGCGGGCGTAGAAGTCCTGCACTTCGTTGGGCGCGGCTTCCTGCAGGCGGGCCTTCAGTTCCCAGTAGGCGGCCCAGGGTTCGAGCGCGTGGCCGCGGGCTTGCGGCAGGAGGGCGGTGAGGCGGGCCTTGTCGCCGCGCTGGAAGGCCTGCTTCATCTGCACCAGCACGTCGTCGTTGGTGTTGGTCTGTGCGCTGGTGGGTGGATGGAACAGCAGTGCGGCGGCAGTCAGGACGAGGGAAAAAGCAACGGCTGGCGTTGCGTTGCGCGGGCGGCTGCGCATGGATGCCAAAATGCTTGGGAACTGCATCGGGGGATTATGGACAAGTCAAAGGGTGCCGACACTTCGGCGACGGCGAGTTTTCTGAAGGATCAGTTGCGCAAGGCATTGATCGAACAACGCCTGGCGATGCCGGATCGGCTGACACGCGCCGATCTGCTGCAGCGCGTCATGCGCATCTGGCTGGTCGGCCGGCCCGACACCGTGATCGGCGCCTACTGGCCGATCAAGGGCGAGTTCGATCCGCTGCCCGCACTGCACCGCTGGAAGGAAGACGGCGAGCTCATGGAAGAAACCCAGCGCCGCCGCATCGGACTGCCTGTGATCGACAAGGTTCACAAGACCCTGACCTTCCATGCCTGGTACCCCGGCTGCCAGATGGAAGAAGACGCCTACGGCATTCCCAAGCCCAAGGACACCGAACTGATCGTGCCGACCCTGCTGTTCGTGCCCTGCGTGGGCTACAGCGCCGGCGGCTACCGGCTGGGCTACGGCGGCGGCTTCTACGACCGCACGCTGGCGGCGCTGGAACCGCGGCCGTTCACGGTGGGGCTGGGCTTTACGCACGGCTTTCTCGACGACTTCGAGCCAGAAGCCCACGATCTGCCACTCGATGCCATCCTGAACGACAACGGCGTCGTCTGGCCGACGAGCTGAAAAGCCTCAATCGATGTCGTCGATGGTGTCCGGATCGGGCACCTCGCCAATGGTCTCGCGCGTGGTGCCGGCCTGCAGCAGGAGCCAGTCCCAGAAGGCCTTGATCTCGGGCCGCAGCGCGTTGCGCGGGCCGGCGATGAGCCAGTAGGACATCGGTGAATCCATGCGGTGCTGGGGCAGCACCTCGACCAGGTCGCCGTTGGCCAGGCTTTCCGCGATCAGCGAACTGCGCGCCAGCACCACGCCCTGGCCGGTGAGCGCCGCCTGCACCATCTGGTAGGCGTAGTTGAAATAGAGCCAGCGCTTGGGCTGCGCGCGCTCCAGGCCGTTCACCTCGAACCAGCGCCGCCACGTCAGCCATTCGAGGTGCGTGCGGTGGGCATCGCCCGCCTCGATCAGCGTGAAGCGGGTGATGTCTTCCGGCGTCTTGATCGGCGGGCTGCTCTTGATGAGCCACGGGCTCGCCACCGGCGTCAGGTTTTCGCCGAACAGGCGCACCGCGGTGGGCGGCATGGCCTCGCGCGGGCCGTAGCGCAGGGCGATGTCCACGTCGGCCACTTCGAGGTCCACCGCCACGTCGCTGGCGTCGATGCGGATGTCGATCTCGGGGTTGTCGCGCTGGAAGGCCTCCAGCCGGGGGATCAGCCACATCGAGGCGAACGACGCAAAAGTGGTGAGCGACACGCTCTTGCGCCCCGCGCTCTGGCGGATCTGGCGCACCGCCATGTCGATGCGCGGCAGCGACTGCTGCACCGCGAGCAGCAGCTGCGCCCCGGCGCTGGTCAGCTCCACCGCCCGCGTGTGGCGCAGGAACAGCGCCACACCCACTTCTTCCTCCAGCGACTGGATCTGGCGGCTGACGGCCGACTGGGTCAGCGCCATTTCCTCCGCCGCGGCGCGGAAATTCAGGTGCCTGGCCACGGCCTCGAAGGCGCGCAGGTGCCCGGCGGAGATGGGGCGGGAGCGCAGATGGGTTTGCGAATGCTGCATGGATGGGGCCTCCGGGACCGGGCCGGCGGTCGGGTCGATTGATGCGGAATGGACATCAGTAGGCTACTTCGTTTTCATTGGACCCACAACGCCACAGAAACGATCATTCATTCCCGAACTGCGCCATTGCCTCCGTCCTGTCAATCGCACTTCGGCAAGCCCAAGGAGTTTCATCATGTCCACCGCTGTCTGCACCACCGAATCGCTCGCTTCCCTGTCCATCCCCGCCCGCACCGCCGTCGCCGTGCCCCCGGCCGTGCGCCGCGGCGCCTGGCAGATCGCCCCCGGCGAGGCGATGAGCCTGAAGGCGCGTGCGGCCAGCGTCCTGCGCGTCAAGCAGGGCCGGGTGTGGATCACGCCCGACGCCACGCTGGCCAACCCCAGCGAAGACCTGGTGCTCGCACCGGGCGAATCGATGACGGTGGCCGCCGGCCAGCGCATCGTCATGGAAGCATGGGATGGCTACGGCGCCACCTACACATGGGATCAGGCCTGAACGGTCACAGGTTCCCATGGACGCACAAAGGCGGCTTCGGCCGCCTTTTTTCTTTTGCATGGTGCGCGACGGCTGGGCGGAGTTTCCGTTCAACCAGCAGCACATCGCCGATGCGCTGGGGCTCTCGCTGGTGCACACCAACAAGACGCTGCGCCGGCTGCAGCGCCTGGGGCTTTACAAGCTGGATGCAGGCTGGCTGCGCATCCTGGAGCCGCATGCGCTGGAGACGCTGGGCGATTACTTCGAGCGGCCCCTGCGGCCCGTTCCCCTGATCTGAAGGCCTGGAGGCGAGCGCGCCGCGGCCTCAGCGCGCGGCCACCAGCTGGCGCAGGTCGCTCTGGTAGGCCTGCAGCCGGCGCACCGCCTGCTCCCGCTGGCTGGCACTGGTGCCGTTGTGCAGGGCCGCGAGATTGCGGCAGCCCTCTTCCAGCAGCGCCTGCTGCTGGTCGCGCCAGGGCCCGGGCGGCGGCTCGGCGATGCGCAGCAGGTAGGCGTGTAGCGCCGAACGCGCCTCGGCCGGCGACGGTTTCTTGGTGGCGAACCCGCGCAGCATGACCAAGGCCTCCTGCTGGCGCTTGCGGCGCTCGGCGTCCGCGAGCTGCGGGTTGAAGACCGATTGCGCCACCTGTTGCTTGAGCAGGTCGCGCTGCTCGGCGGTCAGACGGCCGTAGAAGTCTTCCATGCGGTCCAGGAACTGGTCGTAGCGCTTTTCCTGCACCTGCGCGGGCGTGCGGTCGAGCCAGTCCTTGCGGTATTCGTTGTTGAGCTTGGCGTACTTGCGTTCGAGCTGCTGCAACTGCGATTCGCTCAGGGACAGCGCGAGGTCGGTGGTGGCCGGCTCGGCGCGCTCGGTCACGGCGAGCAGGCGCTCGCGAATGCTGTCGGCAAAGCCGCAGGCCTGCGCGGGCGTCACCTCGCCCGGCGCCAGGGCTTGCGCCCCCTGCAGCAGGGTGATGACCTTGGGCAACTCGTTCTGCCGGTGCCAGGCCAGCAGCTGGGCGAGTTCGTCGCGCACCCTGGGCGACTGCGTGCTGTCGAAATCGAAGTAGCCGTCGAGCCACCAGTAGCTCACCTCGGGCAGGTTGTTGTAGGCCAGCCGGATCGCGCTGCAGGCCCCCAGCGCGGTAACCAAAAGCAGCACGCCGATAATCCGCGCCAGTTCAGCGCAACGAATCCGGGAAGAAGAAAGCATGAATCAGACTCCGCAGCAGCAGCAAGACATCCAGGGGCCGATCGACGTGGTGATCATGGCGGCCGGCAAAGGCACGCGCATGAAAAGCAGGCTGCCCAAAGTGTTGCATCGTTTGGGCGGCCGCGCACTGATCGCGCATGTCGCCAGCACCGCCGCGCGCATCGGCGCACGCCACGTGGTGGTCGTGACCGGCCACGGCGCGGCCGAGGTCGAGGCCGCCATGGCCGGCGCCGTGGGTGGTGCCACGCCACGCTTTGCGCGCCAGGAGCCGCAACTTGGCACCGGCCATGCGGTGCAACAGGCGACGCCGCTGCTGCCGGACGATGGCACGGTGGTCGTGCTCTCGGGCGACGTGCCGCTCATCGGCGAAGAAACGCTGCGGGCGCTGGTCGCGGCGAGCGCGGGCGAGCGCCTTGCGCTGCTGACCATCGAATTCGACGACCCGAGCGGCTACGGCCGCGTGATCCGCGGTGCGGCCGGCGGGGCGGTGACCGCGATCGTCGAGCACAAGGACGCCAACGAGGCGCAGCGCGCGGTGCGCGAGATATACAGCGGCGTGATGGCCGTGCCCGCGCGCCTGCTCAAGGGCTGGCTCGCGCGCCTGGACAACCGCAACGCGCAGAACGAGTACTACCTGACCGACGTCGTGAAGCTCGCCGCGGCCGACGGCGTGCCGGTGGTGGCGCACATCACGACCGATGCGCTGCAGGTGGCGGGCATCAACAGCCCGGTGCAGCTCGCGGCGCTCGAGCGCGCCTGGCAACTGCGCCAGGCGAATGCGCTGATGGAGCAGGGCGTGCGCCTGGCCGACCCGGCGCGCTTCGACCTGCGCGGCACGCTGGCATGCGGGGCCGATGTCGAGATCGACGTCAACTGCGTGTTCGAAGGCCAGGTGTCGCTGGGCGAGGGCGTGCGCATCGGCGCCCACTGCGTGATCGCCAACGCGCGCATCGAGGCCGGCGCGGTGATCCATCCGTTCACCCACATCGACGGCGAGAAGGCCGGCGTGACGGTGGGCGAGCGGGCGCTGATCGGCCCGTTCGCTCGCCTGCGCCCCGGGGCGCAACTCGGCACCGAGGTGCACATCGGCAATTTCGTCGAAGTGAAGAACTCGACGCTCGCGGCCGGCGCCAAGGCCAATCACCTGGCCTACCTGGGCGACGCGACGGTGGGCGAGCGCGTCAACTACGGCGCGGGCAGCATCACCGCCAACTACGACGGCGCCAACAAGCACCGCACGGTGATCGAGGCCGATGTGCACATCGGCAGCAACTGCGTGCTGGTGGCTCCGGTCACCATCGGCGCGGGCGGCACCATCGGGGGCGGGTCGACCATCAACAAGTCGACCGAGCCCGGTGCGCTGACCGTGGCGCGCGGCAAGCCGGTGAGTTTCCCCAACTGGAAGCGGCCGCAGAAAAAGCCGAAGGCCTGAGAAGGCTTCAGCCCAGGGGCACCGCGGGCTCGAACTTGGCGCGCTTGAGGCTGAAGAAGGCCTTGACGTTGCGCACATTGGCGTCGGCGGTGAACAGGCGCTGCGTCAGCGCGCCGTAGTCCGGCATGTCGCGCGCCGCGACCACGAGCACGAAGTCCGGGCCGGGCGAGACGCGCCAGCACTGCTGCACCGCGTTGTCGGCGATCACGCAAGTTTCGAAGGCGTCGAGCGCTGCGGCGTCCTGCCGGTCCAGCGAGATCTCGACCACCGCCTGCAATCCGTGGCCCAGCACCGCGGCCAGCCGGTCGGGCGAGAGCAGCGCGACCTGGCGTTCGATGAGGCCTTCGTCCTTCAGCCGCTGCACGCGTCGGAGGCACGTGGGTGGGGAGATGCCCACGTCGGCGGCCAGCCGCTGGTTGGTCTGCGACGCATCGCGCTGCAGCGCATCGAGCAGCCGGAGGTCCATTGCATCGAGGGAGATTGATTCCATATATTCGTAAATTATGGAATAAAAATCCAAATCAAAGAAACGATGAAATAAAAGTCCGAAATGGAAGAAATTTCGAGAGCATATTTTCTCGAGGACTTTCTACCATCAGGCCTCCTCTTATCCAAAGGCAACTCACCATGTGCGGCATCGTCGGGGCAGCGTCCCATCGCAACATCGTTCCGGTCCTCGTCCAAGGCCTCCAGCGGCTCGAGTACCGCGGCTATGACTCCTGCGGCGTCGCGGTGCATGCGGGCGGCCTCACGCGGGCACGCACCACGTCGCGCGTGGCGGACCTCATCACGCAAGTGCGCGAGGACAAGGTCGAAGGCCTGACCGGCATCGCCCACACGCGCTGGGCCACGCATGGCGCGCCGGTGGTGCACAACGCCCATCCGCACTTCAGCCACGGCCCCGGCGCTGACGCGCAGGGCGCGCGCCCCGGCCGCATCGCGCTGGTGCACAACGGCATCATCGAAAACCACGAGACGCTGCGCGTCACGCTCGAGGCCAAGGGCTACGTGTTCGAGAGCCAGACCGACACCGAGGTCATCGCCCACCTGGTCGACAGCCTCTACGACGGCGACCTGTTCGAGGCCGTGAAGGCCGCGGTGCTGCAACTGCATGGCGCCTACGCCATCGCGGTGATCTGCCGCGACGAGCCGCAGCGCGTGGTCGGCGCGCGCGCCGGCTCGCCGCTGATCCTGGGCGCGGGCAAGGAGGGCGGCGAGAACTTCCTCGCAAGCGACGCCATGGCGCTGGCGGGCGTGACCGACCAGATCATCTATCTTGAAGAAGGCGACGTGGTCGACGTGCAGCCGGGCAAGTACTGGATCGTCGACAAGAACCACAAGCCGGTGACCCGGCAGGTGCGCACCGTGCTCGCGCACAGCGGCGCGGCCGAGCTTGGCCCGTACCGCCACTACATGCAGAAGGAAATCTTCGAGCAGCCGCGCGCCATCGGCGACACGCTCGAAGGCGTGGCGGGCATCGTGCCCGAGCTGTTCGACGGCATCGGGCAGGACGGCGCCACGGGTGCGAGCGCGCACCGCGTCTTCAAGGACATCGACAAGATCCTCATCCTCGCCTGCGGCACCAGCTACTACAGCGGCTGCACCGCCAAGTACTGGCTCGAAAGCATCGCGAAGATCTCCACGCAGGTCGAGATCGCAAGCGAATACCGCTACCGCGACTCGGTGCCCGACCCCAAGACGCTGGTGGTCACCATCAGCCAATCGGGCGAGACGGCCGACACGCTCGCCGCGCTCAAGCACGCCCGCTCGCTGGGCATGGAGCAGACGCTGACGATCTGCAATGTCGCCACCAGCGCGATGGTGCGCGAGTGCAAGCTGGCGTACATCACGCGCGCCGGCGTCGAGATCGGCGTGGCGTCGACCAAGGCCTTCACCACGCAGCTTGCCGGTCTCTTCCTGTTGACGCTGGCCATCGCGCAGACCAAGGGCCACCTCACCGAAGCCGACGAGGCGCGCTACCTGAAGGAAATGCGCCACCTGCCGGTCGCGCTGCAGTCGGTGCTCGCGCTGGAGCCGCAGATCATCGGCTGGGCCGAAGACTTCGCGCGCAAGGACAACGCGCTGTTCCTCGGCCGCGGACTGCACTACCCGATCGCGCTCGAAGGCGCGCTCAAGCTCAAGGAAGTGACCTACATCCACGCCGAGGCCTATGCGGCCGGTGAACTCAAGCACGGCCCGCTCGCGCTGGTCACGAGCGAGATGCCGGTGGTCGCGGTCGCGCCGAACGACGCGCTGCTCGAAAAGCTCAAGAGCAACCTGCAGGAAGTGCGCGCGCGCGGCGGTGTGCTCTATGTGCTGGCCGATGGCGACACGAAGATCAAGAGCGGCGAAGGGCTGCATGTGATCCGCATGCCGGAGCACTACGGGCAGCTGTCGCCGTTGCTGCATGTGGTGCCGCTGCAGTTGCTGGCGTATCACACGGCGTGTGCGCGGGGGACCGATGTGGACAAGCCGCGGAATCTGGCGAAGAGCGTGACGGTGGAGTAAGGCGGCTAAGGCCGTCGGCGCTCTGCCGAATGCCAGGGAACCTCAGCCCTGCTTGCGCATCGCGAAGCAGGCGCCTGCCACCAGGATGAACGCCCCGATGATCACCTTCTGCCAGGTGCTCGGCACGCCCGCCAGGATCAGCACGTTGTTGATCAGCGTGACCAGCACCACGCCCAGCAGCGTGCCGCCCACGGTGCCGCTGCCGCCGGTGATGCGCGCGCCGCCCAGGATCACCGCGGCGATCACGTCCAGCTCGTTGCCCACCAGGTCGAAGGGGTTCGCCAGCCTCGTGCTCGAGACGTGCACGATGCCCGCCAGACCCGACAGGAAGCCCGCGTACGCGAACACGAAGATGTGCACCGTGCGCAGGTTGTAGCCCAGCCGCTCGGCAATCGCGAGGCTGCCGCCGATGGCGTAGACCGCGCGGCCGATGAGCGTGCGGTTCAGCAGCCACCACGTCAGCACCGCCGCGCCGGCCAGCACCAGCACCGTGGCGGGCAGCACCACGTGCAGGCCCTGCGCGGTGTCGAAGCGCCAGAGCGCCAGCTTGCCGAATGCGTCCATCGGCGCGGGCACGTTCATGAAGAACACGGTGCCCACGAAAGTCAGCAGGATGCCGCGGTACAGGTACTGCGTGCCGATGGTCACGATCAGCGACGGGGCCTTGAGCCAATGCACCAGCAGGCCGTTGAACACGCCCAGCACCGCGCCGCTCACCGCGCCCGCCGCCAGCAACAGCGCGATGGGCGCTTCGGGAAAGTAGTTCAGCACCAGCTTGGTGATGCTGTACATCGTGAGCGCGGCAATGGCTGCGAACGACACGTCGATGCCGCCGGCGGCCAGCACGATCAGCACGCCCAGCGCGAACAGCCCGAGCACCGTGCAGGCCCGCACGATGTCGAACAGCACCGGCAGCTGGAAGAAGCCCGGATTGATGGCGCCGACCGCCAGGCACACCAGCACGATCAGCGCGAGCGTGAAGACCGAGGGGCGCTGCCCGAGCCAGCCGCGCCACGAGGCCGTTGCCTTGGGAGCCGCTTGCGCAACCGGGGTCGGTGCGGCCGTGGAATGCGCTTGCATGGTGGAAGCCGTCATGAGAATGCGGGAGAAGGGGTGTCGGAAACCAGCGCGTGGTAGAGCTTGCTCTCGGCCAGGCCCTGCGCGTCGAAGTCGTTGGCGATGCGGCCCTTGCGCATCAGCAGGATGCGGTCGCAGTTCTGCAGCAGTTCCTGAAGGTCGTCGCTGACCAGGATCACGCCCAGGCCCTGCTCGGCCAGCCGCTGCACGATGCGGTAGATGGTGTCCTTGGAGCCCACGTCCACGCCCACGGTGGGGCCGTGCAGTATCAGCACGCGCGGGTCGATGGCCAGCCAGCGGCCGATGAGCACGCGCTGCTGGTTGCCGCCCGAGAGCGATTGCACCGGCCGGTCGACATCGGGCGTGGCGATCTGCAACTCGCTCACCGTGCGTTCGGCCAGCGCCTGGCACTGCTTGCCGTCGAGTGCGCCGAAGCGCCCGCGCAGGCGACCGAGCACGGCCGTGACGATGTTGTCGCGAATCGGCTTGTCCAGAAAGAGGCCCTCGCTCAGCCGGTCTTCCGGCACGTAGCCGATGCCCTGGCGGATGCCGTCGCTCGGCGTCTTCAGCGTGACCTGCCGGCCGTCGAGCGCGATGCGCCCGCGGTCGGCGGCCTGTACGCCGGCCAATGCCAGCGCCAGTTCGTTGCGGCCCGAGTCGAGCAGCCCGGTGATGCCCAGGATCTCGCCCTTGTGCAGCGTGAAATTCACGTCGCTGAACTGCGCGCCGCGGCCGAGCGCCTCGACCTTCAGCAGCGTGTCGCCGCCGTGCGTCCGGTGGCGGTAGCGCGCGCCGTCGAGCTGCTTGCCGGTCATCCAGTGCGCGAGCTCGGCCTTGGTGAAGTCGCGGATCGGCCCCTGCGCCACCTTCGTGCCGTCACGAAAGACGATGGCCTGGCCGCCCATGGCCATGCACTCGTCGAGCTTGTGGCTCACGAACAGCACGGCCACGCCCTGCGCGCGCAGGTGCTCGACCACGTGCACGAGGTTGTCGACTTCCTTCTGCGTGAGCGAGGTGGTGGGCTCGTCCATGATGACCATGCGCGCGCGCGTGGCCACCGCGCGTGCAATCGCCACCAGCTGCCGCGTGGCGATGGGCAGCTCGTCGACCCGGCGCGCGAGGAAGGCCGCGTCGGTCGGCAGCTTCACTGTTTCGAGCGCGCGCACGGCCGTGGCGGCCACCGCCTTGCGGTCGAAGCGCCGTGCGAGCTTGCCGCCGGTCGCCACCAGCTGCTCGCTGAGCGCGACGTTCTCGGCCACGCTCATGTTCGGCAGCAAGGACAGGTCTTGATAGACCGTCTCGATGCCCAGCGTGAGCGCCTCCAGCGGCGACAGCGATTCGTGCGGATGGCCATCGATCACGATGCGCCCCTGGCTCGGCGGCTGTGCACCCGAGATGATCTTGATGAGCGTGCTCTTGCCGCAGCCGTTCTCGCCGAGCAGGTGGTAGATCTCGCCGGCTTCGATGGTGAGGTCGATGCCGCGCAGCGCGTGCACGCCCGCGAAGCGCTTGTGCACGTCCTGCACTTCGAGGAAGACACGGCGCCCGGTGCCGGGCACCGGGGCTTGCGTGGAAGGCGCGGTAAGGGTCATACGCTCAAGAGGTCCGGAAGATCAGAAGGCGTACTTCTTGTAGTTCTGCTTGTCGACCTCGACCCAGGCCTGCCCCGTGACGATGATGCCGACGCCCGGGCCCTTCTTCACAGAGACCTTGTTGTAGCCCTGCACGCCCATGTCGGTGCCGTCGGTGATGGTCTTGCCGTCCAGCAGCATCTTGGCCGCCTTGTTCATGACGATGCCGGCGTCCTTCGGGTCCCAAAAGGCGATGCCGCCGACCGCGCCCGATTCGAGGAACTTGGCCGCCTCGCTCGGCAGGCCCGTGCCGTACACGCAGACCTTGCCCTGCAGGCCGGCTTCTTCCACCGCGCGGCCGATGCCCAGCACGTCGAGCGACGACGAGCCCTGGAAGCCCTTCAGGTCGGGGTGCTTGCGCAGCATTTCCTTGGCCTTGCCGTAGGCCTTTTCCGCGTCGTTGAGCGACTCGTTCTTGGCATCGACCAGCTGCATCTTGGGGTACTTCTTCGCGTTGGTGGCACCGCCGTCGGCCCACTGCACCTGCGACTGGCTGCCCAGCGAGCCGACCAGCGAGGTCCACTTGCCCTGCTGGCCCATGCAGGCGGCCAGGCGTTCGTTGATGCGCGCGCCGTAGGCCGTGTTGTCGAAGGCCTCGATGTCGACCATGGTGTTCTTCTGGTTGTCGGCCTCGTGCGTCACCACCTTGATGCCGCGTTCCATTGCGCGCTTGAGCACCGGTTCGAGCGTGGGCGGGTCCATAGAGACCACGGCGATCGCGTCCACCTTCTTGGCCACCAGGTCTTCGATCAGGCGCTGTTGCTGCGCGGCGTCCGACTGGGCCGGGCCGATCTGGCGCGTGGCCACGCCGGGTGTGCTGGCGCCGAATTCCTTCACGCCCACTTCCATGCGGTTGAACCAGCTGATGCCGGTGATCTTCACCACGGTGACGATGTCCTGCGGCTTGCCCTGCGCATGCAGCGCGGAGGCGAAGGCCACGGTGCCCAGCGCCAGCACGGTGCAGGCGATCTTTGTTTTCTTCAGCATGTCTTTTGTCTCCTAGCCCTCGGTGGTTCTTTGCGTCGCGCCAGGAGGGGACTGGTGCGGCGGTGCGCTGGAGCGCGTAATCGAAACGAAGCTGCGCAGGTCGGCCAGGCTCAGCCGTGCCGATGCCAGGAAGAACAGCAGCAGCAGTCCCCAGGCGCAATCGCGGAAGAAGTTGGAAATGCCCAGCAGGTTGAAGGTGCTGGACAAGAGCTGCAGCGCCACGGCCGAGAAGAACAGGCAGGTCATGCGCCCATAGCCGCCCTGCGGCCGCACGCCCGCCATCACGGTGATGAGGATGGCGATGAGCAGGTAGGAGTTGCCGTAGTCCGACTTCACGCTGGCCGTGCGGGCCGCGATGATCACGCCCGCCACGGCCGCCAGCACGCCGCACAGCGCATAGGTGGCCACCAGCATGCGGTTCTGCGAAATGCCCGCGTAGCGCGCCGCCTTCGCGTTGGTGCCCAAAAGGAAGAGGCGGATGCCGAACGGGCTTTGCTTGAGCAGCCAGCCCACGCCCAGCAGCATCGCCACGAAGATGACGAACGGAATCGGCACGCCCAGCACCATCTCGTTGCCGATGGCCGAGAGCGGTTCGGCATCGCCCACGCGCAGGCTGGAGCCGCCGGTGAGCACCACGGCGAAGCCGGTGTAGAGCAGCTGCGTGCCCAGCGTGCAAAGAATGGGCGTGAGGCCGGCGCGTGCAATCAGCAGCCCGTTGAGCAGCCCGCCCGCCAGGCCCACCGCCAGCGCGATCACGGCGAACCATGCCGTGTAGATCCAGGGCGAGGCATCGGGCGCCGCGAGCATCGGTGCCACCGTGGCGGCGACCACGCCGGCCAGGTTGGCCAGCGCAACGCCCGACAGGTCGATGCCGCCGTTGCCCGAGATCATCGACAGCGCCACGCCCATCGCCAGCAGGCCGAGCTCGGGCAACTGGCCGCCCATCGACTGGAAGTTGTAGACGTCGAGGAAGTCGCCCTTGGACAGCACCGTCGCGACCACGAGGATCACCACGTTGATGGCGACCAGGAAGTTGAGTTCGCGGTCTGAAAACCTGGAGGTCATGGCGGGCTCCTTCAGTGGGCGCGGTGCATCAGCGCATCGACCTCGGCGCGCGTGGGCATCGAGGGTGCGGTGCCGGCGCGCGTGACCGAGATGGCCGCCACCGCCGAGCCGAAGCGCGCGGCTTCCAGCGGCGAGGCGCCTTCGGCCAGTGCCGCCGCGAAGCCGCCGTTGAAGGCGTCGCCCGCGCCGGTCGTTTCCTTCACGGCACCGGCATTGAACACGGGGATGTGCACCGAGCCGCTCGCGCTGTGCAGCAGCGCACCCTTGTCGCCGAGCGTGATGAGCGCGCAGCCCACGCCTTTGGCCAGGAAGAAGTCGCCCGCGCGGCGCGCGTCGTCGATGGTTTCCACGGCCATGCCGCTGAGCGCGGCGGCCTCGTGCTCGTTGGGCGTGATGTAGTCGCACAGCGCGTACAGCGCATCGTCGAAGGGCAGGGCGGGCGCGGGGTTGAACACCGTCACTGTGCCGGCGGCGCGCGCCAGTTCCAGACCGCGCTGCGCGGCGCGGGCAGGCTGTTCGAGTTGCGTGACGAACACGCGCGCTCCGCGGATGGCGTCGGCCGCCGCGTCCACGTCGGCCGCGTCGATCAGGGCCGCAGCGCCCGGCACCACGATGATCGCGTTGGCGCCCGTGACCTCGTGCACGTAGATGAAGGCCGCGCCGGTCGGCTGGTCTGCCACCTGCGGGGTGCGCGGCGTGATGCCTTCCTCTGCCCAGAGCGCGAGCGCGTTGGCGGCGAAGGCGTCCTGCCCGAGCTTGGAGATGAAGGTGACCCCCGCGCCTGCGCGCGCTGCCGCCACGGCCTGGTTCGAGCCCTTGCCGCCAGGACCCATGGCGAAGCCCGAGCCCGCGATGGTCTGGCCGACGCCGGGAAGCTGGGCCGCGCGGAATGCGAGGTCGGCCACGAAGATGCCGAGCACGGCGACGCCGCGCTGTTGTGAAGAGACAGGGATGGCGGTCATGCGATCAGGCCTCGGGCGCGAGGACGCCTTTTTTGAAGATGAAGCAGCCGTAGAAACGGCGCTCGCCCGTGGCGATCACGCAGTAGGCGCGGCGCGCGGCTTCGTAGAAGGCGAAGCGCTCGATGGAGCCCAGCGGGCGCGCGCGTCCCTCGGCCGCATCGATCTCGCGCTGCATCTCCTGCTGCACCGGCGGGATCTCGTTCGGCTCGCCCATGATCTCCATGCGCCGCGCGGGATCGTCCACCGCGTTGTCCAGCGGCAGCACCGAAAGAATGGCGCGTGCCGCCTCGGTGGTGCCCACGCCGTCGATGCGCAGCAGCCGGCCCAGGGTGGTCTGGCGTGCGACCGAATCGGCCGGGAAGTTGGCGTCGCACAGCACCAGTTCGTCGCCATGGCCCATGGCGCGCAGGGCGTAAAGCACGTCCGCATTGAGCAGCGGATGGATGGACTTCAGCATCTTTGTCTCCGTGAAGGACTTGTCGTTCTTTCGAGGTATCTTAGAGAAAGAAAACGTTTGCGCAAACGTTTGCTATTCGGGGATTTCCCTTGGTTTCCTTGGCTCCGTTGGATGTCAGATGCTCATTCGCCATAGGGAATCCAGATGTTCTTGACCTGGGTGGCATGCCGCAGAAACAGCGCGCCTTCGGCCGAGGCGGCGTCGTGCCAGTCGGTGGCCAGGCCGTGGTCGACCAGCGTGCGCTTGAGGTTGCCCACCGACAGTCGCTCGGCGTTGCGCGAGAGCGCCTTCGCACCGAAGACCCAGAGCGCATCGACATCGTCGTGCTCGGCAAGCGTCTGCACGAGGCTGGCCGCGGGGCCGGTCACCAGGTTGATCACGCCGGCCGGCAGGTCGGAGGTTTCAAGCACCTGGTAGAAGTCGGTGGCCACCAGCGGATGCTTCTCGCTCGGCACGATCACCGTGCGGTTGCCCATGGCCATGAGCGGCGCGAACAGGCTCACGAAGGACAGCAGCGGTGCCTCGTCGGGGCACACCACGCCGACCACGCCGATGGGCTCTACGGTGGCCAGTGTCACGCCGCGCAGCGGCGGCACATGCACCGTGCCTTCGTACTTGTCGGCCCAGGCGCCGTAGGCGAACAGGCGGCTCACCGAGGCATCGACCTCGGCCTCTGCCGCAGGCGCGCTCACGCCGGTCAGGCTGGCGATGCGCCCGGCGAATTCGTCGGCGCGGGCCGCGAGGTTTTCCGCGAGGTAGTAGAGCGCCTGCGCGCGGCGATGCGGCGTGGCGCTCGACCAGCCAGCGGCCGAGCGTGCAGCGGCGACGGCGTTGCGGATGTCCTTGCGGTTGCCCGTGCCGACCTCGCCGATGCGCTGCCCGTTCGCCGCGAACACCGGATGCGAAAGCTCGCCGTCCGGGCGCACCTGCTTGCCGCCGACGAACAGCTTGGCCGTGCGGTCGATGGCCGGCAGCGTGATCGAAGACTTGGGCTGCGTCCTGGGCGCCTCGTTCGCGGCTTCCAATGCGACAGCAGCGGTGCGTGGCTTGCGCTCGGCCCAGGCACGCGGCTTCAGGTATTCGTAGCAGCCCTCGCGCCCACCTTCGCGGCCGTAGCCCGATTCGCGGTAGCCGCCGAAGCCCACGCCCGCATCGAACAGGTTGGTCGCGTTGACCCACACCACGCCGGCCTGCAGTTGCGGCGCGATGCCCAGCGCCAGCCCGATGGTCTCGCTCCACACGCTCGCGGCCAGGCCGTAGCGCGTGTTGTTGGCCAGGGCGACGGCTTCGTCGGGTGTGCGGAAGGTCATCGTCACCAGCACCGGGCCGAAGATCTCCTCCGTCGCCACGGTCGATGCGGGGTGCACGTTGGTCAGGAGCGTCGGCGGGAAGAAGCTGCCGCCCGGCGGCAGCGCGCCCGGCGACTGGTAGCAGCTCGCGCCTTCGCGCACGCCGGTGGCCACCAGCGTGCGCACGCGCTCGAGCTGGGTGGGATCGATCAGGCTGCCCATGTCGATCGCCTTGTCCAGCGGCGAACCCACGCGCAGGCTCTGCATGCGGCGCTTGAGGCGCTCGATGAAGTCGGCCGCAATGCCTTCCTGCAGCAGCAGCCGCGAACCGGCGCAGCACACCTGGCCCTGGTTGAACCAGATGGCGTCGACCACGCCTTCGACGGCCGCGTCGATGTCGGCATCGTCGAACACGATGAAGGGCGACTTGCCGCCCAACTCCAGCGTGAGCGACTTGCCCGAGCCGGCAGTGGCTTCGCGGATGAGGCGGCCCACGTCGGTCGAGCCGGTGAAGGCGATCTTGTCGACGCCTTCATGCGCGACCAGCGCCGCGCCGGTGGCGCCGTCGCCGGTCACCACGTTCAGCACGCCCGGCGGCAGGCCGGCCTCTGCGGCCAGTTCGGCAAAGAGCAGCGCGCTCAGCGGTGTGAGCTCGGCGGGCTTGAGCACCACCGTGTTGCCCAGGGCGAGCGCGGGCGCGATCTTCCACGCGAGCATCAGCAGCGGGAAGTTCCACGGAATGATCTGGCCGACGACGCCCAGCGGCACCTGGTCGGCGAACTCGCGCGCCTGCAGCTGCGCCCATCCGGCATGGTGATAGAAGTGGCGCGCCACCAGCGGCACGTCGAGGTCGCGTGTCTCGCGGATGGGCTTGCCGTTGTCCAGTGCCTCGACCACCGCGAGCAGGCGTGCATGGCGCTGCACCATGCGCGCCAGGGCGTAGAGATGGCGTGCGCGGCCGTGGCCGCCGAGCGCGAGCCAGCCGGGCTGCGCGGCGCGCGCCGCAGCGACGGCCGCATCCACGTCCTGCGCGGAACCCTGCGCGATGCCGGCCAAGCGCTGGCCGGTGGCGGGCTCGGCCGTGTCGAACTGTGCGCCGGCCGGCGCGGCGGTGAAGCGCCCGTCGATGAAGTGGCCGAAGCCCTCGGCATGGCGCGCGAGCCATTGGCGCGCGTCGGTGTCGCTCTCTGGCGCGGGGCCGTAGTCCATGGTGTCGAAATAGCGTGCGACGCTGCTGGTGTTGTTGTTCTGGCTGCTGCTCATCGGGTCATCCGATCGGGTGGCGGTTGAAGGCCGAGTAGCGGCCGGTGACGTGGTGCTCCAGCTGGCGCTCGATGTCGGCCAGCAGCGTGGAGGCGCCGATGCGGAACAGGTCGGGCTCGAGCCAGGCGCGGCCCAGCTCTTCCTTCATGAGCACCTGGTAGTCGAGCGCGGTCTTGGCGGTGGAGACGCCGCCGGCGGGCTTGTAGCCCACGCGAAAGCCGGTGCGGGCTTCGTATTGGCGGATCATGCGCAGCATCACCAGCGTGACCAGCGGCGTGGCGTTCACGCCTTCCTTGCCGGTGGAGGTCTTGATGAAATCCGCCCCGGCCATCATGCAGACCATCGAGGCCTTGGCCACGTTGCGCAGCGTCTTCAGTTCGCCCGTGGCAAGGATGGCCTTGACGTGCGCGTCGCCGGCCGCGCTGCGGAAGTCGCGCATCTCGTCGTAGAGCTTCTGCCACTGCCCGGTGAGCACATGCTCGCGAGTGATGACGATGTCGATCTCCGCCGCGCCGTCGCGCACCGAGGCTTCGATTTCCTTGAGCTTGAGCTCGTGCGGAATCAGCCCCGCCGGAAAGCCTGTGGACACCGCGGCCACCGGGATACCAGTGCCCGCAAGCGCCTCGACCGCCGTCGACACGAAGCGGTGGTACACGCACACCGCGCCCGTGTGCAGCCTGCGGTCGGCAAAGCCCAGCGCGGCCAGCAGGTCGGGGCGCACGGGCGTGACCGCCTTCGCGCAAAGCCGGCGCACGCGCTCGGCCGTGTCGTCGCCGTTGAGCGTGGTCAGGTCGATGCAGGTGATGGCCTTGAGCAGCCAGCCGGCCTGCGCATCCTTCTTGACGGAGCGACGCCCCGGCAGCGTGGCCACGCGGCGCTCCGCAGCGGAGAGGTTGACGCGGATGCCTTCGAACCAGCCGGTGTCGAAGGGTTGCGCGGTGTTGCGCGCGGCGGCGTGCGGCTGCGTGGGTGCTTCGGTGGACGCGGCAGGGGCCGCCGGAGCCGCTGGGGTGAGCGCTGCGACGGCACTGGCAGGCGGCGCCGGCCGCGAGCGCACGGCGCCGCTGCTGCGAACGAGGGAGGTGGATGTCATGACGTGATGGGCGCCGTGGCGCGCAGGGGCCGCAGGTGCGGCGGGCAGGCAAAGGGCATGTCTTGTGTGTCTCCGGTGCTGGGTCGCGCGGCGGCGCAGCGGTGGTGTCGTTCGTCTTGCGTGCCGTCGTGCAGGGCCGGCGGCGTGTTGGCATGAATGTTAGAACAACAACATTTAATCAGGCAAGATGTTTTTAAAATAACATTTAAAAACCCGCGATGACCGATACTCACGGGCTTGGATCAGAGGAACCCGAACATGCGAAAGACCGCAGGAGCCGAGGCCCGGGCCGTGCGCCTGGCGAAGATGCAGGAACTCGTCGAGGCCGGCGGACCGTTGCCGATCAAACAGGCGGCCCAGCGGCTCGATGTGACCGAGATGACCATCCGCCGCGACCTGTCGTCGGCCGACTCGCCGCTCTCAGTGCTCGGCGGTTACGTGCTGGCGACGACGCTGCCGGGTGCCGAGCGCTACTCGCTCGACGAGGCCAGCGACCAGCACGCCGCCAACAAGCGCCTGGCCTGCGAGCGCGCGGCCGAGTGGGTGCAGCCGCACGACAGCCTGTTCATCGACTGCGGGACCACGATGGTCCACTTTGCGGAAGCACTGCCGCCGGACATGCCGTTGAGCGTGGTGTGTTACTCCACGAACATTGCAGCGGTGCTGAGCCGACGGCCGAACACACAACTGATGTTGATGGGCGGGCTGTATCACCCGTCATCGGCCACCTTCTTTTCCGACGAAGGGCTGCAGTACCTCGACAAGCTGGGCGTGAACAAGGCCTTCATCTCGGCCGGCGGGCTGGACGTGGCGCGCGGCGCAAGCTGTTCCAACTTTCATGAGGTGCCGGTGAAGCAGGCGGCCATCCGCAGCGCGTCGGAGAGTTTTCTCATCGTCGACGAGAGCAAGCTGGGCACGCTGAGGCCTGCGTTCTTCAGCCCGCTGCAGGCCTTCGCGCGGATCCTGGTGGGCGGCGCGCCCACTGCGGCCGTCAAGAAGCAATTCAAGGAACTGCCGATGGAGTTCGCACGGGGTGAAGTCGCGTAAAGGTGCCTCTGGCGTCGTCCGCTGTGCGCGCGCTGCGCAAGGCGTAGCCGGCGAACGACGATCGGAAAAAGAGGAAAAACACGGTCAGCCGGTGCACAGGTTCAGGGCAAATACTCTCCATCCAACGTCCGGGGACCTGCATATCCTCGGCTTTTCTTAAGCTATCCTCTCGCACCCGACACGCGTAGCGATTTTTTACACACCCAAGGGGCTGACGCGTGCCCGAGCGAAGGGGGAGAGACAGAGATGCGCTTGATCTTCATCGAACTGCTAATAGCCCTGGTGCTGCTGCCATTGAGCGGCCTCTTCTGGTGGTGGGCCTTCGGCATGGGTGGCTGGGCACTCGTCGGCTTTCTCGTTCTGGTCGGCATCACCCTGTTCCTGGTGCTGCGCGGCGTTCGCGCCACCAAGGACAAGCTGGGCCAGTCCGGCGACGACCAGGAGCAGTAAGTCTCCTGCCGGCCCACCGGCCCGCATCGATCATTGGCCTCCTCGCGGAGGCCTTTTTCATTTGGCGACCGCGCACGCGCGCGCCCCAATTTCCCGATAACTTTTATCGCGGAATTCGTATATCCATATTCGGCCTGAATTCTTTTTTCTCATTCACTCTGTCGATTGAATGATTAGGCCGGATTTGCATGACCGGGATGCGAAAGATCCATGGCATCTGGATGACTTAAATTGAAAAACAATGCAAAAGTTTTAGCCGAAGAATGAATGTGAAATTATTCATTTAACTTTGTGAACAATGGTTGCACGATCTTGGTGCCGCTCGCGGTCGCGACGAACAGAATTCCAGGTAAATCGAAAAACCTACAACCGTCTGAATCGGGGCGCGGATCACCGTTGCGGTGCCCGTCCGGGTGCCGCCGCATGCCCGGTTGAAGGGCACCGCCATCGTTCTGCACTCGGGCAATCCTCCTACACTGCACGAAAACACAAACGCTTACAAAAGGCCGTGCAATATCAAAAACCCTCGAAAACTCAATTCCGTGGCACATACGCCACGATCTCCCCGCTTGGCGCGGTAATTAATAAGTCGCCATTTCAATCGCAAAAATGGCATTCCGGAATGCTGTTTCATCGACGGTTTTCCCAATGAAAACAGTGTTCCGGAGAGTGCGATGGCAGATACCCCTGCATTGCACAAGGTCGCACCACGAATAGACACGTTTCTTTCGCCTGTGCGACGAAAAAATGGGTCTTCGGGCGCAGCGACAATTCAGTTTTCGACCTGTGCACCGATAAATCACGGATTCGCTTTGCGGTGCACCGCGATCAAAAGGTCCGTCCGACCCGAGCGGGCTCGACCTTTGCATATGCACCGCAGTTGAAAGAAAAACCAGTTTTGCAATGGAGATCAATTTGACACGCTACGTGTACCTGATGGGGTGGAGCGCTGCCCTGGCCGGCGCGATGTTGCTCCAGGGCTGTGCGCCGGGCTTCGGCACCATGGCGGCTTCCGAGCCCGACCTCGGCCCGGCGCCGGCCCTGTCCGCCGACGGCTCGCCCGAGGGCGCGCTCACGCCGATTTCGCCGGCGCTCATCCGGGCGATGGCCGATGCGCAATCGACCGCGGTGCCGGCCGACGTGAAGGCGCTGTTCGGCGAGGCGGCCGCGTACACCATCGGGCCGGGCGACGTCGTGGGCGTGATCGTCTACGACCACCCCGAGTTGCTTCCCAATGCCGGCGCCGTCATCACCCAGCAGGTCGACCCGACCGGCATCAGCGTCGCGCCGGGCTTCATCGTCGGCGCCAACGGGGAGATCAGCTTTCCGTACATCGGCCGCGTGAAGATGCAGGGGCTCACCGAAATCGAGGCCTCCGACCTCATCGCCAAGCGCATCGCGCGCTACATCAAGGAGCCGCAGGTCACGGTGCGCATCCAGTCCTTCCGCAGCCGCCGCGCTTTCGTCGAAGGCGAGGTGCGCACGCCGGGGCTGCAGATCTTCACCGACGTGCCGATGACGCTGGCCGAGGCGCTCAACCGCGCCGGCGGCATCACGCCCAACGGCGACCGCTCGTACGTCACGCTCACGCGCGGCGACCGCACCACGCTCATCGACCTCACCCGCCTGCAGGACCTGGGCAGCGGTGCCGGCAGCATTCCGCTGCAGAACGGCGACGTGGTGCTGGTGCGCAACCGCGACGAGAACAAGGTGGTGGTGATGGGCGAGGTACTGCGTCCCTCGGCGCTGCTCATGCACAACGGGCGCCTGAGCCTGAACGAGGCGCTCGGCGAAGCCGGCAGCGCGAGCCTGGGCACCGCGAACACGGGGCAGATCTACGTCGTGCGCAACACCGCCAAGGGCACGCCGGCCGTGTTCCACCTGAATGCGAAGAACCCCGCCGCGCTCGCGCTGGCCGACCGCTTTCCGCTGCAGCCGCGCGACGTCGTCTACATCGACTCGGTGCCGCTCGTGAGCTGGAACCGCGTGGCCAGCCTGATCCTGCCGGCTGCCCAGGTGCTGGACATCGGCGACCGCATCTACATGAACCACCGATGAACCCCGATGAGGCAGCGATGAAATCCGTGCTCACAGTCTGCATCGGCAACATCTGCCGCAGCCCGATGGCCGAAGGCCTGCTCGCGGCCGGCCTGCCGCACCTGCGCGTGGTGTCCGCAGGCACCGGCGCGCTCGTGGGCCAGCCGGCCGACGCGATCGCGCAAAAGCTCATGCAGGCGCGCGGTATCGACATCTCGGGCCACGTCGCGCAGCAGGTGGGCCAGCTCCTGTGCCGCCAGGCCGACCTGATCCTGGTGATGGACCTCGCGCAGCGCCGCCACCTCGAGTCGACCTACCCCTTCGTGCGCGGCAAGGTGTTCCGCATTGCCGACACCCTCGCGCAGGACGTACCCGACCCCTATCGCCGAGGCGAAGCCGCATTCGTCGACGCGCTGGCCCTCATCGAGGCCGGTGCCCGCTCGTGGATCGAGCGCGTCCTGAAGATCACAAAACCCGAGCATCAACCCACATGAATGCATCCCCGCAAGCCGCCCCACCGATGCAAGCGCCGGAAGACGAAGGCGAAGGCATCAACCCCGCGGAGTACTGGGACATCCTGGTCGACAACCGCTGGCTCGTCGCGATCGTGGTGGCCGTTTTCCTGTTCCTCGGCACGGCCTACGCGCTGCTGGGCAAGCCCGTCTACGAAGCCAACCTCGCGGTGCAGGTGGAAGACTCGGGCAACTCCGCCGGCAGCTTCCTCGGTGATGCGGCCTCGTCGCTGCTGAGCGTGAAGACGCCGGCCGCGGGCGAGATCGAAATCCTCCGCTCGCGCGCCATCCTCGGCAAGGCCGTGGAAAACACCCGGCTCTACATCAGCGCACGGCCGCGCTATGCGCCCTTCGTGGGCAGCTACCTGGCGCGTCGCGCCACCGATCTCTCGGAGCCGGGCTTCATGGGGCTCTCGGGTTATGTCACCGGCACCGAGAAGATCCTCGTGCCGCGCTTCGACGTGCCGCCCGACTTCGAGGACAAGCCTTTCACGCTGACCGTCGGCACCAACGGCCAGTACGAGCTGAGCAACCCCGACATCGACACGCCGATGAAGGGCACCGTCGGCACCTTGCTCTCGGCGAACATCCCGAACGTCGTGAACGGCAGCGTGAGCCTGATGGTCACCAGCATCAGCGGCAAGCCGGGTGCGCAGTTCCAGCTCGTGCGCTCGTCGACGCAGCAGACGCTGCTTGCGCTGCAGGACGCCCTGAAGGTCGTCGAGAAGGGCAAGCAGTCGGGCGTGCTCGACGTGAGCTGGAAGAGCGCCGACCCCGAGAAGCTCACGCAGCTGCTCAACGAGATCGGCACCCTCTACGTCCGCCAGAACATGGAGCGCAAGGCCGCCGAGGCCGAGAAGACGCTGGGCTTCCTCGATACGGCGCTGCCGCAGTTCAAAAAGCAGCTGGAGCAGTCCGAGGACACCTACAACCGCTACCGCAACCAGAACGGCACGGTGAGCCTGGACGACGAGGCCAAGAACGCGCTCACGCAGACCGTCGACCTGCAGTCCAAGCTGCTCGAGGCGGAACAGAAACGGCGCGAACTCGCGGCCCGCTTCACCGACGAGCACCCCGCGGTGCAGACGCTCGACACCCAGGTCGTCGCATGGAAGGCGGCGCTGGCCAGCATCGACGCGCGCATCCGCAAGATGCCCGAGCTGCAGCAGAACACCGTGCGCATGCAGCGCGACATCAAGGTCAACACCGACCTCTACGTGTCGCTGCTCAACAGCTCGCTGCAGATGCGCCTGGCCAAGGAAGGCAAGGTCGGCAACGTGCGCCTGCTCGACGAGGCCATCGTTCCCGAAGAAGCGGTGTGGCCCAAGCGCCCGCTGGTCATTGCGCTGGCGCTCATCCTCGGGCTCGCCGCGGGCGTGGCGGCCGCGGTGGCGCGCAGTTCGTTCTTCGGCGGCATCCGCAACCCGGGCGAGATCGAGACCCACACCGGACTCAACGTCTACAGCAGCATTCCGCTGAGCGCCGCCCAGCGCACGATCGACCGGAACATCGAGAACAAGGTCGCCGGCGTGCACGTGCTCGCGCACCTGCAGCCCGAGGACCCGGCGGTCGAGAGCCTGCGGAGCCTGCGCACCGCGCTGCAGTTCGCCATGCTGGAGGCGACCAACAACCGCCTGCTCATTTCCGGGGCGACGCCCGGCGTAGGCAAAACGTTTATTTCGGTCAATTTCGCGGCCATTACCGCCGCCGCCGGAAAAAGAGTTCTTTTGATTGATGCGGATTTGCGAAAAGGCCGCGTCAGTCAATTCCTGTCGATCCCCCGGTCTGCCGGGTTGTCGGAATTGATAGCAGGAACCCTCGATTTCGAGAAGGCCGTGCGCCCCTCGGTGCTGCCGAACCTAGACATCGTCACCACCGGCGTGCTGCCGCCCAATCCGGCCGAATTGCTGATGAGCGAATCCTTCGTCCAGGTGCTGGACAGGTTGTCGCCCGGTTATGACCTGGTGATCATCGACACGGCACCCGTCTTGGTGGCTGCGGATACCGCCTCGGTGGCACCACTGGCAAGCACCTTGCTGCTGGTTGCGCGGGCCGAAAAAACCCAGCTTGGCGAATTGAATGAAAGTGTCCGGCGGCTTGCACATGCAGGCCGTTCGGTAAATGGCGTCATATTGAATGCTATTGACCTATCGCGTCGCCATGCGGGCAGTGGGGGTTATAAGTTTGGCGCTTACAAGCATTTACAATACACATACAAAGCAAACAGGGATTCCACCTAGACCGTGAAAAATTGGAGTTAAATTCATCTCGGTGCGCTTGACATTCAAATTGGCGCATTGAGTCCATACTCAATTTGTATTCAGTCAACCCTATGTAGTACCAATGAACAGTCATTCATTTTTACTACGTCTGTCGAGTCCGTTGGCCGCGCAATAGTTTTTGCACTGCAGAAGCTACGAGGCATTTGTGCGGGTCGTGTCGGCCAAAAAAATCAAGGGCCATAACCGAAGAGATGCAGGCGTTTTTGCCTGCATGTGGAAAGGTGCGTCGCCAATGAAATACCTTCCGAAAGAAATCCTTTCGTGTTTCACCTCTGGATGGAGAAAACCATGAGAAACCTCCGCCCCCAAGAATCGCTGGCCCCGCAAGGCTGGGACAATTCGGAACACCAACACAGCGAATCGCCCTACGACATCGGGCAGAACCGGGTGCGTCATCCGGCCGTGCTTCGAATCGGAAAAAGATCGGTGGACATTGCCGCCGCGCTTTTCTTCTTCATTGCCTTCGGCTGGGTGTTCGTGTTGATCGGCCTGTGCGTAATGATCAGTTCCGGCGCGCCGGTTTTCTATTCGCAGCCGCGCTATGGAAAAGACGGCCGGGTATTCCGCTTCTGGAAATTCCGCTCGATGACGGCCAATTCGGCGCAGGTGCTCGAGGAGCATCTGAAGAACAATCCCGAGGCGCGCCGGCAATGGGACGAATACCAGAAACTGGAAAACGACCCGCGGATCACGCCTTTCGGCAAATTCATCCGCAAGACCAGCCTGGACGAGCTGCCGCAGTTCTGGAACGTGCTCATCGGCGAGATGAGCCTCATCGGCCCGCGCCCCTGCATGCTCGACCAGAAGATGCTCTACGGACACGACTGGGTTCATTACTGCGCCGTGCGCCCGGGCATCACCGGTCTCTGGCAAGTGAGTGGCCGCAATCAGCTGACCTATAACGCGCGCGTCGCATTGGACGTGAGGTATGTCGAGACGCTTTCCGTCGGGAAGGACGTCGATATTTTCCTGAGAACGATATGGGTGGTCGCGGTCGGTCACGGGTCGCGGTGAGCCACGCCATCCAGCAGGGATATCCAACAACAAGAACAAAAAGAAATTCGGGGCGCGTCAACCCCTATGCGATTGCCGGGATTTCGATCGTGTTCATCTACACGGTCATCTACGTCTATTTTCGGGATTCGCTTCCCGATAAATGGAGCGTCGATTCGGCAAAGATCATCGAGATCCTGAATTACGGCGGCGCGGGTGGCGACCTGGACAATTCGTTCGCGATCACCGCGGCATTGTTCGGGCTCATCGGCGTGGACAACCTGGATGTCTTCACTTGCAGCGTGAGCGCCTTGTTTCTGCTGTTCGCGACCCACGATATCCGTCGGGCCGGGGATTTCTTTGCAAGATTGCTCCTGATTGCGCCGTGCATCATGCTCAACATGTTTGCGCCGTCGAAGGAAACGGTGGTGCTCATCATGACGATGTTCATCACCGTGTCGGCGATCTACTTTCGGACTTCGAAGAAATACACCTTCATCTCGTTTCTTTTTCTGTACGCGGTCTATGGAATATTCGTCCGGCAATACTATTTGCTGATCGTCGGCGTGTTCTTCGTTGTCTATTGGATCTGGCGACGACCACTCAAATACCATGTGCTGGCGGCCATTGTGGCGGCAGGCGCAATTCTGGCGGCGCCGTCCAGCGTGTTGCAGACATTGCAATCGCCAAGAGATACGTCGAACGCCTATGCGGAGCAAATTGGAAGCGATAACCGCACGGCATTTACCAATATCGCATCGCCAGCCACCGGCCCTGGGTTCCTGGTCAATTACGTCTATGCCGGAACGGTATTGATCACGCCGGTTCTGTATTTCCAGACCGCCAGCGATTTTTTCATGCAATTGATGATCGGCGCGATGCTGGTCATCCTTTATCGGGCCCGAAAAAAGGCCCGGCGCGGACATGACCGCTTCGAAACCAGATTCTTCGCCAGCCTTTTCATTGCCCACATATTGGTGCAATTGATATTCGAACCCGATCTCGGCAGTTTCACCCGACATTTGACCTCGGTGCTGCTCTATCTCATTGCCATCAAGGTTGCCGAGAGAAAACCATTCCTCAGATGAAAAAAATCCTGATTTGCGCCGTGCCATTCAGCGACAATCTCGGCGACGGGGTCATTGCCGCGTCGCTGGCGCACATTGCCGGCCTCAAATACCCGGGCGCCAAAGTTGAATTCCTCGACATTGCCGGGCGGCACGGATTCGACGAGCAAAACCTGCGCGGCGGCGGCGCGTTCGGCGTCTTCCAGAAGCTGCCGGCGCTGCTGCGTTCGGCCATCGTGTTCGCCTATTGCCTGAAGAACTACTTCCAGCGCTGGCGCCCGCACTGGAAGGCGGCCGTGAGCGATGCCGACCTGGTCATCGTCGGCGGCGGGCAGCTCTTCTGCGACGTGGCGCTGAACTTCCCGGCCAAGCTGTTTCTCTTGAGCCGGCTCTTGCGCGGCAAGCGGGTGGCGGTGGTGTCGGTGGGCGTCACAGCCAAGTGGTCCTATTGGGGCAAGGTGCTCGTGGGCAAGTTCTTCAAGAACGCCGCGCCCGTCTTCTTTGCCACCCGCGATGCGGAGTCGGCGAAGAACCTGCACGACATCTTCCGCATCCCCCGGCCCGACATCCGCGTGGTGCCCGACCCGGCGCTGGTCTGCGAGAGCGCGTTTTCCGGGGAGCTTTCGCCCGAGAAGAAATGGGACGTGGGCATCTGCGTGAGCAGCCTTGACGCGCTGGTCATGAACTCGGAGTACGGCGAATCGAACGCCATCGGCTCGGCCGATTTCTTCGCGAACCTGGCCGAGGCGCTGCAGAAGGAGGGCGCGCGCGTTCTCTACTTCACGAACGGCGCGGCCGAGGACAACCGCGTGATGGCCGAGATTTCGTCGCGTCCGGTCAGTGCGAGTGCGAACACGGCGGAAACCACCTTTCTCGTGCCCAAGCGCCCCGACGACCTCGTCGCGCTCATCAGCGCGTGCTCCTGCATCGCGGCGCACCGGCTGCACGCGAACATCGTGGCCTACAGCCTGAACATTCCCTCGGTGGGGATGAACTGGGACAAGAAGGTCGAATCGTTCTTCCGCCTCACCGGCCGCACGCAGTACCTGTTCGACCTGTCGCCGCGCCCGGACCAGCTCAAGGCCTCGGTGCTGCAACTGCTGAACGAGAAGAACCCCGGCCGCGAACGGCTCGACGTGCTGCAGGGCGAAGTCATCGCCGGCACGCACGCCCTGATCTGACCGTGAGGCATCTCTCACCATGAAAGTACTGCACGTTGCCGAGACGCTCAAGGGCGGGCTGGAGACGTACCTGCGCATCGTCGCGAGCCACCAGACCGCCTCGCCCGACATCAGCCAGGTGAAGTTCGTGCTGCCGGGGCAGGTCGACTGGCTCGGCGCCGAAAACACCCACGTCGTGCCGACGGCGCGCAAGGCCTCGGCGCTGCTCGGGTACGCGAAGAGCGTGCGTAAGATCATCGAGGCGGAACGCCCGGCCATTCTTCACCTGCACAGCTCGATTGCCGGCGGCGTCGTGCGCGCCATGGCCCTCGCCGGGCAGGTGCCGCGCGGCGTGAAGATCGTCTATTGCTCGCACGGCTGGGCCTTCGACCAGACCGGCCCCGCGTACAAGAACGTGGCCTACCGCTGGATCGAGCGACTGCTCTCCTGGCGCAGCGACGCGATCATCTGCATCAGCAAGCACGAGATACGGATCGCCGAGAAGTTCGGCATCCGGCGCTGCCAGTGCATTCCGAACGGCATCGACCGCATCGAGCCGGTGCAGCAGGGCGCACCGTCGAGCGCCGTCGCGCCGCGCAAGGTGCTCTTCGTCGGCCGGCTCGACAAGCAGAAAGGCATCGACGCACTGCTCGATGCCTACGCGAGGGTGCAGCCGAATTTCAAGCTCATCGTGGTCGGCGATTCGGTGCGCAAGGACCTCGCGCTCGCGCAGCCCGCGCACGTCGAGTTCAAGGGCTGGCTCGAGAAAGACGCGCTCGATGCCGTCTACCGCGACTGCGACGCCACCATCGTCCCGTCGCGGTGGGAAGGCTTCGGCCTCGTCGCGGTGGAAGCGATGGCGCGCAGCAAGCCCGTGTTCGCTTCGGCCGTCGGCGGGCTCGTCGACATCGTGGAACACGGCCGGAGCGGCCGGCTCTTTTCCCTCGACCAGATGGACCAGGCGCTGCGCGACATCGATGGCCTCTCCGACGCGGCCCTGCAGCAGATGGGGCAGGCCGGGCGGCAGATCTTCGAGGAGAAGTTCACCTCGCAGCGCATGAACACCGCCATCGTCAACCTGTACAAGGAGTCGGTTCTCCGATGAAGATTTTTTCCTGCCGCGTGGGACGCTTCCTGCAGGTCCTCGCGTTGCTGAGCGTGTGGATGTTCGCGGGCCATCCCGCGCAAGCCCGGGGCGTGAGCGGCATCGGCACGGACTACCCGGTGGCGCTGAGCGTGCAGATCGACCCCGCCACCATCACCGACGCCGACCTGAACGAAATCCGCGCGGCCGGCTTCGAGTTCGTGCGCTTCGGCGTGCGCCCGCCGCTCAAGAGCGTGAACCCCAGCCTCATCGACTACCCGCGCCTCATCAAGCGCGTGCGCAACGCGAAGCTCGAAGCGATCGTGACGCTGTTCGGCGGCAACGCGATCTGGGGGACAAAGCCCGAAGACCTGCGTGCAGGGGCCCGCAAGGAAAACCTGTTCTCCGACTTCGCGGTCGGCTTCATGAAGGCGCACACCGACGACGTGGCCGTGTGGGAGGTCTGGAACGAGCCCGACCACAAGACCTTTTTGAACCCCGCGCTGCTGTCGGACTTCGAGGCTGCATCGTCGCAGCTATGTGCCGACATGGCCAAACAGAAGGTGCAGCCGAACATCGTCGTCGGCTTCGGCTTCGCGAACCTGCCCTTCGTGGGCGGCAAGGTGCCCCCGCAACTGGAGAACGCCTTCGTCGCGGCCGCGAAGTCCGATTGCCTGACCGACATCTCCATCCACCCGTACCGCCCCGTGCCCGAGACGGCCTTTGCCGACTACGAGAAGCTGCGCGCGCAGCTCGACCAGCGGCAACTGCAGAAGACCGGCATCGCCGTCTCCGAATGGGGCTACGCCTCATACCTGCCGGTGCGCAGCCAGAGCACGCAGGCCTCGCTGGTCTTTCGCGAGTACCTGATCACCGCGGCGGCAGGCATCAAGCTGCTGAACCTCTATGCATGGCGCGACCGCGGCCGTTCGTCGTTCTCCAAGGAAGACAACTTCGGGATCATGTCGAACGCGGGCGAGAAGAAGGAGGCGTTCTCCGCGCTCACCGAATTCCTCAAGATCGCCAGGCACTCGAAGAAGGTTTCGTACGACGACGCGAAGGGTGTGAGCCGGCTGGTCCTCAAGCGTGACGACGCGCTGCTGCACGTGCTGTGGACACCCGGCTCCGAAAAGGACGTGACCGTCCCCGTCGCCGAAGGCAAGAAGTGCACGCGCGTCGACTTCTTCCCGCAGATGCGCCGCGGCAGCTGCGGCCCTCGCACGGACGGCGGGTTCTCCGCGAAGGCCTCGGCCTATCCCGTGCTGCTGTCCATCTCGGACTAGATGAGATGGCGCTCATTGCTCGCCTCTCGGGACTCCGCAAACGTCTCGGCGGCCCGGTCTTCGCGATCGCCGACCAGTGCATCTACAGCGCAAGCCAGCTGCTGTTGAGCTTCGCGCTCGCGCGCGTGCTGTCGCCTTCGGATTTCGGCATCGCCTCCGCGTTCCTGGCGGTCGTGAGCTTCCAGTACATCCTGCACACGGCGATGGTCCACGAGCCCTTGCTGATCCGGCGCTTCTATGTGAGCCGGTACTCGGCATGGACGAGCTGGGCGCTCGTGGCGCTCTTCTCTCTCGTGGGTTACCTCTGCTGGCAGCTCATCGTGTTTCCAGGACAACTGCGCTGGGTGGGCGTGGCGCTGATCGTCGGGTACGAGATCTTCTGGCTCTCGCGCAGCCTGCTGCTCACCGGGCGGCGCTACGCGATGCTGTGCATCACCGGCGTGTTGATCTGCGCGGGGTATGTCGCGGTGCTCGGCGTGGAGAAGCCCGCCACGTGGGCCGAGGCGCTGCTGCTGGTCTCGGTGCTCCAGCTTCCGTTTCTGGTGCTCGTGCTGCTGAACCTGCGCAACGTCATGCCCGCATTGCCCGCCGCGAAAGATGCGCAAGGGCTCACCGTGAAGGAATCGATGGCTTACGGCTGGAAGGCCAGCCTCTCGCAGTTCATGAGCTGGATCATGACCGGCGGCGCCATCCTGCTTTTGGGTTCGTCGGCCGATTCGGAGCAGGGCGGCCTGCTCAAGATCTACATCACCTTCCTCTTGCCGATGCAGTACGTGCTCGCGGCGCTCGGCTACTACCTGCTGCCGCAGCTGGCGGCGCGCTGGCATGCCGAAGACCGCAAGAGCGTGCACCGGCTCTTCGTGATGTTCGTGCTGCTGGGCTTCCTGATCGCCGAGGTTGCCGGCGTGGTGCTGGGCTTGCTCGGGCCGCACCTCGTGGTGCTGGCCTTCGGCGAGAACTACCGGCACATGGACTTCTCGCCCTTCTATTACGCGCCGGCCATCTTCGGTCTCACCATGTGCCTGCGCACGGGCTTTCGCGCTGCGGCGCGGCCGGGTGCGTTGCTGTTCTGCTCGGTCGTGGGCGCGGTGGTGTTCGGCATCTCGATGCTCGTGGTGAAGGCACCGGTCTCGTACATCCAGACCATCCACGCGATGACCCTGGGCTTTGCCTGCATGGCCGCGTTGATGATCGGCTGGCTGTTCGTGTTCATGCGGTCGCCGAGGCAGGGCGCCTGAGAGGCAATCCGCCATGAACAACCCCTTGCTCCGCGATGTCCGAATGGACGAGCGCCTGCGCTTCCTGCGGGACGGCGTGGTGTGCCTGCGCCAGATCATCTCGCCCGAGTGGGTGCGGCGCGCGCAGGACGGCGTCGAGCACGAGCAGGTGATGTTCGAGTCCGGCGCCGGCGAGGTCGCGCGGCAGTTGACGGTGACGCGGCGCCTGCGCTGGATCTACGACCAGCTTTTCGACAGCGACCCGATGGTGGCGGGCACCCCGTGGCACCAGGACACCTCGTACGGCCTCGCTGACAGCCACCGCATCGTGCGCGTGTGGATGCCGGTGGACCACGTGCCGCGCGAGACCGGCATCGAGGTGGTGCGCGGCTCGCACCTCTGGAAGGTGGAGCGCGGCTGGGCCGGCCGCATCGAGGTGCGCGACATCGAGGCCAACCGCCGCGCGTTCGATATCGTGGGTTACGAGGTCGACGCGGGCGATGTGGTGGCCTTCAACTACCGGTCGCTGCACCATGCGGGCGCCAACGTGAACTTCAGCGAGAAGCGCAAGGCCTTCGCCATCCTCTACGCGGACGACCGGCTGGCCTTGAGGCATCGCTCGCCGTTGGCGACCGACGGATCCGCATGGCATGACGGACGGCCTATCCTCGGGGCATCGATGACCCAGGAGACCCGATGAAACCCCAACCGATCGACTACGCAGACGCCTCGGCCGAAGTGAAGGCCGTGTTCGACGACATCAAGACATCGCGCAACGTGCCCGACGTCAACAACTTCTGGAAGTACCTGGCCAACGACCCCGCGACGCTCAAGCGCACCTGGTCGAGCCTGAAGGAAGTGATGGCGCCCGGCGCGCTCGACCCCGTGGTCAAGGAAATGATCTACCTCGCGGTGAGCGTCACCAATGGCTGCGGCTACTGCATCGCGAGCCATCACGCGGGTGCGGAGAAGGCTGGCATGACGCCCGAGATGTTCGGCGAACTCATGGGCGTGGTCGGGATGGCGAACGAGACCAACCGGCTGGTCAATGGGTATCGCGTGCCTGTCGATCCGGCGTTCGACAAGTAGGCACTGGGTTCATTCAGGGCGGCACTCGCGCCGACGGTGGGCTCTGTTTCGCGAATGCCCCCCGCCTTCGGCTCCTCCTTGATTTCGCGAAACAGAGCCCACCATCAGCGCGAGCGCTTTCAGAGCAGTCGTTGATCTGCGGTTCACCCAGAGCGTGCCCAAGTGCGCAGGGCATCGGGTGCTCCCCGCAGCGAAATCAAGGAGGAGGGGCGAAGCCCCGGGGGACATTCGCGGAGGGGAGTACCCGGTGGCCTGTGCACACGCCCTGAACAACGCCCTCAGCCGATGGTCATCAAACTCGCGTTCCCACCAGCAGCAGCGGTATTCACGCTCAAGGCACGTTCGACCACCAGGCTTTCAAGCGGAATGCCCGCATCCCCCGAAGCAAACGCGCGCACGCCGACGATCGGCCCCGGCCGAGACGCGATGTGATGCACGACGCCCGCGAGGCTCGTCGCATCGCCGTGATGAAGAACGGCGTCGAACACCACCGTCTCCGAAGTCCAATCGCTCGCAACGGCCACCGACTGCTGCACCTCCGCCGGCAGCGATGCGCGCAGACCTTGCGCGCCCGCATCCGCGGGCCAGATCGCGGTGCTGCCCACCGACAGCACGGCCGCCAGTTGCACCAGCCGGTCGGCTTCCGCATCGGCCAGGCACAGCACGGCTTCGCGTGGTTGCAACGTGTAGACGTTGCGCTCGCCCGTCGGGCCGGCCAGCGTGCGCGAGCTGCCGGAGCGCGAGAGTTCGCCGAAGCGTTGGCATTGGGTTGCCAATGCATGACGGTTCGTTTCGTTGGCCCATCGGGTCAAGGCCGAGAGCGCAGCATGCGATGCACCGACCTGCGTCGGCGACGCGTTGCCCGGGTCCGCATCCGCCATCGCGCGCACCAGCACATCGTCCGGCCGCTTCGACAGCATGCGGTACATGTACAGCGGCCCGCCCGCCTTCGGCCCCGTGCCCGACAAGCCTTCACCGCCGAACGGCTGCACGCCCACGACCGCACCGACGATGTTCCGGTTCACATAGACGTTGCCCGCCTTCGCGTGCTCCACGATCTGCGCGATGGTTTCGTCGATGCGCGTGTGCACGCCCAGCGTGAGCCCATAGCCTGTGCCGTTGATCTGG
Organism: Variovorax trehalosi; assembly: GCF_051216415.1. Taxonomy (NCBI): domain Bacteria; kingdom Pseudomonadati; phylum Pseudomonadota; class Betaproteobacteria; order Burkholderiales; family Comamonadaceae; genus Variovorax; species Variovorax trehalosi. The sequence goes on from NZ_JBPJZG010000008.1 coordinate 55,035, forward strand.
CCGACCAGCGCGCCCAGGTCGCGGCGGCGATAGCGCACCAGATGCAGCACCGGTCCGAACACCTCGCGCTGCAGCTCCGCGATGTTGTCGAGTTCGATGAGCGTCGGCATCACGAAGGTGCCCTGGCGCGTGTCGTGCTCGTACTCGCGGCCTTGCCGGTACACGCGGCGGCCGCGGCTGCGCATGGTGGCGATGTGGCGCTCGATGTTGTCGCGCGCTTCGGCGTCGATTACAGGACCCACGTCGACGGCCAGCCGCGCGGGGTTGCCGATGGAGCTCTCGGCCATCGCGCCCTTGAGCATCTCGATCAGGCGGTCGGCGGCTTCTTCCTGCACGCACAGCACGCGCAGCGCGGAGCAGCGCTGGCCGGCGCTGTCGAAGGCCGAGGCCATCACGTCGGTGACCACCTGTTCGATCAGCGCGGACGAGTCCACGATCATTGCGTTCTGCCCGCCGGTCTCGGCGATGAGCGGCACCGGTGCGCCATTCGCGCCGAGCCTTGTCGACAGCGTCTTCTGCAGGATGCGCGCGACCTCGGTCGAGCCGGTGAACATCACACCCTGGACGCGCGCATCCGCCACCAGTGCGGCGCCCACGGTCTCGCCGCGGCCTGGCAGCAGTTGAACGGCGGCGTGCGGAACACCCGCTTGCCACAGCACGCGGATCGCTTCGGCGGCGACGAGCGGCGTCTGCTCCGCGGGCTTGGCCAGCACCGGATTGCCGGCCGCGAGCGCGGCGGCCACCTGGCCGGTGAAGATCGCGAGCGGGAAATTCCACGGGCTGATGCACACCATCGGCCCGAGCGCGCGGTGCGTGTCGTTGGAGAAATCGGTGCGTGCCTGCGCCGCGTAGTAACGCAGGAAGTCCACCGCCTCGCGCACTTCGGCGATGGCGTTGGCATAGGTCTTCCCGGCCTCGCGTGCGAGAAGGCCGAGCAGGCGCGGCTGTTGCGCTTCGAGCAGATCGGCCGCGCGGTCGAGCAGGGCGGCGCGTTCCGCGGGCGGCGTTGCGGCCCATGTGGTTGCAACGCCATGGGCTTGCGACACGGCCGATTCGACATCGGCCAGCGTGGCTTCGCGCACTTGGCCGACCACGTCGCGATGGTCCGCGGGGTTCAGCACATCGGCCCAATTGCTGGAGGCTTCGCGGTCCTCGGCGAGCAGCGGTTCCGCGCGCCATGGTTCGCTGGTCGTGGCGCGGAGCGTTTCACCCAAGAGGCGCAGGCTGTCGTCGTTCGCGAGGTCGAGGCCTTGTGAGTTGACGCGCTGGCTGCCATAGAGCGCGACGGGCAACGGAATGGCCGGGTGCGGCAATCCGACCGCGCCTTCCTTCGCCGCCATGTGCGCCACCGTCGCGACCGGGTCTTCCACCAGCGCTTCGAGCGGAATCGTCGGGTCCGCGATGCGGTTGACGAACGAGGTGTTTGCGCCGTTCTCCAGCAGCCGCCGAACCAGATACGCAAGCAGCGTCTCGTGCGTGCCCACGGGCGCATAGATGCGGCAAGGTCGACCGAGCGGCCCGACCACCTGCTCGTACAGCGGCTCGCCCATGCCGTGCAAGCACTGGAATTCGTACTGCCCCGGCTGGTAGCGCGCCGGGTCCGCCATCGTGTAGATCGCGGCGAGCGTGTGGGCGTTGTGCGTGGCGAACTGTGGATAGATTGCCTCGGGCGCATCGAGCAGCTTGCGCGCACAGGCCAGGTACGACACGTCGGTGTAGGCCTTGCGCGTGTAGACCGGATAGCCCTCGAGCCCTTCGATCTGCGCGCGCTTGATCTCGCTGTCCCAGTACGCGCCTTTCACGAGGCGCACCATCAACCGGTGGCGGCTGCGGCGCGCAAGGTCGATCACGAAATCGATCACGAAGGGGCAGCGCTTCTGGTAGCCCTGGATCACGAAGCCGATGCCGTTCCAGCCCGCGAGCGCCGGCTCGAAGCACAGGCGCTCCAGCAGGTCGAGCGAGAGCTCCAGGCGGTCGGCTTCCTCGGCATCGATGTTGATGCCGATGTCGTACTGCTGCGCGAGCAGCGTGAGCGCGCGCAGCACCGGGTACAGCTCGTCCATCACGCGCGCATGCTGCGCACGGCTGTAGCGCGGGTGCAGCGCCGAGAGCTTGATGGAGATGCCCGGCCCCGCATACACGCCGCGGTGGTTCGAGGCCTTGCCGATCGCATGGATCGCGTCTTCGTAGGCGATGCGGTAGCGCTTGGCATCGTCGGTGGTCAGCGCCGCTTCGCCGAGCATGTCGTACGAGTAGCGAAAGCCCTCGGCCTCCAGTTCGCGCGCGTTGTCCAGCGCCTGCGCGATGGTCTCGCCGGTCACGAACTGCTCGCCCATCATGCGCATTGCCATGTCCACGCCCTTGCGGATCAAAGGCTCTCCGCCTTTGCCGATGAGGCGCGTGAGCACGGTGGAGAGACCCGTCTCGCTGTGCGTGGCCACCAGCTTGCCGGTGAGCAGCAGGCCCCAGGTGGCGGCGTTGACGAACACCGAGGGGCTGCGCCCCGCATGCGACTGCCACTGGCCGTGCGCGATCTTGTCTCGGATGAGGGCGTTGCGCGTCTCGGCATCGGGAATCCGCAGCAGCGCTTCGGCCAGGCACATCAGCGCGACGCCTTCCTGCGAGGAGAGCGCGTATTCCTGAAGCAGGCCTTGCACGAGACCGGCGCGGCCCGCGGCGTTCTTGCGGTTGCGCAACTGCTCGGCGATGCGGTGGGCGAGGGCGTGCGCTTCTTCGGCCTGGCCGGACGGCAGTCGCGCCTGTTCGAGAAGGGGCGGCAATGCCTCGGGTTCGGGGCGCCGGTAGGCGGCGGTGATCGGCACGCGCAATGCCGAAGGCGGGGCCAGCCCATCGGCGAAATCGATGAACGAAGAGGGCAGAGGGTCGGGGTTGTTGGCGCTCATGTCGAATCCGTGCTGGTGAGTTGTTGAATGATCTCAATCTCTTTGACGAATATTTGTTCGAAGAATTGCCATATGGCAGAGCAAATGACGGGTTGACTGGGTTTCTTATTTGATGGATATTTCATCCAATATGACGGAATCAACGCCCCCCCCGGCCACCACCTCTCTCAACGACCGCATCGCCCAGCGCGTGCGCGACCTGCGCGCCTCCCGCGGCCTGTCGCTCGATGCATTGGCCACGCACTGCGGCGTCAGCCGCTCCATGATCTCTCTGATCGAGCGCGGAGAGAGCAGTCCGACCGCAGTGCTGCTCGAAAAACTCGCCACCGGCCTCGGCGTTCCGCTCGCCTCGCTGTTCGACGATGCCGAACCTGCCGCCAGCCCCGTGTCGCGCCTGGCCGACCAGTTGCAATGGCGCGATCCGCACTCCGGCTATGTGCGCCGGAACGTGTCGCCCGGCGGCGCTATCTCTCCGATCCAGATCGTCGAGGTGAACTTCCCGCCCGGTGCCCGCGTGGCCTACGAGACGGCCGCGCGCGAGCCGCGCATCCACCAGCAGGTGTGGGTGCTCGAAGGCCGCATCGAGGTCACCGTGGGCGACGACCTCCACCGCCTCGACGCGGGCGACTGCCTCGCGCTCACGCTCGACCATCCGATGAGCTATCACAACCCCACGCGCAAGACCGCGCGCTATGCCGTCGTGATCACCACGGCACCCACCCCCTGGAGATGAATGAAATGACGACGACCGAAACGCCCCGCATCCGTGTCCTTCACACGGTGAGCGATGCCCATGTGCAGGCGCTGGCCGACCTGCTGATCGATTGCGTCGAGGGCGGCGCGTCGGTGAGCTTCATGCTGCCGATCACCCGCGAACGCGCCCTCGCGTTCTGGCGCAAGGTGGCCGATGGTGTGGCGCGCGGCGAGCGCGTGCTGCTGGTGGCCGAAGACGGCGAGGGCCTTCTGGGCACCGTGCAGGTCGTGCTCGACCAGCCCGAGAACCAGCCGCACCGCGCCGAGGTCTCGAAGATGCTCGTGTTCCGCCGGGCGCGACGCCGCGGCATCGGCGCGCTGCTGATGCAGGCGGCCGAGGACGAGGCACGCGCGCACCGCAAGACGCTGCTGGTGCTCGACACATCGAGCGCCGAGGCCGAGCGGCTCTATGCGCGCATGGGCTGGCAGCGCGTGGGCGTGATTCCCGGCTTCGCGCTGCTGCCGGACGGCGAGCCGTGCGGCACCACCTTCTTCTATCTCGCGCTGGAAGAGCGCGCGTGAGCGGGTTCGAGCAACTGCTGCGCGATGCGGATGCGAGGCCGCTCGTTGGTTGGGACCTGTCGTGCGATGGGCGCATCACGACCACCGCCACGCCGTGGAACTTCGAAGCCGCCGTCGAGCGGCATGCGCGCCAGTCGCCCGACATGCTCGACATGGGCACGGGCGGTGGCGAGTGGTTGAGCCAGCTTGAACATCGCCCGCCGCGCACCGTCGCCACCGAGGGCTGGGCGCCGAACGTCGCCGTCGCGCGGGAGCGCCTTGCGCCGCTGGGTGTGGAGGTGGTCGAGGTCGAGGGCGCCGATGACAACGCGGCGCAGAGCGAAGAACAGCAACAGGCGCGGCTGCCGTTCGCGGACGCGTCGTTTCATCTGATCGTCAATCGCCACGAGTCTTTCGTGGCGAGCGAGGTGCATCGCATCCTCGCCGCCGGCGGTCGCTTCGTCACGCAGCAGGTTGCGTCGGACTTCAATGCAGATTGCTACGCGCTGCTGGGTTTGCGCATGCCCGAGCTGCCGCGATGGCAGCTAGACACGGCGGTCGATCAACTGGTGAGCGCGGGCTTGAGCGTTGCGCATGGCGAAGAGGGCGCGGAGTTGCTGTCGTTCGATGACATCGGCGCGTTCGCCTGGTACCTGAAGCACGTGCCTTACGTGTGCCCCGAATTCACCATCGACGGATGCCACGATGCGCTGGCGGTCCTGCATCGGCGCATCGAAGCGCTCGGGCCATTGACGATGCGGCAGAAGCTGTTCTGGGTGGAAGCGGTCAAATACTCGCAGGCGTCCGCAGCAGGCTGAAGCGCCGAGATTTGTATCGCACCTTGTCTGGCGCCCCGCCAGATACGGAACACGACGATTCAGTGTGTGTCTCGACACATATGACGGCACGTGCTGCGATGGAATGAGCGCTCCATCCACTCGACACGAAGTCCGCCATGACCCAGCCCTTGCTCCATCGTCCAGGCCGCGCATTCGGCGCCGTCCTGTTGTTCGCCACGGCCTTCGCGGCGCAGGCGCAGTCTTCTTCATCCGCCTCCTCCGATCCGCGCGGCCGCTGGATCACCGCGAACGGCAACCTCGAAGTGGAGGTCGCACCCTGCGGCGCCGCGCTGTGCGGTACCGTCACCAAGGTCCTGGGCAACCGCTCGATGGCGCCCGGCGGCGGTGACATGCAAGCCGCCGACAAGCGCCCGGCGCTGGGCATGACGCTGCTGAAGGACTTCGCGCCCGTCGACGCGGCCGACCCCGCACGTCCGCCCACCGAATGGACCGGCCAGATCTACAACCGGGAGAACGGCAAGCTCTACAGCTGCAACATGTCGGTCAGCACTGCAGGCAACGCGGCGGGTGAGCTGATGCTGCATGCGTATGTCGGCATCCCGCTGTTCGGCAAGACGCAGCGCTGGGTGCGGGTCGCGTCGAACTGAACAGGTCAGAGAAAGGGCAGCGTGTCCGCCAGCATGTGCGCGAACACGACGGGCCAGAGCCAGCCCGTGCGCAGGTAGAAAACGCCGAACACCAGTCCCACGACGGCAATCGACAGGGCACCGTTCGGACCTTGGTAGAGGTGGTACAGAACCCGGACCAGGAGGCTCAGGCCCAACGCGAACGAGGCGCCGCGATGGCGGAAGCCTTTCATGAGGTAGCCCAGCAGAAAGACTTCCTCGTAGAGGCCGTTGACCACCGACAGCACGAGAACCACGGCGAACGAGGGGCGCGCCGTGGCCACGAGCTCGTCGATTGGCTGGGACGCACTGCTTGCGAAGGGTGCAACCGCGATCCACGCCGCCAGCACGCAAGCGATGTAGAGCAGCGCGCCGACACCGCAGCCGATCCACGATGGTGAGGGCAGCAGGTCTGCCACGACATAGCCCCGGCTGCGCAGGACGAGAAGGGCAATGGGCCCGATCAGCAGTTCGAACCCCACGATCCCGAGCAGCGAGGCATCGGTGATCGCGCCGCTGCGGAACCCTGCGCTCACCGACCACAGCGATCCGAGGATGAACCATCCGAAGCACAGCGCGACCATGCCCAGGGCTTCCATGGGCGTGGCATTCGGAGCAAGGGGAGGCTGTTTCATTCGCGGACGAAGGCGATGGCCCGGCGGGCCCATGACGCCGGGCGGGATGGTAAGGCAAAGCCGGGCAGTCGGTCCCGGCCTGCGTCTGCTATCGCGCCCCGAACGCTGCGTTCTCGAACAGATCCTTGAACTCCCGCGGCTGCGAGCGCCAGTACTGGTGCGGCGCCTTCACCTGCGCGCCCAGCTCGGCGGCCGCATGCCACGGCCAGCGCGGGTCGTAGAGGATCGCGCGTGCGAGCGACACCGCATCGGCCTGGCCCTTCGCGATGATTTCCTCGGCCTGCCGCGGCTCGGTAATGAGGCCCACCGCGATGACCGGCATGCCGATCTCGGACTTCACGCGTTCGGCGAACGGCACCTGGTAGCCCGCGCCGAGCGCGATGGCCTGCTTCGGCGATACGCCGCCGCTGGACACGTGAATGGCCGCGCAGCCGCGCGCCTCGAGGGCCTTGGCGAAAGCGACCGTGCCTTCGAGATCCCATCCGTCCGGCACCCAGTCGACGGCCGACACGCGCACCCACACCGGCCTGTCGGCGGGAAAGGCTTCGCGCACCGCATCGAACACCTCGAGCGGAAAGCGCATGCGGTTCTCGAGGCTGCCGCCGTATGCGTCGTCGCGGTGATTGGCCAGCGGCGAGAGGAACTGGTGCAGCAGGTAGCCATGCGCCGCGTGGATCTCCAGGCCGTCGAGGCCCAGCCGCGCCGCGCGCCGTGCGGCATCGGCAAAAGCGTTGCGGATGCGCGCGAGACCTGCGGCGTCGAGTGCGATGGGCGCATCTTCCGTCGGTGCATGCGGCACGGCGGAGGGGGCATACGCCTTCCATCCACCCGGCTCGCCGGGCGCAATCTGCTTGCCGCCTTCCCATGGCGCACGGCTCGATGCCTTGCGCCCCGCGTGCCCGAGCTGCATCGCGATCTTGATGGGCGAATGGGCCCGCGTCGCCGCGAGCACGCGGGCCAGGCCCTCTTCATTGGCATCGGAGTAGAGCCCGAGGTCACCCGGCGAGATGCGCCCTTCGGCTTCCACCGCCGTCGCCTCCAGGATCATCAGCCCCGCGCCCGAAAGCGCGAGGTGGCCCAGGTGGATCAGGTGCCAGTCGCCCGGCGTGCCCTCGGTGGCGGAGTACTGGCACATCGGCGCGATGACGATGCGGTTGTCCAGGCGGAGCGTGCCGAGTTGCAGGGGCGTGAAGAGGTGGGCTTGGCTCATGTCATGAAGTGGCTGCACAGGTGCCGCGATTCTGGAGCGCCGGCGCGATCGGGGCAGCCGGCGCCGCAGAAGCCTTGCGGCTCACAGCGGTATGGATCAGCAACGCCCCGATCACCATCGCCATGCCGACCGCCTCGTTCGCCGTGGGCATCTTGCCCATCGCCATGCTCATCAGCAGCGCCGACACCGGCACGAAGTTGAAGAAGGCCGTGCCCGTCACCGCCCCGAGCTTGCTCACGCCATAGTTGAAAGCCAGCACCGCGATGGCCGAAGACACCAGGCCCACGTAGAGCAGCGCTTCCCACGACAGGCGCAGGCCCTCCGCGCTTGGCATCTGCGAAAGCCCCAGCACGCTGGCCCCGACGGCGACAGCCAGCAGCAGCGGCCACGCGGCCAGCACGGTGAGCGCGCTGTACTCAATCACGTCCAGCCCCGGAAAGCGCGCCGCGCCCCGCGTGTACCAGACCCAACCCAGCGTGCCGACGAAGGCCACGGCATCGCCGAAGAGCGTCGATTCGCCCGCTGCCGCATTGCCGAACAGCAGCCCCGACACGATGGCCACGCCGAGCAGCGCCAGCGCCGAGGCCAGCAGCGTCGTGCGCGAGGGGCGCACGCCGTCGAGCGCCCAGCGCAGCAGTTGCGTGGTCATCGGCGTGGTCGCCACGATGACCGCGCCGTGCGAGGGCACCGAATGCGCGAGGCCTACCAGCAGCATCACGCTGAAGACGCCGAAGCCCGCGAATCCGCGCAGCGCCAGCGGCCCCGCGTGCAGCCGCAGCTTGCGCCAGGGCGCGATGCCGCGCGGAAGAATGAGCAGCACGAACAGCAGCGCGGACATGCTGTAGCGGATGAGCGTGAACCACACGGGTTCGACATGGTGGAGCACGCCCTTGCTGACAAGGAACATGCCGCCCCAGCTGGAGGTGGCGAGCAGCAGCGCGGCGATGCCGAGCAGGCGTTGACGAGGAGACATGGTGAGCGACACGGGGAGCCTTTTGCGATGAATCAATGGCTCCAAGAATCGCGGTTCGCGGCTCCGATTTCCATTCGCTTCTTTGGACGGCCCCCTCCAAAAAAGCGAATGGTCGAATCGGACCGAAGCGCCCACAATTTGCCCCATGGAGCTCTACCAACTCAAGACCTTTGTCGCCATCGCCAGGGAGGGCAGCCTGACCCGTGCCGCCGAGCGCGTGTTCACCAGCGCCCCGGCGGTCAGTGCGCAGCTCAAGGCGCTGGAAGACGAACTGGGCGTGAAGCTGTTCGACCGCACCCCACGCGGCATGGTGCCCACCGAAGCCGGCCACAGCCTGCTCGATGAGGCCGAGCGCACGCTGGCCTCTGCCATGCGCATGCGTTCGGCCGCCGACCAGTTGCGCGGTGCGGCGCAGGGCGTGGTGCGCTTCGGCACGGTGGTCGATCCGGTGTCGCTGAAATTGGGCGAGGTGCTGGTGAAGCTCGCGGAGCGGCATCCGCAGGTCACGCTGCAACTCAAGCAGGGGCTGTCGTTCGAGACGCTGGCCGGCGTGCAGCGCGGCGATCTCGACTGCGCCTATGTGCTCAGCGACAGCGAGCAGGCCGAGGGCCTGGAGTTGCGGCGCCTGAGCGTGGTCGACCTGGCCGTGGTGCTGCCATTGCCGGTGGCCCAGGCGCACCCCGATCTCTCGCTCGACGCGCTCGTGAACCTGCCATGGGTGGGCACGCCGACGTCCTGCATCCTGCGCGTGCACCTCGAAAAACTGTTCGCGAGCGCGGGCCGTGAGTACCAGCAGGGCCGCACCGCCGATGGCGAAAGCGCGATCCGCAGCATGGTCGCCAGCGGCATGGGCGCCGGGCTGATGCGGCTCGACCAGGCCGAGCAGGGCGCGCGCAATGGCGAGCTTGCGATCTGGAATGGCTGGCGGTCGCACACATGGTTGTGCTGGATCGCGCCGGTGGATGGCAAGCGGACCGTGTCGGTCGATGCGGCGCGTGGGACGGTGATGGAGGCCTGGGCCTGAAATCGTTCGGCGTCGTTCGGGCGGCGATCCGGCCGACGCGTGGAACCGGTGCGCTCTATACCCGGGTGCCTGAGCAGCACCTGAACAGCACGACAACGGCGTCCGGCCAATGCGCTGGATCATGGATCGCCGGGATGGCAGGGGGCGCTGCGGCCTGTCATCATTCGCGGTGGAATGACGCACGACCCCCACCCCCTCGCTGATCTGTTGAACCGTGCCAGGCTCGCCCTGGCGGATGCCGAAGGTGCCTTGCCCCCGGCAATGCCCGCCACCGCGGAGGCGGGGTGCGTGGTGTTCTTCGCCATGGGCGAAGGCGAGAGCCGCGCCCGCGTGGTGGCCGGACGCGGACCCGACCTCGAAGCCGCATGGAAGCGCGCCGCCGATGCGGCCGCCGTGCAGGCCAAGCGCGGCGACCGCCCCCCCGAGCGCCTGCGCGCGGAAATCGTCGACACGGTCACGGCCATGAGTTGGGGCGCGCTGAAAGCGAAGTTGGCGCAAACAAAGCGCAACTATTTCAACTTGGGCATCGCCTTCGACGCGCACTTCAAGCACGCGATGCTCGCCCAGGAAATGCAGGGCGCGGCGGTGCTCTACAGCGGCGAGGTCGAGCATGCGCTGCCCAACCCCACCAACCTGCGCCTGCACGCCAAGCGCCGCTTCGGCGCCGAGATCGACTTTCCCGCGGACGACGCCGCGCCCGTCTGGTGCTTCACCACCCGCGCCGTGTACGTCGATGCAGAGGGCGCCTGGCCCCTCACCGCCGAAGGCCAGGCTGCGGGCTACCGCCGGCTGGACCACTGGAACATGCGGCAGGTCCGCCGGATGATCGATTCGGCGAGCGACTACCTCGCCGAGCAGGTCAAGCCCACGGGCGAATTCCACTACGGCTGGTTTCCCTGCTTCGACCGCGCCATCCCCACCTACAACACCCTGCGCCACGCCAGCACCACCTACGCGATGCTGGAAGCCTGGGAGCTCACGCGCAGCGCCACGCAGAAGGCCGCGATCGACCGCTCGCTGGGCATCCTCACGCAGCGCCTGATCCGCCAGGTGCCGCTGCCCGACGGCACGCGCGCGGCGCTGCTGGTGGACGTCGGCAACGAGGTCAAGCTCGGCGGCAATGCGGTCTGCCTGCTTGCGCTGGTGAAGTACACCGAGCTCACCGGCGACCGGCAATACCTGACGCTGATGGAGCAGCTCGCGCTCGGCATCCACGCCATGCAGGACCCGAAGACCGGGCGCTTCGTGCACGTGCTCAATTTCCCCAAGCTCGACATCAAGGACGCGTTCCGCGTCATCTACTACGACGGCGAGGCCGCCTTCGGCCTGATGCGCCTGTATGGGCTCACGCGCGACGAGCGCTGGCTCGCGGTGGTGGAAAAGGCCTTCGACCATTTCATCGTCGCCAAGCACTGGCAGGCGCACGACCATTGGCTGAGCTACTGCGTCAACGAGCTCACCCGCTACCGGCCCGAGACGCGCTACTACCAGTTCGGCCTGCAGAACGTGGCCGGTTACCTGGACTTCGTGCTGGAGCGCATCACCACCTTCCCGACGCTGCTCGAACTGATGATGGCGGCGCGCGAGATGGTGCTGCGCATCGAGGCCGATCCGTCGCTGCGCCCGTTGCTCGACGGCTTCGATCGCGAGAAGTTCGACCGCGCGCTGGAGCACCGCGCGCGGTACCTCGCCAACGGCCACTTCTGGCCCGAGCTGGCGATGTTCTTTCGCAACCCGGACCGCGTCGCGGGGTCGTTCTTCATCAAGCACCACAGCTTTCGCGTGCGCATCGACGACGTGGAGCACTACCTCTCGGGCTATGTGGCGTACCACCGGTTGGTGCGCAACCGCGAGGCGCAGCAGGCGGAAGCCGGCGCCGCGGAGACGGCCGCCGCATCGGGCCCGCGCGGCCCGAGCGGTGTGGTGGCCTGGGGCGGCGACGTGAACCTGGGCCGGCGCCAGCACTACCGGGTGGCCGAGCTGGGCGGGCCGCAGGCGATGCTGGGCGGCATCGCCGCGCTGCGCGATGCGGACCTGCGCATCGTCAACCTCGAATGCGTGGTCGCGACCACCGGCGAGCAGGGCGCCGACAAGGACGAGACCGGCGCCTACTACTACCGCGCGCGTCCCGAGATGATCGACGTGCTGACGGCCGCGCGCATCGACCTCGTGAGCACCGCCAACAACCACAGCGGCGACTACGGCCCGCAGGCCCTCTTGGAACAGAAGACGCTGCTGGACGCCGCGGGCATCGGCTCGGCGGGCACCGGGTCCGACCTCGAGGCCGCGCTGCAGCCGGTGATGGCCCGCGCCGGCGAGGTGCGCGTGGCGCTGTTCTCGCTCGATGCCACGCAGCCGAAATTCGCGGCCACGGCCTGGCACCCGGGCGGTGCCTACCTGCCGCTGGCCGACCCCGCCGAATGGACCGCGGTGCTCGCGCCGCGCATCGCACGGGCACGCGCGCAGGCCGATGTGGTGCTGGTGGCGGTGCACTGGGGCGACAACCTCGAGACCGTGCCCTCGCGCGCCGAGATCGCCGTGGGCCACGCGATCATCGATGCGGGCGCCGACGCCATCCTCGGCACCTCGGCGCATGTGCTGCAGGGCCTCGAGGTCTACCGCGGGCGGCCGATCATCCATGACGCGGGCGACCTGTTGTTCGACGCGATGCGCGGCGATGCGTGGAACGCGGGCATCTTCTCGCTCACGCTCCATCCGCACGGTGTCGAGCGGGTGCAGTTCTCGCCCATCCGCGTGGACTTCGGTTTTTCGGAACAGTACGAAGGTGATCGCGCGCGCGCCGCAAGCGAACACTTTGCAGCCCAGTGTCATGCGCTGGGCACGCAGGTCTTTCCGACGCCCGAGGGCGGCTGTGTGCTGCACCTGGCGCCGCCTGTGCGGGAGGTGCTGCCGCAGCAGCCGCTGCAACCGGCGACGTCCGAAGCGGCGGCGGCCCGCCCCGCCTCGCCGCCCTTGCGCACCGCAAGGCCCGGCTGGGTCGTCGATGCCGTGCCCGCGGACGCGGCCATGGCACCGCTGAAGATCGGACCGCTGCGCCTCGTGGGCATCCGCTGCACGCCCAACCAGGTCTTCGGCCGCCAGCTCCTGTGGGTCGAGTCGTTCTGGACGGTCGATGCGCCGGTCGAGGCCGACCTGCGGCTGCAGTTCCGCGCGCTGCCGGTGCGCAGCAAGACCATGCCGGTCTGGGGCGAGGGCATGGACCACGATCCCTGCGACTGGATGTGGCCGACCAGCCGCTGGACGCCCGGGCGCATCTACCGCGACCGCTACGGCCTGCGGCCGCCGCTTGCGCGCCAGATGGAAAGCGACGTGCTGCAGCTCGAAGTGCGCCTGCGCGGCGCGCCCGAGCTGCCCGCCGCGCGGCGGCTTCCCGTGTGGTGCGGCCTGCGCATGCCGGGCGTGCCGGCGCCGCTGCCCGAGACCCGCGCGCCGGTGCTCTCGGTCAACCTGCCGGGCGCGAGCCGCGAACCCGGGCCGGTGTGGACGGCCGGGCAGCTCGCGCAGATCACCGGCGGCCAGTGGCTGGTGCCGCCGCCCGCGGGCTGGTCGGTGCAGTCGGTGGTGCGCCTTCCGATGCACCTGAAGGTGCGGCCGGGGCCGGCGCTGTTCGTCGCGTCGGACTACCGCACGCTGGCCGCGCACGAGAACTTCAGTCGCGCGCCGGAAGACTGGGACCAGCACGACGACCTGCCGCGGCTGCACAGCCTGTGCGCGGGCGCGATCGTGCAGCACCCCGTCGAAGGCTTGCCGCCGGACTTTCCGCTGCTGCAGGTGCCCGACCCGATCCGCGCGCTGCTCTCGCTCGGCGCGGCCGCGCGGGCGCGCTACAAGGGGCTGGTGGTGGGCGTCACCGGCACGGTGGGCAAGTCGTCCACCATCGCGATGGTGCGCGACCTGCTGCCGCCGGGCGCGCGCGTGCTCACCACGGTGGAGAACAACAACTCGCGCGTCGGCGTGCCCGGCGCCATGGCGAGCCTGGGGCCCGACGTGGACGTGTGCATCCTCGAGATGGCGCAGAGCGCGCTGTGGATGGACCGCGGCCCGATCTCGCTCGAGGCGCGCCCGCACGTGGCGATCCTCACCGAGGTGGGCCTCTCGCAGACCACCAAGACCAACACGCTGGAGAAGACGGCCGAGTACAAGTCGCGCGCCTTCCTCGGGCTGGAGCCCGGCGGCATCGCCGTCGTCAGCGCGCACATTCCCTACCTCGCGAAGGTGGTGAAGGCCGCGATGCGCACGGCCGCGAAGGTGTGGACCGTGGGCACCGGGCCGAACGACAACATCCGCCTGCTCGATGCGCGCCCCGAATCCTCGGGCTGCCGCGTGCGGCTCTCGTTCAAGGGGCGCATCCACGAATACCTGTTCCCGGTGGCGAGCATCGGGCTGGTGCGCAACTCGGCGCTGGCGTTCGCCGCGATCGTGGCGATGGGCTTCGACGCCGAGGAGGCCAGCGCGCGCATGCCCGACGTGCGGCTGCCCGCGTCGGTGATGCAGGTGGAGCCGCTGCGCACCCGCACCGGCGCGCTGGTCACGCTGATCGACGACAGCTGGAACGCCGAGGTCATGTCGATGCGCAACGCGATGAGCTTCGTCCGCAGCTACCGTGGCCCTGGCAACGCGCCGGTCGCCCGCAAGGTCGGCGTGCTCGGGCGCATCGTCAACCTGGGCGAGCAGGCCGAGGCGATGCACCGCGGCCTGGCCGAGCCGCTGCTGGCCTCGGGCATCGCGCACCTGGTGACGCACGGCGACGAGATGCGCTGGCTGCGCGAAGAGGTGCCCACCGGCCTGCTCGGTCCGCATTTCGACGATGCCGCAGAGCTGGCCCTCTACCTCGGCGATTTCCTGCGCGACGGCGACCTGCTGCTGGTGAAGGGCGACCGCGACCGCTCGGACTTCGGCAACATCCCTTCGCTGTTGAAGAAGCTGTGACCCCGCTGCCTTTCATGCCCGCCCTGTGGCGACATCGACGCCTCGCGTTCGTGCTGCTCGCGTTGATGCAGGCGGCCTGTGCGCAGCGCGCCGGCGCCGACCTGCGCGCGCCGGGCACACCGGCCGCACGCGCGGCGGCGGCCGAAGACGAATTCCTGCACTGGAACCAGCCGGCCGTGCGCGCGAACTGCCCCGACCGCCGCGGCTACCTCTGGGTGCAGCCGGTCGAGGGGCCGGCCTGCATCCGCTATTTCGCGAGCGACGAGATCGACGGTGCGCGCGTGGCCATCGTGCAGTTTTCCGGCGACCGCGACAGCGTGATGGACCAGCCGCCCACGCGCATTTCCGGCAACACCGAGGCGCTGCGCACGCTCGATGCGCAGCGCAGCCGCGACCGCGCGGGCGTGCCGTGGATCTTCATGGCGCGGCCCGGCACGTACGGCTCGTCGGGCGACCACCGCAAACGGCGCGAGCCCGTGGAGTTCCACGCGCTCGATGCGGCGCTCGATGCGCTCATGCAGCGCCACCAGCTGCAGCGCATCGTGATCCTGGGCCACAGCGGCGGCGCGACCGCGGGCGCCGCGCTGCTCACCATGGGCCGCACGCGCGTGGCCTGCGCGGTGCTGACCTCGGGCGCCTACGGGCTGCTCGAACGCGCGCGCATGCTGGGCATGTCGAAGGACGGCCGCACCGACACCACCGGCAGCACGCAGTTCTACGATCCGCTCGACCATGTGAGCGGCATCGTGCGCGACCCGTCGCGGCGCATCGTGCTGATCGGCAACCGCGAAGACAGGAACACGCCCTTCGCCCTGCAGCAGCGCTTCGGCGATGCAGTGGCGAAGGCGGGGCACCGCATCGAGGTGAAGACCCATGCGGCCGAGCCACCCACCTACCACGACCTCACCGACCGCATCGGCCTGCACACCGCATCGCTGTGCGCGCGCGAGGCGTTGTTTCCACCACTCCCCGGAGCCGAATGAGCAGCATCACTTCACATGAATACGGCCACATGCCCGATGGGCGCGCGGTGACCGAATACACCCTCGACAACGGACGCGGCCTCAGCCTCAGCGCCATCAACCACGGCGGCATCGTCACCGCGCTGCGCGTGCCCGACCGACACGGACAGGCTGCGAACATCGTGCTGGGCCTGCCGTCGCTGGACGACTACCTGAAGCCGCATCCGCACTTCGGCACCATCGTCGGCCGCTATGCGAACCGCATCGCGGCGGGACGCTTCACGCTCGATGGTGTCGGCCACCAACTCGATCTGAACGACGGTGTGAATTCATTGCACGGCGGCGCGAAGGGCTTCGGCACGCGCTTCTGGGAGATCGAGCCGGTGTCCGCGGAGGACGCACGCGGCGATATCGCCATCGAGCTGCGCTACACGAGCGCCGACGGTGAAGAGGGCTACCCCGGCGAAGTGCAGCTCACGGTGCGCTACACGCTCTCCGCGACGCAGAACACATGGCGCATCGACTACCGCGCCGTGACCGACAAGCCGACGGTGCTGAACCTGAGCCACCACGACTACTTCAACCTCGCGGGCAGCGGCGATGTGATGGACCACGTGCTGACGCTTTCTGCGAGTCGCTACTGCCCTGTGGACGCCACGTTGATTCCGGTCGGATTGGAAGAGGTGGGCGCCACGCCTTTCGATTTCCGTTCGCCGACGCGCATCGGCGAGCGCATTCGCGAAGGGCATGAGCAACTGCTGCTCGCGCATGGCTACGACCACAACTGGGTGCTCGATCGCAAGGACGACGGCCTCGACAGCCTCGCCATTGCCGCGCGCGTCGCGCACGAAGCCTCGGGCCGCGTGATGGAAGTGCACACCACCGAACCCGGCGTGCAGTTCTATTCAGGCAACTTCCTCGACGGCAGCCTCATGGGCTCGCAGGGTGCGAGCCTGCGCCAGGGCGACGGCCTCTGCCTCGAGACGCAGCACTATCCGGATTCGCCGAACCAGCCGGGCTTTCCATCGACCGTGCTGCGGCCGGGCGAGGTGTTCCGCAGCACGACGGAACACCGCTTCAGCGTCGTCGGCTGAAGCCTTGCGTCAGCCGGCGAACAAGGCGGCCGGCACGCCGGGGCTGCCGATGCGCACGGCGAAGAGTCCGCCGGCCAGCGGCTCGTCTTTCAACTGCGCTTCGGTGCGGCCGTTCCGCGCGGTCGTGATGTAGAGCGTCTGCATATCGGCGCCACCGAATGCGCAGTCGGTGACGTTGCTCGCGGGCAGCACGATGCGCCCGAGTTCGGCCGCGGTCTCCGGGTCGTGACAGGTGACGCAGGCGCCGTCCCAGTGCGCGATCCACAGGCGCCCGGCGGCGTCGGTGGTCATGCCGTCGGGCAGGCCGTCCGGCTTGGGAAAGCGGTGCCACACGCGGCGGTTCGACACCGTGCCGGCTTCCATGTCGAAGTCATAGGCGTAGAGGTTGTTGAGCACCGTGTTGTTGAAGTACATGGTGCGGCCGTCCGCCGACCAGGTCGGGCCATTGGTCACCTCGAAGCCGTCGTCGTGCCTGGTGCAGCGGCCGTCGGCGTCGTAGCGGTAGAGCGCGCCGGTCGGCGCCTTGCAGTCGAAGTCCATGCTGCCGCCCCAGAAGCGGCCGCGGCTGTCGCACTTGCCGTCGTTGAAGCGGTTGTTGATGCGCTCGGGTTCGGGCTGGTGCAGGTAACGCGGCTTGGCGCCGGCACCCGGCAGTTGCGTCGTGTCGAAGAGCGCGAAGCCGCGGCGCAGCGTGAGGACGAGGCCTGGCGCGTTCGCGCGTTCCGAGATCGCGGTGATCTCCTCATCGAACTGCCAGGCCCGGCGCGCGCCGTCCGAAGGACGGAACCAGAACAGGCGCGGCGTGAGGATGTCGATCCAGTAGAGCGCCTGCTCGCGCGCTGACCAGAGCGTGCCTTCACCCAGGTTCGCCTCGGCCGGCCAGATGCATTCGGGGGTGCCCTCGATCGAGGGTGCGGTGTAGCTCGTCATTGTTTTCCTTGTCATGTCTCCTTGACGCGGCGGATCGTATCAAGGCATATTGATAATTGAAATCAAACAATATGGAATAGATCGATATGCATTTTGCAATGTCAGTTTTCCATCTCACTGGAGACCGTTCTTGAATTCACCCCAACTCTCGATCCATCCGAGCCTGAAAGGCCGCACCGTGTTCGTCACCGGCGGCGGCAGCGGCATCGGCGCGGCCATCGTCGCGGCCTTTGCGGCGCAAGGTGCGCGGGTGGCCTTCATCGACATCGCCGAGAGCGCCAGCGCCGCGCTCGCGCAGCAGATCGTCGAGGCCGGCCATGCCGCGCCCTGGTGGCGCGCCTGTGACGTGCGCGACATCGGCGCGCTGCAAGGCGCCATCGCCGATGCGGCCGCCGCGCTCGGCGACTTCGCGGTGCTGGTCAACAACGTGGCGAGCGACGATCGCCACACGCTCGAATCGGTCACGCCCGACTACTACGACAACCGCATGGCCATCAACGAGCGGCCCGCGCTGTTCGCGATCCAGTCGGTGGTGCCGGGCATGAAGCGGCTGGGCTTCGGCTCGGTGGTCAACCTCGGCTCGACCGGCTGGCAGAGCAAGGGCTCGGGCTATCCCTGCTATGCCATTGCGAAGTCGTCGGTGAACGGCCTCACGCGCGGGCTTGCGGTCGATCTGGGCAAGGACCGCATCCGCATCAACACCGTCTCGCCCGGCTGGGTGATGACAGAGCGGCAAGTGAAGCTGTGGCTCGACGAGGAGGGCGAGAAGGCGCTCAAGCGCAACCAATGTTTGCCCGACAAACTGATGCCCGAAGACATCGCGCGCATGGTGCTGTTCCTCGCATCGGACGACGCGAAGATGTGCACCGCGCAGGAGTTCACGGTGGACGCCGGCTGGACCTGATCAGTCCATCTCCAGCTTGCGTCCGTAGACGCTCATGCTCGCCGTCTTGAGCGCCTTCATCATCACCCGCGCCGCAGGCGACAGCAGCCGGTCGGTGCGCGTGATGATGCCGAACTGGTCCATGTGGCAGGGCATGTCCAGCGGCAGCAGCGACACGATGCCGTGCGCCGCGTAGTAGCGCGCCACGTCGGTCGCCAGCACCGCCAGCATGTCGCTCTGCTGCAGCATGCGGGTGATGAAGAGCAGCGCCGAGCTCTCGATGGTGTTGGTCGGCGGCGCGAGCCCTTCTTCCTGGAACATCAGCTCGAAGCGGTGGCGCAGCACGCTGCCCGCGGGCGGCACGATCCAGCCGGCACTGACCACGTCGCGCAGCGTGAGCCCGCTCTCGCCGAGCAACGGATGGCCCGGCCGCACCAGCGCGCACACCGGCTCTTCGCTCAGGGCCTCGTAGCGCAGTTGCGACTTGTCGTGCTCGGCGAAGAGCCGGGCCACGAGGATGTCGAGCTTGCCCTGCTCGAGCCGCTCGATCAGCACCGGGCTGGTTTCGATTTCCAGTGACACCCGCAGGTCGGGTTGCTCGCGCTTGACCATCGCGACGGCCGGCGGCAGCAGCGCCAGCCCCGGCGCGGTGATGGCGCCCACGCTCACCTGCCCGAAGCGGCCGGCCTTGAGCGCGGTGAGTTCGTCGTGCGCCTGGTTCAGGCTCGCGAGCGCGACGCGGGCGTGGCGGATCATCGTCTCGCCGTACCAGGTGGGCCGCATGCCGCGCGGCAGGCGGTCGAACAACGGCACCTCCAGCACGTCTTCCAGGTCTTTCAGCAGCTTCGACGCTGCGGGCTGGGTCATGTTGAGCACCTGCGCCGCGCGGTGGATGTTGCCTTCCTCGGCCAGCGCGACCAGCAGCAGGAGCTGCCGGGTCTTGAGCCGCGCGCGAATAAACCAGTGGTTGTAGTTGGTCATGACTTCGTGGAACTAAGGGCTTATCGGGTTTTCCAGAATCCGATGATCGATATGCATTTTGTCGAAAAAACGATTGGATCGATATCAATTCTGTTCCTAGACTCACGCCAATTCAAAACAAGAGACAAAGATCGGCGCCCTCGTGATCCACGGTGAGATCCATCAGAACGTGCGGCAGTACATCAACGGCCGCTGGGAAACCAGCGCGACCACCGGTGTGAGCGCCAATCCGTCGGACACCAGCGAGGTGGTCGCCGAGTACGCACGCGCCGATCGCCGCCAGGCCGAGGCCGCCATCCGCGCGGCCACCGAGGCTTTTCCGCACTGGAGCCACAGCACCCCGCAGCGCCGCGCCGACGTGCTCGACCGCATCGGTGCCGAGCTCTTGGCGCGCAAGGACGAACTGGGCCTGCTGCTGGCGCGCGAACAGGGCAAGACGCTGCCCGAGGCGGTCGCCGAGACGGCGCGCGCGGGGCAGGTCTTCAAGTTCTTCGCGGGCGAAGCGCTGCGCGGCGGCGGTGGCGAGAACATGGCCTCGACGCGGGCCGGTGTGCAGGTGGACGTGACGCGCGAGGCGGTCGGCGTGACCGGGCTCATCACGCCATGGAACGCCCCCTTCGTGATTCCCGCCTGGAAGATTGCGCCGGCACTCGCCCATGGCAACAGCGTGGTGTTCAAGCCGGCCGAGCTGGTGCCGGCCTGCGGCGGCGCGCTGGCCGAGATCATCAGCCGCGCCGGCCTGCCGGCGGGCGCCTTCAACCTCGTGATGGGCAGCGGCCGCGAAGTGGGCCAGGCGCTGGTCGACAGCGCACTGGTCGATGCGCTGAGCTTCACCGGCTCCGCGGCCAACGGCGAGCGCGTGCTGCAGGCGGCCGCCACCCGGCGCGCGAAGGTACAGCTGGAGACCGGCGGCAAGAACGCGCTCGTCGTGCTGGCCGATGCCGACCTCGATCGCGCCGTTGACTGCGCGGTGCAGGGCGCCTACTTTTCCGCGGGCCAGCGCTGCACGGCATCGAGCCGGCTCATCGTCGAGGCGGCGGTGCACGACGCCTTCGTGGCGAAGCTGCGGCAGCGCCTGAAGACGTTGAAGATCGGCCACGCCCTCGAACGCGGCATCGACATCGGCCCGGTGGCCGACGAAGAGCGCCTGGCAATGAATCTCGCGTGGGTCGACATCGCGCGCGAAGAAGGCGCCGAGCATGTGTGGGGCGGCGAGGCGCTCGAGCGTTCGACGCCCGGCTATTACATGAGCCCCGCGCTGTTCCTCGCGAAGCCGGCGCACCGCATCGCGCGGGAAGAAATCTTCGGCCCCCTGGCCTGCGTGCTGCGCGCCGACGACTACGACGAGGCGCTGGCGTTGTGCAACGACACGCCCTTCGGCCTCTGCGCGGGCATCTGCACCAACTCGCTCAAGCACGCGATGCATTTCAGACGCCATGCCGTGGTCGGCATGACGATGGTCAATCTGCCGACCGCGGGGGTGGACTTCCACGTGCCCTTCGGCGGCCGCAAGGGGTCGGGCTACGGGCCGCGCGAACAAGGGCGCCACGCCGCGGAGTTCTACACGACGGTGAAGACCGGCTACATGCTGGCCTGAGCCGTCACAGCAATCGGTTCTCGAACGGTTCTCAACAAGCAAATCCACAGAAGGAGACATCCCATGACCATGAATCGCCGCACCCTCAACACCGCACTCGCCGCTGCCGCCCTGGGCGGCATGCTGCCCGTGTCCGCGCTCGCGCAGAAGAAGCTCGTGCTGGGCTTCGCGCAGGTGGGCGCCGAGAGCGAATGGCGCACCGCCAACACCGAGTCGATCAAGTCCTCGGCCAAGGAAGCGGGCATCGAGCTCAAGTTCTCCGATGCGCAGCAAAAGCAGGAGAACCAGATCAAGGCGATCCGCTCGTACATCGCGCAGAAGGTCGACGTGATCGCGTTCTCGCCGGTGGTCGAGTCGGGCTGGGAAACCGTGCTGCGCGAAGCCAAGGCCGCCAAGATTCCCGTGGTGCTGACCGACCGCTCGGTGAACACCAAGGACGACACGCTCTACGTGACCTTCATGGGTTCCGACTTCGTCGAGGAAGGCCGCAAGGCCGGTCGCTGGCTGGTCGAGAAGATGAAGGACCAGAAGGGCGACGTGAACATCGTCGAGTTGCAGGGCACCGTGGGCTCCGCGCCGGCCATCGACCGCAAGAAGGGCTTCGAGGAAATCATCAAGGCCGATCCGAAGTTCAAGATCATCCGCTCGCAGACCGGCGACTTCACCCGCGCCAAGGGCAAGGAAGTGATGGAAGCCTTCCTCAAGGCCGACGGCAAGAAGATCAACGTGCTCTTCGCGCACAACGACGACATGGCGATCGGCGCGATCCAGGCCATCGAGGAAGCCGGCATGAAGCCCGCGAAGGACATCACCATCATCTCGATCGACGGGGTGAAGGGCGCGTTCGAAGCCATGATCGCCGGCAAGCTCAACGTGTCGGTGGAGTGCAGCCCGCTGCTCGGCCCGCAACTGATGAGCGCCGTGAAGGACATCAAGGCCGGCAAGGCGCTGCCCAAGCGCATCGTGACCGAAGAAGGCATCTTCCCCATGGAAGTCGCCGCCAAGGAATTCCCGAACCGCAAATATTGAGTACTCCCCCAGGCTACGCGCACTTCGTGTCGCTTCGCCAACCCCCTCGCCGGGGGCAACACCAGCGGCCCGGCAAAGCCGGTTCCGCGGTGTTCCTTGAACAAGACAACGCCCATCAAAGAAAGACGGAGTTCATCGCACCATGAAACGCAACTTCCTCAAGGCCTCGCTCGCGGGGCTGGCCTTCGCCGTCGTCGGCTTCACGCCCCTTGCCAACGCGCAGGACAAGGGCCTGATCGCCATCTCGATGCCCACCAAGTCGTCGGCCCGCTGGATCGCCGACGGAGCGAACATGGTCAAGTACTTCAAGGACAAGGGCTACAAGACCGACCTGCAGTACGCGGACGACGACATCCCGAACCAGCTCGCGCAGATCGAGAACATGGTGACCAAGGGCTCGAAGGTGCTGGTGATCGCCGCCATCGACGGCACCACGCTCTCGGATGTGCTGCAAAAGGCTGCCGACAAGGGCGTGAAGGTCATCGCGTACGACCGTCTCATCAAGGGCTCGAAGAACGTCGACTACTACGCCACCTTCGACAACTTCCAGGTCGGCGTGCTGCAGGCGCAATCGATCGAGGCGGCGCTGGGCTTGAAGAGCGGCAAGGGCCCCTTCAACATCGAGCTCTTCGGCGGATCGCCGGACGACAACAACGCCTTCTTCTTCTACAACGGCGCGATGTCGGTGCTCGATCCGTACATCAAGAGCGGCAAGCTCGTGGTGCGCAGCAAGCAGATGGGCATGGACAAGGTCGGCACGCTGCGCTGGGACGGCGCGGTGGCGCAGGCCCGCATGGACAACCTGCTGTCGGCCTACTACACCAAGGACCGCGTGGATGCGGTGCTGTCGCCGTACGACGGTCTCTCCATCGGCATCCTGTCGTCGCTCAAGGGCGTGGGCTACGGCTCGGGCACGCAGGCGATGCCCATCGTGTCGGGCCAGGACGCCGAGGTGCCGTCGGTCAAGTCGATCCTGCGCAAGGAGCAGACCTCCACCGTGTTCAAGGACACGCGCGAGCTGGCCAAGGTGACGGTCGCGATGGCGGACGCCATGCTCTCGGGCAAGACGCCTGAAGTGAACGACACCAAGACCTACAACAACGGCATCAAGGTCGTGCCCTCGTACCTGCTCAAGCCGGTGAGCGTGGACGGCACGAACTGGAAGCAGGTGCTGGTGGACAGCGGCTACTACAAGGAAAGCCAGGTCAAGTGAGCACGGTGAGCGCAGACGGGCGCACGATCCTCGAGATGCGGGGGATCACCAAGACGTTTCCGGGGGTGAAAGCCCTCAGCAACGTCAACCTCGCGGTGCGCGCGGGGGAGATCCACGCGGTGGTCGGCGAGAACGGCGCGGGCAAGTCGACGCTCATGAAGGTGCTGAGCGGCGTCTACCCGTGCGACTCGTACACCGGCGAGATCCATTTCGAGGGCGAGCTGCGCCGCTTCAAGACGATTGCCGACAGCGAGAAGCTCGGCATCATCATCATTCACCAGGAGCTCGCGCTGGTGCCGCTGCTCTCGATTGCCGAGAACCTGTTTCTCGGCAACGAGATCGCCACTGGCGGCGTGATCGACTGGTTCGCCGCCTATGCGAAGACGCGCGAGCTGCTTGCCAAGGTGGGCCTGAAAGAGCTGCCCACCACGCTGGTGACCGACCTGGGCGTCGGCAAGCAGCAGTTGGTGGAAATTGCCAAGGCGCTGGCCAAGGAGGTGAAGCTGCTGATCCTCGACGAGCCCACCGCCAGCCTCAACGAGAACGACAGCGATGCGCTGCTGACCCTGTTGCTTGAACTCAAGCGCCAGGGCATCGCATCGATCCTCATCTCGCACAAGCTCAACGAGATCGCCAAGGTGGCCGATTCGATCACCGTGCTGCGCGATGGCGCCACGGTCGAGACCATCGACTGCCGCAGCGACCCTATCAGCGAAGACCGCATCATCCGCGGCATGGTCGGGCGCGACATGGAACACCGCTACCCGCAGCGCTCGCCGAAGATCGGCGAAACGGTGTTCGAGGTGCGCGACTGGCGCGTGCACCACGCGCTGCATGCCGACCGCGAACAGATCAAGGGTGTGAACCTGCATGTGCGCCAGGGCGAGATCGTCGGCATCGCGGGCCTCATGGGCGCGGGCCGCACCGAACTCGCGATGAGCGTGTTCGGCAAGTCGTACGGGCAGCGCATCAGCGGCTCGGTGCTCATGCACGGCAAGCCGGTGGACGTGAGCACCGTGCGCAAGGCCATCGACCACGGCATCGCCTACGTCACCGAAGACCGCAAGGGCCTCGGACTGGTGCTGGAAGAAGGCATCCGCAAGAACATCAGCCTCGCGAACCTCGATGCGATTTCCGAACGCTCGGTGATCGACGACGGCCGCGAATTCAAGGTCGCCAACGACTACAAGAAGGCGCTGAACATCCGCTGCTCGGGCGTCGAGCAGCTGGTGGTCAACCTGTCGGGCGGCAACCAGCAGAAGGTGGTGCTGAGCAAGTGGCTCTTCACCAAACCCGAACTGCTGATATTGGACGAACCCACGCGCGGCATCGACGTGGGCGCCAAGTACGAGATCTACACCATCATCGACCAGCTCGCGAACGAGGGCAAAGGCATTCTCATGATTTCTTCCGAACTGCCCGAGTTGCTCGGCATGTGCGACCGCATCTACGTGATGAACGAGGGGCGCTTCGTCGCCGAGTTCACGGCGGCCGAGGCGTCGCAGGAACGCATCATGCATGCCATCGTCAGCGCAGGGAGCTCTGTTCATGTCGCAGCCTGAAGCCAACGCGGTGCAGGGCGCCGCACCCGCTGCCACCCCAAAGCTGCATGCCGGCTTTCTGAAGAACAACCTGCGCGAATACGGCATGCTGATCTCGCTGGTCGCGATCATGGTGCTGTTCCAGGTGCTGACCGACGGCACGCTCTTGCGACCGCTGAACCTCACCAACCTGCTGCTGCAGAACAGCTACGTGGTCATCATGGCGCTGGGCATGCTGCTGGTGATCGTGGCCGGGCACATCGACCTGTCGGTGGGTTCGGTCTGCGGCTTCATTGGCGCGCTCGCGGCGGTGTTGATGGTCGAGTACGAATGGCATTTCATACCGACCGCGATCATCAGCATCGCGGCCGGCGCAGTCATCGGCGCCGCGCAGGGCTGGTTTGTGGCGTTCCGCAAGATCCCCTCGTTCATCGTCACGCTCGCGGGCATGCTGGTGTTCAAGGGGCTCACGCTGGCGCTGCTCGCCGGGCAATCGGTGGGGCCGTTTCCGGTGGAGTTCCAGCGCCTGAGTTCGGGCTTCATCCCTGACCCTCTCGGTGGCGACACGCTGCGCACCACCTCGCTGGTCGTCGGCGCGCTGGCCGCGGCGGCGTTGGTGTTCTTCAAGCTGCGCGGGCGCGCCAAGCTCAAGGCGCACGGCATGGAGCAGGAGCCCTATGCCTTCTTCCTCGTGAAGAACCTGTTCTTCGCGGCGATCATCCTGTTCTTCAGCTACCTGCTCTCGACCTACAAGGGCCTGCCCAATGTGCTGGTGGTGATGGCGGTGCTGATCGTGGTGTACGACTTCGTCACGAACCGCACGACCATCGGCCGACGCATCTATGCGCTGGGCGGCAACGAGAAGGCGGCGCGGCTGTCGGGCGTGAAGACCCAGCGGCTCGCGTTTCTTACCTTCGTGAACATGGGCGCGCTGGCTGCATTGGCGGGCCTGGTGTTTGCGGCACGGCTCAACACCGCCACGCCCAAGGCGGGCCTGGGTTTCGAGCTCGACGTGATCGCGGCCTGCTTCATCGGCGGCGCCTCGGCCTCGGGCGGCGTGGGCCGGGTGATGGGCGCGGTGATCGGCGCCTTCATCATGGGCGTGATGAACAACGGCATGTCGATCCTCGGCATCGGCATCGACTACCAGCAGGTCATCAAGGGGCTGGTGCTGCTGGCCGCGGTGTTCATCGACGTCTACAACAAGAACAAGTAACCGCATGACCGAGCGCACGACCACAGCCCCCGTGCTCGAGCTGCGGGGCATCCGCAAGCAGTTCGGCGGCATCCCGGTGCTGAACGATGTCCAGCTGCGGCTGTACCCGGGCGAGGTCCATGCACTGATGGGACAGAACGGCGCGGGCAAGTCGACGCTGATCAAGGTGCTCACTGGCGTGCTGCCGTCCAGCGGCGGCGAGATGGTCTTCGATGGCCAGGCCATCCGGCCCGGCTCGCCGCTGGAGGCGCAGAAACTGGGCATCAGCACGGTCTACCAGGAGGTGAACCTGTGCCCGAACCTCTCGGTGGCGGAGAACGTGTTCGCGGGGCGCTATCCGCGCTGCGGCGCGTTGCAGGGCTTTCGCATCGACTGGGCGGCGGTGAACCGCCGCGCGGCCGAATTGCTGGCGCGCATCGGCCTGGACATCGATGTGACGCGCCTGCTGTCCAGCTACTCGGTCGCGGTGCAGCAACTGGTGGCGATCGCGCGGGCGCTCGGCGTGTCGTCGAAGGTGCTGATCCTCGACGAACCGACATCGAGCCTGGACGACGACGAAGTCGAGAAGCTGTTCGAGGTGCTGCGGCGCTTGCGCAGCGAAGGACTCGCGATCGTCTTCGTGACGCACTTTCTCAACCAGATGTACGCGGTGTCGGACCGCATCACGGTGCTGCGCAACGGCAACTGGGTGGGCGAATGGAAAGCGGCGGACCTCGGCCCGCAGGCGCTGATCGCGGCGATGCTCGGGCGCGAACTGGCTGCGCAGTCGGCACGGCCCGCCGCGCTGCCGGCATTCGATGAGGCCGCACCTGCCTTGCTGCAGACCGAAGGGTTGGGGCAGGCCGGGCAGTTGCAGGCCACCGACCTGCGCGTGCGTGCCGGCGAAGTGGTCGGCATCGCGGGTTTGCTCGGCGCGGGGCGCACCGAGCTTGCGCGCCTTTTGTTCGGGCTTGAATCGCCCGACCGCGGCGTGCTCAAGGTCGACGGCCGCGCCGTCACTTTCTCGAACCCGGCCGATGCGATCCGCGAAGGACTCGCGCTGTGCCCCGAGGAGCGCAAGACCGACGGCATCGTGGCCGAGCTGTCGGTGCGCGAGAACATCGCGCTCGCTTTGCAAGCGCGACTGGGCACGCGGAAATTTCTCTCGCATGCCGAGCAGACCGCGATGGCCGAGCGCTTCGTCGCTTCGCTGGGCATCAAGACGGCGAGCGTCGAAACCCCCATCGGCCTGCTCTCGGGCGGCAACCAGCAGAAGGCCATGATCGCGCGCTGGCTCGCGACCGAGCCGCGCCTTTTGATCCTGGACGAACCCACGCGCGGCATCGACGTCGCGGCCAAGCAGGAGATCATGGAAGAGATCCTGCGGCTCGCGCGTGCGGGCATGGCGGTGGTCTTCATCTCCTCGGAGATGAGCGAAGTGGTGCGCGTGGCGCATCGCATCGTGGTGCTGCGCGATCGGCAGAAGGTGGGCGAACTGCCGGGCGGTTCGACCGAGGACGAGGTCTACGAAATGATTGCCGCCGCATGAACCGCTTCTCGTCCCTCATGAGTCACCGCCTCGCCTGGCCCATCGTCACATTGCTTTTGCTGCTCGCGATCAACACCGCGTTCAACGCCAGCTTCCTGCATCTCGAGTGGCGCGACGGCCATCTGTACGGCAGCCTGATCGACATCGTGAACCGCGCGGCGCCGCTGGTGCTGGTCTCGCTCGGCATGACGCTGGTGATCGCCACGCGCGGCATCGACATCTCGGTCGGCGCGGTGGTGGCCATTGCCGCAGCGGTGGCGGCCTGGATGATCGGCGGCTCCGTCTCCAGCGACGTGAGCCGCTTCCCGATGCCGCTCGCGATCCTCGCGGCGCTCGGTGTCGCGCTGCTTTGCGGCCTGTGGAACGGTTTGCTGGTCGCCAAGGTCGGCATGCAGCCGATCATCGCGACGCTGATCCTCATGGTGGCGGGCCGCGGCATCGCGCAGCTCGTCGCGGACGGGCAGATCATCACGATCTACTACAAGCCCTTCTTCTTCCTCGGCAGCGGCTACCTGCTGGGATTGCCGTTCTCGTTGTTCATCGTGGCAGCGGTGTTCGTGCTGCTGTATCTGGCGATCACGCGCACGGCGCTCGGCCTTTTCATCCAGGCGGTGGGCATCAACCCGACCGCGGCGCGCGTGGCGGGCATCCAGTCGCGGCGGCTCGTCGTCGGTGCGTATGCGTTCTGCGGCCTCTGCGCGGGCGTGGCGGGTCTTCTGATCAGCTCGAACGTGAAGAGCGCGGACGGCAACAACGCCGGACAGCTGCTGGAGCTCGACGCCATCCTCGCGGTCACGCTCGGCGGAACGGCGCTCACGGGCGGCCGCTTCAGCCTCGTGGGCAGCGTGATCGGCGCGCTGATCATCCAGACGCTGACCTATGCGATCTATTCGCTCGGCGTGCCGCCCGAGATCAACCTCGTGGTGAAGGCGGTGGTGGTGTTCGTGGTGATGCTGTTGCAGTCGCCGGAGTTCAGGGCGGAAGTGCGGTCGCTGGTGCAGCGGCCGGCACATGAAGGGGGGCGAGCATGAGCGCGGTGATCGAGACGGCGGCTGCACCCTCACCCCAACCCTCTCCCGCGAGCGGGAGAGGGGGCAAGGCAGGGCTCAATCCGAAGTACCTGCCGCTCACGGCGACCATCTCGCTGTTCATGCTGATGGCGACGCTGGGCTCGGTGTTCTACGACGGGTTCTTCTCGGCGCAGGTGTTCCTCAACCTGCTGATCGACAACGCCTTCCTCATCGTCGTCGCGGTCGGCATGACCTTCGTGATTCTCTCGGGCGGCATCGACCTCTCGGTCGGCTCGGTGATTGCGCTCACGACGATGGTGTCGGCGTCGCTCGTCGAAAAGCACGGCTGGAGTCCGGCCATCGTGATCCCGCTGGTGCTGGTCATGGGCACGGCCTTCGGCGCCTTCATGGGACTGCTCATCGAGCGCTTCCGGCTGCAGCCCTTCATCGTCACGCTGGCAGGCATGTTCCTCGCGCGCGGTCTCTGCTATCTCATCAGCATCGATTCGATCAGCATCACCAATGAGTTCTACTCCGAGGTCTCGCAGATCCGCATTCCGATCTGGGGCGAGGCCTCGGTCTCGATCAGCGCGGTGATCGCCATCGTGGTGCTGCTGGCGGCGGTGTTCATCGCGCACTGCACGCCCTTCGGCCGCGCGGTGTACGCCATCGGCGGCAGCGAGCATTCGGCCATGCTGATGGGCCTGCCGGTGCGGCGCACGCTCATCGGCGTGTACACGCTTTCGGGTTTCTGCTCGGCGCTGGCGGGCGTGATCTTCACCTTCTACATGCTCTCGGGCTACGGCCTGCACGCGATCGGGCTGGAGCTCGACGCCATTGCGGCGGTGGTGATCGGCGGCACGCTGCTCACCGGCGGCGTGGGCTATGTGGTGGGCACGCTTTTCGGCGTGCTGATGCTCGGGATCATCCAGACCCTGATTTCCTTCGACGGCACGCTGAGCTCGTGGTGGACGCGCATCGTCGTGGGCGCGCTGCTTTTCGTGTTCTGCCTGCTCCAACGTTTTTTCACCTCGCGCACTCCGCGCCGCTGACTCGATGACAAAGAAATTGCGCTCGACCGAATGGTTCGGCTCGGCCGACAAGAACGGCTTCATGTACCGCAGCTGGATGAAGAACCAGGGCATTCCGGACCATGAGTTCGATGGCCGGCCGATCGTCGGCATCTGCAACACCTGGTCGGAGCTCACGCCCTGCAACGCGCACTTCCGCAAGATCGCGGAGCATGTGAAGCGCGGAATTTCCGAAGCGGGTGGTTTTCCCGTCGAGTTTCCGGTGTTCTCGAACGGCGAGTCGAACCTGCGGCCCACCGCGATGCTCACGCGCAACCTCGCGAGCATGGACGTGGAAGAAGCGATTCGCGGCAACCCGGTCGACGCGGTGGTGCTGCTCACCGGCTGCGACAAGACCACGCCCGCGCTCTTGATGGGCGCGGCAAGCTGCGACATCCCGGCTATCGTGGTGACCGGCGGGCCGATGCTCAACGGCAAGCTCGACGGCAAGGACATCGGCTCGGGCACCGCCGTGTGGCAGCTGCACGAATCGTTGAAGGCGGGCGAGATCAACCTGCATCAGTTCCTCTCGGCCGAAGGCGGCATGTCGCGCTCGGCGGGCACCTGCAACACGATGGGCACGGCCTCGACCATGGCCTGCATGGCCGAGGCGCTGGGCACTTCGCTGCCGCACAACGCGGCGATTCCGGCGGTCGATGCGCGGCGCTACGTGCTCGCGCAGATGTCGGGCATGCGCGCGGTGCAGATGGCCAAGGAAGGGCTCACGCTCTCGAAGATCCTCACGCGCGAGGCTTTCGAGAACGCCATCCGCGTGAACGCGGCCATCGGCGGATCGACCAATGCGGTGATTCACCTGAAGGCGATTGCGGGCCGCATCGGCGTCGATCTCGAACTGGAAGACTGGACGCGCATCGGCAGCGATACGCCAACGATCGTGGACCTGATGCCCTCGGGCCGCTTCCTGATGGAGGAGTTCTACTACGCGGGTGGTTTGCCCGCCGTGTTGCGCCGCCTCGGCGAGAACGGATTGCTGCCGCACCCCGGCGCGCTCACCGTCAACGGCCAGTCGATCTGGGACAACGTGCGCGAGGCGCCGAGCCTGAACGACGAGGTGATCCGTCCGCTCGACAACCCGCTGATCGCCGATGGCGGCATCCGCATCCTGCGCGGCAATCTCTCGCCGCGCGGCGCGGTGCTCAAGCCCTCGGCGGCAACGCCCGAACTGCTCAAGCACCGCGGCCGCGCCGTGGTGTTCGAGAACCTGGAGCACTACAAGGAACGCATCGTCGACGAGTCGCTCGACATCGATGCGAGCTGCGTGATGGTGCTGAAGAACTGCGGCCCCAAGGGCTACCCCGGCATGGCCGAGGTGGGCAACATGGGGCTGCCGCCGAAGCTGCTGCGCCAGGGCGTGAAGGACATGGTGCGCATCTCGGATGCGCGCATGAGCGGCACGGCCTATGGCACGGTGGTGCTGCACGTCGCGCCCGAAGCCGCGGATGGCGGTCCGCTTGCAGCAGTGCGCGATGGCGACTGGATCGAGCTCGATTGCGATGCGGGGCGCCTGCACCTGGACATCAGCGATGAAGAGCTGGCTGCCCGCCTGGCGTCGCTGTCCGCCTCCGATGCGCAGCCCATGAGCACGCGCGGCGGCGGCTACCAGAAGCTCTACGTCAACCACGTGCTGCAGGCCGACGAGGGCTGCGACTTCGACTTTCTGGTGGGCTGCAGAGGCTCCGCCGTTCCCCGTCATTCCCACTGACCACACACACCATGACCCCCAGATACCGCGGCATCTTCCCGGTGGTGCCGACCACCTTCACCGAACAGGGCGCGCTCGACCTCGAAAGCCAGAAGCGCTGCGTCGATTTCATGATCGATGCGGGCTCCGATGGCCTGTGCATCCTTGCGAATTTCTCGGAGCAGTTCGTGCTGTCCGATGAAGAACGCGAGGTGCTCACCCGCACGATGCTCGAGCATGTGAAAGGCCGCGTGCCGGTGATCGTGACCACCACGCACTACAGCACCAAGGTCTGCGCCGAACGCAGCCGCCGCGCGCAGGACATGGGCGCCGCGATGCTGATGGTGATGCCGCCGTACCACGGCGCCACCTTCCGTGTGCCCGAGCCGCAGATCTTCGAGTTCTATGCGGGGCTCTCGGATGCGGTGAGCATTCCCATCATGATCCAGGACGCACCCGCGAGCGGCACGGTGCTGTCGGCGCCGTTCCTTGCGCGCATGGCCAAGGAGATCGAGCACGTCGCGTATTTCAAGATCGAGACGGCGGGTGCAGCCGCGAAGCTGCGCGAGCTGATCCGCCTGGGCGGCGACGCCATCGAAGGCCCGTGGGATGGCGAGGAAGCCATCACGCTGATGCCCGACCTCGATGCCGGCGCGACCGGCTCGATGACCGGCGGCGGCTATCCCGATGGCATCCGACCGATCATCGAGGCGCACCGCGCGGGCGACCGCGACAAGGCCTTCGCGCTGTACCAGCAGTGGCTGCCGCTCATCAACTACGAGAACCGGCAGGCGGGCCTCCTGGCCTGCAAGTCGCTCATGAAGGAGGGCGGCGTGATCGCTTGCGAGGCGCCGCGGCATCCGCTGCCGGCGATGCATCCCGAGACGCGCGCTGGCCTGATCGAGACGGCGAAACGACTCGATCCGCTGGTGCTGCGCTGGGGGCGATAGCCAGTTCGCTGTCCTCGACGAAGTAGGGCGCGAGGATCTCGGTCAGCCAGTTCATCACCGCGAGCACGCGCGGCGCGAGCTGGCGCCGGTTGACGTACACCAGCGACACCGGCATCGGGCGCGCGGTGAAGGCCGCCATAACCTGCACGAGCGAGCCGGCTGCAAAGCAGGGCAGGAGGCCGCCGATCGGTGCCTGGATCAGCCCGAGGCCTGCGATCGCCGCGGCGTTGTAGGCGTCGGTGCCATTCACCGTGACGATGGCGCGCACCGGCTGCATCCGGTAGCGGCCTTGGGCTGCGTCGAAGTATTCCCAACCCGCGTCATTCGGCGAGAGGGTCTGCGCGAAATGCACGATGCGGTGCTGCGCGAGGTCGGCCAGCGTTTGCGGCGTGCCATGCGCCTGCAGGTAGGCCGGGCTTGCGGCGTTGGCCATCCGCATCAGGCCGAGCGGCCGCGCGACGAGTTCGGAATCTCCCAGCACGCCCACGCGCAGCACGCAGTCGAAGCCCTCGTTCACGAGGTCGACGCGGCGGTCGGTGGTGCTGATGCCGATCTCCAGTGCGGGATGCCGCGCAAGGAACTCAGGCAGGCGCGGAATGACGAGGTCGCGCGCCACGGTGGCGGGCAGGTCGATGCGCAGGCGCCCCGTGAGGCCGCCGATGTTCGCGCGGAACATGGTGGCCAGCTGTTCGCCCTCGGCCAGGTAGTCCTTGCAGCGGTCGAGAAAGTGCTCGCCGTCTTCGGTGAGGCGAACGCTGCGCGTGGTGCGCTGAAGGAGCCGCGTGCCCAGGCGCTCTTCGAGGTGCTGCACGGCCACCGAGACGCGCGCGCGGGTCAGGCCGAGCTGGTCCGCGGCGCGGCTGAAGCTCGCGAGTTCGGCGACCTTGGAGAAGATGCGCAGTTCGTCGATGTTCATGGCGATGATTGTTTCCCGATCGGATAACAGTGTGCAACGCCTGGCAGGATTTATCTTGCTGCCGGTAATTCTTAAAGTCCATCCATCGATCCACCGATCAACCACCGAGGACTTTGAAATGACCGCTTCCACCACCCCTGTTCCCCATACTGCCCGCATCGCACTCATCACCGGCGGCAGCCGTGGCCTCGGCCGCAGCGCCGCGCTGGCGCTTGCCGCAGATGGCGTCGATTTGATCCTGACCTATGTGTCGAACGAAGCTGCCGCGCAGGCGGTGGTGTCGGAAATCGAGGCGAAGGGGCGCCGCGCCGTCGCGCTCAGGCTCGATGTCGGCGACAGCAAGACCTTCGCCGCATTTGCCGATTCAGTGAAGACGGTGCTGGCCGCCACCTGGCAGCGCGAGCGCTTCGACTTCCTGGTGAACAACGCCGGCGTGGGCCTGCATGCGAACTTCGAGGACACGACCGAAGCGCAGCTCGACATGCTCTACAACGTGCACTTCAAGGGCACGTACTTCCTCACGCAGAAGCTGCTGCCGCTGATCGCCGACGGCGGGCGCATCGTCAACGTGTCGTCGGGACTGACCCGCTTCTCGATTGCCGGCGCCTCGGCCTATGCCGCGATGAAGGGCGGCGTGGAGGTGCTCACGCGCTACCTCGCCAAGGAACTGGGTGCACGCGGCATTGCGGTGAACACGATCGCGCCGGGCGCGATCGAAACCGACTTCAGCGGCGGCATGGTGCGCGACAACCCGCAGGTCAATGCGATGATCGCCGGCTTCACCGCGCTCGGACGCGCAGGCAAGCCCGACGACATCGGCGGTGCGATCGCGGGCTTGCTGGGAGAGGGGAGTCGCTGGGTGAATGCCCAGCGCATCGAGGTGTCGGGCGGGATGCTCGTTTGAGCGGCACCCCGGCGACGGGAGCGTTCAGCTCTTCTCGAGTTCGGTGACTTGCAGCGACAGGTCGAACAGCTTGGACTTGCTGGCGTAATAGCGGTCGAGCCGCCATTCCTTCAGGATGTTCATGGCGAGCTCGAAGCTCTTGTAGTCGAGGGAGTAGAGCGTGACCAGCTCGAAGCTGTGTTCGGACTCCAGGGCCAACACGAGTTGGGCCAGGATCTTGGCCGATTCGTTGGCCGGGTCCGTTTCTATGAATCGGCGAGCGACCTTGATGGCATTCATGGGAAAGAGTTCCTCGGTGGCAGGGGACCGAGAACTATAGCTAGCACGCGACGGCCTTTTATGACAATCTCGTGACAATCAAGGGCATCGCCCGCAGCCCCGCGCAAAGACGGGGCCTACGGGTAGGCAGGGTGCCAGGCTCAGCGCAACGGTGCCGGCATCGGCATCGGCATCGGCATCGGCATCGGCCGCGGCGCCATCATCGGATCGGGCGCGCGCTCCATGGGCATCGGCGCCGGCATCACCACAGTGGTGACCGACTCGCGAATCACGCCGCCGCCCATCACGCTGCCTTCGACGCTGGCACTGGTGTTGCCCGCGCCGCCGAGCACACGGGCTTCGCAATCCCTGCGGTCACCGGGCGACTGTTGCAGGCCGCAGCGCGCGAGCGCATTGGCGCGGTAGTCGGGTGCGCCGGTCAGGCCGCCGCGTGCGGCTTCCTGGCGGGCTGCGCCGGCTTCGCGGATGCAGGCGGCGCGGTCTTGCTGGTTGTGGCCGCAGACCGCGAGTTCCTGCTGGTAGATGCCTCCACGCGAGCCTTGTGCGGTGGCGATGCCGGCTGTTGCCATGCCGCCAACGGCGAGCAGGGCGAGGACGATCGAACGGGTATTGCTTTTCATGATGTGCTCCTTGGCGTAGTCAGTCAGCAAATCAACGCGCCGGCGCGGGTTGCGCCGGAAGAGGTGTCACGGTTTCGCGGATCACGCCGCCGCCCATCACGCTGCCTTCGGTGGTGGTGCGGGCGCCGCCCTTGATGCGGGCTTCGCAGTCGGCCTGGTCGGCCGCGGGCTGTTCGGCGCAGCGCGCCAGGGAATTGACCTGGCCCCGTGCCGGGCTCGGCGTGGTGAGGCCGGCACGGCCGGCTTCCTGCTTCGCGGCGCCGGCTTCACGCAGGCACGCCGCACGGTCTTGCTGCACGCCGTCGCAGACGGCGCGTTCCTTCTGTGCGCGGGCGTCGGTGCCGGGCGCCTGCGCGCTCGCGGTCTGTGCGCCGAAGACGATGAAGCCGCTGGCGGCGAAGAGGGCCGTGGCGGAAAGGATGGAACGAACTGTTGTTGTCATGCGGGCTCCTGGTTGGGGCACGACCTCGCTGGAGGTTCGTGACCGGAGCCACAGTCTGCTGCTCGCTGGGTTGCGGGGTCTGTGGGACAGCCCCGTTCAGCGGGCGGGCCGGACACGCCCCTGTGTGTGGGACATGTCCGTCAACCCGGTTATCAGCCTGCTGCGATGCGCTGTGCGAGGTGAGCGAGCGCTTCCTCGACCTGATCGACCAGGATCAGCGACAGGTCACCTGGCTGCAGGCGGGCCAGCGCCGCATCGATCGCCACGAACTCGCCGCGGATCTCGTCGATCTGGCGCGTGCGGCCCGCGCCCTGCAGGCCCTGGCGCAGCAGCGCCATCACCTCGCCATCGGCACGGCCCCTCTGCGCCGCGTCCTGATAGAGGATCACGTCGTCGAAGGCTTCGCCGAGGATGGCCGTCTGGTCGCGGATGTCCGAATCGCGCCGGTCGCCCGCGCCGCTGATCACCACCGAGCGCTTGTTGGCCGGCATGGTGTCCACGGCCGAGACCAGTGCGCGCATCGCGTCGGTGTTGTGGCCGTAGTCGGCGATCACGGTGGCGCCGCGGTAGTCCATGACGTTGAAGCGCCCCGGCACGCCGGCCGCGTCGTTCATGAAGCTCGCGAGGCCGCTGCGGATGGTGTCCCAGTCCAGGCCCACGGCCCAGGCCGCGGCCACCGAGGCCATCACGTTGTCGACCTGGAAGCCGATGGTGCCGTTGCGCGTGATCGGCACATCGCGCAGCGGAATGCGCTCGCGCCACGAGCCTTCGGCGGCCACCAGCGTGTCCTGGTCGACATACACGGTGCGCTTGCCTTGCGCGCGGTGCGTGGCCATGACCGGATGCATGCGGTCGGCGGTGAAGAAGATCACATGGCCGGGGCAGCCGGCCGCCATCGCGGCGACGTTCACGTCGGCCGCGTTGAGCACTGCATAGCCGTCGGCCGCCACATTGCGAACGATCACGCGCTTGAGCACCGCGAGGTCTTCCACGGTGGTGATGTAGTTCAGCCCCAGGTGGTCGCCGCTGCCGATGTTGGTGACCACGGCCACCTGGCAGCGGTCGAAGCCGAGACCTTCGCGCAGCACGCCGCCGCGGGCCACTTCGAACACAGCCGCATCGACGTCGGGGTGCATCAGCACGTTGCGTGCGCTCTTGGGGCCGCTGCAATCGCCGCTGTCGGTCTGGCGGCCATCGACGTACACGCCGTCGGTGTTGGTCATGCCGGTGCGCAGGCCGCTCGAAGCGAGCAGGTGGTTGATGAGGCGCGCGGTGGTCGTCTTGCCGTTGGTGCCGGTGACCGCGACCACCGGAATGCGGCCGTCGTCGCCGTGCGCGAACATGGTGTCCATCACCGCTTCGCCGACCGCGCGGCCGCGGCCGAACGAGGGCGAGATGTGCATGCGAAGGCCCGGCGCGGCGTTCACCTCGACCACGCCGCCGTGCTGCTCTTCGAGCGGGCGCAGCACGTTCTCGCAGACCATGTCGACGCCGCAGATGTGCAGCCCGACCATCTGCGCCGCATCGACTGCGCGCGCGGCCACTTCGGGGTGCACGGTGTCGGTCACGTCGGTGGCGGTGCCGCCGGTGGAGAGGTTCGCGTTGTTGCGCAACACCACGCGCTGGCCGCGCTCGGGCACGCTCTCGGGCGTGAGGCCCTGCGATTCGAGCCGGCCGATGGCGATGTCATCGAGGCGGATCTTGGTGAGCGAGGTGGCGTGGCCCTCGCCGCGGCGTGGGTCGAGGTTCACCGCGTCCACGAGCTGGCGCACGGTGAGCTGGCCGTCGCCGATCACCTGCGGCGGATCGCGCCGCGCGGCGGCCACGAGCCGGTCGCCGACCACCAGCAGGCGGAAGTCGAAGCCCGGCAGGAATTTCTCGACCATCACCTCGCCGTAGACGGCGGCCGAATCGTAGGCCGAGGTCAGTTGCTCCTGCGTGGTGATGTTGACGGTGACGCCCTTGCCTTGGTTGCCGTCCTGCGGCTTGACCACGACCGGCAGGCCGATTTCCCCGGCGGCGGCCCAGCCGTCTTCGGCGCTGGAGACGGGGCGGCCCAGCGGCACCGGCACGCCGGCGGCGTTGAGCAACTGCTTGGTCAGTTCCTTGTCCTGCGCGATCGATTCGGCCACGCCGCTGGTGCTGTCGACCTCGGCCGCCTGGATGCGGCGCTGCTTGGAACCCCAGCCGAACTGCACCAGGCTGCCGCTCGTGAGGCGGCGGTACGGAATGCCGCGCGCCACGGCCGCATCGACGATGGAGCCGGTGCTCGGGCCGAGGCGCTCGGATTCGTCGAGGTCGCGCAGCTCGGTGATGGCGGCGGTGGCGTCGAAGGGCGTGTCGGCCTGCGCGGCGGCGATCAGCTGGTCGGCCAGTTCGATCGCGCGGCGGCCCACGGCTTCTTCGCTGTATTGAAAGACGACCTGGTAGACGCCGTCTTCCACCGTCGGCGCGGTGTGGCCGAAGTTGACGGCGCAGCCGGCCTGCGCCTGCAGCGCCACGGCCGCGTTTTCCAGCACGTGGGCGAGCGCCAGCGGCTGGCCCAGCACCATCGGGTGCAGTTCGCCGATGGTCGGGAAGCGGGCGCGGAGGCGCGCTTCGAAACCGGCGAGCTTGCTGATGGCGTTTTCATCGCCTTCGCAGGCCACGACCGCTTCGATGGCGGTGTGGCGGCTCCAGAGATTGGGCCCGCGAAGGGCTCGGATGCGGGTGACTTTCATGGGGCTACGACAGCTTGCGATCTGGCGAGAGGCGCAGGGCCTCAGGCGAATTGGGGTTGGAGAGGCTGGGTCTGCGACAACTGCAGTGATGCGAGCGCGGCCTGCAGGTCGGCTTCGAAAGCCTCCACGCCGGCGCCGATCAGGTTCAGCGGAATGCCCATGGCCCAGGCGGCGGCCACGGCGGCCAGCAGGCTTTCGAGGGTCACGCCGGCATGGGTGGCACGCCAGATCGTCAGGCGTCCCAGGCCCGGCAGGAACGATTCGCTGCTGCCGTTGGCCAGCACCACGCGGTCCTGGCGCACGAGCACGGCCTTGCCGCCGGCGGTCTGGTGCGCGGTGAGCGCGGCGGCCTGCGGGTCGGCCGAATAGAGGATGACGGCGCCATCACACAGCGGCGCGAGGCCGGCCACGCGCGCATCGGCCGCGTTCAGGACGGCCGTGCCTTCGCCCAGCACCACGTCGACCTGCGTGCGCAGCACCTTGACCATCTGGTCGCTCTCGGTGATGTCGTAGTCGGCGAGCGCTTCGGCGCCTTCGAGGTCGGTCACGATGCCGACTTCGCAGCGGTCGTAGGCCAGGCCGTCGCGCAGGATGGTCTCGGCGCCGTTCTCGATCACCACCGCCTGCACGGCGCGGTTCACGAGCAGGCGATGGCCGGCTTCCCAGTTGGCGCTGTCGCGCGCATCGACGCGGCGGCGCTCGAGGAACAGGCCGTCCCGGCAGGCGAGACCCGTGTGGCGCCCGCCCAGGTTGATGAGCCAGGCCACGAGGCGCGCGAGCACCGCGGTGTCCTGCGAGCCGGCCACGCCGACCACGGGAATGCGGCCGGGCGCGTCGTTGGGGAACAGGTGGTCGCAGATCGCGCGGCCCACCGGGCGCGGCGAGCCGACCGCCGGCTTCAGGTGCATCAGGAGGCCCGGGCCGGCGTTGACTTCGACGATCGCGCCGCGCTGCGGGCCGAGCGGCTTGGAGATGTCCAGCGCCACGAGGTCGATGCCCGCGATGTCGAGGCCCACCACGCGCGCGGCCAGCACGGCGGCGTGCGCGACTTCGGGGTGGACCTGGTCGGTGCAGTCGTTGGCCATGTTGCCGTTGCGCTGGATCGTGACCACGCGGCCGGCGGCCGGCACTGCGGCGCCGTCCAGTTCCTGACGCTTGAGTTCGAGCTGCAGCTTGGCGTCGGTGGCCAGCACGATCAGGTCGAGCGGGTATTCCTCTTCCGCGCCGCGGCGCGGGTCGCTGTTGAGCTGCTTTTCGATGAGTTCGGCCACGCTCGACTTGCCGTCGCCGGTCACGGTGATGATCTCGCCGCGCGCGGCCGCCACCACTTCGCCGCCCACCACCAGCAGGCGGTGCTCGTGGCCGCGGATGAAGCGCTCGACCATCACGTCGCTGCCTTCGGGTTCGGCGACCGCGAAGGCTGCCATGACTTCTTCGCGCGTCGTCAGTTCGAGCGACACGCCGCGGCCGTGGTTGGCGTCCGAGGGTTTCACGACCACCGGCAGGCCGATGTCTTCAGCGGCTTCCCAGGCTTCTTCGGCGCTGGAAACGATCTGGCCTTCGGGCACCGGCACGCCGCAGCTCGCGAGCAGGGACTTGGTCAGTTCCTTGTCGCTGGCGATCGATTCGCCGATGGCGCTGGTGTAGTCGGTCTCGGCGGTCCAGATGCGCTGCTGGTTGGCGCCGTAGCCCAGTTGCACGAGGTTGCCGCTGTTCAGCCGCATGTGCGGGATGCCGCGGTCGGTGGCGGCGGAGACGATGGCGGCGGTGCTCGGGCCGAGGTAGCAGTCCTCGACCTTGGCCTTGACCGCGTCGACGGCCTTCTGCACGTCGCCAGCGGTGAACGGGTCGTTGTTGATGGCGGCCATCAGGAGCTTGTGGCCTTCGGCCAGCGCCACTCGGGCGACCTGCTCGTCGCGCGCCCGGAACACCATGCGGTAGACGCCGTGCTCCGAGGTGCTACGGGTTTGCCCGAATCCGGTCGGCATGCCGGCCAGGTTCAGGAGTTCGATGACCACGTGTTCGAGCACATGACCCGACCAGGTGCCTTCGGTCAGCCGCTGGATGAAGCCGCCGCGCTCGCCCACGCCGCAGTGGTGCTCGATGAGCGCCGGGAGCAGGGCCGTGAGGCGGTCGGTGAAACCGTCGATCTTGTTGGAAGGGAAGTCTTCCAGTTGGCCCAGGTCGAGCCAGACTTCGAGCACCGGACGGTAGGTCCAGAGGTTGGGACCGCGCAAATAGTTGATGCGCAGCAGGCGGATGTCGTCGAAACGGGTCATGAAAACGTTCGATGTGCTTTGGCCGAGCACCACGGCGCCTTCAAGCGCGCCCATGGCAATCGGTCAGAATCGGCGCCCGACAAAGGACGCCATGGCGCGGTCCTTGCGGCCCGCGACGGGCAAGAGTCAAAGAAACACAATGCAACATCACGATCCAGTCGGCACCCGGGAGGGCGAAATCGAGGCGGCTTCAGGCGCGCTGAAAAACCGGCTCGCAGTCGCGGAAAACGTTCTGGTAACACTGCCGGTTGACCTCGATTACGAACTTCGTTTCTCTTCCGGCCTGGTTGCCCTGACTGACCAGCGCCTGATTGCGCTGGAATCGGGTGGCGAATGGCGTGAGTGGCCACTCACAGAACCTGCACTTCAATTGCAGCTGGCCGACCATTCGGGCGTCGGCACGCTCGACCTGATCGGCCCCGACGGCCGCCTGGCGCGCTGGCGTTACACATTGGCCAGCCAGGCCCATGCGCTGCGCCTGCTCAAGCTGTTCGGCCAGCGCGCGGCCGGTGTCGCGGAGGTGACACCCGAAGCCGCCGACGGCGACGAACCGGCCGACACCGAACTCCAGACTCCGCCTTCGACCTGGGTGCTGCTGCGCCTGGGCCGTTTCGCCAAGCCTTACCGCAAGCAGCTTTTCCTGGGGTTTTTCCTGACCCTGCTCTCGACCGCCGCCACGCTGGTGCCGCCGTACCTGACCATCCCGTTGATGGACGACATCCTGATCCCGTTCCAGAACGGCAAGCAGATCGATCCGGGCCTGGTGGGGCTCTACCTGGGCGGCCTGCTCGGCGCTGCGCTGCTGGGCTGGGGCCTGGGCTGGGCGCGCACTTATCTGCTGGCGCTGGTGTCCGAGCGCATCGGCGCCGACCTGCGCACCAGCACTTATGAACACCTGCTGACGCTGCCGCTCGACTATTTCGGCGGCAAGCGCACCGGCGACCTGATGGCGCGCATTGGCTCGGAAACCGACCGCATCAACGTCTTCCTGTCGCTGCACGCGCTCGATTTCGCCAACGACGTGCTGATGATCGTCATGACGGCGGCGATCCTGATCTCCATCAACCCGCTGCTCGCGGTGGTCACGCTGGTGCCGCTGCCCTTCATCGCCTGGATGATCCATGTGGTGCGCGATCGCCTCCGCACCGGCTT
The DNA here is from genome assembly GCF_051216415.1 of Variovorax trehalosi. Classification (NCBI taxonomy): domain Bacteria; kingdom Pseudomonadati; phylum Pseudomonadota; class Betaproteobacteria; order Burkholderiales; family Comamonadaceae; genus Variovorax; species Variovorax trehalosi. The sequence goes on from NZ_JBPJZG010000008.1 coordinate 96,467, forward strand.
CGAGAAGATCGACCGCGTCTGGTCGGAAGTGACCAACGTGCTGGCCGACACCATTCCCGGCATCCGCGTGGTCAAGGCCTTCGCGCAGGAACGTCGCGAAGCCGACCGCTTCCGCACCGCCAACGCCTACAACCTGCAGGTCAATGACAAGCTCAACCGCACCTGGTCGGTGTTCACGCCGACCGTGTCGCTGCTGACCGAAATCGGCCTCCTCGTGGTGTGGGGCTTCGGCATCTGGCAGGTCTCGCGCGGCAGCATCACCGTGGGTGTGCTCACCGCCTTCATCGCCTACATCGGCCGCTTCTACACGCGCATGGATTCGATGAGCCGCATCGTCTCGGTCACGCAGAAGGCCGCGGCCGGCGCCAAGCGCATCTTCGACATCCTCGACCACGTGAGCAACGTGCCCGAGCCGGTGAACCCGGTGAAGGTGGAGCGCGTGCAGGGGCGCATCGAGATGAGCGGACTGGGCTTCCGCTACGGCTCGCGCGCGGTGATCCACGACCTGGACCTCGTGATCGAGCCCGGCGAGATGATCGGCCTCGTGGGCCACAGCGGCTCGGGCAAGAGCACGCTGGTCAATTTGATCTGCCGCTTCTACGACGTGACCGACGGCGCCATCAAGGTCGACGGCACCGACATCCGCCGCTTCGCCGTGGCCGACTACCGACGCCACGTGGGGCTGGTGCTGCAGGAGCCGTTCCTTTTCTTCGGCACCATCGCCCAGAACATCGCCTACGGCAAGCCCGACGCCACGCGCGAAGAGGTGGTGGCCGCGGCCCGCGCCGCGCATGCGCACGACTTCATCCTGCGCCTGCCGCATGGCTACGACTCGCTGGTCGGCGAGCGCGGCCAGGGGCTCTCGGGCGGCGAGCGCCAGCGCATCAGCATTGCGCGCGCCTTGCTCATCGACCCGCGCATCCTCATCCTCGACGAGGCCACCTCGGCGGTGGACACCGAGACCGAGAAGGAAATCCAGAAGGCCCTCGACAACCTCGTGCAGGGCCGCACCACCATCGCCATCGCCCACCGGCTGTCGACGCTGCGCAAGGCCGACCGGCTCGTGGTCATGGACCGCGGCGAGGTGGTCGAGGTCGGGCCGCACGATGCGCTCATGGCCAAGCAGGGTGCCTATTGGCGGCTCTACCAGGCGCAACTGCGCCAGGGGGACGACGATGCGAGCGAAGGCGCTGTAGACGAGCGTGCGGGCGCGCAACTGCCGCTCATCAGCCACGCAGCACACCCGGCAGGTGACGCATGACATCCGACAACACCATCACCTTCGCCATGGAGCGCGATACCTTCGGCCGCCTCGTGCTGATCGACGCCCAGGGCGAGCGCCATGTGGGCATCACGCCCGTGCGCGCCTTTCCGCTCACGGCGCCCGGCGAGGGCATCTCGCTGGTCGGCGTCGACGGCCGCGAGCTGGTCTGGATCGACCGCGTCGAGGCGCTGCCGCCGCAGAGCCGGGCGCTGCTCGAAGAAGAGCTGGCTGTGCGCGACTTCGCGCCCACGCTGCTGAAGCTGCACAAGGTCTCCAGCTTCGGCGTGCCCAGCACCTGGACCGTGAGCACCGACCGCGGCGACACCAGCTTCGTGCTCAAGGCCGAGGAAGACATCCGCCGGCTCGAAGGCGGCGCGCTGCTGATTGCCAGCGCGCACGGTGTGCAGTTCCGGATTCCCGATGCGAAGGCGCTGGACCGGCCTTCGCGCAAGCTGCTCGAGCGCTTTCTCTAGCGCTGATTCAGAGCGGGCTGCGGTTGCGGCCCGGTCGCAACGCGCCAGCGGCGTCGCAGCCCGGCAGCGGCGTCTTCGACAACGCCGCCTGCTTCACCGCCCTGGCCCAGCGGTGGCCCCAGTCGGTGATCGGCTTCTCGAACCATCGGTAAAGCTGATCAGAGAGAAACAGCGCCATGGCGAACGAAAGAAAGAGCAGCGTGCCGCCCACGATGGTGGGGGCCGGCAGCATAGCGATCACCGTATGGGCCGCGACGTACTGCACCAGGTACATCGCATACGAGCGATGCCCGACGAACACCAGAGGCTTCGACGCCAGCGCCCGGGCGACCCAGGTGCGGGCGGCGATCAGGGCCGGGATCAGCATCGCGATCAGCAGGCTGTACACCGCGATGGCCGACGCATCGCCGATGCGCCCGGCAATCACCGGGAAGCGCCGGTGCACCACCAGCAGCGCCAGCCCGAGCGCGATGGCCACGCCATGGTTCATGAGGCAGCGAACCAGCCCGAAGGTGCGCCGCGAATTCATCAGAATGGCCAGCCCCGAGCCGAACAGCATGCCGACGTAGTTCTGCGGCAGCAGCAGTTTCCAGTGAAAGTCGCCGATGCCGACCATGGCCAGCGCCGTGAGGCAGAAGCCGACGGTCGCGAGGCCCGACCGGAGCGTCGTGCCGAAGACCACGAGCAGCGTCGGCCAGAGCAGGTAGTACTTCCACTCCACGCCCAGCGTCCAGGTCATGTGCAGGGGCGCCATGTCGGCCAGCTCGTTGAGCAGCGTCAGGTAGTAGGGCGTGGCCGCCTTCATCTGCTCCCAGGTGCCGTCTTGCGCGACATGGCTCAGGCCCAGCACGGCCAGGAAGACCAGCAGGTAGAGCGGCAACAGGCGGGTGCTGCGGCGGATGTAGAACGCCTTGAGCGACACGCTGCCGGTGCTGTCGCGCTCGCGCAGCAGCAGCGTGGTGATCAGGAAGCCGGAGAGGACGAAGAAGGCGTGGACGCCGAGCCAGCCCGAGAAACGCGTCCAGCCGATGCCGCCGAAATGGTCACTGAAGACGAGGAAGACGGAGACGGCCCGCAGGCCATCGAGTGCGGCGAAATTGCGTGTGCCCTGAAAGTCTTCGAAGCTGATCGCGGTGCCGCGCTCGCTCATTCCTGTGTCCCCTGCATTGTTGGGGCAGGATTTTCCCCCGGCAGGGGGCTACGGCCCCCTGACTAAAGTCATGGTGTGGGGCGAAATCAACGCCCGGCGAACCAGCGCAAAGCCAGGGCGCCGGCCGCCGCGGCCACGCCGCTCACCAGCGTGCCCCAGGCGATGTCGATGAACGACAGGGCCAGTGGCCAGTTGCGGATCACCGCCAGGTTGGTCAGGTCGTAGGTGCTGTAGCAGAAGAGCCCGAAGAGCCCGCCCAGCACCGCCGCCCGCGTCACGCTCTGCGCATCGATGCCCGGCAGGATCGCGAAGATCAGCAAGCCGACCGGGTACAGCAGGTAGAACATCGCCGCGAAGGCCAGCCGGGGCTCTGGCGACATCAGGTCGCCCATGGCCTGCTGGTACATGTTCTTGGCGACGACGCCGAGCCAGAACATGTCGATCACCAGCAGCACGATGAAGGTGGCGGCCCATGCGACGAGGTGTTTGGTGCTCATCCGCGGGATCGTATCCGCGCCCCCGGCGGGCCTGCGAAAATCGCGTCTTTGGACTACAACGGCCCCGCTGACGGACATGCCCCTGCACACCACCGCCCTCGTCTTGTTCTCCGGCGGCCAGGACTCGACCACCTGCCTCGCCGACGCGCTCTCGAAGTACCAGCGCGTCGAGACGCTGGGCTTCGACTACGGGCAGCGCCACCGCGTCGAGCTCGACGTGCGCGGCACCATCCTCGCGCAGATGCGCGAGCGCTTTCCCGACTGGGCGCCGCGCCTGGGCGAAGACCATGTGCTCACGCTCGCGGCGCTGGCCCAGCTCGGCGGTTCCTCGCTCACCGAGGAGGTGGCCTTCGCGATGCAGGCCGACGGCCTGCCCAACACCTTCGTGCCCGGGCGCAACCTGCTGTTCCTCACGCTGGCCGGCGCGCTGGCCTACCGGCGCGGGCTGCAGGTGATCGTCACCGGCGTCTGCGAGACCGACTTCTCGGGCTACCCCGACTGCCGCGACGACACCATGAAGGCGATGCAGCTCGCGCTCTCGCTCGGCCTGGAGCGCCGCCTCGTCATCGAGACGCCGCTCATGTGGATCGACAAGGCCGAGACCTGGCAGATGGCGCACCGCCTCGGCGGCGAGCCGCTGGTCGACTTGATCGTGGAAGAGACCCACACCTGCTACCTCGGCGACCGCGTGCACCGCCAGGCCTGGGGCTATGGGTGTGGCGAATGCCCCGCCTGCGACCTGCGCAAGAAGGGCTGGGAGCGCTATTCCGGTCAGGCCGCTGTCGGCTGAGTGGCAGTGGAGACGTTCAACCGGTAGCGCGCGCCACCGGCCGCGCCTTCTTCCTGCGGCACCAGTGTCCAGCGCTGGTTGTGGAAATCGCCCACCGCCGCGCGGTGCGCGATCGACACCATCGCGCCGCCCGCCGCATGCACCGTGTCCGACAACCGCTTGTAGAGCTCGCCCTCGGCCTTCGCATCGAGGGCGCTGGTGATCTCGTCGGCGAAGAGCCATGCCGGTTTTTTCAGCAGCACCCGCGCGATGGCCAGGCGCTGCTGTTCGCCGCCGGAGAGCTTCTGGCTCCATGAGTCGCTGTCGTCGAGGCGGCTGGCGAGGTCGGGGAGCAAGGCGTCGGTCAGGGCTTGGCGCAGCTGGTCGTCGGTGAAATCGGCGGCGGGGTTCGGGTAGGTCAGCGCGTCGCGCAGCTTGCCGTCGGGCACGTAGGGGCGCTGGGGCATGAAGACCGCATCGTCCGGCACCTTCACATGGCCGCTGGCGAACGGCCAGATGCCGGCAAAGGAGCGGAACAACGTCGACTTGCCGCTGCCCGAGGGGCCCTGCAGCAGCACGCTGTCTCCGGGCTTCACGGCCAGCGCGGCGCCGCTCAGCAGCGAGGTGCCGTTGGGCAGCGCCACCGAGAGGTCGTCGCTGCGCAGTTCGGCGGCCTCGCCGCGTTCCAGCGGCATGGCCTGCACCGCATGGGCGCGCATCGCGTCGTCGAAGGTGGTCAGACGGTCGGTGGTGGCGCGCCAGACGGCGACCTTGTCGTAGTTATCCACGAACCAGCTCAGCGAATCCTGCACCTTGCCGAAGGCCGACGAAATCTGCATCAGCTGGCCCAATTGAATGGCGCCGCTGAAGAAGCGCGGCGCGGCCACCACGAACGGGAAGATCACCGCAGCCTGCCCGAAGAACGAGGTGAAGGTGATCAGGTTCTTCTGCTGTTTGATGAGCAGCAGGTAATTGCGCAGCACGCTGCCGAAGCGCACGTCGAGCTGGCCGTGCTCGACCTTCTCGCCCCGGTCCAGCGCAATCGCCTCGCTGTATTCGCGCACCCGCACCAAGTGGTGCCGGAAGTCGGCCTCGAAGCGCTGCTGGCGGAAGTTGGTGCCGATCAGCGGACGGCCGATGAAGTGCGTGATGACCGTGCCCACCACGCAGTACGCCACCGCCAGCCACACCATGGCGCCCACGATCTGGTAGGTGGTCCCGCCCATCGAGAATTCGAAGCTGCCCGACAGCCCCCAGAGGATGCCGACGAAGCTCACCAGCGTGACCACCGCGTTGAGCAGGCCCATCGACAGCGTCATCGTGTAGTCGGTGAAAAGCTGCATGTCTTCCTGGATGCGCTGGTCGGGGTTGTCCGGCGTCTGGCCGTCCTTGCCCGCATAGCGCGCGAGTTCCAGGTGATAAAAGGTGCGGTTGGCCATCCAGCGCGTCATGTAGTCGCGCGTCATCCAGGTGCGCCAGCGCAATTGCAGCAGTTGCGTCACGTAGAACTTGAGCACCTGCAGCAGGATGTTGAAGAAGGCCAGCACGCAGAACACGCGAATCTCGCGCCAGAACACGGTTGCATCCTTGTTCTGCAGTCCGTCATAGAAGCGCCCGTACCACTGATTGAAGAGCACCAGCGCGTAGACGTAGGCCAGGTTGAGCGCGACGATCGCCGCGAACATGGTCCTCGCGCGCCATTTCTCCTCGGACCTGAAATAAGGCGCCGCCAGCGCAAAGACGCGCTTCAGAACCTGGGCGAACGTGGCGGCTCGCGCCGTGACGGATGAAGACATGCAGGTTTCCTCGCAGGCGCAGGTGCGCCGGACATCATGAGGAAGCCATCGTAGACAAATGTTTCTTAAAGCGGCCTGAAATCAGCCGAAGGGCGCAAACCCCTTCATCCTCAGCGCAGCAGGACCCGCGCAGCGGTCGCAAGAAAATGCGCCAGCGGCGGCGTCTTCAGCCCTTCGACCTTCGCCTCTTCATCCCACAGCCGCAGCCGCACCGCATCGTTGGCCCAGCGATGCTCGGCAAAACGGCTCGCCGCCGCCGCATCCATCACCCCGCCCTGCAACGCAAGGCTGCGCACCGAATCCGGCGAGAGCTTCGAGAAATAGTCCGGCCGCGTCGCGCACAGGTAGCGCTTGGCATCCACATGCAGCCGGATCGGCTCGCGCACTTCCACATCGAAGGCGCCGCGCAGCAAGGGCAGTGCGATGTATTGATGACGGTCGTCGATGCCCAGCTCGGTGGGCGACTGCGACAGCGTCTGGTGCTCGGCGATCAGCAGGTGGCCGAGGTCGTGCAGCAGCGCGGCCGTGACCAGTGCATCGCTCGCATCCGCCTGCTCGGCGAGCCACGCGCATTGCAGTGCGTGCTCCAGCTGCGACACCGGTTCACCCGCGTAGGCAACCCCGCCGCGTTCGGCGAACAGGCGTGCGATCTCGGCAAGGTCGAGTGTCATGGAAGTGAAACGAAGCGCGTGCGACAGCCTGTGAAGCGTCGCCGCACGCCATGACATCCGTGTGACGCATCTGACAAACCCCTGTCACATGGCGCTGCGAGCATCGCCGCGTTCACGGCCACGCCGTGCGTACTTTTGTCCGCGTCATTTCAATCTTCCCGAGGGATTTCCCATCATGCTGCTTCGCTTCATCCGTCGTGCCGCCGTGCCGGCCGCTTTGTTCTCGCTGGCGTTCGCCGCCTCCGCACAAGGCCGTACCGAGTTGCTGGTCTACACGGCGCTCGAGGCCGACCAGGTGCAGGCCTACAAGGCCGCGTTCGAAAAGGAAAACCCGAACATCGAACTGAAGTTCGTGCGCGACTCCACCGGCATCGTCACCGCCAAGCTGCTGGCCGAAAAGGCCAACCCGCAGGCCGACGTGGTGTGGGGCCTGGCTGCCACCTCGCTGATGCTGCTCGACAAGGAAGGCATGCTCCAGCCCTACGCGCCCAAGGGCCTCGATGCGGTGAAGCCGACCATGCGCGATCCGGCCAACCCGCCCAAGTGGGTCGGCATGGACGTGTGGTCGTCGGCCATCTGCTTCAACACCGCCGAAGCCACGAAGAAGAACCTGCCCAAGCCCACCAGTTGGGCCGACCTCACCAACCCGGTCTACAAGGGCCAGATCACCATGCCCAACCCCGCGGCATCGGGCACCGGCTACCTGATGGTCTCGGGCTGGATCCAGATGATGGGCGAGGACAAGGCCTGGAAGTACATGGACGCGCTGCACCAGAACATCGGCATCTACAGCCAGTCGGGCAGCAAGCCCTGCCGCCAGGCCGGCGCCGGCGAATTCGCGCTCGGCATGTCCTTCGAATACCGCGCCAACAAGACCAAGCGCGACGGCGCGCCGATCGACATCGTGCTGCCGAAGGAAGGCCTCGGCTGGGACATGGAAGCCACCGGCATCATCAAGACCAGCAAGAAGCAGGACGCCGCCAAGGCGCTCGCCGACTGGGCTGTGACGAAGCAGGCCAACGAGCTCTATGCGAAGAACTTCGCCGTGCTCGCGCTGCCGGGCATCCAGGAAAAGCTCGAGTTCGTGCCGGGCGATGTGGAGAAGCTGCTCGCCAAGAACGACTTCACCTGGGCTGCCGCGAACCGCGACCGCATCCTCACCGAATGGTCGAAGCGCTACGAATCCAAATCGGAAAAGAAGCCGATGTGATCGGGTTTCCGGACAGCAGCACATGACGAGCTTTCTTTCTCTCCGCGGCATCGGCAAGTCCTTTGGCGCCACCCGCGTGCTCGACGGCATCGATCTCGATATCGAGCCGGGCGAATTCGTGTGCCTGCTCGGTCCCTCGGGTTGCGGCAAGACCACGCTGCTGCGCATCGTGTGCGGCATCGAGCGCGCCGACAGCGGGCAGATCCTGCTCGGCGGCCAGGACATCGCGGGCCTGCCGCCCGCGGCGCGCGGCTTCGGCGTGGTGTTCCAGTCGTATGCGCTGTTCCCCAACCTCACGGCGGCGCAGAACATCGCCTACGGCCTGCATCCCACCGGCGCACTGGCACGCGAGATGGCCAAGCGCTCGCGCGAGATGCTCGACCTCGTCGGCCTCACCGCGCATGCCGACAAATACCCGGTGCAGCTCTCGGGCGGCCAGCAGCAGCGCATTGCGCTCGCTCGCGCCCTTGCGCCGAATCCGCGCCTGCTGTTGCTCGACGAACCGCTCTCCGCGCTCGATGCGCAAGTGCGCGCGAGCCTGCGCAGCGAGATCCGCGCGCTGCAGAAGCGCCTGGGCATCGTCACCATCATGGTCACGCACGACCAGGAAGAAGCGCTCTCGATGGCCGACCGCGTGGTGCTGATGCACAACGGCCGCATCGAGCAGGCCGGCACGCCCGACGAGCTGTATCGCCAGCCGCGCACCCGCTTCGTGGCCGGCTTCGTCGGCCGCATGAACATGCTGCCCGCGACCGTGCTGGCCGACGGCAAGGTGCGCGTGCGCGACAGCGAGTTGTTCTGCGCGCCGGGCAACCTCAGCGTGGGTTCGCAGGCCACCGTGGGCATCCGCCCCGAGCACGTGGTGGTCAAGCGCTTCGGCACTGAACTCGGCGCCAACAGCTTCGCGGCGCGCCTGCTCGACACGGAATTCTTCGGCAACCGCACCTCGGCGCGGCTGGCCTGCGAACCGCTCGGCATCGAGATCGAGGCCGAACTGCCCGCCGATGCGCGTTATGGCGGCGAAGAGCCGCTGGTGCCGAGCAGCATGGTGCACATCCAGTTGCCTCTGAACGCGCTGTCGGTCCTGGCGCATTGAGCATGAGCAGTTCTCCCGGCACCATCGCCGCAATGCCGGTGGCGATGCCGCGCAGCAGCGCGTTCGACCGCGAGCGCTGGCTCACCGGCGCAGCCGTGGCCTTCGTCGTGCTGCTGCTGGTCGTGATCGTCGCGCTGCCCGTCGGCGCGCTGGTCGGCCAGAGCTTCTTCGACCGCGCCGGCGCCTTCGTCGGCCTCGCAAACTTCGCGCGCTACCTCGACAGCCCGGCCCTCGTGCAGTCGGCGTTCAACAGCCTGTGGCTCGCCGCGATCAGCGCGGTGATCTGCACGGCCATCGCCTATGTGTACGCCTATGCGCTCACGCTCTCGTGCATGCCGGCCAAGGGCGCGCTGCGCGCGGTGGCGCTCATCCCGCTGCTCGCGCCTTCGCTGCTGCCGGCCATCAGCCTCGTCTACCTCTTCGGCAACCAGGGCCTCTTCAAAGGGTTGATGGGCGATGCCTCGATCTACGGGCCGCTGGGCATCGTGCTCGGCTCGGTGTTCTGGACGCTGCCGCATGCGCTGCTGATCCTCACGACCGCCATGGCCACGTCCGACGGTCGTCTGTATGAAGCGGCGCAGACGCTCGGCGCGTCGCGCTGGCGCATCTTTCGCACGGTGACGCTGCCGTCCTCTCGCTACGGCCTCATCGTGGCCGCGATGGTGGTGTTCGTGCTCGTCATCACCGACTTCGGCGTGCCCAAGGTAGTCGGTGGGCAGACCGGCGTGCTCGCGACCGACATCTACAAGCAGGTGGTCGGGCAGCAGAACTTCCAGATGGGCGCAGTGGTGGGGCTCGTGCTGCTCATTCCGGCCGTGCTCTCGTTCCTCGTCGAGCGCCGCGTGCGCAGCAAGCAGGCCGCGGCGCTCTCGGCGCGTGCCACGCCCTACCAGCCCGAGCCCGTGGCGTCGCGCGACCGCGCGCTGCTCGTGTTCTGCACGCTGACCGCCTGCGCCATCCTCGTGATGATCGGCATGGCGGTGTTCGCATCGCTTGCGACCTACTGGCCCTACAAGCTCACGCCGTCGCTGAAGAACTACGACTTCAGCAACATGGACGGCGGCGGCTGGGGCAGCTATTTCAACTCGCTGCGGCTTGCGCTGTGCGCCGCCGTGGCGGGCGCGCTCGTCACCTTCGTCTCGGCTTACCTCGTGGAGAAGCCGCGCCACTTCGGCCTCTTGCGCGAACTGCTCAACCTGCTCGCCAACCTGCCGCTCGCGGTGCCGGGGCTGGTGCTGGGCGTGGGCTACATCTTCTTCTTCATCTCGCCATTGAATCCGCTGAACGGGCTGTACGGCGGCATGACGATCCTGGTCATCTGCACGGTGGCGCACTTCTTCTCGGTGGCACATCTCACCTCGCTCACCGCGCTGCGCCAGCTCGACCGCGAGTACGAACTGGTGTCCGAGTCGATGGGCGTGCCATTCTGGCACACGCTCTGGCGCGTGCATCTGCCGGTGGCGCTGCCGACCGTGCTCAACGTGGGCGGCTATTTCTTCGTCAACGCGATGACCACGGTGTCGGCCGTCGTGTTTCTCTATTCGCCGCAGACCACGCTGGCCGCCATCGCCGTGCTCAACATGGACGATGCCGGCGACGTGGCGCCCGCGGCCGCCATGGCTTCCTTGATCATGCTCACGGCCGCCGTCGGTCGCGGCGTGTTCGCGTTGGCCGGGCACTGGGCGCTCAAACGCACTCAAGCCTGGAGAAGCCGGTGATACCCGGAAGCCCCAAAGAGAACTTCGACCTCATCGTCGTCGGCGCCGGCATCGTCGGCCTGGCGCATGCCTACACCGCGGCGCAGCGCGGCCTCAAGGTGTGCGTGGTCGAGCGCGATGCGGCCTGCATCGGCGCATCGATCCGCAACTTCGGCTTCATCACCATCTCGGGCCAGGCGCCTGGCGACACCTGGCGCCGCGCGATGCATGCGCGCGAGGTGTGGCATGGCATTGCGCCGCAAGCTGGCATCGACATCGTTCACCGCAACCTCTGGCTCGCGGCGTACCGGCCCGAAGCGCATGCGGTGCTCGAGGCCTTCATGCGCACGCCGATGGGCGAAGGTTGCGAGTTGCTCGACGCAGACGACGCGCAAGCCAAGGCGCCCGCGCTGAGCCTGGCCGATGCGCGTTCGGTCCTGTTCAGCCCGCACGAACTGCGCCTCGAGTCGCGCACCGCCATCGGCCTGCTCACGAGATGGCTGGCCGAAGTGCATGGCGTCGTGTTCCGCTTCGGCGAGACCGTGCACGAGGTCGAAACGCCGCGCGTGCGCACCTCGCGCGGCACGCTGCGTGGCGAGCGCGTGGTGGTCTGCACCAACACCGACCTGCACGGCCTGTTCGCCGATCGCATCGCGGCCTACGACCTCACGTTGTGCCGCCTGCAGATGCTGCGCGTGAAGCCCGAGGCGGGCTTCCATCTGCCGGGCTCGGTGATGACGGACCTGAGCCTCGTGCGCTACGAGGGCTACAGCACGCTGCCCGAGGCGGCGGCGCTGCGCGCGCGGCTGCAGGAGGAAGAGGCGGCCTCGCTCGCGCACGGCATCCACCTCATCGTGGTGCAGAGCGCCGATGGCTCGCTCGTGGTCGGCGATTCGCACCACTACGGCGACGCGCCCGAGCCCTTTGCGATGGAAGAGGTCGACCAGCTCATCCTGCGCCACCTGCGCAGCACGCTCAACCTGGAGACCGCGCAGGTCACCGAGCGCTGGACTGGCGTCTACCCGTCGTCGAAGACTACGCCCTGCGTGATCGATGCGCCCGACGACGCCACGCGCGTGGTGCTGGTGACCAGCGGCAGCGGCGCCAGCACCGGGTTCGGCATCGCGCACGACGTCTTCAGCGCCTGGTGATGCGCGCACCGCGCTCGTCCTGCGACCGATCCTTTCCATCCTTCCAGCAGCCATGAACGCCCACAACCACTCCAAGCTCCAGGCCGTCGTCTTCGACTGGGCCGGCACCATCCTCGACTTCGGCTCCTGCGCGCCCATGGGCGCCTTCGTGAAGCTGTTCGAACAGTTCGGCATCGACATCGCCATCGCCGAGGCCCGCGGCCCGATGGGCATGGCGAAATGGGACCACATCAAGGCGCTCGGCACGCTGCCGCGCATCGCCTCGCAATGGGAAGCGAAGCACGGCCATGCCTTCAACGATGCGGACGTGGACCGCCTCTACGAAGTGTTCACGCCGATGAACGCCGCGAGCGCGCGCGATCACGCCGACTTCATTCCCGGCGCGATCGATGCGGTGAATGCGGCGCGCGAACGCGGCCTCAAGATCGGCTCGACCACCGGCTACAACCGCCCGATCATGGAAGTGGTCGCGCCCATCGCCGCGGCCGGCGGCTATGCGCCCGACAACCTCGTGTGCGCCGGCGACCTCGCCGAGGGCCGCCCGTCGCCGCTCATGATGTATCGCTGCTTCGCCGACCTGGGCGTGTGGCCACCGCACACCGTGGTGAAGGTCGACGACACCGGCGTGGGGCTGCAGGAAGGCCTCAACGCGGGCACCTGGGCCGTGGGCCTCGCGGTCAGCGGCAACTCGGTGGGGCTCACGCTGGCCGAGTGGACGGCGCTCGACGAGGCCGCGCAACAGCAATACCGCGAAGCCGCGACCGTTCAGCTCAAGGCGGCCGGCGCGCACTACGTGATCGACAGCGTGGCCGACCTGCCGAACGTGCTCGAGGACATCGAGCGCCGGCTGCAGGGCGGCGAACGGCCGGCACTTGCCTGATACCGCCCGATACCGCTGATATCGGCGCGGCATTGCGTCCGACTTGACGCGCAAGGCGTCAGGCCTAGCATTCGCCGCATGAGAAGCACAGCACTCGCTCTTCTGTTCTGCATCGGCCTCCTCGCGGCCGGTTGCGACGACAAGCCAAAGCCGGGTGGGCCGATGCCCAAGGCAATGGCTGGCGACGCAGCCCTGCTGGTGCGCTGACGCCCGGCGCCTGACAAGGAGCCGGTTTACTCCAGCGTCATGTGCGACGCGACGACGATCTGCGCCAAGCGCGTACGTTCGTCCTTCAGGAATTTCTCGAAAGCTGCGCGCGGCAACAGCATCGGCTGCGCGCCGCCGCGCTCGGTCTGCGCGATGAGATCGGCATCTTCCTTGTAGGCACTGATCGTCACTTCGGCGATCCGGTCGAGGATCGCGGTCGGCGTTCCCCTCGGCGCGAAGATGCCGCCCCAGTGCTGCATCAGGATCGTCGGGAAACCTTGTTCCACCGTGGTCGGCACCTGCTTCATCGGCCCCGTGCGTTCGCGCGCCGCGAGCGCCAGCGCGTGGAGCTTGCCCGACTGCACGAAGGCGGCCACGGCGATGGGCGCCTCCGAGGCCAGGTCGACCTCGCCGCCGACGATCGCGTTCACCGTCTGCGAACCGCTCTTGTAGTGCACCAGCGTCACCGGCACGCCAAGCGCCGTCTCGACCATCTCGGCCACGAAGTGCCCGGTGCTGCCGCTGCCCGCGGTGCCGAAGGTCAGGCGGCCCTTGGCGCGCGCCCAGGCCTGCAGTTCCTTCAGGTTCTTCGCCGGCACGCTCGCGTTGGTGACCAGCACCGAGGGCGCGGTGCTGGTGCCCACCACGGGCACGAGGTCGGTTTCGGCATAGGGCATCTTCGGTCGCAGCAGCGCATTGGCAATGGCGCCGTTGCCGGCCGAGAGCCAGGTGTAGCCGTCGGGCGCGCTCCTGGCCGCGTACTCCGATCCGATGATGCCGCCCGCGCCGGGCCGGTTGTCCACGATGATGGTCTGGTTCAGGCGCTTGCCCTGGGCCTGCGCCATGGCGCGCACGTTGGTGTCGCCCGGGCCGCCGGCGGAAAACGGCAGGACGAGGCGGATCGGCTTGGCGGCGGGCCAGGGGTCCTGGGCGCGGGCGGGAAGCGCTGCAGCACCCGCCAGCGCAACGAGGCCGAGAGAGAAGTTGCGGCGGTTTTTCATCATGTCTTGTCTCCTTTCCGGAAGGCGTCAGTCGAAGGCCGCAGCCACGGGCGGCGCCAGCAGCGCGAGCAGCTCGCGCACGTCCGGCAGGTCTTCGATGGAGCGCGTCATGTCTTCGATGGCCTTCTGCCGCGCGCCGTCGATCAGCCCGTCCGTCAGCGTGCGGTACTTGGCCGCGACTTCGTCGCTGCTTTGCGGCGATTCGATGGCACGCGAGGAATTGCGCTCGACCTGAATGCGCTGGCCGTCGGTGAAAGTGACGACAAGCCGCACGCGGCCGCGCTTCAACGGGCCGCCCGCATCGAACTCGGGCTGGTGTCGCACCTCGATGCGCGGGATCAACGCCCACACGTCGTCCGCGTCGATTCGCGCCGGCGAAAACTGCTTCACCATCGCCGCGCCGTCGAGCACCGCGACCGCCAGCGCATAGCCGATGTTCATCTGCGCGCCGATGGGCGTGAGCGGCCGCTCGGGCACCCACCAGCCGTGGTGGTAGACCGCGTGGCTCACCTCGACCTCGATGCGTGCGATCTCGGCCGGCACGAGCTTGCGTTGTGCATCCGCATCGAACAGCGCATCGAGCGGCGAGTGAATGCCGCCCATCGCCGCATACGGCTTGATGACGATGCGCTCCACCTCCCAGCGCTCGCCCAGCGCCTCGGTGATCTTCGAGGCGTCGGGGTCGTGGCCTTCGCCGAAGGTGGAGAGAAAGCCCCCGTACTCGCGCTCGAACACGCGCTTGATGCCCGTGTAGCCACCTTCGGCCAGCACCGCCGCATAGAGCCCGTTGCGCGCCGAGAAGCCGTGGTGCATGCGCTTGCACATCGCCTCGTACTGCGCGGCCATGAGCCCGGCCGATTGCGTGCCTGCCAGGCCCAGCGCATCTTCGAAGCGCGCCGCATCCAGGCCGAGTAGCTTGCCGACCGAAGCGGCCGCCGCGTGCGTGCCGAACACCGAGCCCGAATGCCAGCCGCGCGACAGCATCTGCGCGCCATGCAGCGCCATGCCCACGCGCGGGCCGACCTCGTAGCCGGCCAGCGCGGCTTCGAGGAACTGCCGCCCGTTGACCTTCACCTCGCCTTCCGAGGCGGCCCACAGTGCCGGCAGCACGATCGAGGCGCTGTGCAACGGCCCGAGCGGGTGGTAGTCGTCCAGCTCGAAGCCCTGGATGAAGGTGCCGTTCAGCAGCGCGGCGCCCGGGGCGCTGGTGCGTGCGCCCCAGCCGACGATGGTGCGGTCGCCTTGGCCCTCGAACTTCTGCACGATGCGCGCGGCGGTGCGCGACCACGGCAGCTGTGCACCGACGATCGCGCAGGCGATGCCGTCGAGCGTGAGCGCCTTCGCGCGTTCGCGCGCCGAGGCGGGTGCATCGTCGAGCCGGAAGCCTGTGAGCCAGTGGGCGAGGCGGCCGGTAGGGCCGGAAGGATCGGTGGCGTTGCTGGCGTTGGTGGCGTTGGTGGCGTTGGTGGTAGGTGTGGCGGTTTGCATGCGGTGGTTCCGTTCGTCAATCGATCTGGACGCGGCCGTCCGTCACGGCCTTGCCCCATTTCTTCACTTCGGTCTGCAGGAAGGCCGCGAAGTGGGCGGGCGAGTCCACCGACACCTCCGAGCCGATGGCGCGCGTGGCCTCCACCAGCTCGGGGCTGGCGGCGGCACGGTGGATGGCCGCGTTGAGCGCCTCCACCGTGGCCGGCGGCGTGCCGGCCGGCGCGAGAAAGCCGACCCACGAGTTGACCTCGAAGCCCTTCAGACCCTGTTCGTCCAGCGTGGCCAGCGAGGGCAACTGCGGGTTGCGCTTGAGCCCCGAGATCGCCAGTGCCTTCAGCTTGCCTGACTTCACATGCGGCAGCGCCGCGGGCACGGCATCGAACATCAGCGAGACCTGGCCGCCCATCAGGTCGTTCAGCGCGGCGGGCGAGCCCTTGTAGGGAATGTGATTGAGCTGGATGCCGGCCTGCGCCTGGAACATCTCCATCGCCAGGTGCGCGGTGATGCCGTTGCCGCCCGAGCCGAAGTCGACCTTGCCGGGGCGCGCCTTCGCATAGGCGACCAGCGCCTTCACGTCGTTCGCCGGAAACGACGGATTGGCCACGAGCAGCAGCGGCCCCATGCTGACCATCGACACCGGCGCGAAGTCCTTCAGCGTGTCGTAGGGCAGCTTCTTGTAGAGCGTGGGGTTGATGGCCATCTGTCCCAACGTGCCGAGCAAGAGCGTGCTGCCGTCAGGCGCGCTCTTCTTCACTTCCTGCGCGCCGAGGCTGCCGTTGGCGCCGGCGCGGTTGTCGACGTAGACGGGCTGGCCCAGTTCCCTGGTGAGCGCCGCCGCGTAGTTGCGCGCGATGATGTCCACCGTCTGGCCTGCCGGGTAGCCGACCACGATGCGCAGTGGCTTCGCAGGCAGCGGTCCCTGTGCGAAGGCGGCGCCGGTGGCTGCGGCGGCCATGCAGAGCGCGGCAAACCGTCGCGATATCGTCGCGTTCATGCGTGCATCTCCACCGGCACATAGACCTCGCCCGCCATCAGACGGCGCGCCGTGCGCGTGAGACCGAGCGCCGAGAAGCGGGTGTCTGCGGGGTGGGCAGACGGCTCGGCCACCACCTTCACTTCCATCACGCCCAGCGGATGGCCGATGCGCAGCGTGTCGGTGGCTGCGCGCGCCGCACCGACCGCCTGGTGGACCAGCGAACCCGGCACGCGCGAGGCGGCGGCCGTGCACATCGAGCCGGTGCCGGCCATGCTGTCGTGGCACTTGCCCAGGAACACGAGCCGTGCGCGCAGGTCCATCGAGCCCGCTTCCTGCGTCTGGCCGTTGACGTCCACGTAATCGGCCGGCGGCGCGACGATCACCGCCAGCGGCAACCCGGGCAGGTGCACCTCGCGCCAGTCGGCGTAGAGGCCGATGCGCTCGCCCATCTTCGACTGGATCTCGCCCAGCGTCTCGATGAGTGCACGGTCCGCGGTGATCGCGTCGGGCAGTTCGCTGCCGCTCATGCCGAGCGCCTCTGCCGCGATGAACACGCAGGGGTTCGCGGTGTCGCACAGCGAGACCTGAATGCGGCGGCCGTCTTCCAGCGTCACCGTGTCGACGACATCGCCCGTGGGCAGCAGGCGCCCAGTCTTGGCGCCCACTGTGCCCGCGTAGTCCATCAGGATCTCCGCGCCGGTGCCCGGCACGCCGGGAATGGCGCAGTCGCCGTGCACGCGCGCCTTGCCGTTCTTCACCTGCACCTTGGAGACCAGCAGCTTGTCGGTGTTGGTGTTGTAGATGCGCACGGTGGTCACCGGCTCGATGGCTTCCACCAGCCCTTCGTCGATGGCGAAGGGCGCGACGGCCGAGGAGATGTTGCCGCAGTTGGCGTCGTGGCCGACGATGTCGCGGTCCACGTCGACCTGCGCGAAGGTGTAGTCGATGTCGGCATCGCTGCGCGCGGAGCGCTGGATGATCGCAACCTTCGAGGTCACCAGGCGCGAGCCGCCCATGCCGTCGATCTGCAGCACGTCGGGCGTGCCCATTGCGCGCTTGAGCAGTCGGTCGCGCGCGGGCCCCGCGGGCGGCACGTCGCGTTCGTGGAAGAAAAGCGCCTTGCTGGTGCCGCCGCGCATCAGCACGCAGCGAACGGCGACCTGTTCGGTCTCTGGCATGGAGGCCATGGTGTCTTGCTCCTGAGGGAAAGGGGGATGGGCTCAGTCGAGCGGGTACTGCTTCACGAGCACGGCGATGCGCTCGCTTTCTTCACGCACCTGGGCAGCAAAGGCCGAAGGCGCGTTCACCACCGGCTCGGCGCCGGCCGCGGCGATGGTCTTTTGCACATCGGCATCCTTCACCGCCTCGCGCAGCGCGGCGACGATGCCCTGCGTTACGTTCGCCGGCGTGCCCTTGGGAGCGAACAGGCCGAACCAGGTGACCGACTGGAATTGCGGGTAGCCGGCCTCGGCCGTGGTCGGCACCTCGGGCAGCGCGGTAGCGCGCTTCGGGCCCTGCGTGGCGAGAATCTTCAGCGTGCCGGCCTTGTAGTGCGGCAGCGCGGCGGTGATGCCGGTGAACGCCATGTTGACGTTGTTGGCAATCATGTCGGTCACGATCGCGCCCGTGCCGCGGTAGTTGACGACGATCAGGTTCGGCAATCCCGCCTCGGCCGCGAGCTGCTTGGCCGAGATGCGCGCCGTCGATTCGCCGGTGCCGAGCGAGCAGGGCTGCGCCGCCGTCTTGCAGTACTGGACGAATTCGCCGAAGGTCTTCACCGGCAGTTTTGCACTCACGACCACGGCCGCGGGTGATTGCGAGATGGCGGTCACCGGTTCCAGCCGCGCGAGCGGGTCGATGCCCTTGAGGCCCGGCGTGTACTTCGTGACGACGATCGACGGCACCTGCAGCAGCAGCGTGTAGCCGTCGGGCCGGGCCTCCATCACGCGGCGCGTGCCGATGAGGCCGTCGGCGCCGGGCATGTTCTCGACCACCACGGGCTGTTTCCAGATGACGCCGAGCTGCTTGGAGACGGCGCGCGCCGTGGCGTCGGTGCCGCCGCCTGCCGAGTAGGGCACGACGAGCGTCACGGGACGGTCGGGTTGCCAGGGTATTTGTGCAAGGGCGGATTGCGCGAGCAAGAGCAGGGCCGCCGCGGCGAGCACGCCGAGGGCCGGTGGTGGCTTGTATTTTCTGAAGCGTTCGATGGGCATGTTGTCTCCGTTTTTTGAATTGAATGGCACCCAGGGGCGTGCGGCGGGATCAGGGCGAAGGTGCGATCGGGCGGCCTCGCCAGTCCCGGCGGTAGGCCCCATCGATCCGGCTGCGCGCCAATGCATGCACGCGCAGCCAGGGCGGCAGCGTGGTCTCGCGCGACAGACCTGCGGGTGGGACCGCATCGAGCGCGTAGAGCTGGAACACATAGCGGTGCGGACCGTGCCCGGGCAGCGGACGAGGGCCGTCGTATCCGTCGCGGCCGAGGCCGTTTGCCGCCAGCGTCACGCCCGCGGGCGCGTGGCCGGCATTCAATGCGCCTTCGGGCAGCGCATCGACCGAGCGCGGCCCCCACGCGAGCAGGTGCGTGATGGCGCGCGCCATCGGCACGTCGGGGTCTTCGCACAACAGCAGCCAGTGCGTGGCCTGCTGCGGCAGTGCGTTCCAAGCGAGCGCGGGCGAGCGGTTGTCGCCGACGCCTTCACCCGCATGCCGCAGCGTCATGGCGGCACCGTGCGCGAAGTCCGGGCTGCGCAGCGCTAGCGTGACAGGCAGCTTCGCGAGCACCTCGTCGCTGCAGGCCAGGCTCGCATCGCCGGCGTGCCGGCCGCGCGTGAGGAGGCCGGCCCAGCGCAGCACCCAGGGGTGATGCCGCAACGAAGGTGTGGCAGCCGCGTTCAAGCGATGGCTCCTTGCACGGCGGGCCAGGCCCAGGGCCGGCGCGCGCGGTCGGCCTGTTGCCATTCGCGGATCAGCGCATCGTCCTTCAGCGTCAGGCCGATGTCGTCCAGGCCGTGCAGCAGCGCTTCACGGCGCAGCGGGTCGATGTCGAACGAAGACGCGCGGCCATCGGGCGCGGTCACGGTCTTCGCCTGCAGGTCGACCGTGACAGGCGCGCCGCCCGCGCACTGCGCCGCCAGCGCCTCGACCTGCGCGATCGGCCAGCGCACCGCCAGCACGCCGTTCTGGAAGCAGTTGTTGAAGAAGATGTCGCCGAAGCTCGGCGCGATCACGCAGCGGATGCCCAGGCCCATCAGTGCCCACACCGCGCCTTCGCGCGAGGAGCCGCAGCCGAAGTTCTCGGCCGCCAGCAGCACGGGCGCGTTGCGAAAGGCCGGCTGGTTGAGCAAGCAGGCCGGGTCTTCGCTACCGTCCGGGCGCAGGCGCAGCGCCTCGAAGGCATAGGGCCCGAGCTGGTCTTTCTGGAAGGAAGTGAGGCGCTCGATGCGAACGATCACGTCGGTGTCGACATTGGCACGCATCAGCGGCACGGCGGCGCCGGTGACGGCGGTGAAAGGCGTCATGGTCATGCGAGCGTCCTCACGTCGGTGATGCGGCCGGTGACGGCGGCGGCGGCGGCCATCGCGGGACTCGCGAGGTGCGTGCGTGCGCCGGGCCCCTGCCTGCCGACGAAGTTGCGGTTGGAGGTGGACACGCAGCGCGCCTGCGGCGGCACCTGCTCGCCGTTGGCGGCCACGCACATGCTGCAGCCGGGCTCGCGCCACTGGAAGCCCGCAGCCTCGAACACCTCGCGCAGCCCTTCGGCTTCCGCGGCGCGCTTGACGTTCTCGGAGCCGGGCACGACCCATGCGGTGACGCCTGCGGCCACATGCCGCCCTCGCGCCACTTCGGCGGCGGCGCGCAGGTCGGGCAGGCGGGAGTTGGCGCACGAGCCGATGAAGACCCAGTCGACCGGTGTGCCTGCGATGGCGGCGCGCGGCGCGAGGCCCATGTAGTCGAGCGCGGCCTCGATGGCGGCGCGGGTGGTGTCGTCCGGCGCGGCGGCCGGGTCGGGCACGGCGGCGTCGATGGCGATGGCATCCTCGGGGCTGGTGCCCCAGGTCACGGTGGGCGCGATGGCTGCGGCATCGATGACCTCCTCGCGATCGAAGACCGCGTCTTCGTCGGAGGGCAAGGTGAGCCAGTACGCGGCTGCGGCCTCGAAGGCCTGGCCCGTCGGCGCGAAGGGACGGTCGCGCACCCAGTCGAGCGTGCGCTGGT
This sequence comes from Variovorax trehalosi, assembly GCF_051216415.1. Classification (NCBI taxonomy): domain Bacteria; kingdom Pseudomonadati; phylum Pseudomonadota; class Betaproteobacteria; order Burkholderiales; family Comamonadaceae; genus Variovorax; species Variovorax trehalosi. The sequence goes on from NZ_JBPJZG010000008.1 coordinate 117,008, forward strand.
CCGGCGCGATCAGCCCGAAGCGCGCGCCCAGTTCCACCGTGAGGTTGCACAGCGTGAGCCGCGCCTCGACGTCGAGCGCGCGCACGGCCTCGCCCGCGAATTCGACCGCATGGCCCACGCCGGCCGCGGCACCGAGCTTGCCGATGATGTGCAGCGCGAGGTCCTTGGCGGTGACGCCCGCGCCGAGCACGCCGTCGCAACGGATGCGCATGCGCGCGGGTTTCTGCTGGCGCAGCGTCTGCGTGGCCAGCGCGTGCGTGCTCTCGGACGAGCCGACGCCGAAGGCCAGCGCACCGAGGCCGCCGTTGGTGCAGGTGTGGCTGTCGCCGCAGATCACCGTGAGCCCGGGCAGCACGATGCCCAGCTCGGGCCCCATCACGTGCACGATGCCCTGGCCCGGCTGGCCCAGGTCGTAGAAGCGAACGCCGGCCGCGGCACTGAGCTTGCTGAGCGCGCCATGCAGACGGCCGCCGAGCGGAAAGGTGCCGGGCGTGCGGCCGGGCTGGCTCGAGGCCGCGTGATCGGGCGTGGCGAAGACCAGGTTCGCATCGTGCAGCGGCAGGCCGCGCGCGGCGACTTCGGCCAGCGCCGGGGGCCCGGAGAGATCGTGCAGCAGGTGGCGGTCGATGTGCAGCAGCGCCCAGCCGTCGCCGAGCTCGCGCACCACGTGGGCATCCCAGAGCTTGTCGAAGAGGGTGCGCGGCATGTCAGCGCTGCTCCATCGTCGCGCCGGCGTTGAAGCGTGTGCGCAGCGTATCCCACTCGTCGGCGCCGAAGCGGCGGAAGGTCTGCGCCACCGTGGCGTTCACGTTCGGCGCGCGGAAGGTGGCCTTCAACTCGGCGAGCGCCGCATCGCCGGCCTCGATGGCGGCCTTGAGCATCAGGCCCGGGAGGATCGCGAGCCGGTAGCCCATGGTCTCGGCCTCGCGCAGGTCGAACACCGGCGTGCGCCCGCCCGGCACCACGTTGAGCAGGCAAGGACCTTTCACGCGACGCGGCACCGCGGCCGCCTCCTCGACGGTCTGCGTGGCTTCGACGAAGGCGATGTCCGCACCGGCCTCCAGCGCGGCGTTCGCGCGGTCGATGGCTTCGTCCAGGCCGAGCATGGCACGCGCATCCGTGCGGGCGATGACCACGAAGTCCCTCGAGCGCCGCGCTTCCACCGCGGCGCGGATCTTCGAGACGAACTCCTCGCGCGGGACGACCTCCTTGCCGTCGAGGTGGCCGCAGCGCTTGGGCGAGATCTGGTCCTCGATGTGGATCGCGGCGACGCCGCGCGCCTCGTACTCGCGCACGGTACGCGTCACGTTGAGCTCGTTGCCGTAGCCGGTGTCGGCGTCGGCGATGAGTGGAATGTTTGTCGAGCGTGCCATCACGGCCGCGTTGTCGACCATCTCGCTCATCGTGAGCAGGCCGAAATCGGGGAAGCCGCGCGCGGCCGAGGTGCCGGCGCCGGTCATATAGACGGCGGCGAAGCCGGCCTGCTCGATCAGGCGCGCGCCGATGGCGTCGTAGGCGCCGGGGGCGATCACCATGCCGGGCGCATCGAGAAGCTGGCGAAGCGTGGAAGAAGAAGTCATGGTGGGAGAGCCTCGAGCAGGTCGATTTGAGTTTATGTGTTTATATTCTAAATACAACTTGCCGAAAACCGCAAGCAGCAGGCCGGCCGCCGTCCGGGAGCCTTGCTATGCTCGGCGCCCAACCCTCATTGCCATGGCACGTCCTCCCGCATCCGCCCCCTCGCTCGATCGCGCCCCCGGCACCTCGCTGCACCGGCAGCTGTTCACCGTACTGCGCGACGAGATCACCCGCGGCGTGTATGCCTCCGGCGCACTGCCGAAGGAAGAGGCGCTGTGCGAGCGTTTCGGCGTCTCGCGCATCACCGTGCGACGCGCGCTGGCCGACCTGGCCGCGCTCGGGCTGGTGGAACGCCGGCACGGCCTGGGCACCTTCGTTCGCGCCGACCTGCCGAAAGCGCGTGCGCGACCCAGCCTCGGCCTGGTCGACGGGCTGCGCAAGACCGCGCTGGAAACCGATGTCGAGGTGCTCGAGGTGGCGCAGGCCGTGGCACCGGCCGATGTGGCCGCGGCATTGCACCTGGAGCCTGGCGAGAAGGCGGTGCATGCGCTGCGCCTGCGCAGCATCGACGGCACGCCGGTGATGCTGACCGACGCCTGGGTGCCCGCGCACCTGGGCAAGCGCGTGTCGGCCGCGGCACTGCGCAAGCACGCGCTCTACGAGATCCTGCTCGCGCAGGGCGTGAAGTTCGGCCGCGTGGTGCAGGAGATCACGGCCGAGGTGGCCGAGCCGGGGCGCGCGCGGTTGCTGAACGTCGAGACCGGCGCGCCGCTGCTCAAGTTCGTGCGCCTCTTGCACGACCTCGACGCGCAGCCGGTGCAGCACCTCACCGTGTCGCTGGCGGCGGAGCGCAGCCGCATCCTCATGGACATTCCGGGCGAGACGATCAACACGCTCACTGCAGGGCAGGTGGTGCACGATGTGCATCCGGCCACCTCGAAGCGACGATCCTAGCGATCAAGTCGAACAGAAAGAACGAAGAAAAATGACAAGCGCGGAGACAAGCCCCACCCACCAGCCCGATTCGCCCTACGCCATGCTGCGCCTGGCCCTCACGCTTCTGATCATGACGGTCGGCAGCAGCGGCATGTACGTGGTGTCGGTGATGCTGCCCGCGGTGCAGGCCGAGTTCGGCATCGACCGTGCCGATGCCTCGCTTCCCTACACCTGGCTGATGCTCGGCTTCGGTTTCGGCGGCGTGCTCATGGGCAAGCTGGCCGACCGTTTCGGCGTGATGTGGCCGCTGCTGATGGGCTCGGTCTTCCTCGCCGCGGGCTACATCGCCACGGGGCTGTCGGGCGGCATCGTGTCGTTCACCATCGCGCAGGCCGTGCTGGTCGGCCTGCTCGGCAGCTCGGCCGCCTTCGCACCGCTGGTGGCCGACACGTCGCTCTGGTTCATCAAGCGGCGCGGCATCGCGGTGGCGGTGTGCGCGAGCGGCAACTATGTCGCCGGCGCCATCTGGCCGCCCATCGCGCAGCACTTCATCGAGACGGTCGGCTGGCGCCAGACCTACATCGGCATGGGCATCTTCTGCGGCGTCGCGATGGCGCTGCTCGCGCTCTTCTTCCGCGCGCGGCCACCGGCAGTGGCTGCCGCGCCGGTCGGCAACGCATCGAGTACCTTGCCGCAGCGCGACATGACTCGGCCCTTCGGCCTCGGCATGGGCACAGCCCAAGCATTGCTGTGCGTCGCTGCCGTGGCCTGCTGCGTGGCGATGGCCATGCCGCAGGTGCACATCGTGGCCTATTGCGGCGACCTCGGCTACGGGCCCACGCAGGGCGCGATGATGCTGTCGCTGATGCTGGGCTTCGGCGTGGTGAGCCGGCTGGTGTCGGGCGCGATCTGCGATCGCATCGGAGGCCTGCGCACGCTGCTGCTGGGCGGGGTGCTGCAGTGCATCGCGCTGCTGTTGTTCCTGCCGTTCGACGGACTGGTGTCGCTCTATGTGATCTCGGCGCTGTTCGGGCTTTTCCAGGGCGGCCTCGTGCCAGCCTACGCGATCATCGTGCGCGAGCACTTTCCGCCGAAGGAAGCCGGCGCGCGCGTGGGCACGGTGCTGATGTTCTCGCTGTTCGGCATGGCGCTGGGCGGGTGGATGTCGGGCAAGGTGTTCGACCTGACCGGCAGCTACCACGCGGCCTTCCTGAACGGCATCGGCTGGAACCTGTTGAACCTCGCCATCGCGTCGTTCCTGCTGTTCAGGCTGTACCGCCTGCGGCTTCGGCCACCAGGCGACCCAGTGTCCGCATAGCTTTTTCGCTCTGCGCATTCCACGCGTGGCCGTAGTTCAGGCGCAGGCAATGCGTGAAGGCGCGCGTCGCTGAAAAGATCGGACCCGGCGCGACGCTGATGCCGAGCGCGAGCGCCTTGCGATGGATGTCGAGCGCATCCACCTGCACCGGCAGTTCGACCCACAGGAAATAGCCGCCCAGAGGTCGCGTGGCCCGCGTGCCCTCGGGAAAGTAATGCCCCACCGCCTGCGTGAAGGTCGCCTGCTGCATCGCGAGCGTCTGGCGGAGCCTGCGCAGGTGCTTGTCGAGACCGCCTTTCTCCAGGTACGCCGCGAGCGCAAGCTGCGCGGGCGCCGAGGTGCTGAGCGTGGAAGTGAGCTTCTGCCGCGCCACCTTGCGCGCAAAGCGCCCCGCCGAAGTCCAGCCGATGCGGTAGCCCGGCGCGAGGCACTTCGAGAACGACGAGCAATGCAGCACCAGCCCCTCTGTGTCGAAGGCCTTGGCCGGCACGGGCTTGCGGTCGCCGAAGTAGAGCTCGGCGTACACGTCGTCCTCGATCAGCGGCAGTTCGTGGCGCGCGAGCAGATCCACCAGTGCCTTCTTCTTCGCATCGGGCATCAGGCTGCCGAGCGGATTCTGGAAGGTCGTCATGAGCCAGCAGGCCTTGGGCCGGTGCGCGGCGATGGCCTGCTCGAGCGCGTCGAGGTCGATGCCTTCGCCCGGATGCGTCGGCACTTCGATGGCCTTCAGGCCCATGCGCTCCAGCGCCTGCAGCGCGGCGTAGAAGGTGGGCGACTCCACGATCACCGCGTCGCCCGGCCGCGTGACCGCAGCAAGGCACAGGTTGAGCGCCTCGAGCGCGCCGTTGGTGATGACGATTTCCTCGGCCGGCACCTGCATGCCGTCCGCGAGGTAACGCAGCGCGATCTGCCGCCGCAGCGCCGCGCTGCCCGGTGTGAGGTCGTCCACCGTGCTCCACGGGTCGAGCGACTTGGCGCTCGCGGCCATGAACTGGCCCAGCCGCGCGAGCGGAAAGAGCAGCGGGCTCGGAAACGCCGAGCCGAAGGGCACGACCTGGCGCGACATGCTGGCTTCGAGGATGTCGAACACGCGGTCGCTCACATCGAGCGACATCGGCCCCTCCGCGGGGCGTGAGGTGAGGGTGGATTCGGGCGGCGCATCGCGCAGGCCCCCGCCCGTGACGTAGTAGCCCGAGCGGTCACGTGCGCGCACGAGGCCGCGCGCTTCGAGCAGGTAGTAGGCCTGGAACACCGTCGAGGCGCTGACACCGCGGCTCTGGCCCGTGTGGCGCACCGAGGGCAGGCGGTCGCCGGTCCTCAGCGTGCCGTTGCGGATCGAGGCCTCGATGTCGGCGGCCAGGGCTTCATAACGCTTCATCGCACAGGGGCTCGTTGTTTCATTTCCGGGTGCTCGTCATTCGCACGAACTTTATCTGCACCGGTGAATCGGGCCGAATCTGCATCTGTTTTTTCCGTGCTTTCTGGGGCACAGTCGGTGCATGTCCAATCTCATGCGCGCGCTGCGCGCCGTTCTCTGGAGTTTCATCGGGCTGGGCGGGCGCCGCGCCGATGCCGACAAGCGGACCGCGCAGGTCGGCATCCTGCCGCTGATCGGCGTCGCGCTGTTCGTGGTGCTGTTGCTGGTCGCGGGCCTGATCACATTGGCGCGCTTCGTGGCCGGCACATGACGGCCGGTCTCCGCTCCTTCGCGCTCGCGTTGCTGTTCCTCGTGCAGGGGCTTGCGAGCGCCGCGCCGCCGGCCACCGTGCCCGACACCATCGAGCAGCGCGTGGCCGCCTGCATCGCCTGCCACGGCCGCGAAGGCGCGACCGCCAACGCGGGCTTCTTTCCGCGGCTGGCCGGCAAGCCCGCGGGCTACCTCTTCAACCAGCTCGTGAGCTTTCGCGACGGCCGCCGCTTCAACGCGGACATGGCGTACATGGTGCAGCACCTCTCGGACGCCTACCTGCGCGAGATGGCCGAGTACTTCGCGGGGCTCGACCTGCCGTACCCGCCGATCTCCCCCAACAGCGACGCCACGCCCGAGCAACTGCAGCGCGGCCGCAAGCTCGCGCTCGAAGGCGATGCGGCGCGCGGCATTCCGGCCTGCGTGCAATGCCACGGCGCCGCGCTCACCGGCGTGCAGCCGGCGATCCCGGGGTTGCTCGGGCTGCCTCGGCTCTATGTGTCTTCGCAGCTTGGTGCGTGGCTCACGAGCGAGCGGCATGCGATGGCGCCCGACTGCATGGCCGAGGTCGGCCGCCGCATGACCACAGCCGACATCAACGCCGTTGCGGGCTGGCTGGCCGTGCAGCCGATGCCGGCGAACACCAAGCCCGCAGCTTCGTTGCCCGCACCACTGCCTGTCGCCTGCGGCGGCATGCCGAAGTGAGCCGCCGATGAAACTGCGACACCTCGGCTGGACCCTCCTGACCCTGATCGTGCTGGCGGCCGTGTTCGCCGGCGCGCTCGTGGCGATGAACCTGCGCGGCGAAGACCCGCTGCCCGAACAAGCCAAGGCCTTCGAGGCCACGCCGCAGCAGATCGAGCGCGGCCGCTACCTCGCGCTGGCCGGCAACTGCGCGGGCTGCCACACCACGCGCGGCGGCCAGCCCTATGCGGGCGGCCTGCCGATCGAGACGCCCTTCGGCACTATCTATTCGAGCAACCTCACGTCCGATGCCAAGACCGGCATCGGCGGCTGGAGCAGCGCGCATTTCTGGCGCGCGATGCACAACGGCCGCAGCAAGGATGGGCGCCTGCTCTACCCGGCGTTTCCATACCCCAACTTCACCAAGGTGACGCGCGAGGACTCGGACGCCATCTACGCGTACCTCCGCACCGCGGCGCCCGCGCCGGCGCCAAACCTGGCGCACCGGCTGCGCTTTCCCTACGACACGCAGGCCGCGCTGGCGGTGTGGCGCGCACTCTCGTTCAAGCCCGAGCCCTTCGTGGCCAATGCGGGCAAGCCGGCCGAATGGAACCGCGGTGCCTACCTCGTCGACGGGCTCGGCCATTGCATCGCGTGCCACGGCGCACGCAATTCGCTCGGCGCGACCGAGACCAAGCTTGGCCTCTCGGGCGGACGCATCGCGGTGGAGAACTGGTATGCGCCATCGCTCACCGACAAGCACCAGGCCGGCGTGGCCGGATGGCCCACGGCCGACGTGGTGGCGCTGCTCAAGACCGGCACCGCGCCGGGCGGTTCGGTGATGGGGCCGATGGCCGACGTGGTGTTCCGCAGCACGCAGCACCTGAGCGAGGCGGACCTCACGGCCATGGCGGGCTACCTGAAAGACTTGCCCGAGGTTCCCAAGTCCGACGAACCCGCACGCTCGCCAACGCCCATCCGCCGCGATGCCGGCACGATGGCGCGCGGCGGCAAGATCTACGACCAGCGCTGCGCCTACTGCCATGGCGACCAGGGCCAGGGCGCGAGCGGCGCTTATCCGCCGCTCGCGGGCAACCGTGCGGTGAACATGTCGCCGCCGACGAACCTCATCCAGGTGGTGTCGCATGGCGGGTTCCTGCCATCGACGGCGGGCAATCCGCGCCCCTACGGCATGCCGCCGTTCGGGCAGGTGCTCGATGCCGCGGAAGTGGCGGCCGTGCTCACCTACATCCGCGGCTCGTGGGGCAACGACAGCGCGCCCGTCACGCAGCTCGACACCATGCGGCGCTGAGGTCCGGCGCTCGGCAGGGCGCGGCCCCTTGGTCAGGCGGTGTGCGGGTGTTGTGCTCGCTCGTACAAGGTGCGCGCGAGCGAGCGGTGCAGTGCAAGCAACGGCGTCAATTCCAGTCCCGTGAAGCGCCCCTCGCGAATGCGGACCTCGCCGTTGATCACGCTCAACGAAACTTCCCCCGGCGTGCAGAACACCAGCGCCGCCACCGGGTCATGCCACGCGCCTGCATGCGCCACGCCGCGCATGTCGAAGGCCACGACGTCCGCCGACATCCCCGGTTCGATCGCGCCGATGTCGTCGCGCCCCAGCACGCGCGCACCGCCGAGCGTCGCGATCTCCAGCGCCTCGCGCGCCGTCATCGCCGCGGGGCCGTAACCCACGCGCTGCAGCAGCATGGCCTGCCGCGCTTCGCCCAGCATGTGCGCGCCGTCGTTCGATGCGCTGCCATCCACGCCCAGGCCCACGGACACACCCGCGCGCCGCATCGCCCCGATGGGCGCGATGCCCGAGGCCAGGCGCATGTTCGAGCACGGGCAATGCGCCACGCCCGTGCCGGTGCGCCCGAAGAGCGCGATCCCGGCTTCGTCGAGCTTCACGCAGTGCGCGTGCCACACATCGCGGCCGACCCAGCCCAGGTCCTCGGCGTATTCGGCGGGTGTCATGCCGAACTTCTCGCGCGAGTAGGCAACATCGTTGTCGTTCTCGGCCAGGTGCGTGTGCAGCGACACGCCGCGCTCGCGCGCGAGTTCGGCCGACAGCCGCATCAGGTCGCGCGAGACCGAGAACGGCGAGCAGGGCGCAAGCACGATGCGGCGCATCGAATGGCGCGAGGCGTCGTGCCAGCGGCCAATGAGGCGCTCGCTGTCGCGCAGGATCGCCTCCTCGGTTTCCACCACCTCGTCAGGCGGCAGGCCGCCAGCGCTGCGGCCCACGCTCATGCTGCCGCGCGCGGCATGAAAGCGCATGCCCATCGCATCGGCCGCCTCGATCGAATCGTCGAGCTTCGAGCCGTTGGGGAAGAGGTAGAGATGGTCGCTGGTCGTGGTGCAGCCAGAGAGCATCAGCTCGGCCATCGCGGTCTGCGTCGAGACGCGGATCATCTCGGGCGTGATGCGCGCCCACAGCAGATACAGGTTCGTGAGCCAGCCGAAGAGCTCCGCGTCCTGCGCCTCGGGCACGGCGCGCGTGAGGCTCTGATACATGTGGTGGTGCGTGTTGACCAGGCCAGGCATCACGACGTGGCCCTGCATGTCGATGGCCTCGGCCTGGCCGTTGCGCAGGGCATCGAGGTAGGCGGTGGGCAGCTCGGCGGTGGGGCCGGCCCACGCTACCGCGGGGCCGTCGGTCACCACGGCGCCGTCGGCGATTTCGCGCCGGGCGGCGTCCATGGTGACGAGGATGTCGGCATGTTGGAGGATCAGCATGCCGGCATTTTGCGCGTGGCTGAAAGGCATGACGGTGCCGCTCAATGGCTTCCTTTACATCGGACTACTCGTCCTCTGCGCCCGAGTTCGTCGCAAATTGGAATTTGCCCTTTACTTTTCGCCCTCGAACGACCCATATAGCGGAATCTCCGGCCAAGGATCCCAGTCCTTGCCGAACCAATGCTTGCCCGCTTCGCACAGGCGCCGCGTCACGTCGTTGTCGATGTCATCCGTGACATTGGGCAGTTGGCTCATTGGAGAAGTCAGCCAGGGGTGATCCACGTCCAACGAAACCGAATGGCCGGAGATCTGTTCGCGCAGAGTTTTGAACATCCACAGATCGACAGCAAACAGGTCCCATGGTGTGTACTCATAGATGTAGCCGCATTCGGTCTCCGGCCTGCCCCCCACACCGCGCGCAATGGATTCGTCGCAATGCGCCATCACCGCTTGTGCGAAGGCACCAGGGTCGTCTACATGGTCGAACAACGGGCGGTACATGCCCAGCCCCTCGGGCAATTCATCGGGCGTGGGCCACATCCGCTTCTCGAAGGCTCGAGCCAATACCCTATAGAAACCGGTGAACTCGGGGTCCCCGGGCAGGCTGTCGATCGTGCCTGCTTCAAACATGTTGTAGAGCCAGCGTCCGAGCCAGGCAGAGCATTTCTGCGCACCACTGACAGTGGCGAGGGACCAGAGCCACATATGGGATTTTTCAGCATCGGTTCCAAAGTTCTCATCGATGCTTTCATGCCTCCACCAGACCCTGGTCAGGAGGAGCCCACGCATGGTGATGGCGAACAAGCGCTGAAACGCCTCGGTATCTGGCGGACGCTGATCTGCATAGGCTCGATAACCATGATGGCGGCCTGCTGATATGGCCATGTCAAGTGCGGAACCGACGGTGCTATTGCGGTCCATGGCGGTTGCAGCCAAAGCCAATCGGTCTTCTTGCCAAGCATATTCCTTCCCCGCTTTGTCCATAACACCATCAGCCACATGGTCGTCAACCCACTTTTGCCAGTGGATCTGCCGTTCCTTCAATGCTGCGTCGTTTGTCATTTGGTGGTGCTGGCTGTGGCTGTGAGGAATTTGCGGCGTGAGTTCACCATAGTCTGGCCCTGAAGATTGGTGAGGGGCGAGAGCGTGACGAGACAACCGGATGGGCATCGCGCCCATCCGGTTGCATTGCTGCGGGGGCCGCGAGACTCAGAGGTCGGGCATGCCCATCGCGGGATCGCTCACCGTGTGCTTGCCCGTTTCCACGCGGCCGGCAAATCGGCGGTAGTAAGCCGGGTCGGCATCGCAGGTGACCGCGAAGTCGTACCACTGGCCGCTTGCCGAGAGCTCCCAGTGCTGGTCGACGGTAGCGCCGCCGTTGACCGTCGCGGTCCACGGGCCGTCGTCGCGATAGGCCTTGGCGCGCATGGTGAACTTGCAGGCCGCCTTGCCGTCGTTGCGCATGCTCAGGTAGACGTTTCCATTGACGATGTCGTAGCACACGCGCACCTCGGGAATCGCCGCACCGCTCGCGCGCACGGTGGCGAGGTCGCCCTGGAAGTGGCGATGGAAACCGTTCGGCCCAAGCACCCACAGGTCGTACTTGCTGGCGTTGTCGGCAGCCGCGGCCCAGGCGTCGTCGAGCGACTTGCCTGCTTCGACCATGTAGCGGCGCGGCAGGCGGTCGAGGTTGAGCTTGTCGTAGACATGGAACACGGCGGCGGCCTTGCCCGTGTTCGAGAACAGCAACTGCACCTTGCCACCGACCGTGTCGACTTTGGCACTCGCATGCAGTTCGTAAGGCAGCGCGCGCGACGGCCGCGTGCCCGTGGCCTGCACGGGCAGCTTGCCGTCACCCGGCGGCGTGACCTGCGGCAGCGCATCCTGCGCGGCGCGCACCTGGTCGGCCTCGGCCTTGCTGCGCCGGCCTGCGAGCGTGGGCAGCGCTTCTCCGTTCGGCGTGGCGAAGTTGAAGGCGCTCGTGAGGTCGCCGTTCACTGCGCGGCGGAACGGGCTGATGTTGGTTTCCTTCACGCCGAAACGCGCTTCCAGGAAACGCAGCACCGAGGTGTGGTCGAAGGTCTGCGAGTTGACCCAGCCACCGCGGCTCCACGGCGAGAGGATGTACATCGGCACGCGCATGCCGGGGCCGTAGACGTTGCCGTCGGGCGTGGGCTGCGAGGCGGTCATGCCCGGCGGCTTGGGATGGTTGAAGTACTCGTAGCTCAGGTCCGCGTCCGACAGCGTGGTCTTGCCCGCGAAGGTTTTCACGCCCGGGTCGGCCGAGGGAATCGGCGAGGGCGCGGAGGCCGAGGGCACGTGGTCGAAGTAGCCGTCGTTCTCGTCGAAGTTGACGATGAAAACCGTCTTGCTCCACACCTCGGGCACCGCGGTCAGCGCGTCCAGCACTTCCTGGATGTACCAGGCGCCCTGCACGGGGCTCGACGGGCCGGGGTGCTCGGAGTACACGTCCGGCGGAATGACCCATGACACCTGCGGCAGGCGGCCGGCCTTCACGTCGGCGCGGAATGCATCGAAGATCGCGCCCGCATCGAAGGCTGCCTGGTCGGCCACCGGCAGCGTGTTGGCCGTGCCCTTGTAGAGCGGGTTGCCCGCATCGTCGCCAGGCGCGTAGGCGGGCGACGCGCCCTGCGGCAGCGAGGTGCTCACCGGCTTGGCCGAAGCCTCGTTCGCCTTGCGGTACGGCTTGAAGCCCAGGAGCGGATTGCAGCCGTAGTTGTTCGGAATGTTCTGGTAGACGATCCAGCTGACGTTGGCTTCCTGCAGGCGCTCCGCATAGGTCTTCCACTCGTAGCCTTCGGTCGAGGGACCGGTGGAGCTCCACGGGTTGACGTTGTTCACGTAGGCCTGGTTGCCGCCGGCTGAACTGTTGGGGCCATTGGTGCCGGTCCAGTGGAACGAGCGGTTGGCGTGCGTACCGGTGTGCATCGCGCAGTGGTAGTCATCGCAGATGGTGAAGGCATTGGCCAACGCAAACTGGAACGGCAACTCGGCCTCCGACAGGTAGCCCATCGACTGCGTGAAGGGCGCCTTGTTGCTCACCTTCTTGTACCGCGGCCACTGGTAGAGGCGGCCGCCGTCCCACGCGTTGTGCGAGTCGACCCAGGTGTGCGGCGTGCTGCTCACGCGCTGCGCGTTGCCCTTGGTCGCATCGAGGTGGTAGGGCACCACTTGCTTGCCGGTGTCGTCGAGTTGCTGCCACACGGCCAGGCCGTTGGGCAGCGGAATGGTCATGCGATCGCCAAAGCCGCGCACGCCCTTGAGCGTGCCGAAGTAGTGGTCGAACGAGCGGTTCTCCTGCATCAGGATCACGACGTGCTCGACGTCCATGATCGTGCCGGTCTTGTTGTTGGCCGGAATGGCAAGGGCGCGGCGGATGCTCGGCGGAAAGGCCGAGAGCGCGAGGGCGGCGGCACCGGTGGTGGCGGTGCCCGTGAGGAATTTGCGGCGTGAGGTCATGGTGGTGTTGTTCTGGTTTTTTAACGCAATCTTCAGGGCGCGCAACGCATCTCGGGCTTGACGCCGGTGTCGGGCGGTGGTGTGACGGGCGGGGTGGTGGGAGGCGTTCCGGCGCCGGGCAGGCCGCCGAAGAAGCCACCGCCACCATCGCTGCCGCCACCGCAGGCGGAGAGCATGCAGGCCACGATCAACGCGGGTGCCAGCCGGACGGAGTAAGAAAGAAGTCGCATCGGGGGGAGATCCTCTTGGAGTGTTGAGCGGGCACTCCACGGACGTCGTGGAGGCCGCTGCACTCGAGGCTAGAAAGCGCCGATGACATCGGCATGAACCAGAGGGAGCGAGGTGTAAGCGCGCGTTGCACGCGCTTCTTTTTTTTCACCTCGCCCACGAGGCGAGAACGCTCAGAGATCGGCCAAGCCCATCGCCGGATCGCTCACCGTGTGCTTGCCGGTTTCCACGCGGCCCGCGAAGCGGCGGTAGTAGCCGGCATCGGCATCGCACGTCACCGCGAAGTCGTACCACTGGCCACTCGCGGCGAGCTCCCAGTGCTGATCGATGGTGGCACCGCCGTTGACCGTCGCAGTCCACGGGCCATCGTCGCGGTAGGCCTTCGCACGCACGGTGAACGTACAAGGGTTCTTGCCGTCGTTGCGCATGCTCAGGTAGACATTGCCGTTGGCGATGTCGTAGCACACGCGCACCTCAGGCACCGCAACATCGCCCGCGCGAAGGCGATTGAGGTCGCCCTTGAAGTGGCGGTGAAAGCCATTCGGACCGAGCACCCAGAGGTCGTAGAAACCGGTGTTGTCGGTCATCACGGCCCATGCGTCGTCCAGCGTCTTGCCGGGCTCCACCATGTAGCGGCGCGGCAGGCGATCCAGGTTCAGCTTGTCGTAGACGTGGAACACCGCGGCCGCCTTGCCGGTGTTCGAGAACAGCAACTGAACCTTGCCGCCGATCGTGTCGGCCTTGGCGCTCACATGCAGTTCATAAGGCAGCGCGCGCGAAGGCCGTGTGCCGGTGAACTGGCGCGGCAGTTGCGGGTCGAGCGGCAGCGGCACCTGCGGCAACGCTTGCTGGTCGTTGCGCAGCTTGTCGGCATCGGCCTTCGTCGTGCGCCCTGTGAGCGTGGGCAGCGCCTCGGTGTTCGGCGTGACGAAGTTGAAGGCGCTGGTGAGGTCGCCGCACACCGCACGCCGGAACGGCGAGATGTTCGGCTCCTTCACGCCGAAGCGCGTCTCGATGAAACGGATCACCGAGGTGTGGTCGAAGGCCTGCGAGCTGACCCAGCCACCGCGGCTCCACGGCGAGATCACGTACATCGGCACGCGCGGACCCGGGCCGTAGACACGGCCGTCGGGCTTGGGCTGGCTGCCGCTGCCTGCCGGTGCCGGGTGCGTGAAGTACTCGGCGCCCAGGTCCGCATCGGGCAGCGTGGTCTTGCCGGCGTAGGTGCCGTCGCCGTTGGGCGAAGGGGCCGAGGGCGAGGGCACGTGGTCGAAGTAGCCGTCGTTCTCGTCGAAGTTGATGAGCAGCACGGTCTTGCTCCACACCTCGGGCACGGCGGTGAGCGCGTCCAGCACTTCCTGCAGGAACCACGCGCCTTGAACGGGGCTGGAGGGGCCGGGGTGCTCGCAGTAGATCGACGGTGCGTTCATCCACGAGACCTGCGGCAGCTTGCCTTCGCGGATGTCGCGCTTGAAGGCGTCCAGGTACTCCTCGGGGCGCGTGCCCGGCAGCGTGTTGGCCACGCCCTTGTAGAGCGGGTTCTTCGCGTTGTCCGAGGCCGCGTCGTAGGCGTGGTACGGCAGCGGCTGGCCGGTGTCCGCGTAGGGCTGGTTCGGCGCGCCGCCGCTGCACACCGGAAAGCCGGAGGCGAGGTTGGCCTGGCGAAACTGCTGGAACGCGCCCAGCATGTTGTCGCCCCATTCGTCGGGCATGTTCTGGTAGCTGATCCACTTGACGCCCGCGTCCTCGAGGCGTTCGGCATACGTCTTCCATGTGTAGCCGGTGTTCGCCGACGCGGGCTTGCCCTCGATCCAGTCCCACTCGTTGCGCACGAACGCCACGTTCTGCGCGGTCGGTCCGTTGGTGCCGGTGAGGTGGAAGGACCGGTTCGCATCCGTGCCGGTGTGCATCCCGCAGTGGTACGCATCGCAGATCGTGAAGGCATTGGCCAGGGCGTACTGGAAGGGGACCTCGGCCTCCTTGTGGTAGCCCATCGCCTTGTTGGTCTTGTAGCGCGGCCACTGGTACATGCGGCCGTTGTCCCACGCGTTCTGGCTGTCGTTCCAGTCGTGGGGCGTGCCGCCGTCGCGCTGGGCGTTGCCTTTGCGGCTGTCGAAGTGGTACGGCAGGATCGGCTTGCCCGAGGCATCGCTCTGCTGCCATACGTTCAGCCCCTTGGGCAGCGGAATGGTGAAGCGGTCACCGAAGCCGCGCACGCCCTTGAGCGTGCCGAAGTAGTGGTCGAACGAACGGTTCTCCTGCATCAGGATCACGACGTGCTCGACGTCCATGATCGTGCCGGTCTTGTTGTTGGCCGGAATGGCCAGGGCACGTCGGATGCTCGGCGGAAAGGCCGAGAGCGCGAGGGCGGCGGCACCGGTGGTGGCGGTACCGGTGAGGAATTTGCGGCGTGAATTCATGGGTCTGTGGTCGGGTGCAGCGCTCACAGATCGGCCAGGCCCATGGCGGGATCGCTCACCGTGTGCTTGCCGTTTTCCACGCGGCCGGCGAAGCGGCGGTAGTAGGCCGGGTCGGCATCGCAGGTGACCGCGAAGTCGTACCACTGGCCGCTGCTCGCCAGCACCCACAGTTGCTCGGCCTTGGCGCCGCCGGCGACGGTGGCACCCCAGGGGCCGTCGTTGCGATAAGCCTTGGCACGCACCGTGAACTTGGCGGCGTTCGTGCCGGCGTTGAGCATCTCCAGGTAGACGTTGCCGTTGGCAATGTCATAGCAGACGCGCACCTCGGGATTCGCGCCGCTCGTGCGCAGCGCGTTGAGGTCGCCCTTGAAATAGCGGTGAAAGCCATTCGGCCCGAGCACCCACAGGTCGTAGAAGCCGCTGTTGTCGGTCATCGGGCTCCAGGCGTCGTCCAGCGACTTGCCGGGTTCCACCATGTAGCGGCGCGGCAGGCGGTCGAGGTTGAGCTTGTCGTAGACGTGGAACACGGCCGCGGCCTTGCCGCTGTTCTTGAACAGCAGCTGGATCTTGCCGCTGACCGAATCGGCGCGCGCGCTCACATGCAGTTCATAGGGCAGCGCGCGCGAGGGGCGCGTGCCGGTAGCCTGGCGCGGCAACTGCGGATCGAGCGGCAGCGGCACCTGTGCCAGGGCCTCCTGGTTGCTGCGCGTCTTGTCGGCATCGGTGCGGGTCGTGCGGCCGGCGAGCGTGGGCAGTGCCTCGGTGTTGGGCGTGACGAAGTTGAAGGCGCTGGTGAGGTCGCCGCACACCGCGCGCCGGAACGGCGAGATGTTCGGCTCCTTCACGCCGAAGCGCGTCTCGATGAAACGGATCACCGAGGTGTGGTCGAAGGCCTGCGAATTGACCCAGCCGCCGCGGCTCCACGGCGAGACGATGTACATCGGCACGCGCACGCCGGGGCCATACACGCGGCCGTCAGGCGCCGGTTGGCCGGTGGTGCCCGGCGGCTTCGGGTGGTTGAAGCGCTCCACCGCGAGGTCGGCCTCGGGCAGCGTGGTCTTGCCGGCCGTCGAGCCGTCGGGGTTGATCGAGGGCGCGGCCGGCGACGGGTAGTGGTCGAAGTAGCCGTCGTTCTCGTCGAAGTTGATGAGCAGCACGGTCTTGCTCCACACGTCGGGCACGGCGGTGAGCGCGTCCAGCGTTTCCTGGATGTACCAGCCGCCCTGCACCGGGCTCGACGGGCCGGGGTGCTCGGAGTAGGTGGCGGGCGCGACGATCCACGACACCTGCGGCAGCTTGCCGTTCTTGATGTCCTGGCGGAACTGTTCGAGGAAACCGCCGTCGCCCATGGTGTTGGCGATGCCCTTGTAGAGCGGATTGCCCGCATCGTCGCTCGCGGGGTCGTACACCGGCGAGGCCGCGTCATTGCTCACCGGCTTGCCCGAGGCCTCGTTGGCCAGGCGGTATTGCTTGAAGCCCGCGAGCGGGTTGTCGCCGAAGTTCTCCGGCATGTTCTGATAGACGATCCAGCTGACCTTGGCTTCCTGCAGGCGCTCGGGGTAGGTCTTCCATTCGTAGCCGGTGGCCGAGCTGTCGATGGAGTCCCACTCGTTGTTGACTGTGGCCACGCCCGCCACCCCGCTGCCCAGTTGGCCGCCGGGGCCGTTGGTGCCGGCCCAAAGGAACATGCGGTTCGAGTTGGTGCCCGTGTGCATGCTGCAGTGGTAGTCGTCGCACAGCGTGAACGCGTTGGCCAGCGCGAACTGGAAGGCCACCTCGGCTTCCTTGTAGTAGCCCATGGCCGCGTTGGTCTTGTAGCGCGGCCACTGGTAGGTGCGTCCGCCGTCCCAGGCGTTCTGGCCGTCGCTCCAGGAGTGCGGCGTGCCGCTCACGCGCTGCGCATTGCCTTTGCGGCTGTCCAGGTGGTAGGGCAGGATCGGCTTGCCGGTGGCATCGCTCTGCTGCCACACGTTCAGGCCCTTGGGCAGCGGAATGGTGAAGCGATCACCGAAGCCGCGCACACCCATCAGCGTGCCGAAGTAATGGTCGAACGAGCGGTTCTCCTGCATCAGGATCACGATGTGCTCGACGTCCTGGATGGTGCCGGTCTTGTTGTTGGCCGGAATGGCGAGCGCGCGGCGAATGGCGGGCGGAAAGGCCGAGAGCGCGAGCGCGGCAGCGCCAGTGGTGGCGGTGCCCGTCAGGAATTTGCGGCGCGAGTTCGTGGGCTTGTCGTTCTGGTTCATGGCGTGGGTCTCTTTCAGGGCGCGCAGCTCTTCACGGGAGCGACACCGGTTTCGGGCGGGGTCGTCACGGGCGGGGTGGTGGGCGGCGTGCCTGCGCCGGGCAGGCCGGCGAAGCCGCCACCGCCGCTGCCGCCACCGCAGGCGGACAGGACGCAGGCCACGATCAGCGTGGACAGCACGGGCACGAAGCGCGTGGCAAGGAATGGAATTCGCATGATTGAGATCCTCTCGAGGCGATTTGTTTTCAGGGGGATTGGGGAGACGGTCAGGGCAGCAGCAGCATCAGCGGCTGGCCCGACTTGAAGATGCTTGTCAGCTCGTCGGTGGTGAGCGCACGGTTCCAGATGGCGAACTCGTTGAAGTCCAGCGCGCCGCGCGGCGAACTGGTCCAGCGCTTGTAGTACTGGCCGGTGCCGTCCTCGTTGAGGCTCAGACCGTTCTTCAGGCCGCCGAGCTGGGCCACGATGTCGGCGTTGAGGGTGGCGCTGCCGGTCTGCATCGCGCGTGCTGCGTCGAACAGGTAAGCGGTCATCTTCAGGTTGGCCTTGTCGATCACCACCGCCACGTAGGCCCACTGGCCGGCGCTCAGGCCGTAGCCGTTGCTGTCTGCGCGGCCACCGCCCTTGCCCACGTTGAAGCGCAGTTCGCAGCTGCCGAACAGGCCGATCGCCAGGCCGGCGTTGCTGCCGCTGTCGTAGTTCTTGTTGGCGATCACCGAGGCGCCGTCGCCCGCGCCCACGCTGCAGGTTGCGTCGGTACGCAGCCAGAAGCCGATGGTGTAGGCGGTGACGGCGGGGTTGGTGGCGACGTCGTTGGTCTGCAGCAGGCGGTAGCCGGCCGTGCCGCTCGCGTTCTTCACCGCGCTGTCCACACGCAGCGCCTTGACCTTGTAGGGAATCTTGAAGCCGTCGTCGACCACCGTGCCGCCGTTGGCATCGGCCGCCCAGGGCGCGAGGGTGGAGGCATTCTTCAGGTCCACGGCCGGCAGCGTGTCCAGCGGGTAGTAGTTGACGAGGCCGTTCGCCAGCGTGGGCGCGAGCGTCGCGGGCTTCACGTAAGCCAGCTGTGCGGCGAGCGCGACGCTGGCTTCGCCGGCGACGACGGTGTACTGGTAGGTGTAGAGCCCGTCTGCAGCAGCCACGATCGGGTCGGCGTAGGCGGTCGAGCCCGCCGGCAGCGTGACCACCAGCTTGCCGTCGCGCAACACCTGCACCGGCGCGGTCGCGGCGCCCGCGAGCGCCCACGAGAGTTCGATGCTGTTCTTGTCCGCGCCCGCCTTGGCGGAGAGATTGCGCAACGATGTGGCGGCCTGCAGCGCCTGCCCGTTGAAGTTGTAGGCCTCCGGGGCCGGCAGGGCGCCGAGGTGACGCAGCACGGTCGGTGCGATGTCGGTCGCCGCGGCGAGCTGCAGCAGCGCGGTGTCCACCGGCGCGGCCGTGCCCACGCCGGGCAGCGCGGCCAGCGTCTTGTTGCTGGCGATGAAGATGGTCTTGTTGTCGATGGCCTGCAGGCCGGAAGCGGTGCCGAAGGCGTCCAGGCCGTGGCCCGTGGTGAAGATGACGAGCCAGTCTTCCTTCGCATCGTTGGCCGTGCGCTGTGCGATGCGCGCGAGCAGCTGGCCGACCGCGGCCGACGTGTCGGAAATCGCGCGCTGGTAGGCGTCGCTCTTCAGGCCGTTGCCGGCGGCCGCGGCCGGTGCGCCGTACTGCACGACCGTCAGGTCGTAGCCGGCATCGATGAATTGCGCGGCGCGCTGGGTCACGCAGGCATCGGCACCCGCGCAATCGACGGCACTGTCGACGGTGCCGCTCTCGTTGGCCAGCAGCTGCGGATAGAGCGCGTTGGCCGTGACGGATGCGGTCTTGTAGCCGGCTGCCTTGTTCTGCTTGGCGAGCGCGAAGACCGAAGGCGCGAGCTTGGCATCGATGCGCTGGTCGGCCGTGTCCCAGCGTACGCCGTGGCGCGGCACCCAGGTGCCCGTCAGCAGCGTGGCCCAGCCCGGGCCGTCGATGGTGCGTTGTTCGCTCGGCGTGCCGTTGGCGCCGCCGGTCCATGCCGGTGCCACGCGCAGCGATTGCAATGCCGGCACCTTGTTCTGCGCCATCGCATCGCGCAGGGCGGCGTGCGTGAGGCCGTCGATCTCGACGACGAGCGCCTTGGGGCCGCTCTTGCCTTGATTGACGCCGGGCGCCGGGGGATTACCACCACCAGCGGGCGGCACGTTGATGAGCGGGAAGGAAGCGCCGCCACCGCCGCCGCCACCACAGGCGGCAAGCACGACGGTCGTGGCAATGGGGAGGAGCCAACGCGAAAAGCGCGAGGCGTGCATGGGTGTGGTCGGGCGCATCGGTTCAGCCGGTGGTCTGTCGTTGGGGTCGTGAATACCGGCGCGACAAAAAAAAGGCGCCATGAAGGCACCGCGCACCGGACTGACCGCAAGACTATGGAGAACGCGTGACGTCGCCGTGAACCGACGATGACAAAGCGAAGGCGCTCGCGTGACGAACTGTTTCCCGAGTGCCTCTCAGGGGGCACTCAGGCTGTTCGCTCACACCTTCTCAGGACTCGTTGCTGATGCCGCTGGACACATGCCCCGCGGGCACATGCCGCGAGGCCGCATCGACGTGACCGGTCTGGTCGTCGAAGAAGAAATCGGGCTCGAACTCGCGCAGGAATTCGCCCTTGGGCAGGCCGCCGAGGAACATCGCCTCATCGACGCGGATGTTCCAGTTCATCAGCGTGCGGATCGCGCGCTCGTGCGCCGGTGCGCTGCGCGCGGTGACCAGCGCGGTGCGGATGCGCATCTGCGCATTGCCCGCCATCTGCAGGCGATGCAGCGCAGCCAACAGCGGCTTGAACGGCCCGCCGGGCAGTGGCAGCTCGGCCTTGCTGAGTTCGTGGGCCTGGAAGGCGTCGAGCCCCTCGGCCTGGAACACGCGCTCGGCCTCGTCGGAGAACAGCACCGCGTCGCCGTCGAAGGCAATGCGCACTTCGTTGGGCCACGCATCGCTCGCCTTCACCGATTCGACCAGCACCCGCGCGGCCGGAAATCCCGCGACCAGCGCTTCGCGCACGTCCTGTGCATTGACGGAAAGGAAGAGGTGCGCCCGCAGCGGCCGCAGGTACCCGAAGGGCGGGCGACCCTGCGTGAACACGCCGCGCTGCAGCTTGATGTCGGCCGCCGCGCTCGACTTGAAGATGCGCATGCCCGAGACCGGGTCGTTGCGCGAGAGGATCACCACCTCCACGCGCTGCACGCCGTCGTCGTTGAAGCGCAGCAACTTGCGGATCAGCGAGTACGCGATGCCGGGCGCGGCCGGCACGTCGAGCCGGTCCAGCTGCAGCTTCATGTAGCCCTCGTTGTCGCCGGCCTCGAAGATGCGGTTTTCCTCTTCGAGGTTGAAGAGCGCCCGCGAGGAAATCGCGACCACGAGTTTGTCTTCGAGCGTGACTGGCATGGCGGCGTGCGGGCGGAGGTTCAGGAGGCGTCGTTGGGCGAGTAGTAGAGCGTATCCGACCAGTAGCCCAGGCCCAACTCACGCAAGGGCGCCTCGATGCTCTCCTGCGACGGCGTGAAGATGCGGTCCCAGAAGGTCTTTTTCTGTGGGGCCAGCCGGGTGATGGCGGCTTCGATCTCGGTGTCGATGTTCTGCACGCCTTTCAGCAAACTCTCGGCTTGTTCGCCCAGCGGCTCGTCGCTCATGTCGAGAATCTCGGCGCACTCCAGCACGAAGTAGCCGTTGCGGTCGGCGTGGCTGTTCAGGAAGTCCAGTGCCTGGTCGCGCAGCGGCGCGACGGACGGGTGGTCGATGCGGGACAGGAACTGCTGGAGCCGGTCGATGCCCGCGCCGGCGCGGCCCGCGAGTGCGGTGGGTTCGTCCAGGCTGGTCCAGATCATCGAGCGGCAGAGTTGCACGTCCGCGGACACCAGGAGCCGGTAGACCAGCGGGATGTTGTAGTTGCACTCCGAGAGGCCCTTGAGCTGTCTCGGATCGTTCCCCGCGGCGTCCGGGCCCGGAACGAAGGGGCTTGCGAACAGGTAGCTCCGATTGGCCATGGCGAGGCTCCCGCTATTTGACGAACTGGTTCAGCTGGATGATCGGCAGCATCACGGCCAGCACGATCAACATCACCACGCCGCCCATCGCCACGATGAGCAGCGGCTCGAGGATGGTCGCCAGATGCATCGCGCGGCGCTGCACTTCGGCACCCAGCTGGTTGGCTGCGCGCTGCAGCATCAGCGGCAGGGTGCCGGTCTGCTCGCCCAGGCGCGCGAACATCGACACGAGGCCCGGAAAGCGTTTCTTCTGCGCGAGTGCCGAGGCCAGCGGCGCGCCTTCGCGCACCAGCACCAGCGCGTCGAGCGCATCGGCGCGCATCGCACGGTTGCCCAGTGTTTCGGAAGCGGCTTGCAGTGCGCGCAGGATCGGCACCCCGGCCGTTGCCAGCATCGCCAGCGTGCTCGCGAAGCGTGCCGCGTTGTAGCCGCGCGCGAGCTTGCCGACCAGCGGCAGCTTGAGCCAGGCCGCGTCGAACTTGAGGCGGAAGGCCTCCTGGGCGAGCGCCACGCGCACGCCGATGGCCAAGAGCACCACGCCGCCCAGCATCCACCAGCCATAGTTGCGCACGCCTGCGCTCAGCGACAGCATCACGGTGGTGAGAAAGGGCAGCGAGCGCTTGGTGCCCGCGAACACCTGCGCCACCTGCGGCACCACGTAGCTCACGAGGAAGATCACGATCACGATCGCCACCAGCGTGACGATGGCCGGGTAGAGCGCTGCGCCGACCAGCTTCTGCTGCAGCGCCTGGCGTTCTTCCAGGTCGTCGGCCAGTCGGTCGAGCACGAGTCCGAGGTTGCCGCTCTGCTCGCCGGCGCCGATCACGGCGGTGTAGATGGGCGAGAACTCGCGCGAGTGCGCCGACAGCGCACGCGCGAAAGGCGAACCCGCGTTGACTTCGGCACGCAGCGACGCGACAAGGTTGCGCTGCGGCTCCGACTCGGCTTCGTCGGTCAGCGCCGTGAGCGCGCGTTCGAGCGGCAGGCCTGACGAGACGAGGCCCGCGAGCTGCCGGGTCCACACCGCGAGGCCGGTGGAGTTGAAGACACGCTTGCCGCCGCCGAGCCAGCGGGAAAGGCCGCTGCGTTGCCCGGTGCCGTTGATGTGGTCGCTGCCGACCGGCTTGACCGACAGCGGAATCAGCGCCTGCGCGCGCAGCAGGCTGCGGGCGCTGCGCGCGGTGTCGGCCTCGAGCACGCCTTCGCGCGACTGGCCGCTGGCATCGATGGCTTCGAAGGAATAGGCGGGCATGGCGAGGCTGGGCTCTGGTCGCTAGTCGCGTGTGACGCGCAGCAACTCTGCGCGCGAGGTGATGCCGGCCTGCACCAGCCGTTCGCCGTCTTCGCGCATGAGCCGCAGGCCGCCGCGCGCGCCGGCCTTGAGCAGTTCGCTCTCGGCCGCCTTGCTGTGGATGAGGCCCTGCACCGTTTCGTCCGCCACCAGCAATTCGAAGATGCCGGTGCGGCCCTGGTAGCCCGTTTGCCCGCAGACATCGCAGCCCGCGCCCGCGCAGCTCGTGCAGACCTTGCGCACAAGGCGCTGCGCAAGCACGCCCAGCAGCGACGAGCTCAAGAGGAAAGGCTCGACGCCCATGTCGGTGAGGCGCGTGACGGCGCTGACGGAGTCGTTGGTGTGCAGCGTGGCCAGCACCAGGTGACCGGTGAGCGAGGCCTGGATGGCGATCTGCGCGGTTTCGAAATCGCGGATTTCGCCGATCATGATCACGTCCGGGTCCTGCCGCAGGATCGCGCGCAGGGCCTTGGCGAAGGTGAGCTCGATCTTGGCGTTGATCTGCGTCTGGCCCACGCCCGGCAACTCGTACTCGATGGGGTCTTCCACCGTCATGATGTTGCTGCGGCTCGCGTCCAGGCGGGCCAGCGCGGCATAGAGCGTGGTGGTCTTGCCCGAGCCGGTCGGGCCGGTCACGAGAATGATGCCGTGCGGCTGCGTGATGAGCTTTTCGAAACGCTGGAGCGTGTCGCCCAGCATGCCCACCGATTCGAGCGTGAGCTTCGATTCGCTCTTGTCCAAAAGGCGCAGCACGGCGCGTTCGCCGTGTGCGCTCGGCAGCGTGGAGACGCGCACGTCGACCGCGCGCGTGCCGATGCGCAAGGAGATGCGTCCGTCCTGCGGCAACCGCTTCTCGGAGATGTCCAGGTCGGCCATGATCTTCAGGCGCGAGATCAGCGCGGCATGCAGCGCGCGGTTGGGCTGCACCACTTCGCGCAGCGTGCCGTCGATGCGAAAGCGCACGGACGAGGTGCGCTCGTAGGGCTCGATGTGGATGTCGCTCGCGCCGTCGCGCGCGGCCTGCGTGAGCAGCGCGTTGAGCATGCGGATGATGGGCGCGTCGCCCGCGCTCGCCAGCAAGTCTTCGACCGCCGGCAGCTCCTGCATCATGCGCGAGAGGTCGGCGTCGTTCTGCACTTCGCTCACCACCGCGGCGGCGCTCGATTCGCCCTGTGAATACGCCGCGCTGATGCGCTGTGCGAGCGGCGCATCGGCCAGCACCTCGAAGGCCTGCACGCTGTACTTGCGCGCCACTTCGCCGACCGCGCTGCGCGCCGGGTGGGACGACATCCACAGCGTATAGCGGCCGTCGTCGGCTTCCTCGAGAAGGAGTTGCTGGCTGCGTGCGAACGCGTAGGGCAGGGGGTAGCGCATGGGCAGGGTCAGCAGGGCTTGTGCGTGGGGGGCGTCGAAACGGAGGACAGGGGCATCAGGGCAGTTCGCGCGAACTCACCGGGTCGGCCGTGGGCGGCAGCGCACCGCGCAGCGGGCTCGGTGCCAGCTGGCGGTTGTCCGCGGCGGGTTGCGGCGGCGGAATGAGCTGTGTGCCCTGGAGGCGAGACTCCCTCTGCCTGCCGGTGTCGGCTGCGCGCGGCGGGAGCTCGGGCAGCACGTTCGCGCCGTCCACGGCGCGCAGCATCACATTGGAGGCGTCGGGCTGCGTGCGTTGCTGCAAGCCGCGGATCTCGTCGTACCGGTCGTAGGAGAAGGCTTCGGTCGTATTGCCGTCGCGCATCACCGCCGGACGCAGGAACATCATGAGGTTGATCTTTTCGCGCGAGCGGGACTGGCTCTTGAACAGGTTGCCGAGCACGGGGATGTCGCCCGCGACCGGCACCTTCTCGACCGTGTTGTTGTAGCTGTCCGACAGCAGGCCGCCGAGCATGACGAGGCCACCGTCCTCCACAAGCACGCTCGATTCGATGGAGCGCTTGCTGGTGGTCGGGCCGTTCGTGTTGTTGATGCTCTGCTGGTCGACCGTGGAGGTCTCCTGGAAGATCGTCAGCTTCACGGTGCCGTTCTCGTTGATGGTCGGGCGCACGCGCAGCGTGAGGCCCACGTCCTTGCGCTCGACCGTGGTGAACGGATTGACGCCCACCGAACCCGAGGTGCTGGCGTAGGAGCCCGTGGGGAAGGGCACGTTCTGGCCGATGACGATCTTGGCTTCCTCGTTGTCCAGCGTCAGCAGGTTGGGCTTGGACAGCACGTTGGCGTCCTTGTCGCTGTCGAAGAAGCTGGCGATCGCGCCCAGGATGTACTGGCCGCCGACCTTGCCCGCGATGCCGAGGTTCATGCCCGGCGCCAGCTGGAGGCCCGCCACGTTGCGCGTGGCCAGTGCCTGCGTGAGCGCCAGGATGCTGGATCCGGCGACGGTGGAGTTGGTGCCGATCACCGCGTTGTTGCCCAGCGCGCTTTGCCATTGCACGCCGAACTTGGCGGCCGCGGTGTCGCTGACCTCGACGATCAGCGCCTCGATCATCACCTGCGCGCGCCGGCCGTCGAGCTTGTCGATCACCGCACGCATCTGGCGGTACTGCGGCTCGGGCGCTGTGATGATCAGCGAGTTGGTCGACGGGTCGGCCTGGATCTGTCCGCCGGTCGACGGCTGGTTGGCATTGTTGAGCGGCGCATTGGCGGCCGGCGAGCCGCTTTGCCCGCTGCCGCTCAGGCTGTTCTGGTTGTTTTGCTGAAAGCTGGTCTGCTGCGGCGCGGGGCTGCTGCCGCCGCCGCCCGCGGCACCGGGGGTGCCCGGCGTGGCCTGCTGGTTCGCTGCCATCGCCGCGCGCAGCGTGGCCGCCAGCCGCACCGCATCGGCGTTCTTCAGATAGACCACGTAGATGTTGCCGGCCAGGCCGTTGCTGCTGTCCACGGGCGGACGATCGAGCTTCTCGACCAGTGTGCGCACCAGTTGCGCGCGCGCCGGGTTGGCGGCGCGCAGGATCAGCGCGTTGCTGCGCGGGTCGGCCAGCAGCGTGGTGCGGAACGACGCATCGACCGCGCCCGGCGCAGCACCCGGGGCCGCGCCCGAACCGCTGCCGTCGACCAGCCGCTGCACCAGCGGCAGCAGGTCGCTCGCGACCGAATGCTTGAGCTGGATGATCTCGATGTCCGACGCATTCGGCACGTCGAGCGCCGCGATGATGCGCGCGAGGCGGCGCATGTTGTCCGCGTAGTCGGTGATCACGAGCGAGTTGTTGCCCGGGTTCACGTTGATGGTGTTGTTCGGCGGAATCAGCGGGCGCAGCACCGGCAGCAGGCTGTTGGGCGACTCGTAGTTGAGCCGGAAGATCTGCGTGACGATCTGGTTGCTGCCCGAGGACGCGGTCGCGCCGATCGAGGTGTTCACCGTGCTGCTCTGCAGCTTGGCATCGGCCTCGGGCACCACCTTGTAGAGGCCGTCGGCCTCCACCACCGCGAAGCCCTGCAGGCGCAGCGCCGAGGCGAACTGGTTGAAGGCGGCCGCCGGCTGGATGGCGCGGTCGGTAACCAGGTTCATCGTGCCCTTGACGCGCGGATCGACCACCACGTCGCGCCCGGTGACCACCGCCATGGTGCGGGCCACGGCCTCGATGTCGGCATTGGAGAAGTTCAGCGTGATCGGCTCGCCGCGCCGCGGCGCATCGCCCTGCGCGAAGGCAGGCGGCAGCACCTGCAGGAAGGACGCCGCGATCAGCAGGCGCGCCGCGAGTGCGACGATGCCGAGGCGGGCGCCGGGCGTGGACAGTGGCTTCATCATGATCAACCCAGGGTGATGATCGAACGCGCGTTGTCGCGTCGTCCGATGATGTTCAACAAATTGGAAAGAGCGTCTTCGCGACCGGCCGCGGCACTGGCTTCGCCGTTGAAGCGGAAGGCGGTGCCGCTCCAGCTGCCGCTGCCGTTCAGCTGCAGGCTGCCTTCGCGCGTGCTCAGCAGGAGCGTGGGGCTGTTGCCGCCTTCGAGCGAGAGCCGGTAGCTGCCCATCGGCTTGAGGGTCGACAGGCTGGAGGAAACATCGGTGGCGTCGAGCGTGGCCTGGCCCGCGATGCGCAGCACCGGGCCGTCCCACTGCAGCGAGAAGGCCTTGGTGGAGAGGTCGAGCGCGCCGTCGAGCTTGAGCGTGTTCCACGGCGCGCCGAGGCCGGTGAGCATCGTGGCGGGCCAGCGCGAGCGGCCGTCCTGCCAGTCGAGCAGCACGCCGTTGCCACGCGGGCTGGCCTTGAGTTCGAGTGGACGTGGGGCGCAACAGGGCAGGTCGAGCGAGGCAAACATGCCGCTGAAGCTCGGGCGCAGGCGCCAATGCAGGAGGCCGGGCAACGAGACGGCCTGCGCACCGCCGGTGCCGCTCGCGAACACCACGGCGGCGGCGCCGTTCCACACCGTGCCGCGCGGATTGACCAGCAGCAGGCGACCCTGGGTCCAGCTCGACAGTGCCGAGGCGAGCCAGCGCGCGGGGGCGAACAGCACCACCGCCAGCACCGCGCCGATCACGATGCCGACGAGGGCCCAGCGCCAGCCGCGCCGCGGCTTGGGCCCGGAGAGCGCGGAAAGAGGGGAGCGCGTCACCATGCCGGGCTGTTCATCGGGGAGCGGGCAAAGCCATCACGACCGTGCCCTCCCAGCGGACCTGCGGGAGCTGCGGCGCGTCCTTGTTGGCAGCCGTCGGCGAGGCGGGCGCAGCGGCGGGAGCGCGCGTCAGGTGCACTTCGCGCGGCACCGCGTGGGCATTGCCCCGCGCCTGCGCGAGCCATTGGGCGACCGTGCTGGCGGGCGTGGCGCGCAGCGTGACCGTGGCGCCGTCGCCGCCGGCCGTCATGAGCTGCGCGTTGTTGACGCCCAGGCCTTCGCGCACCGAGGTCTCGAGCGAGCGCAGCGCTTCGTCTCGGGCGAGACGGGGCTGCGACTGCAGCGCCTTCGCGCGGTTCTGCAAGGTGGCCATCTGCTGCAGTTGCGCATCGAGCTGCGCGTGTTCGGCCGGTGCCGCGGCCAGCGTGCGCAACGCGGGAGCGAGCGCAATCCACCAGAGCAAGGCCAGTGCCACGAGCGCGATGGCCGCGCCGACCATCTGGCGCTCGCGCATCGCGAGGGCGGCCCAGCGGGCCTTGAGTTGTTCGCTGAAGTTCATCGGGGGGTGGCCTCGGCCTGCACGAGCAGCAGATCGCCCTCGGTGCGCACGTTGTAGCCGCGCGGCGCCATCGCGCCGGTGATCTGCGAGACCTCCGACGGCTGCAGCCCGAGGCCTCGCAGGCGCAGCTGGCCGTTGGTGTAGTCGACGGCCGAAGGCGTGCGGCCGGGCGGAAGGTTGGTGGCGAGCGCGCCGACCATGGGTTCGAAATCCGTTGCGGCCACGTCGCCCACGGCCTGCTGCAGCGCCGCGACTTCACGCGTCATCTGCAGTTGCGGATCGATCACGATCTTCACCGAGGGAAAGGTCTGGGTGAGGATGGTCTTGGCGGCCTGGCGCTTGGACTCGAGCGCGCCGCGCTCCTTCCAGGCCCAGGCATTGAGGCCGATCAATTGCGTCAGCAGCAGCACGACGATGCCCCAGCGCGCGGCGCGCCATTCGGGCGCGTAGCGCAGCGTCTGCAGCACCGAGGCGAATTTCTTGCCGGCGCGCGCGCGGCCCGTGGCGGCCAGATCGAACTGCGCGAGTTCCCACGGCGTGCGCGCGGCATTGAGCCAGCGCTGCGGCGCCTGCACGATCGGGACGCGGCGTTCCAGCAAATGCTCGGCCGCTTCGGCGACCGCGGGCTCGGTGGTGATGACGGCGGTGTCCAGCGGGAGGCTGCCAGAGAGTGCGAGCCCTGCGCCGGCCAGTGGCAGCGAAACCACGCCGTCGGCATCGCACACGGTGAGCTGGGGGGCTTCGGGTTCGCCGGTGACCTGCAGCAGCGGCGGGCCGTCGGCGGCCTGCGGTGCGAACTCGGGGACGATGCGCACGACGCGGCGCCCGACCCCTTCGATCCCCTGCACGATGCTGCGCAGCCAGATGCGATTGCACGCCGCCACCCACACGGGCGCGCCGGCCTTCGCGTCGGGTTCGAGCGCGAAGTGCAGGGCCTCGGGGTCGTCGAGCAGGTGTTCTTCGAGCAGGCCGTCGAGCACGGCGCGCAGCTTCGACGCGCTGCCCATGCTGCCCTTGGGCAGCGTGACGCGGTGCCACGACAGTGCCGCGGAAGGAATGCCGAGCGTGACTTCGTTGCCCGAGGGCAAGAGCGCCAGCAGCGCACGGCCCTGGTCGCGCAATGCGATGCCGTCGTCGCCGGCCTGGGCCCAGTCGTACTCACCCGCGGCGTCGGCCGGAGGCAGAGGGGCAATGAGCAGCAGCGGGGTCATGGAGGTGGTCGGAAAAGCCGGTGATTGTAGGAGGGCGTCTGACAGTCAATTGCTATTGTTTGAATAGCGTAGTTGACAGATGTGACGGGCGTTATAAGGCTTTTTGATCAATATATGTCAACGGTACTCAGGGTTTAGCCGGAGTGGTCGTTGCGCCGGCGCCGCGGGTGCGCCAGACCGTCGTCACGGTGACACCGCTGCGTTGCAGGAGCGAGTGCTCCTCGACCCAGGTGCGGTCCAGGCGGAGGCGCCCGTAGACCTCGAAGTACTGAGTGCCCACGCCGTGCTGGTTTGCGTTGAAGCGGGAGCCTTCGCTGGGCAGCCCCTGGTTGGCCTCGTCGATGGTCTTGAAGAAGGAGCGGGTGCGCTTTTCCACCAACTGCCGCGCGCTGGCGATCGGCATGTTTTCCAGGCTGGCGCTGATGGCCTCGGCACTCGCGGTGTTGAGGTTGAGCGTGGTGCGCACCGGCAGGATCGTCACGTAGGGCTCGATGGCCGCGGCGGTCGAGGGCGAGAGCCCGAGCCACACCAGTTGCGAGACCTCCTGCGGCATCAATGGTGCATTGCCCGCATCGCCGCCGCCGGAGGCCTCGTCGGTGCCTGTGGACAGCGTCCTCACGAGCCCGGTTGTCATCTGGCTGAGCTCCGAGGCCGGCAGGCCCAGCAGGTTGAAGAGCCGGGTGAAGGTGGCGACGCTGGCGGGCACCGGCTTTCCCGCATCGACCAGCGACAGCACGTTGAGCTTGGACTGCGCATCGACGATGCGGCCCGACAGAAAAGCATCGGGCAGGCCTTCGAGGTTGTCGCTCGCCACGTTCTTCTCGGCCGACAGGAAGCTGGTGAGCCGGACTTCTTCGAGCGGCACCGCCCACGGTTCGCCCAGGTGATCGGGGCCGCCGGCGCGGCCGTCTTCGGCGAGGATCAGGCGCGACCAGTCGAGCGCACCGATCAGCACCCAGGCCGCCTGCACGCGCGCGCGCTCGGCGCCTTCGACTTCGGCCGCGCGCCATTGCTGCCACAACGCGGCGGCCGAGAAGGTGGCCACGAGCATCACCGTCAGCATTGCGGCGAGCAGCGCGGCGCCGGACTGGCGGCGTGCACGGCGCATGAGTGCAGGAGCGCGTTTCGTCATGACCGCGCACCTCCCACGATCGGCTTGACCCAGTCGCGCGTGAGCGTGCCCGACAGCCCGTCGCCCGGCGGGAGGCTGATCACCAGGCGCACGCCGTCGGGCATGTTGACGATCGGGCCTGCGGGGTTTGCCGGGTTGGCCGGATTGGCTGGCGTGGTGGGGGCCGTGGGCAGCGAACCCGCGGGCGTCCAGTTGTTGTCGCGGAAGTAATAGAGCTGCCAGCCGCTGGCGGGCATCAGCACCACGTCGTTGTAGCCGCCGCCTTGTGCGCCGCCGTCCTGCGCCCAGGAGGCCGCGAGGTTCCAGGCCTGCTGCCATTCGCCGCGCGTGGTGAAGGGCTGCGACTGCCAGCGCTGCCAGCGGGGGCCCTCGGCACCCGGCCGCAGGGTCCAGGCCACCACCAGCATGGCGGGCGCCATCGGGTCGCTGCCGCGGCGCGTGAGCCGCAGCACGTTGCCGTCCCAGTCGATGGGGCGCGTCTGCGCGATCGAGGTCACCGCGTCGAGGTCGGCGCCCCATTGGGCGAGCGTGGCCTGCAGGGTCAGGATGGCGTCGGCGCGCTGCTGGTTCTGCGTGGTGGCGCGCGACATGCTGTCCAGGCCGCGCCAGCTCACGAGCGAGAGCAGCGCCATCACCGAGATGGCGACGAGCAGCTCGATCAGCGTGAAGCCGCGCGACGTCCTCGTCTTCATCAGAACCGTCCCACCACGGTCGAGATGCGCAGGATCGGCGAATCCGCTTCATCGCGCACCTGCACGTCGACGCGCCGGAAGTTCGGATTGAGCGTGGGCACGGTCGAGGTCGTCACGTTGAACGAGGCGCCCGCCTGCACGCAGATGGAACCCGAGTCGCCCACGGCCGGCATCTGCCGCGCGAGGCGGGCTTTGGCGAGTTCGTTTTCGGCGCACAGGTCGGCCAGCACCAGGTCGGACTGGCGCAGCGCATTGCGCGTGAGCGACATCGTGGCCTGCGAGCCCGCGGCCAGCGCGAGCGCGACGATGCCCAGCGCGATCAGCACTTCGATCAGTGTGAAACCGCTGGAGGCTGAGGTGCGCCGCAGTCTCATGGCACGGGAAAGACGGTGAAGGGGCGCAGGCCGTCGGTGGCGATGCGCAGCGCGCGCGCGGGCGGGCCGGCGGAATAGAGCGTGATCTGCTGCGCCGCGATGATCGGATCGGGCCCGAGTTGCAGCGCGGGTACCAGCGTGCCGTTGCCGAGCGCGGCCTGGGCGGTGATGCCTTCGGCAACCCAGCCGCTGGGAATCGCATCGGCCGGAAGGCCATCGAAGACGAAGCTGCCTTCGACCGGGCGCCACCGCACGGCGACGCCGCTGGCCCGCGACTGGGCGCGGGCGGATTCGAGGAGGGCGGCGAGCCGGTCGGCTTCGCGGTCGAGCTTGGCGGCGCTGCTGTCGCGCATGGCAAAACTCACGCTGGCGGTGGCGATCGCGATGATCGCGATCACGATGATCAGCTCGAGCAGCGTGAAGCCGCGCGCCGTGCCGTTGCCGCTATTGCCAGCTGCCGATGTCGGCATTCTTGCCCTCGCCGCCGTTCTGACCATCGGCGCCGAAGGAGAGCACGTCGATTTCGCCCTTGATGCCCGGGTTCATGTACTGGTAGGGGTGACCCCAGGGGTCGTTGGGCAGCTTCTCGACGTAGGGCTTCCAGTTCGGGGCGGCCGGGCCCACGGTCGGGCGCGTCAGCAGCGATTGCAGGCCCTGCTCGGCGGTCGGGTAGCGCTGGTTGTCCAGTCGGTACAGCTTCAGGGCCTGCATCAGGTTGTTGATGTCGGTGCGGGCGGCCGTCACGCGGGCGTCGTCGGCGCGCTCGATCACGTTCGGCACGATCAGCGCGGCGAGCACGCCGATGATGACCAGCACCACCATCAGTTCGATCAGCGTGAAGCCGCGCTGGGCGGTCCGGGAAGCGGCACGAAGGAATTTGTTCATAGGTTGGGCGACATGATTCGGAAAGCGCGCTGCATGATAATCCGCGCCCATGACAAGTCCTTACTCCGCCGCCCGCTGGCATGCCCCACTTGCAACAACGGGGCTTTGGGCGCTGGCCGCTGGCGCTGCGGTGTTCTGGGCCTTGCGCCTGTCCTCGCCGGTCGATGCAGTGGCCGCTGCGGCCGCGATGCCGAGGCCCTCGGTCACGGCGGATGCCGAGGCAGTCGGGCGGTTGCTCGGTGTGGTGTCGGCACAGGCCACGGCGCCCGCGGCCCCCGAGGCGGCCAGCCGCTTCGCGCTGGTGGGCGTAGTGGCCGATCCGTCGAACCAGGGCGCAGCCCTGATCGCCATCGACGGCAAGCCGCCCAAGCCGTTCCGCGTCGGCTCGCGCGTCGGCGACAACTACGTGCTGCAGTCGGTGGGCGTGCGCGCGGCAACGCTCGGTGCGCAGGTCGATGGACCGCCGGCCTTCACGCTGCAGTTGCCGGTGCGTGCGCCGATCAGCGTCGGGTTGCCGCCGCCGCCGATCTCCGGCGTGTCGCCCGCACCGGTGCCGGCACAGCGGTCGGCCGGGGTGTTGCCGTTCACCATGCCTGCGGTGGTGATGCCGTCCCCGACGCCGCAGCCCGAGATGGCGCAACAGCCGCAAGGGCAGGCGCCAGTCGCTGCGCAGTAGCGAGTGCGGCGCCCATGAAAAAGCCGGCTTCGTGCCGGCTTTTTCGTTGCTTGCGAGGGTCGCGCGTCAGTCAGGCCTGCAGGAACAGTCGGTAGGCCGGATTGGCCGTTTCCTCGACATAGGGATAACCCAGGTTTTCGAGGAACGCATCGAAGGCCGCGGCGTCGCCGGCCGGTACCTGCAGTCCCACCAGGATGCGGCCGTAGTCGGCGCCCTGGTTGCGGTAGTGAAAGAGGCTGATGTTCCAGTTCGGCCGCATCAGGCTCAGGAACTTGAGCAGCGCGCCGGGACGCTCGGGGAACACGAAGCGCAGCAGGCGCTCGTCGTGCGCGAGACCGGTGCGTCCGCCGACCAGGTGCCGCAGGTGCTCCTTGGCGAGTTCGTCGTGCGTGAGGTCGAGCGCATCGAAGCCGTGGTCGATGAAGCTCTGGGCAATGATGGCCGATTCGCCGCGCGCCGACGTGGTGAGGCCGACGAACACGTGCGCCTTGGCCGCGTCGCTGATGCGGTAGTTGAACTCGGTCACATTGCGCAACGCGCCGCCAACCGATCCGGATTCCTTGGCATCGCTCGCCGGCAGTTCGCCGACCAGCTCGCAGAAGCGGCGGAAACTGCCGCGTTCCTCGGGGATCGTGACGGCGAAGAGCGCCTCGCGTTCTTCGCCGACCTCGGCGCGCTCGGCCACGAAGCGCAGCCGGTCGAAGTTCATGTTGGCACCGCACAGGATGGCCGCATAGGTCTCGCCGTGGCGGCCATGCTCGGCCACGTACTGCTTGATCGCCGCAACGGCCAGCGCGCCTGCGGGCTCGACGATGCTGCGCGTGTCGACGAAGACGTCCTTGATGGCAGCGCAAACGGCATCGGTGTCGACGGCGATGTATTCGTCGACCAGTTCGCTGGCGATGCGGAAGGTTTCCTCGCCGACCAGCTTGACGGCGGTGCCGTCGGAGAACAGGCCCACGTCGGGCAGGTTCACGCGCTGGCGGGCCGCGACCGATTGCATCATCGCGTCGGAGTCGTTCATCTGGACGCCGATCACCTTGATCTCGGGACGCACGGCCTTGATGTAGTTGGCCACACCGGAGATCAAGCCACCGCCGCCGATCGCGACAAAGACCGCGTCGAGCGGGCCCTGGTGCTGACGCAGGATTTCCATGGCGATGGTGCCTTGCCCTGCGATGACGTCCGGATCATCGAAAGGATGAACGAATGTCAGGTGCTGCTGTTTCTGCAATTCAAGCGCGTGCAGGTAAGCATCGGAATAACTGTCGCCGTGCAGGACGATTTCGCCGCCGAAT
Source organism: Variovorax trehalosi (assembly GCF_051216415.1). NCBI lineage: Bacteria > Pseudomonadati > Pseudomonadota > Betaproteobacteria > Burkholderiales > Comamonadaceae > Variovorax > Variovorax trehalosi. The sequence goes on from NZ_JBPJZG010000008.1 coordinate 151,041, forward strand.
CCGCGCACCGCATCGATCTTCAGTTTGGGCGTCGTCACCGGCATGACGATCACCGCGCGGGTGCCTAGCCTGCGCGCGCCGAGCGCAACGCCTTGGGCGTGATTGCCGGCCGATGCGCAGATCACACCGCTCGCCAATTGCTCGGCGCTCAAATGCGCCATCTTGTTGTAGGCGCCGCGAAGTTTGAAACTGAATACCGGTTGCTGGTCTTCGCGCTTGAGCAATACGGTATTTCCAAGACGCTCGCTGAGCGCGCGCGCCTTCTCGAGCGCGGACTCGACAGCGACGTCGTAAACCCGGGCGTTGAGAATTTTTCTGAGATAGTCGGCGGGCGTCAATTGCGCCGGCACAGATGCCGCGTGCTTAGTTTGTTCCAAGGGAGTTTTCATTTGTTTACCCATGATGATAAATGGTATCGAGATTGCTTGCGAGATATGACATGGACACAAATGTCATAACCCTCTTCAATAGCGTGCCGGCAGCAAATGATTCTGGTTTTTTTGCGCGCACCTATTCCGCAATTCATACGCCTGCAAATGAAATTACGTTTGAGCAAAAATTGTTATCAGTTTTTGTCAGTGACCTTTCGAAGGGACTGATGCAAGCCGAAGCGGCGCGCGTCCAGCGAGGAGAAATCGGACGCGCCACGTGGCAGGTGATGGGCAACAGATTGCGTGCGCACATCGTTCCGCTGCTGGGTGATTTGCCTGCCCAGTCGCTTGCCACATCCGATGTGCAGCGGCTGATCGATCACCTCGGTGAGCAGGGTTTCACCAGCACGACGATTGCGCAGTACCTGGTGCTGTTGCGAAAGGTGGTGATGCATGGCGTGCACACCGGCGTGCTGCGCGAAGCGCCACCGTTTCCGAAGGTCAAGGTGCGCAGCCAGCCGCGTGGAAGCTTCAGTGTTTCTGAGTACCGGACGATCGTTGCAGCTGCGCGCAGCTTGCGCGGGCATTCGCACCCGGTGCTCGACAGACTGAGCTCGGGCGAGCGCTTCTGGATTGCACGTGAACTTCTGGTGATGCCGAACGAACTGCCTTGGCTGATTCGCTGGATGGTGAACACCTTCGTTCGTCCGAGCGACATCAAGCTCATGAAGCACAAGCACATCGAGGTGGTGCGCGGCAAGCACGTTTATCTGCGAATGAATCTGCCAGAGACCAAGCGGCACAGCCAGCCCATCGTGAGCCTGCGTCCGGCTGTGCGGGTCTACGAATGTCTGCTCGCTCGTCGCCGTGAACACGGATTCGCCGCAGCGGAGGACTATATTTTTCTGCCGCAGTTGAAGAATCGCGAACACGCCCTGGCGGTGCTCAACTTCTTCTTTCATTGGGTGCTCGAGAAGACCGGCCTTGAAAAAGGACCGCTGGGTCAATCGAGAACCCTCTATTGCCTGCGACACACCGCGATCACGTTGCGGCTCTTGTACGGGCAAGGCATCGACATGCTGACCTTGGCGCGTAACGCGCGAACGAGCGTCAACATGGTTGAGCGTTTCTACGCATCGGTGCTGAGCGGAGAAATGAATGTGGGGCTGCTGCAAAGCAGGCGAGGCCGGATGAGTTGAGAAAAGACAAAAAGCCGCCCGGCGTGAGCCGGGCGACCGGAGGTTTTTATGATTCGAACTGGCGTGAGCCAGCATCGGGATCAAATCGCAATCAGAAGGCGTGACGGATGCCGAAGTCGTAGCCAGTCGAGGCGTTCTTCGGTGCGCCGCTGGCGAGGAAAGCCGGGCCGCCGACCGTCAGGGCTGCACCGTTCTTGTTGTTCACGCGAGCCACGGTGGCGTAGAGCGCCGTACGCTTCGACAGGTTGTGCACGTAGCCAAGCGCCAGTTTGTTGGCCTTTGCGTCGTCATACAGGTACGACAGATGGTCGCCCATTTCGTACTTGACGCTCGAGTAGGCGGCACGGATCAGGCCCGGGCCGACAGGCACGGTCACGCCAAGCAGATAGCCCTTGAGGGTGGTGTCGCCGTTGGCAATGAAAGGCGACTTGATGTCGTATTCCATCTTGGTCTGCGAATACTCGCCGAAGACCTTCACAGGACCAAAATCGTAGGAGGTGCCAAGGTTGAAGGTCTTCACGACCGGGGCGGCGACGATTTTGGGGAGTCCGGAACCAATGAAGGTCAGCTCCAGGTCGCCGGCGTCACTCTGAGCATAGGAAGCGGCCACGTCGAGGGGGCCGTTGGCGTAGCCGAAACGGCCGCCGATGTAGCGGCCACGCTTGCTCGGGCTGCCCTGGACTCCGTCGGTCTTCACGTTCTCGTGCAGCGCATATTGCAGCTGACCGTAGAAGCCACCAAGGTTCGGCGGCAGGAAGTAGCCGATCGAATTGCTTGCACGAGCGTAGTTCGTGTTGAAGCCGAAGCCGCCTGAATCCTTGGCGCCGGGCGTGATGAAGTTGTACCCGCTGGCCGTATTGATCAGATTGGTGCCAACGCCGTTGGTGCCGAACGGATCGAAAACGGTGTCGTTCCAGAAGGTTGGGGTGTAATCGCGGCCAAGGCGGACTTCACCGAAGCCACCCGACAGGCTCACGGTCGAACGACGCGTGAAATCGGCAATGCCCTTGGCGCCATCGTCATTGCTGATCGGAGCTTCGAGCCAGAAACCGGCTGCCAGGCCGCCACCGAGGTCTTCGGTGCCACGGAAGCCGATGCGGCTCGCGTTGTAGCCGGAATTGGTCAGAGCCTGCTGGCTGACTTTGGCGCTTCTGTTGTTGAAGTCACGCGACTTGTTCGAGTAGCCGCTGATCGACGCGTCGACCACACCGAACAGCGTGACGGACGACTGAGCCGAGGCAACACCGGCAACACCGGCAACAGCCAGGGCAGCCAGAGCAGCTGCCCTTTCGGGACGAAAACTAGAGTGGGGGATGCCGGTTGCGCCGGCCGATCGGGAAAGAAAAAAGCCCCGAGCTTTGCAGCTCGGGGCTAAATCCACCAATTGGAAGGGTGGAGGAGACAACTGTGGGCGCAAACGTATGCGCGATGAAATAAAGTATATCGACTGTTTGTTGCGTTGCAACAAGCGAGTGATGCTTTTCCCACACAAATCCGATGCCCGCGTGCGTTTTTGCCGGGCATCCTGACTGGAATCAGAAGAATCATGGAATGCACAGTGAGTTGGACGGGCGACGCGGGAACGCGCTCGGCCATGGGCTTTGTTGCCGAGACCGGCAGCGGTCACGTCCTGATGATGGACGGCGCGCCCGATGCGGCCAAGCCGGAGAACGGCGGCCAGAACCTCGCCGCGAGGCCGATGGAGACGGTGCTTGCAGGCACCGGCGGCTGCACCGCGTATGACGTCGTGCTGATATTGAAGAGGGGCCGCCATCGCGTCGAGCGTTGCAGCGTCAAGCTGACCAGCGAGCGCGCGGAAAAGGATCCCAAGGTCTTCACCAAGATCCACATGCATTTCACCGTTGCTGGCAAGGGGATTCCGGCCTCCGCAGTGGAGCGCGCGATTGCGCTGAGCCACGAAACCTATTGTTCGGCCAGCATCATGCTCGCGAAGACCGCCGCGATCACCACCAGCTTCGACCTGATCGAAACCTGAGGCCGAGGGGCTTTTTAGATCCGGTGCGCCACGGTGGTCATTACGCGCGAGGCCAGGCGCATCAGGGCCTTGGCCGGCGGCGGGAGTTCCGCGGCACCGGCATCGACCGCCTGTGCCGCGTGGCGCGCCTCGTCGAACTTCATCTGCTCCACCACGGCCCGGGAGGCGCTGTCGGATGGTGGGAGCCGGTCCAGATGGCTGTCGAGATGGGCCTCCACCTGACGCTCGGTCTCGGCCACGAAACCAAGGCTCCAGGGGTCCCCCAGGCGGCCGGCGACGAGGCCGAGGCCGAAAGCTCCGGCATACCAGAGCGGATTCAATAGGGAAGGCCGATCTCCCAGCTCGTCCAGGCGCTGCCGTGTCCAGGCCAGGTGATCGGTCTCTTCGTGTGCAGCCTCGAGGAATTGGGCGCGCAGGCCCGGATCGCGCGCCACGGCGGCCTGGGCCGTGTAGAGCGCCTGTGCGCAGACTTCCCCGACATGGTTGACTCGCATCAACGCACCGGCATGGCGGCGTTCCTTTTCGTCCATTTCGCCGGGCGCCCGGGACGGAGTGGGAGTGGCCCGTGTTGCATGGGAGCGGGCAAAAAGGGTGCGCAATGCCGCATCTGCTGCGGTGAGGACGGGGTCGAGCGAGAGCGTCATGCGCCTATTTGAACGCACCTCGAAAGTGCTGCAAAAAGTTACGCCGTTGTTCCGCATTGTGGTGCGGCGGACGGGCTAAGTCCTTTGTTGCAGGACTGCAACGAAACGCGCGAGCCATCCAAGATTTCGGGCGATTTGTTTTGCCCTGCCGCAGCGGCTCTGGTGCAATAGCATCAACTTCCCAAAAGGAGGTTGGCCCGGGGTCCGGTGGGAGCACAAAAGTGCCAGTCACGGTGAGCCCTTCGCACCGGAGCCCTATGTTTAACCTTGGAGAAACTTGCAATGAAAAAATCTCTAGTTGCTCTGGCTGCCCTGGCTGTTGCCGGTGTTGCCTCGGCTCAGTCGTCCGTCACGCTGTTCGGTGTGGTCGACGCGTCGATCAGCGGCTACTCGGCCACCTCGCGTGACCTGAACGGTGCTACGTTCCTGAACCCGTTCTACGTGAACAAGGGCAGCATCAAGGCAAGCCGTCGCGAACTGGCCAATTCCGGTTACAACTCCAGCCGTCTGGGCTTCCGTGGCACGGAAGACCTCGGTGGTGGCCTGGCAGCCAGCTTCTGGCTCGAAGCCCCGATCACCAATGACGACGGCCAAGGTGGCGTTTCGACGTTCGCTCGTCGTTCGACCGTGAGCCTGTCGGGTGGTTTCGGTGAATTGCGTCTGGGTCGTGACTACTCCGCCACGTTCTGGAACGACACCGTGTTCGATCCGTTCGGCACCAATGGCGTTGGCACCAACCTGGTCTTCGCGGCTTCGTCGGGCTTTGCTACTTTCAACGGCTATGCCGCTGGCAAGGTGCTGCCTGATTCGCTCAGGAACCAGCCCCAGATCACAGACGTCGGTGGTAGCAACTACACCCGCACCAGCAACAACATCGCCTACTTCCTGCCCCCGAACCTGGGTGGTTTCTACGGCCAATTGCAGTACTCGTTCAGCGAAAAGACCAAGTACAGCCCCGGCACCGCTACGCCTAACGTCGCGAACAACTCGCGCACTGGCCGTTACGTCGGTGGTCGTTTCGGCTACGCGAACGGTCCCCTGGACGTTGCAGCTGCCTACGGCAGCAGCACTGTTGGCGACCAGTTCTACGCTGGCGTGACCAGCAAGGTCAACACGTTCAACGTCGGCGCTTCGTATGACTTCGGTCCCGTGAAGCTCTTCGGTGAGTTCTCGCGTTCGAAGAAGAAGGACGACTACGAAAACGAACCCCTGGTTCGCACGCCTGACACCGACCTGACCGGTTACCTGCTCGGCGTGACCGTGCCGGTCGGCGCTGGCCTGATTCGCGCTTCGTACTCGGCTGTCAAGTACGACCTGAACCAAGCTGACGTGCTGTTCCAACCGCGTGTTGCTGACCCGAAGGCCAACAAGCTGGCAATCGGCTACGTGCACAACCTGTCGAAGCGCACGGCCCTGTACGCAACCGTTGCTCGTATCAGCAACAAGAACGGTGCTTCGCTGACCACTGGCGGCCCTGGCTTCGTGACCACCGGCGGCCTGACCCCCAAGACCGCTACCGGCTACGACTTCGGTATCCGTCACGCTTTCTGATTTGACGCTGGCGTAAGCCAGCTTCGAAGCTAAAAGCTCAAAAGCCACTCGACGCAAGTCGGGTGGCTTTTTTTCGTTCCGGCGCTGCAAAGGGCAGGGTGTTGGCAATGAGCACCATGTGTGTGCACCCCCGGGGAACCCCCGTGCGGGCACGCACCTTGCACTGCTAGCATGCCCGATCACTTTGTTTGCTAATGATTGCCTTTGTACTGCGCCGCCTGATCCAGGCCGTGATCGTGATGATCGCGGTCGCGTTCATTGCCTTCCTCTTGTTTCAATACGTCGGCGACCCCGTCGTTTTCCTGCTGGGGCAGGATGCCAAGCCCGAGCAGATCCGTGAATTGCGCGCCGGCTTGGGGCTCGACAAGCCCTTCTTCGTGCAGTTCTGGCATTTCCTCGTCAATGCGGCCCAGGGCGAGTTCGGCCTGAGCCTGCGCCAGGGCGCCAAGGTCTCGCGCCTGATCGGCGAGCGCTTCCCGGCTACGCTCGAACTGGCGCTCGTTGCCGCCGCGCTGGCGCTCTTCGTCGGTATTCCGATGGGCGTCTACACCGCCCTGCGCCGCGGCACTTTCATGAGCCAGGTATTCATGACGGTCTCGCTGCTCGGCGTGTCGCTGCCCACCTTCCTGATCGGCATCCTGCTGATCCTCGTCTTCGCGGTCACGCTGGGCTGGTTCCCGAGCTTCGGCCGAGGCGACACCGTGAAGTTCGGCTGGTGGACCAGCGGCCTTTTCAGCGCCGACGGCTGGCATCACATCGTGCTGCCGGCGGTGACGCTCGCGATCTTCCAGCTCACGCTGATCATGCGGCTGGTCCGTGCCGAGATGCTCGAGGTGCTGCGCACCGACTACATCAAGTTCGCTCGCGCACGGGGCCTCTCCAATCGCGCGATCCATTTCGGGCACGCCCTCAAGAACACGCTGGTGCCGGTGATGACCATCACCGGTCTGCAGCTGGGTGGCCTGATTGCCTTCGCCATCATCACCGAGTCGGTGTTCCAGTGGCCCGGCATGGGCCTGCTGTTCATCCAGGCCGTGACCTTCGCCGACATCCCGGTGATGGCCGCCTACCTGTGCCTCATCGCGCTGATCTTCGTGGTGATCAACCTCGTGGTCGACCTGCTGTATTTCGTGGTCGATCCGCGTCTGCGTGTCGGCAAGGCGGGAGGGCATTGAACATGAGAGCAGCAGAAGCAACCGCTTCTTCCACGGGCGCCACCGCATCGGCCCCGCGCCTCAAGGCATCGGGCAGGGCCTTCGCGAACATCGCGAGCTTCTATCCCGAACTCACGGCCTTCCGCCGCGACCTGCATGCGCACCCCGAACTCGGCTTCGAAGAGGTCTACACGGCAGGCCGTGTGCGCGAGGCGCTGCGTGCCTGCGGCGTCGACGAGATCCACGAGGGCATCGGCAAGACCGGCGTGGTCGGCGTGATCCGCGGCAAGTCGACCGCCAGCGGCCGCATGATCGGCCTGCGCGCCGACATGGACGCGCTCCCCATGCGCGAGGACAACAGCTTCGGCTGGCGCTCCGCCAACGACGGCCTGATGCACGGCTGCGGCCACGACGGACACACCGCCATGCTGGTCGGCGCCGCGCGCTACCTCGCCGAGACACGCGACTTCGACGGCACCGCCGTGCTGATCTTCCAGCCCGGCGAGGAAGGCTTCGCCGGCGCGCGCGTGATGATCGAGGACGGCCTGTTCGACCGCTTCCCGGTCAACGCGGTCTACGCCATGCACAACTGGCCCGCAATGCCCGCCGGCACCGTCGGCATCAACCGCGGCGCGATGATGGCCGCGGCCGATCGCATCACCATCGAGATCAAGGGCAAGGGCGGCCACGGTGCACACGCTTACCAGACCATCGACCCGGTGGTGGTCGCCGCGCACATCATCACCGCGGCGCAGACCATCGTGTCGCGCAACGTGCGCCCCATCGACGCTGCCGTCGTCAGCATCTGCGCGGTGCAGGCGGGCGACCTCGGCGCGATGAGCGTGATCCCGGGCGAAGCCACGCTGGTCGGCACCGTGCGCACCTTCAGCGCACGGGTGCAGGCGCAGGTCGAGCAGCGCCTGACCGAACTCTGCACGGCGATTGCCGGCGGCTTCGGTGCCACGGCTGCCATCAGGTACGAGCGCATCTACCCGGCCACCATCAACACCGCCCCCGAGGCGATGTTCGCGGCCGACGTGGCCGAGTCGCTGGTCGGCGCCAAGAATGTCGAGCGCAGCATGGAGCCCAGCATGGGCGCCGAGGACTTCTCCTTCATGCTGCAGAAAAAGGCGGGCGCCTACCTGCGCATCGGCCAGGACGTGCGCGAAGGTGCCTTCCTGCACAACAGCCGCTACGACTTCAACGACGAGATCCTGCCGCTGGGCGCCGCGCTGCATGCGGGCCTGATCGAGCAGGGCATGCCGCTTGCTGCTACCCGCAGCACGCAGCCAGGGAAAGCAGCCGCCACCGCGGCGCCGTGATGTGTTCGATTTCAACCCGAGGAGTGTTCCCATGAGTTTCAAGAAGAAAGCGGCCGCGGTCGCCGTCCTGTGCGCCCTGAGCGCCGCCAGCCTGGTCGCGAGTGCGCAGACCATCCGCATTGCGAACCAGGGCGACGCGCTGTCGCTCGACCCGCACTCGCTCAACGAGTCGCTGCAGTTGAGCGTCACCGCCAACGTCTATGAAACCCTCGTGGGGCGCAACAAGGACCTGAGCCTTGCACCGCTCCTGGCCACCAGCTGGAAGCAGACCTCGCCGAACGTCTGGCGCTTCGAACTGCGCAAGGGCGTGGTCTTCCATGACGGCACGCCGTTCACCGCCGACGACGTGGTCTTCAGCTTCGCGCGCGCACAGGGCGACGGCTCCGACATGCGCGCCACGCTCAGCGACATCAAGGCCGTGCGCAAGGTCGGCGACCTCGCCGTCGAGATCGAGACCAACGGCCCCTTCCCGATCCTGCCCGACGTGATCTCGCTCACCATGATCATGAGCAAGAAGTGGTGCGAGGAAAACCAGGCCACCAAGCCGGTCGACCGCCGCAAGGGCATCGAGAACACCGCCTCGTTCAAGGCCAACGGCACCGGCCCGTTCCGCGTGCGCGAGCGCCAGCCGAACGTGCGCACCGTGTTCACGCGCAACGGCACCTACTGGGGCAAGATCGAAGGCAACGCGCAGGAGATCGTCTTCACGCCCATCGCCAACCCCGCCACCCGCGTGGCCGCGCTGGTCTCGGGCGAAGTCGACGTGATGGAGCCGGTGCCCGTGCAGGACATCGCGCGCATCAACGCCGCGCCCAATGCCCGCGTCATCACCGGCCCCGAGATGCGCACCATCTTCCTGGGCATGGACCAGAAGCGCGACGAGCTGCTGTACTCCAACATCAAGGGCAAGAACCCGTTCAAGGACAAGCGCGTTCGCCAGGCCTTCTACCAGGCCATCGACATCGTCGGCATCCAGCGCACCGTGATGCGCGGCGCCTCCAAGCCCACGGGCCTCTTGGTCGGCCCCGGCATCAATGGCTGGACCGCCGAGCAGGACAAGCGCCTGCCCTACGACGTCGAAGCCGCCAAGAAGCTCATGGCCGAAGCCGGCTATGCGAGCGGTTTCGAAGTGACGATGAACTGCCCGAACGACCGCTATGTGAACGACGGCCAGATCTGCCAGAGCGTGGCCGCCAACCTCGCGCGCATCAACGTCAAGATCAACCTGGCGGCCGAGACCAAGGGCACCTACTTCCCCAAGATCCTGCGCCGCGACACCAGCTTCTACATGCTGGGCTGGACCCCGACCACCTACGACTCGCACAACGCGCTGAGCTCGCTCACCGCCTGCCCGGACGACAAGGGCACGGGCCAGTTCAACCTGGGGGCGTACTGCAATCCCAAGCTCGATGAGCTGACCAAGAAGATCCAGTCCGAGAGCGACAAGGCCAAGCGCAACGAGCTGATCAAGGAAGCCTTCAAGCTCCATGCGGACGACATCGGCACGCTGCCGCTGCACCAGCAGTCGCTGGCGTGGGGCGTGAGCAAGAAGGTCGAGCTGGTGCAACTGGCCGACAACTTCATGTACTTCAAGTGGATGAGCGTCAAGCCGTGATCCCGCTGGCCGCTTCTTCGGCGGCCTGACCATGGGCCCGCTTCTTGCGGGCCCATTCCTTTTGATACACGATGAAAATTAACCCCCACGCTCCCCTTGCTGCGCAAGGTCCGCTGCCCCCCGAGGGGGCCGCTTTTCATCTTGGGGCGGCCCGGCGATGAAAAAAACACTCGCCCGCTGGCTCGACAGCGACGTCGGCTACAGCTTCCGCACCTCGCCAGTGGCAATGGCTGCGGCACTGATCGCGCTGGTCTGCCTGTTCTGCGCGGCGTTTGCCGGATGGGTGTCGCCGCACAACCCCTTCGATCTCGCCACCCTTGAACTGGGCGACGCCCGCCTGCCGCCCGCATGGAGCGCAGAGGGTTCCGCCAAGTACCTGCTCGGCACCGATGACCAGGGCCGCGACATCCTCTCGGCCGTCATCTACGGCGCGCGCATCTCGATGATCGTGGGCGTCGTCTCGGTCGTGCTGTCGGTCGTCGTCGGCGTGGTGTTCGGCCTGCTGGCCGGCTTTCTCGGCGGCTGGCTCGATTCGTTCCTCATGCGGGTGTGCGACGTGATGCTGTCGTTTCCGCCCATCCTCGTGGCGCTGCTGATCGCCGGCGTGGGCCGTGCGCTCTTTCCCGGCGCGCACGAGTCGCTCGCGTTCGGCGTGCTGATCATTTCCATCTCGCTCACGGGCTGGGTGCAGTACGCGCGCACGGTGCGCGGCTCCACGCTGGTGGAGCGCAACAAGGAATACGTGCAGGCCGCGCGGGTCACCGGCGTGGCGCCGGTGCGCATCATGCTGCGCCACGTGCTGCCCAACGTGATGGGGCCGGTGATGGTGCTGGCCACCATCCAGGTCGCGACCGCGATCATCACCGAGGCCACGCTCTCGTTCCTCGGTGTCGGCGTGCCGCCGACTTCGCCCTCGCTGGGCACGCTCATCAGCATCGGCAACCAGTACCTGTTCTCGGGCGAATGGTGGATCACGGTGTTTCCGGGCCTGATGCTGGTGTTGATCGCGCTCAGCGTGAACCTGCTGGGCGACTGGCTGCGCGACGCCCTCAACCCGCGCCTGCGCTGAAGAGAAAAGGAGAACGCCACCATGACGCTGCTCCAGGTCCAAGACCTCGTCGTCGAGTTTCCGCATCGCCGCGGCACGCTGCGCGCGATCGACCGTATTTCCTTCGACATCGCGCCGGGCGAAATCCTCGGCGTGGTGGGCGAATCGGGCGCCGGCAAGTCGCTCACCGGCGCGGCCATCATCGGCCTGCTCGAGCCGCCGGGCCGCGTGGCCAGCGGGCAGATCCTGCTGGAGGGCCAGCGCATCGACAACCTGAGTTTCGATGCGATGCGCCCCATCCGCGGCCGCAAGATCGGCGCGATCTTCCAGGACCCGCTGACTTCGCTGAACCCGCTCTATACCGTGGGCCGGCAACTCATCGAGACCATCCGCGCGCACCTGCCAGTGACCGAATCCGAAGCCCGCAAGCGCGCCATCGGCCTCCTGCAGGACACCGGCATTCCCGCCGCCGAACAACGCATCGACCACTTCCCGCACCAGTTCTCGGGCGGCATGCGGCAGCGCGTGGTGATTGCGCTCGCGCTCGCGGCCGAGCCCAAGCTCATCGTGGCCGACGAGCCGACCACCGCGCTCGACGTGTCGATCCAGGCACAGATCATTCAACTGCTGAAGCGCATCTGCAAGGACCGTGGCGCGGCCGTGATGCTCATCACGCACGACATGGGCGTGATCGCCGAGACTTGCGACCGCGTGGCCGTGATGTATGCCGGCCGCATTGCCGAGATCGGCCCGGTGCACGAGGTGATCCACCAACCTGCGCATCCCTACACCTCGGGCCTGATGGCGTCGATTCCCGACATGGCGATCGATCGCGAGCGGCTCAACCAGATCGACGGCGCGATGCCGCGGCTCAATGCCATTCCGACCGGCTGCGCCTACAACCCGCGCTGCCCTCGCACCTTCGCGCGCTGCCTCACCGAGCGCCCCGAACTGTTGCATGCTGGCGCCACGCGCGCGGCCTGCTGGCTGCACGATGCGGCCGATCCGCATCTGGGCCAGGCCGAGATCGCCGCGAAGCACCATGACGCTCTCGCGGCTGGCGAACGCGCCACGCCCGAGGCGGCCGAGCCCATCGCGGAGGTGACGCGATGAGCGCCGTGATCGAACCCCGCAAGGAAGCAACCGGCGAGCCCTTGGTCGTCGCGCACGATCTGGCACGCACCTTCGACGTCTCGCCGCCCTGGCTCAACCGCGTGCTCGAACGCAAGCCGCGCGTGCTGCTGCACGCGGTGGACGGCGTGAGCTTCTCCATCGAGCGCGGCAAGACGCTCGCGCTGGTGGGCGAATCGGGCTGCGGCAAGAGCACCGTCGCGCGCCTCCTGGTCGGCCTCTACGCGCCGACGCGCGGCGGCCTGCAGTTCGACGGACAGGACGCGCATGCCGCGTTCAAGACGCCCGAGGGCCGCAAGCTGCGCCGCCGCATCCAGATGATCTTCCAGGACCCCTATGCGAGCCTGAACCCGCGCTGGATCGTCGAAGACATCATCGGCGAGCCGCTGCGCGAGCACGAGATATTGAGCGGCAAGGCCGAACTGCGCGAGCGCGTGGGCGAACTGCTCAAGTCGGTCGGCCTCTCGCCGCTGGACATGAGCAAGTACCCGCACCAGTTCTCGGGCGGCCAGCGCCAGCGCATCTCGATTGCCCGCGCCCTGGCCACGCAGCCCGAGTTCCTGGTGTGCGACGAGCCCACCTCCGCGCTCGACGTGAGCGTGCAGGCGCAGGTGCTCAACATCATGAAGGACCTGCAGCGCGAGCAGGGCCTGACCTACCTCTTCATCTCGCACAACCTCGCGGTCGTGCGCCACGTGGCCGACCAGGTCGGCGTGATGTACCTGGGCCGGCTGGTCGAGGTGGCGGACAAGCAGAAGCTCTTTGCCGAGCCGCAGCACCCGTACACCCGCATGCTGCTCGACGCGATCCCGCAGATGAAGCACACGGGGCGCCAGCGCACGCCGGTGCAGGGCGAGGTGCCGAATCCGCTGAACCCGCCGACGGGCTGTGCATTCCATCCGCGCTGCCCGCATGCGAATGCGCGCTGCTCCGCGGAGCGGCCGAAGCTGCTGGGCCTCAAGGGCGTGCAGGTGGCCTGCCACGCGGTGGAGGAAGGACGGCTGTGACGGTGGGCCGCCCGGTCGAATGGCCGGAGGGTTTTCCGTACCGGCCGCACCTGCGCTTCTGTTCGCTCGGCAACGAGAACGTCGCCGAGGTGATGGAGAGCTTCCGCATCGCCTGCGAGCGCCTTGGCTGCACCACCTCCGTCGAAGCCACGCCGAGTGTCGACAACGCCGACATCAATGTCTTCTTCTTCGCGATGGGCCTGGGCCTGCCCTCCGACGAGGACCTGCCGCCCAACACCATCGTCGTCAACTTCGAGCCGGCGCTGCCCGAGCTCCTGGCGGAATTGCCCGGTTATCGCCGCCTGCTCCAGCGAACCTGGGTGTGGGAATACAGCCTGGAGAACCTGATGCACCACCAGGCTCTGGGCATCTTCAGGTCCGACTACGTGCCGCTGACCTTCGAGCCGCAGGCGACGCCCGTGGTGCCGCTAGACCAGGTGCTGCCCGACGAAGAACAGGACATCGATGTCATCTTCTTCGGCGAGACCATGCCCCGGCGCCTCGAGGTGCTGCGTGCGCTGGAGGCTTCCGGGCTGCGCGTGGCCTACCCCATCGGCACGGCCTGGACGCCCGCGCAGCGCGATGCGCTGCTGCCGCGCGCCAAGGTCGGGCTCAACATGCGCAAGGCCGACCGCACCGCCACGGCGGAGGTGCCGCGCCTGTCCATCCTGCTGCGCAACCGCAAGGCGGTCGTGTCCGAGCTGTACGCCCATTCCGAGATACCGGCGGTGCTGCGCGATGCGGTGGAAGGCTGCACGAAAGACGAGCTCGTGGCGCGGGTGCGCGCCCTGGTGGCCGATGCCCCGCGGCGGCGCGCGCTCGAAACGGCCGGGCCCCTGGCGCTGATGCGCCTGCCACCGCAGCAGGACGTGCTGGCCGGAGCGCTGCGCCGTTTTCTCGCGGCTACCCGTCAGCGCCTGATTGGCAATCGGACCGTGGCCGCCGCCTCCGGGGCCGCGGTGTCGGTGCTGATGGTGACGCGGAACAACGAAGCCGACGTTGCGGATGCGCTGGCATCGATGGCGGCGCAGACGCTCTCCCCGCATCGGATCATCGTGGTGGACGATGCATCGACCGACGGCACAGTGGCGCTGATCCGCGACCGGATGCAGGCCGATCCGCGTCTTTCCGGGCTGCTGCTGTTCCAGGCTCCCATACCGATGGGTTGGGCGGCCGCGGCGCAATGGGGGCTTTCGCAGGCAGAGGGCGATGCGCTGGCGCTGTGGTCGCCGGGCGAGCCGAGCGGGCCGAACCGCCTGCAGGTCCAATCCGCTTTCCTGCAGGCCTCGCCGACCATCGGCGCGGTCGGCGCCCGCAGCCCGTCCGGGCCTCTGCCGGAGATGCACGCGCAGATCCTGGCCGGGATGCTGATTCACCTGCCGTCCGACCAGCAGCCCATGCCGATGGGCAGCCTGATGCTGGCATTGCCCCGCATCCGGCAACGCGGCTTCGGATTCGACGCCACGCTCGGCGAGTTCGCGTGGATGGGGCTGCTGCTGGAACTGGTGCGCGATGGCGCCTTGTTGGCCAATCTGAATGTGGAATTGATCGGCGGCTCGAAGACGCGGGAACGGTTCGAACCGACGGCCGCGCACGTGATCGCGCTGGCCCATGTGCGCGAGCGCCTGCTGCCTCTGGTTTTTCCAAACTTGTCGTCAAGCGATGCCCAGCGGCTCGCGCGGCTTTATGGGCAGGAATGGGCGCCCGACGCATCGGACGCCACCGCCTTGTTGCGCGACATGGCCACCGCCTGCGAAGGCCGCGGCGACCCGCATGTCGCCACCGTGCTGCGCGGCGAATGCCTGCGCGTGCTCGACGTGTACGCACAGAACGCCCGCCTCGCGCCGGGCTACATCCGCGGGCTGATGGCAGAACCCTTGCTGCGCGACTTCCTGGCCCCGCTGGGCGAGCGCATCTACAGCTTCGAGCCGGGCGGCACTTCCTGACTTGAACGTGCGTGTGCGTAAACGCACAGCCGGGATGTCGCAGCCGCTGCAAAGTGCTGCGGCAGACTTCGAAGAGACCATGACAAGCAAGACGATCCTCTCCCTCCGGTCCCGGCCGATGGCATCCGTCCTGGCGCCCGCACCCGGGCGCCGCGGCTTTCTCATGGGATCGGCAGTGGGCGCGACGACCGCGCTGGCATCCCTCGCAGGCCTGTCGCAAGCGGCCGCCGCTGCGCCTTCACGGCGGATGCCCGTCATCTTCATCGGCCATGGCACGCCCATGAACGCCATCGCCGACAACGCGTTCACGCGCCGCCTCTCCGCATGGGGCAGGGAGCTGCCGCCGCCAACGGCCATCCTGAGTGTCTCGGCGCACTGGCTGAGCCGCGGCGCCACCGGCGTCGGGGTGCAGGCGAGGCCGAAGACGATCCACGACTTCGGCGGCTTCCCGCAGGCGCTGTTCGATGTCGATTACCCCGCGCCGGGCCATCCGGCACTCGCCCGCGAAACCGTCGGCGTGGTGAAGCAGTCGCCGGTGATCGCCACCGACCAATGGGGGCTCGACCATGGCACTTGGTCGGTGCTCAAGCACCTCTATCCGAAGGCCGATGTCCCCGTCTTCCAGCTCAGCATCGACTACGACAAGCCGGCTGCCTTCCATTACGCGGTGGGGCGCGACCTGGCCGCATTGCGCGACAAGGGCGTACTGGTGATGGGCAGCGGCAACGTGGTGCACAACCTGCGCGCCACCGACCGCGGAACAGCCGATGGGCCGAAGGCGAGCCGCCCGTGGGCGCAGTCCTTCGACGATGCGGTGAAGTCGGCGCTCACCGGCCGGGACGACCGCGCGCTAATCGGCTATG
This sequence comes from Variovorax trehalosi, assembly GCF_051216415.1. Lineage (NCBI taxonomy): Bacteria > Pseudomonadati > Pseudomonadota > Betaproteobacteria > Burkholderiales > Comamonadaceae > Variovorax > Variovorax trehalosi. The sequence continues at coordinate 166,888 of NZ_JBPJZG010000008.1, forward strand.
AAAAGCTGGAGGGCGCATCGACCGCGGTCGCGACGCCCGATCACTACTACCCGTTCCTCTACGCTCTCGGCGCCGCCGGGCAGGGCGAGCGCGCGAAGACGATCTACGAGGGATTCCAGTCCGGCACGCTCAGCATGCGCTGCGTGCAGTTCGGCTAAAGGCTCACTGCTCTTCGCCCCACGAAAAGCCGTCGCGCGCAATCATCGCGCTCGACGCGCTCGGCCCCCAGGTGCCGGCCGCGTAGGGACGCGGGCCGCCGTCCGATTCCCAGCTGTCGATCAGCGGCTCCACCCAGCGCCATGCCTCTTCCTGCTCGTCGCTGCGCACGAACAGGTTCAGGCGCCCGTCGATCACGTCGAGCAGCAGGCGCTCGTAGGCGCCCACGCGCTCGGCGCCGAAGCGCTTGTCGAAGTCCAGGTCCAGCTGCACCGGCGCCAGCTGCGCGGCGGCGCTCTGGTGACCGTTGCGCTGCCGGTTGTCCTGCGCCTGCGCGAGCATGTGCAGCTCCAGGCCGTCCTTGGGTTGCAGGTTGATCACCAGCTTGTTGACGTTGCCCGCGGGCGCGCGGTAGATCGCATGCGGCGTCGGGCGGAAATTGACTTCGATGCGCGCATCGCGTGACGCGAGCCGCTTGCCGGTGCGGATGTAGAACGGCACGCCGGCCCAGCGCCAGTTGGCGATTTCGGTGCGCAGCGCCACGAAGGTCTCGGTGCGGCTGTCGGGATCGACGCCGGGTTCGTCGCGGTAGCCCTGCACCCGCTCGCCGTAGGCGGTGCCGGCGGTGTACTGGCCGCGGATCGCGTGCAGGCTCAGGCTTTCGGGTGTCCAGGGCTTGAGGGCGCGCAGCACCTTCAGTTTCTCGTCGCGGATCGCGTCGGCGTGCGAGTTGATCGGCGGCTCCATGCCGATCGCGCAGAGCAACTGCAGCGCGTGGTTCTGCACCATGTCGCGCAGCGCGCCGGTCTGGTCGTAGAAGGCGCCGCGCTTCTCCACGCCCAGGTCTTCGGCGATGGTGATCTGGATGTTGGCGATGTGCTCGCGGCGCCAGATGGGCTCGAACAGCGCGTTGCCGAAGCGCATCGCGAACAGGTTCTGCACCGAGGGCTTGCCGAGGTAGTGGTCGATGCGGAAGACCTGTTTTTCTTCCAGCACCTTGCCCACGGCCGCGTTGATGGCGCGGTTCGAGGCGAGGTCGTGGCCCAGCGGCTTCTCGAGCACGATGCGGGTCTTGGGGCCATTGAGGCCGGCCGCCGCGATCTGCTCGACCACCTGGGTGAAGAGGGCGGGCGCGGTGGCCACGTACATCACGACCGTGGTGGCGTCGCGCTGCTTGAGCAGGTCGGCCAGCTTGGCATAGTCGTCGGGCTTGGACAGGTCCATGCGCAGGTAATGCAGCATCGACGCGAACTTCTTGAACTCTTCCGGGGAGGGCCGCTTGGCGCCTTCGACCGCGCTGAAGCGCGACTGGATCAGCTCGCGGTACTGGTCGTCCGACAGGTCGTCCCGCGCCACGCCGACGATGCGTCCGTCCTGCGGGAGGCTGCCGTGCCGGAAGGCCTGGAACAGCGCGGGCATGAGTTTGCGCCACGCGAGATCGCCAGTACCGCCGAACAGAACGAGATCGAAGCTCATGAGAAAACTTTCCTTTGTCTGAGTGCCGAGCAGGCAATGTGCCAGTCGCGATGGTACTTGTACCGATTCCCGGGACCTGTACTAAAGCTACGCTGCCCCCAGGCCGCAAGGCCTTTTTTTTATCCACGAGGCAGGGAAATACCAGATGAAGAAGATTTTTTGCGCAGCCGCGCTCGTGGGCCTGTCGGCCGCCGCATCGGCACAGACCGTGAACGTGATCTGCTCGGTCCAGGCCGAGTGGTGCAACGTGATCTCCACCGTCTACGCCCGCACCACGGGCGTTCGCATCAACATGGCGCTCAAGGGTTCTGGCGAGGCGCTGGCCCAGTTGATCGCCGAGAAGGACAACCCCAAGACCGACGTCTGGTTCGGCGGCACGGGCGACCCGCACCTGCAGGCGGCCGAGCAGGGCCTCACGCTCGAATACAAGTCGCCCACGCTCGCGCAACTGCATCCCTGGGCCCAGCAGCAGGCCAAGCAGTCGGGCTACAAGACCGTCGGCATCTATTCGGGGCCGCTGGGCTTCGGCTACAACCCCGAGCTGCTCGCCAAGAAGAAGCTCGCCGTGCCCAAGACCTGGGCCGACCTGCTCAAGCCCGAGTACAAGGGCGACATCCAGGTGGCCAACCCCGCGTCCAGCGGCACCGCCTACACGATGATCGCCACGCTGGTGCAGATGATGGGCGAGGACAAGGCGTTCGAGTACCTGAAGGCGCTGCACAAGAACGTGGGCCAGTACACACGCTCGGGCACCGGCCCGATCAAGGCGGTGGCACGCGGCGAAACCGCGATCTCCATCAGCTTCGTGCATGACGGCCCGGGCGAGAAGATGCAGGGCTTTCCGGTCGAGACCATCACGCCGAGCGATGGCACCGGCGCCGAGATCGGCTCCATGAGCATCATCAAGGGCGCGCGCAACCTGGACGCCGCCAAGAAGTTCTACGAATGGGCGCTCACGCCCGCCGCGCAGGAGCTCGGCGCCGCCAACAAGCAGTTCCAGCTGCCCAGCAATGTGGGCGCCAAGCTCGATCCGCGCATTCCTGACTTCAAGACGATCAAGTTCATCAACTATGACTACGCCAAGTACGGCGCCAGCGCCGAGCGCCGGCGCCTGATCGCGCGCTGGGAAAAGGACGTCAACTCGCTGCCCCGCTAAGGGAAGCGATGCAAGCGTCTTCCACCGGCGGCGCGCCGGTCAACCCGGCCTCCGTGGCCGCCGCCCGGCGCTCGCAGCGCTGGATTTGGGCGTGGGTCGCGCTGGGTATTGCGGCGTACCTGCTGCTGCCTTGGTACGCGATCCAGGATGCCACCTGGTACGAAGCTGTTCCGCAGGTCTTCGGGCAGGCGGAGGGCGCCAACGGCCTGATGCAGGCCGCGACGCAGGGGCGCAGCTGGCTCTTCATCGGCTTGGCGGGCCTCTTGATGTGCGCGATCGGCGCGTGGCTGCCCGCCGGCCGGGCGCAGGGGCGATGGCTCCTGGCAGGCGGCGCGATCGGCGCCATCGGCCTGTCGGTCGCGGGCTTCACCATCGGCGCGCGCGGCTGGAGCGTCGCGGCGCTCAACACGCAGTTCGGCGAACTGGCGATCAATCAGTTCGGCATCGGGGCGGGCGGCTTCCTGGCGCTCACGGCGCTCGTGCTGCTCGCAGCCTTCGGCATCGCGCGGCTGGGGCTCTTCAAGGGCGACCTCTTCGTGGCCGCCGCGGTCATCGGCTGCGGCGTGCTGATGGCGCTGTTCATCGCCTATCCGGTGAGCAAGGCGCTCTCGGGCGCGTTCTTCAACGAAGACGGGCAATGGTCGATCGGCGCCTTCATCGCGCGCGTGTTCACCGAGCGCATCTGGGGTCTGGGGTGCCTCGCGGGTGGCGTGCGCTGCGGCGTGGCGTGGAACACGCTGGTGCTGGCCTTGCTCACGGCCGCTGGCACCACCTTCCTCGGCACGCTGATGGCGCTGATGGCCGAGCGCGGCAGCAAGCGCGGACAGGGCGCGCTGCGGGTGCTGGCGCTGTTGCCGATCATCACGCCGCCGTTCGTGGTGGGGCTTGGCCTCATCCTGCTGTTCGGTCGCGCGGGCATCGTCAACCAGGTGCTGGAGAACGTGTTCGGCATCGAGCCGACGCGCTGGTTCTACGGCATGCCGGGCGTGCTGGTGGCGCAGCTGTTCGCCTTCACGCCCATCGCCTTCATGATCATGCGCGGCGTGGTGCAGGGCATTGCGCCCAGCCTCGAAGAAGCCGCGCAGATGCTGCGCGCCGACCGGCGCCGCACCTTCTTCACCATCACGCTGCCGCTGCTGAAGCCCGGGCTGGCCAATGCCTTCCTGGTCGGCTTCATCGAGAGCATTGCGGACTTCGGCAACCCGGTGGTGGTGGGCGGGCAGTTCTCGGTGCTGTCGACCGACATCTTCTTTGCCATCGTCGGCGCGCAGTACGACCAGGGCCGCGCGGCCTCGCTCGCCTGGGTGCTCACGCTGTTTGCGCTCGGCGTGTTTGCGCTGCAGCGCGGCCTGCTGGGCAAGCAGAACTACACGACCGTGAGCGGCAAGGGCGATGCAGGCATCGCGATGGCATTGCCCGACGGCGTGCGCCGCACCATCTACTGCATCGCGCTGCCGTGGATCGCGTTCACCGCCGTGGTCTACCTCTTCGCCTTCGCGGGCGGCTTCGTGCAGACCTGGGGGCGCGACTACAGCTTCACGCTCAACCACTTCAAGAACGCCTTCGCGCTGGAGTGGGGCCAGTTCGGGCTGGTGTGGGCGGGCACGGCGTGGAATTCGCTCATTACCACGCTCAAGCTCGCGGGCATCTCGGCGCCGATCACCGCGGCGCTGGGCTTGCTGATCGCCTGGCTTCTGGCGCGCAACGAGTTCAAGGGGCAGGGCATCTTCGAGTTCGGCGCGCTGCTGGCTTTCGCCATTCCGGGCACTGTGCTCGGCGTGAGCTACATCCTGGCCTTCAACGTGCCGCCGCTGGAGCTCACGGGCACCGGGCTCATCATCGTGCTGTGCTTCATGTTCCGGAACCTGCCGGTGGGCGTGCGGGCCGGTACGGCGGCCTTCAAGCAGCTCGATCGATCGCTCGACGAAGCTTCGCTGATGCTGCGTGCATCGACCTCGCAGACCTTGTTCAAGGTGGTGCTGCCGCTGCTCAAGCCGGCGCTGGTGGCCGCGCTGGTCTACAGCTTCGTGCGCGCGATGACGACGGTGAGCGCGGTGATCTTCCTGGTCACCGCCGAGAACGAACTCGCCACCACCTACATCATCGGCCGCGTCGGCAACGGCGACTACGGCATTGCGCTGGCGTACTGCACGGTGCTCATGATCCTGATGTCGCTGGCGATTGCGCTGGTGCAGTTCGTGGTCGGGGAGCGCAAGCTGGGGCGGCGCGGGACCACGCCTCCGCATCAGGGACATCACAAAATGGAAAGCCTGGCTACACCATGAACGGCATCGAATTCCGCAACGTCACCAAGCGCTACGGCGCGGACAAAAACGGGCCGATGGCCGTCAAGGGCATCAGCTTCGAAGTGCCGGTCGGCACGCTCACCACCATCCTCGGCCCCTCGGGCTGCGGCAAGACGACCACGCTGCGCATGATCGCGGGGCTCGAGTCGCCGACCTCCGGTTCGATCTTCATGGGTGGACGCGATGTGACGACGCTCGGCCCGGCCGAGCGCAACGTGAGCATGATGTTCCAGAGCTACGCGCTGTTCCCGCACATGAACGTGATCGAGAACGTGGGCTATGGCCTGCGCATGAGCGGCGTGAAGAAGGACGAGGCCACCTCGCGGGCGCGTGAAGCGCTCAGGGGCGTGGGCCTGGTCGGCTTCGACGAGCGCCTGCCGAGCGAGCTCTCGGGCGGCCAGCAGCAGCGCGTGGCGCTCGCGCGTGCGCTGGTGCTCGAGCCCGCGGTGCTGCTGTTCGACGAGCCGCTCTCCAACCTCGACGCGCGCCTGCGCCGCGAGATGCGTGAGGAAATCCGTGCGCTCCAGCAACGCCTGAAGCTCACCGTCGCCTACGTCACGCACGACCAGAGCGAGGCGCTGGCCGTGAGCGACCAGATCATCGTGATGGACCACGGCGTGATCGCCCAGCGCGGCACACCCGAGCAGCTCTACGGCCGGCCGGAGAGCGAGTTCGTCGCGGGCTTCATGGGCGAGGCGATGGTGTTCCCCGCGGTGGCGCAGGCCGATGGCAGCGTCACGCTGGGTCCGCTGCGCCTGCAGCCGCGCTACGCGGTCGCGCCCGGCACAGTCAAGGTTGCGGTGCGGCCCGAGGCGTGGGAGATCGGCGCGGCCGATGGGTTGCCTGCCACCTTGCGCAAGGCCGCGTACCTCGGCAGCTTCTACGAATACGGCTTCGACACCACGCTCGGACCGGTCTTCGTGGTGTCGACCGACCTGTCACAACCCCTGGCGGCCGGTGCGCAGACCACCCTGTCGCTGCGAGCCCATGGCGTGAGCGTGGTACCCGGCGCATGAAACAATGGCGCCATGAACGTGGTTTTCGATCTTGGCGCCGTGCTCCTCGCATGGGAGCCCACACGGCTGGTACAGGCCCATCTCGCGCCCCACGCGCCCACTGAAGCCGCCGCGGCGGCGCTGGGCCGGGCGCTTTTCCACCACGACGACTGGACCAGTTTCGATTGCGGCACGCGCACGTTGGACGACGCGATCGCCCGCATGGCGGCGCGGCTGTCGCTGCCGGCCGAGCAGCTTCACGCGATGCTCGACAACTTGGGCGAGCGCCTCGAAGCCATCGATGTGACCACGGACATGCTTGGGCAGCTGTTCGACCACCGCGAAGCCGGCCAGCCCCTGCGGCTCTATTACCTGTCGAATATGCCCGCGCCGTACGCGCGTGCGGTCGAACGCCGGCACGCCTTCATGCATCGCTTCGACGGCGGCTTGTTCTCCGGCGACGTGAAGTTCATCAAGCCGGATCGTGAAATCTTCGAAGTGCTGGCGGTGCGCTACGCGCTCGACCCGGCAGAGACGGTGTTCATCGACGATTCGGCCGCCAACGTCGAGGCGGCACGCGCCTTCGGCTGGCAGGCCATCCACTGCACCGCGCCGGACATGCTGCCGGCGCAGCTCTCGCGTTACCTGCCGGTCAACACGACCTTGTCGGCATCGAAGCCCAGGCTGCGCGCGTAGTCCAGTTCGACCTGCAGCGTCGCGTCGTCCAGGCGCGGCGCGCGCGACAGCACCCAGAGGTATTCGCGGTCGGGCGTGCCGACCAGTGCCACCTGGTAGTCGCGGTCGAGCTTCAGGATCCAGTAGTCCCCCCACACCATCGGCAGCCAGCCAAGCCACGCGGGCGCAAAGCGCACCTCGAGGCGGCCCGCACCGGGTTGGCCGGCCACGGGCACCACGCGCGCCGTGCCGATGGCTTCGTTGAAGTTGCCGTCGGCCCGCACGCAGCGGTTGACCACCTGCACCGTGCCGTCGGGCTGCGGCGTGTACTCGGCCGTGACCGGGCCCGAACAGCTTTTCTGGAAGCGGTTGGGCAGGCGAGCCTGTTCGTGCCAGATGCCTGCGTAGCGCTGCAGATCGACCGGTGCCACCACCTGCAGCGGCGCGCGCATGAGCGGGGCGCCGTCTGCCGGCCCGGCCACCTGGGCGCGGGCGGTGCGCGCGGCCCCGAGCGCGAGCCAGGTCGCGAGCCCGCCGACGACGAAAGCCGTGGCCATCGCGCCGATTGCCTGGCTGGTTCGGTGGTCGTCGAAGGGGCGACCGACGGGGTCTGCCGCGGGGCGTCGTTGGCGAGGGGACATGGGCACTCCTGAAGGTAAGACGTTCGGCGTAAATCGCTCGTAACGTTCAGGGTAGTCCTCGCCGATGGCTGCATGCCGTCAGTCACGGACCACAGCCCCTGTAGGGCAGGGCGGCCGACAACCCTGCGGGCAGAAGGCCGATGGAACCACGCGAAAACCCGTGCTACGGTGCGCATGAAAACATCGGCCGACGCGCAACTGCGTGCAGGACTTGTCACAACCCGCACAGGATAATGATTTCATGAACCAACTCGATGCCCTCCGCCAGTGGACCACCGTCGTCGCAGACACCGGTGACTTCAAGCAGCTCAGCGTTTCCAAGCCGCAGGACGCGACCACCAATCCGTCGCTGATCCTCAAGGCCGTTCAGAAGCCCGAATACCGCCCCCTGCTCGACGAGACCGTCAAGAAGCACGCCGGCAAGCCGCTGGACGAAGTGATCGACCGCCTGCTCGTCAATTTCGGCACCGAAATCCTCCAGATCATCCCGGGCCGCGTCTCGACCGAAGTCGATGCGCGCCTGTCGTTCGACACCGCCGCCACCATCGCCCGCGGCGAGCGCATCGTGGCGCTCTACAAGGCCGAAGGCATCGACACCGAGAAGCGCCTGCTCATCAAGGTGGCCTCCACCTGGGAAGGCATCGAGGCCGCGCGCCAGCTTGAGCTGAAGGGCATCCGCACCAACCTCACGCTGCTGTTCTCGTTCGCGCAGGCCGTGGCCTGCGGCGCCGCGAAGGTGCAGCTGATCTCGCCCTTCGTGGGCCGCATCTACGACTGGTACAAGAAGTCGGCCGGCGCCAAGTGGGACGAAGCGGCCAATGCGGGCGCCAACGATCCGGGCGTGAAGTCGGTGCGCGAGATCTTCAACTACTACAAGCAGCACGGCATCAAGACCGAGGTGATGGGCGCGAGCTTCCGCAATGTGGGACAGATCCAGGCCCTCGCCGGCTGCGACCTGCTGACCATCAGCCCCGAGCTGCTGGCCGAGTTGGCCGCGAGCAACGAGCCGCTCGAACACGCGCTCGACGCCAAGGCCGCAGCCAAGGGCGACGCGAAGCAGGTGAGCTACGACGAAGCCGGCTTCCGCTTCGCGCTCAACGAAGACGCGATGGCCACCGAGAAGCTCGCCGAAGGCATCCGCGCCTTCGCGGCCGATGCGGTGAAGCTCGAGAAGCTCATGCAGGAAAGCGGCAAGTAAACATGGTCATGACCCAACGCTGCGACCGTGCGCCGGCCTGGGCGCAACTGCAGTCGTACTTCGAGACGGCGGGCCGCCAGTTCGACGTGCGCCATGCCTTCGTGGACGACGCGGGGCGCTTCGAGCGCTTCAGCCAGGAGGCGCCTTTTGTGTTCGCCGACCTGTCCAAGAACCTGATCGACACGCGCACCGAAGAATTGCTGCTCACGCTGGCCCGCGAATGCGGCCTCGAAGCGCACCGCGATGCCATGTTCGCGGGCGAGCACATCAACAACACCGAAGACCGCGCCGTGCTGCACACGCTGCTGCGCGCGCCGGCGGATGCCCAGGTGGGCAAGACGGCCGACAAGCTGCGCGAGGTGCACGAGACGCTAGCCGCGATGCTGGCCTACGCCGAGAAGGTGCGCGGCGACCACACGATCACCGACGTGGTCAACATCGGCATCGGCGGCTCCGACCTCGGCCCGCAGATGGCGGTGCTCGCGTTGGCGGAGTTCGCCGCGCCGGGCAAGCGCTTCCACTTCGTCTCGAACGTCGATGGCCATGAACTCGCGGGCGTGCTGCGCGACCTGGCGCCGGAGCACACGCTGTTCCTGATCGCCTCGAAGACCTTCACCACGGCCGAGACGATGACCAACGCGCTTTCGGCCAAGCGCTGGTACGAGCAGTCGGGCGGCAACGACATCGCCGGCCACTTCGCCGCGCTCACGACGAACGTCGAGGCCGCGAACAAGTTCGGCATCGCCACCACCTTCGGTTTCTGGGACTGGGTGGGCGGCCGCTATTCGCTGTGGTCGGCCATCGGCCTGCCGATCGCGCTGGCCATCGGTGCGGACGGTTTCCGTCGGCTGCTCGCGGGCGCGCATGCGATGGACGAGCACTTCCGCACCGCGCCGCTCGCGCAGAACCTGCCGGTGCGCCTGGGCCTGCTCGACGTCTGGTATCGCAACTTCCACAAGTTCACGAGCCGCGGCATCGCGCCGTACCACAGCGCCTTGAAGCGCGTGCCGGCCTACCTGCAGCAGCTCGAGATGGAGAGCAACGGCAAGCAGGTCGATGCGAGCGGCAAGCCCGTGGCGTTCGGCACCTCGCCGGTGCTCTGGGGCGAGCCCGGCACCAACGGCCAGCACGCCTACTTCCAGATGCTGCACCAGGGCACGGACGTGATCCCGCTCGAGTTCGTCGCGGTGCGCGATGCGGCGCACGACCTCGAAGGCCACCACCCCAAGCTGCTGGCCAATGCGCTTGCGCAGGCGCAGGCGCTGATGGTGGGCAAGCTGGACGAGGGCGGCCACAAGAACTTTCCGGGCAACCGGCCGAGCACCTTCTTCGTGTTCGAGAAGCTCACGCCCGAAGCGCTCGGCGCTTTCCTCGCGCTGTACGAGCACCGCGTGTTCACCAGCGGTGCGCTGTGGGGCATCAACAGCTTCGACCAGTGGGGCGTGGAGCTGGGCAAGGTGCTCGCGAAGGACATCGAGCCGCGCCTCGCCTCGGGCGACGTCACGGGGCTCGACGCCTCGACCGCGGGCCTGCTCAAGCGCCTGAGCCCCTGAGCTCCTGAGCTCCTGAGGAATCTCAGGCCGTAGCGGTCTCGGCGGGCGCCTTCAAGGGCGCACCGCCGCTCGCCATACGCACGCACAGGTCGAAGGCCTGCTGCAGTCCTTCGATCTGCGCGATGCCCTTGCCGGCAATGTCGAAGGCGCTGCCGCTGGCCGAGGTGGCCACAGGCACGGGCAGCCCGCCATGCAGCGTCACGCCCTGTTCGAAGCCCATGAGTTTCATCGCGATCTGGCCCTGGTCGTGGTACATCGACACCACCGCATCCACGTCGCCGCGGCGGGCGCCGATGAACACCGTGTCGGGCGAAAACGGGCCGCGCGCGTCGTAGCCTTCGGCGCGCAGCTGTTCGATGGCCGGCGCGATGATCTCGATCTCCTCCATGCCGATGGAGCCGCCGTCGCCCGCATGCGGGTTGAGCCCCGTCACCGCGATGCGCGGCTGCGCCACGCCTGCGCGGCGCAGCGCCTGCGCGATGATCTTCACCGCGTCGCCCACGCCCTCGACCGTGATGTGGCCCGCCACGTCCTTCAGCGGAATGTGCGAGGTCACGCGCGAGGTCCAGAGCGACCCGGTGAGGTTGAACTCGCAGACGAAGCCCTCCACTGCGAAGCGCTCCTGCATGTAGCGCAGCTCGTCCTCGTGCGTGAGGCCGCCCAGGCGCAGCGAATGCTTGTTGAGCGGTGCGAAAAGAATCGCATCGGCCTGGCCGCGCCGCACCACCACGGTCGCGTATTCGAGCGCCTCGAACGAGGCCCGGCCCGAGCGCTCGTTCGACTCGCCGAGCACCGGCGCCTCGCCCTCCATCCAGTCGCGCAGGTACAGGCTGAGCCGGCCATCCTCGAAGCGCAGTTCATCGAGGCTGTTGACTTGCAGCGGGGCCAGCTTCACGCCGGCCACGCGCTCGCCTTCGGCCAGCACGGCCGGGTCGGCGATCAGCAGCACGCGCGCGGCGTCCAAGTTGCGCTGGCGCGCGAGCAGCTTCACGGCCATCTCGGGGCCGACGCCGCTGGGGTCGCCCAGCAGCACGACGATGCGGGGCTTGGCAGAGATCACGCTTGGGGTTTTCGTAGGCGTTGACATGGGTCTGGAGGTTGAAGTGAGTGGGGTGGAAGGCGGCCTCATTCGGCCTTGATGTTGGCGTCGCGCACGAGCTGGCCGTAGTGCTCGAACTCCTGCCTGTTCATCGCCGCGAAGGGGTCGCCGGTCAGTGCGCCGGGCTCGCCGCCCAGGGCCTTGATGCGCGCCTGCACGTCGGCCAGCTTCAGCGTGCGCACGAGTTCGGCGTTCAGCTTGTCGACCGCGGGGCGGGGCGTGCCGGCCGTCACATAGAGGCCGTACCAGGTGGACACGTCGGCGCCCTTGATGCCCTGCTCGGCGAGCGTGGGCACGTCGGGCAGCTCGGGCGAGCGCTGCGGCGCGCTCACGGCCAGCGCGCGGAACTTGCCGGCCTTGATCTGGCCCATGGCCGAGGAGGTGCTGTCGAACATCATGTCGACCTCGCCCGAGATGATGTCGATGTGCGCCTGCGAGCTGCCCTTGTAGGGCACGTGGATCGACTTCATGCCCGTGGCCAGGTTGAAGGCCTCGCCGCCCACATGCTGCGTGCTGCCGATGCCCGACGACGCGTACTTGAAGCCACCGGGCTTCGCGGCCATGGCGGCCACGAGGTCCTTCACCGACTTGTAGGGCGAACTGGCCGACACCACCAGCACGTTGGGCATCACGGCCACGAGGCCGATGGGCGTCAGGTCCTTGAGCGGGTCGTACTTGAGCTTGAGGATGTGCGGCGCCACCGCCTGCGCGGTGTTGGTGGCCAGCAGCAGCGTGGCGCCGTCGGCCGGTGCGCGCGCGGTGAGTTCGCCGGCGATGGTGTTGGAGGCGCCGGGGCGGTTTTCCACCGTCACGGGTTGCTTCAACACCGGCGAGAACTTGTCGGCCAGCACGCGCGCGAGGATGTCGGTGCCGCCGCCGGGCGAAGCGCCGACCATGATCCGAAGGGGCTTGTCGGGGTAGTTGGGCTGGGCGCCGGTGGTCGCCGCAGCCAGCGCCAGTGCGGCAATGCCTGCCGCGCGGGCCAGGGAAGAAAGACTCATCGGGTTGTCTCCTTGTTGTTGGGCCCGAGCCTACGGAGCTTCACCCCCGCAATCCAATCGTAAAAGTCCGAAGGTTCATATACTTTTGTGCATGACCGATGCGACCCAGGGCCTGACCGATGCCTCGCTGATGCTCCATGTGCGGCCTCGCCAGCTGCTGCTGCTGGCCCGGCTCGACGCCCACCGCCACCTCGGCCGCGCGGCCGAAGCCATGAACATCAGCCAGCCCGCCGCCACCAGGCTGCTGCAGCAACTGGAAGACTCGCTGGGCGAAAAGCTCTTTGAGCGCCTCGCGCGCGGCATGGAGCCCACGCCCTACGGCGAGATCCTGATCCGCTACGCCCGCCGCGTGCTCAGCGACTTCGGCACCGCCCGCGAGGAAATGCTCGCGCTGCGCTCGGGTTTGAGCGGTGCGCTGCGCGTGGGCAGCGTGCCCGGCGCGGTGCCCGAGCTGCTGGCGCCGGCGCTGGTGGAATACCACCGGCGCCACCCGCAGGTGGCCGTGTCGATCGTGGTCGAGACCAGCGACGTGATGCAGGCGCAGCTGGAGCAGGGCGATGTCGACCTCGTGCTGGGCCGGCTTACCGACGGGCACGACGAGGCCAGGTACGCGAGCGTGCCGTTGCTGGGCGAATCGCAGGTGGTGGTGGTGCGCGCGGCGCACCCGGTGTTCGAGCGCACCGCCACGGTCACGCTGGCCGAGATGGCGGGCTGGTCGTGGGTGCTGCAGCCGCCCGGCTCGCCGCAGCGCGGGCGCTTCGAGGCGGCGATGCGGGAGGCGGGCATCCAGGCGCGGCTGGACATCATCGAAACGGCATCGCCCATCGCCATCACGGCGCTCCTGGAGAACTCCGACATGGCGGCCGTGATGCCGGCCTCGCAGGCCGACCACTACGCCCGGCTGGGCGTGCTGCGCACCGTGCCGGTGGAGCTGCCGGTGCGCGTGCCGCCCATCTGCCTCATCACCCGCGAGGACCGGGCGCTCTCGCCGGCGGCCGCGCAGTTCCGGCGCCAATTGCTCGGGGGCGGCGCCTGAGGCCTTTGGGCTGCGGTTTCCCATGCTGTATTGCGTTAACTAGGGATTTCACTAGCCAATCAGTGCATGAAAGTACTGGAGGTAACCGACGAAGTACCAAAGCCGCAATGGAGTTTCTCCAGAATCCCCCCACGGCGACCCGACACCAGGAGGGCGTCGCTCACCTCTAGGAGACAACATGAAGCGTTTTCTGAAAGCGGGCCTCGTCCTCGCACTCCTCGGCACGGGGCTCGTGTCCCAGGCCGCCACCGAACTCGTGATCGCGACCGTGAACAACGGCCACATGATCGAGATGCAGAAGCTCACCCCCTTCTTCGAGAAAGCCAACCCCGACATCAAGCTCAAGTGGGTCACGCTGGAAGAAGGCACGCTGCGCCAGCGCGTGACCACCGACATCGCCACCAAGGGCGGCCAGTTCGATGTGATGACCATCGGCCTGTACGAAGCGCCGATCTGGTCGAAGAAGGGCTGGCTGCAGCCCATCGCCACCGATGCCGCCTATGACGCGGACGACCTGCTGCCCGCCATTCGCGCCGGCCTGTCGTACGAAGGCAAGCTCTACGCTGCGCCCTTCTACGGCGAGAGCTCGATGCTCATGTACCGCAAGGACCTGGCCGACAAGGTCGGCTTCAAGATGCCCGAGCAGCCCACCTGGACGCAGGTGAAGGAGCTGGCCGGCAAGATCCACGACCCCAAGGCCGGCGTGTACGGCATGTGCCTGCGCGGCAAGCCGGGCTGGGGCGACAACATGGCCTTCCTCACGACGCTGGTCAACACCAACGGCGGCCAGTGGTTCGACATGCAGTGGAAGCCGCAGATCGACACCAAGCCCTGGAAGGACGCGATCACCTTCTATGTCGACCTGATGAAGGCCTACGGCCCGCCGGGCGCCTCGGCCAACAGCTTCAACGAGAACCTGGCCCTCTTCAACGAAGGCAAGTGCGGCATGTGGGTGGACGCGACCATCGCTGCATCCTTCATCAGCGATCCGAAGCAGTCGAAGGTGGCCGACAAGGTCGCGTTCGCGCAAGCGCCTGTCGCCGTGACGCCCAAGGGCGCCAACTGGCTGTGGACCTGGAACCTGGCGATTCCCTCCAGCTCGACCAAGGGCGCCGCTGCGCAGACCTTCGTGAAGTGGGCGACCTCCAAGGAGTACGTCAACCTCGTCGCCAAGGAACACGGTTGGGGCACCGTGCCCACCGGCACGCGCAAGTCGACCTATGCGAACCCCGAGTTCCAGAAGGTGGCCAAGTTCGCCGCTGCAGAGAAGAAGGCGATCGACAGCGCGAACCTCAGCGACAGCACGCTGCCCAAGTCGCCGTACGTGGGCGTGCAGTACGCAGCCATTCCCGAGTTCCAGGCCATCGGCACCGGCGTGGGCCAGCAGATGAGCGCGGCGCTGTCGGGCAAGGTCACGGTCGACCAGGCGCTGAAGACCTCGCAGACGCTGGCTGAGCGCGAGATCAAGAAGTCGGGTCAGTACAAGTAAGCAAGTAAGCCAGGGCTTTCTCCCTCCCCTTCCGGGGGAGGGTAGGGGTGGGGGCACGCGGCGCATCAAACCGCCGCAGTGGTCGATCAGGGAGCCCCCATCCCCGCCTTCCCCCAAAGGGGGAAGGAGCCAGAGACAACAAGAAGGACTTCCTCATGAAAAGACTCCTGCCCCGGGCCCTCATGGCGCCCGCCGTGCTCACGCTCTTCCTCTGGATGATCGTGCCGCTGTTGATGACGTTGTACTTCTCCTTCGTGAACTACAACCTCATGCAGCCCGGCGAACGCACGTTCGCGGGCATCGAGAACTTTCACTACTTCGTCACCGATCCGGACTTCTGGCCCGCCACCTGGAACACGCTGCTGCTCATCGGCAGCGTGATCGTCATCACGGTGGTGTTCGGCGTGCTGCTCGCGCTGCTGGTGAACGAGCCCTTCCCGGGGCGCGGCATCGTGCGCGTGCTGCTCATCTCGCCGTTCTTCGTCATGCCCGCAGTCAACGCGCTGCTGTGGAAGCACATGATGATGAACCCCATCTACGGCGTGCTGGCCGACCTGTGGCGCTTCTTCGGCGCCACGCCGGTGGACTGGCTCACCGACGTGCCGCTGTTCTCGGTGATCATCATGGTGGCCTGGCAATGGTTGCCCTTTGCGTGCCTGATCTTCATCACTTCGCTGCAGTCTCTCGACCGCGAGCAGATGGAAGCCGCGCGCATGGACGGCGCGAGTTCGTTCCAGCGCTTCTTCTATCTCACCATTCCGCACCTGGGCCGTCCGATGGCCGTGGTGATCATGATCGAGATGATCTTCCTGCTCAGCGTGTTCGCCGAGATCGCCATCACCACCAATGGTGGCCCGGGCAACGAGAGCACGAACATGACCTACCTGATCTTCAAGCAGTCGCTGATGAATTTCGACGTGGGCGTGGCCTCGGCCGGTGCGCTGTTCGCGGTGGTGCTGGCCAACATCGTCGCGGTGTTCCTCATTCGCATCATCGGCAAGAACCTCGACTGAAGGAACGACCATGCAACCCAGCAACTTCCTTCCCCAACTGCTGCGCACCGTCGGTGCGTGGGCCGTGGCGCTGCTTCTGTTCTTTCCGCTCGGCTGGCTGTTTCTCACGGCCTTCAAGACGGAGCTGCAGGCGATCCATGTGCCGCCGCTGTTCATCTTCGAGCCCACGCTCGACAACTTCGGCGAAGTGCAGCGCCGCAGCGACTACCTGCTGTATGCGCGCAACTCGCTGATCACCAGCTTGGGCTCGACGATCCTGGGCCTGTTGATCGCGGCGCCCGCCGCGTACTCGATGGCGTTCTTCCGCACGAAGAAGACGCGGGACATCCTGATGTGGATGCTCTCCACCAAGATGATGCCGGCCGTCGGCGCGCTGGTGCCGATCTACGTGCTCGCGCAGACCGCGGGCCTCTTGGACTCGCTCACCGCGCTGACCATCGTGTTCACGCTGTCGAACCTGCCGATCATGGTGTGGATGCTCTACAGCGCCTACAAGGACATCCCGAACGAGATCCTCGAAGCCGCGCGCATGGACGGCGCGAGCCTGTGGACCGAGTTCCGCCATGTCGTGATGCCGCTGTCGGTGGGCGGGCTCGCATCGACCGGCCTCCTGTGTCTGGTGCTGAGCTGGAACGAGGCCTTCTGGGCGTTGAACCTCAGCTCCGCCAAGGCCGGCACGCTGGCCACGCTCATCGCCTCGTACTCCAGCCCCGAAGGCCTGTTCTGGGCCAAGTTGTCGGCCGCGTCGCTGATGGCCATCGCGCCCATCGTCGTGTTCGGCTGGTTCAGCCAGAAGCAATTGGTCCAAGGCCTGACCTTCGGCGCCGTCAAGTAAGAAAAGGGAGACATCTCATGGCTTACCTCGAACTCAAGAACATCAAGAAGAGCTTTGGTGACGTCAACATCATCAAGGGCGTCGACCTCGAAATCCAGAAGGGCGAATTCATCGTCTTCGTCGGGCCTTCAGGTTGCGGAAAATCGACGCTGCTGCGCCTGATTGCGGGCCTGGAGCCGATCACCAGCGGCAACCTGCTGCTCGACGGCAAGGACATCACCTGGACGCCTTCGGGCAAGCGCGACCTGGCGATGGTGTTCCAGAGCTATGCGCTTTATCCGCACATGAGCGTGTACGACAACATGTCCTTCGCGCTCAAGCTCGCGGGCGTGGCCAAGGACGAGATCAGGACCAAGGTCGAGTACGCGGCCAAGACGCTGAACCTCACGCAGTACCTGGACCGCACGCCCAAGGACCTGTCGGGCGGCCAGCGCCAGCGCGTGGCCATCGGCCGCGCCATCGTGCGCGCGCCGAAGGTGTTTCTCTTCGACGAGCCGCTGTCGAACCTCGATGCGGCGCTGCGCGGCAACACCCGCGTCGAGATCCACAAGCTGCACCGCGCGCTCGGCGCGACCACGATCTATGTGACGCACGACCAGGTCGAGGCCATGACGCTGGCCGACCGCGTGGTGGTGCTGAAAGACGGGCTGATCGAGCAGGTCGGCACGCCCCTGGAGCTGTACGACCGGCCGGCCAACCAGTTCGTCGCGCAGTTCATCGGCATGCCGTCGATGAACATGGTGTCGGCGAGCGCGATCCCGAGTTTTTCCGCAGCGACCGGCGGCCGCCTGCCGAACGACGGCTTCCTCGGCGTGCGTCCCGAGGGCCTGCGCGTGCATCCGAAGCAGGGCGCGCCGGTGTCGGACGTGCTGGGACGCGTGGAGCTGATCGAAGCGCTCGGCGCGGACACGCTGATCCACGTCGATGTCGGTGGCGTGCCGCTCATCGCACGGCAGAACGACCGCACGCCCCTGCAGGCGGGCGACGACGTGGCCGTCGAGCTCGACCCGTCGGTGCTCCACCTCTTCAACCGCGAAGGCCGCTCGGTCTCCGTCTGATTTCTTCTTCTTTTTCGGACACTTCCCCGTGACTCTCGCAGCAGCGTCTACCGCGCACACACCACCGGCTCCTTCGGAGTTCACGGTGCTTCACCTGGGCCTGGGTTCGTTCCACCGCGCCCACCAGGCCGTCTACCTGCAGCGGCTGATCGAAGCGGGCGACACCCGCTGGTCGCTGTCGGGCGCCAACATCCGGCCCGACATGGCCGAAGTCGTCGCGGCGCTGCGGGCGCAGGGCGGGCGCTACACGCTCGAGACCGTGTCGCCCGCGGGCGAGTACCGCTACGAGCAGATCGAGGCGATCCGCGAGGTGCTGCCCTACGAGCCCTCGCTCGCCGCGGTGATCGCGCGCGGCGCGGCGCCGTCCACGCGCATCGTCTCGTTCACTGTGACCGAGGCGGGCTACTACCTCGACGCGAAGGACAACAGGCTTGACCTGTCGTTCGCCGACCTGGCCGCTGACATCGAACACGCGCGGCGCGGCGACGCCGGGGAGACCATCTACGGCGCGGTGTGCGCGATCCTTCGCGCGCGCAAGGCGGCGGGCGCCGGCCCGGTCACGCTCCTGAACTGCGACAACCTGCGCCACAACGGCGACCGCTTCCATGGCGGGCTGCTGGAGTTCATCGAGCGCGCGGGCGATGCCGAGCTGCTGGCCTGGACCGTCGCCAACACCCGGTGCCCGAACGCGATGGTCGACCGCATCACGCCGCGGCCGCCACCCGAGCTGCGCGCGCGCGTGCTCGCTGCCACCGGCCGCGACGACGCCGCGCCGATCACGGGCGAGAGCTTCATCCAGTGGGTCATCGAGGACAACTTCATCGCCGGCCGGCCCGACTGGGGGCGTGTGGGCGTGGAGCTGGTCGCGTCGGTGCAGCCGTACGAAGAGGCCAAGATCCGCATCCTCAATGCGACCCACAGCTGCATCGCCTGGGCCGGCACGCTGATCGGCCTCGAGTTCATCCACGAAGGCACGCACGACGCCGCCGTCCGCAAGATGGCCTACGACTACGTGACCGACGACGTCATCCCGTGCCTGAGCCCCAGCCCCATCGACCTCGCGGCCTACCGCGACGTGGTGCTCGACCGTTTCGGCAACCCCGCGATCCGCGACACCAACCAGCGCGTGGCGGCGGACGGCTTCTCGAAGATCCCGGGCTTCATCGCGCCGACCGTGCGCGAGCGCCTGGCCGCGGGGCAGGGCATCGACAGCGTGGCGATGCTGCCTGCGCTGTTCCTCGCCTTCCTGCAGCGCTGGCACCGCGGGGCGCTGCCCTACGCGTACCAGGACCAGGGCATGGACGAGGCGGTGGCGCACGCGATCTGCGATGCGGCCGATCCGGTCGCGGCGCTGTGCGCCGACGCGGGCCTGTGGGGCAACCTCGCGGGCGATGCGCGACTGGTCGAGGCGGTTCGCAAGGCCTGCGCACGGGTCGTGCGTTTTGTCGAAGGCGACGTGAAATGAGCGGCCGCCTGCAAGACCGCCATGTGCTGCTGACCGGCGCGGGCGGCGGCATCGGTCTTGCGGTGGCCGAGGCGTGCATCGCCGAGGGTGCGCGTTGCAGCGTGATCGATCGTGCGGCCGCTGCGCCGGATGCGGTGCGCGCGGTGCAGCAACGCCATCCCGGCCGCCTTGTCTACATCGCGGCCGACGTCACGCGCACGCCAGACATCCAGCGTCTTCTGGCCGAGGCGATCGCCGCATTCGGTCCCGTGCATACCCTCTTCAACAACGCGGCCGTGTTCGATCTCGCCCCGCTGCTCGAAAGCGACGAAGCCTCGTTCGACAAGCTTTTCGCCGTCAACGTGAAGGGCATGTTCTTCGTGATGCAGGCGGTGCTGCGCCATATGGTGGAAGCCGGCACGCAGGGCGCATCGGTCATCAACATGGCTTCGCAGGCGGGGCGCCGCGGCGAGGCGCTGGTGTCGCACTACTGCGCGACCAAGGCGGCCGTCATCAGCTACACGCAAAGCGCCGCGCTCGCCATGGCGCCGCACGGCATCCGCGTCAACGGCATTGCGCCGGGCGTGGTCGACACGCCGATGTGGGACCACGTCGACAGCCTGTTCGCCAAGGCCGAAGGGCTGCCGCCCGGCGAGAAGAAGCGGCGCGTGGGGCTCGAGGTGCCGCTGGGGCGCATGGGTGCGCCCGGCGACATCGCGGGCGCCGCCGTTTTTCTGGCCAGCGACGAGGCGCGCTACATCACGGCCCAGACGCTGAATGTCGATGGCGGCAACGTCATGAGCTGAGATGAAGCCGGATAAGAAAGTATCGGGACGAATCCCTTTTGCGCGGTGAACCCCACCCGGCTCGGTGAGAAGATCGGTTTCCTTTGCAGCACGCGATCCATGAACGAAGATTTCCATCTCTACCTCGACAGCGCCGACCTGGCAGAGCTGAAGACCTGCCTGCCGCACCCGGTGGTCCACGGCGTGACGACCAATCCGACGCTGCTCAAGCGCGCGGGTGTCGGCCGGGGTGAAGTGCCCGGCCTGCTGAAGCGCTGCCTCGACCTGGGCGCCCGGCAGGTTCAGGCGCAGGTGTATTCGAGCGACGTCGACGGCATGCTCGAAGACGCGCGGGTGCTGCTCTCGCATTTCGACCGCGGCCAACTGGTCGTGAAGATTCCCGCCACGCGCCAGGGCTTCGATGCCGGCACGCGGCTCATTGCCGAAGGCGTGCCGGTGACATGGACGGCCGTGTACGCGCCCGAGCAGGCGCACTTCGCGGCGCAACTGGGTGCGGCCTATGCGGCACCGTATCTCGGGCGACTCGAAGACGCCGGTGTCGACGGATTGGGGCTGATCGCGCAGATGCAGTCGCTGGTTGCGCAGCGGCCGTCGTCGGGCACGCGTCTGCTGGTGGCGAGCATCCGGTCGCGCGAGGCGTACCTGTCGCTGCTGGCGCTGGGCGTCGGGGCCATCACGATTCCGCCGCGTCTTTTTGCCGAACTGCTGGACCATCCGGCCACGCTGGCCGCCGAGCGCGGCTTCCTGGCCGATGCCGGCGACCTGACCTGATCCAACGACAGACATCCAAGCACCATGCGAATTGCACTCACGGGCGAAGCCCTGATCGATTTCACCGCCAGCGAGGCGGGCACCCTGGCGTTCCTCGGCCACGAGGGCGGCTCGCCGCTCAACACGGCCGTGGCCTGTGCGCGGCTCGGGGTGCACACGGGGTTTCTCACGCAGCTGTCGACCGACCTGTTCGGCGAGCGGCTCATGAGCTTCCTGGCGGGCAACGGCGTGGACACCAGCTTCATCCTGCGCAGCAATGCGCCCTCGACGCTGGCCTTCGTCGAACGCACGCCCCAGACCAACCGCTACGCGTTCTATACACAAGGCAGCGCCGATGCAACCTGGTCGCCCGAGCCGCTGCCGCAGCTGCCGGCGGATTGCCGCTTCCTGCACTTCGGCTCGATCTCGCTGCTGCAGGAGCCGGCGTCGACGCGCATCGCCGACCTCATCACCGCGAACGCCGGGCGCTGCGTGATCGTGTTCGACCCGAACGTGCGGCCGAGCCTGATCCCCGACATGGCCGCCTTTCGCAACCGCGTGACGAACTGGCTGGCGATGGCCGACCTGGTCAAGCTCAGCGACGAAGACGCCGAGCTGCTCGCACCTGGCCAGCCGGTCGACGCGCTGGCCGCCGACTGCCTGAAGGCGGGCGCGCGCGCCGTGATCGTCACGCGCGGCGGCGCAGGCGCCACGCTCTGGCGCACGGGGCACGCGCCGCTCACCGTGGCCGCGCCGCGCGTCACCGTGGTCGACACCATCGGCGCGGGCGACACCTTCACGGCGGGGCTCTCGGTGTCGCTGCTCGCGCACGGCGTCGAGCACCCGGCCCAGCTCGGCGAGTTGAGCGACGAAGCCTGGGGCGAAGTGATGCGCTTCGCCGCCACCGCCGCCGCCCTGAACTGCACCCGCGAAGGGGCAGACCCACCCACCCTGGAAGCCGTTCACAACGCGCTCGCCCAGGCGGACAATTGAGAGCGCTTCCAGGTCTTGCCTTTCTGCTGCCATGACGACGTCCACACGCAAACGTTCGGTCCCCCGTCAGCGCCAACCCGAGCTGGAGCGCGACTTTGCGCGCTCGCCCTCGCTGGGCTACGAGGCGGCCGAAGAAACCGGCCTGGTGCGCTGCCTCGCACACGGTTTTCCGAGCCCGCTGGTGCGATGGCACTTTCATGAAGACTACGAACTGCACCTGATCACCGAGACCTCGGGCAAGGCTTTCATCGGCGACTGGATCGGGCCGTTCCAGCCCGGGCACCTGGTGCTCTGCGGGCCGCGGCTGCCGCACAACTGGATCTCGCTCGAGGTGCCCGAAGGCGGCGCAGCGGGGCGCGACCGGGTGATCCAGTTTCGCCACGAGCCGATCGAACGCGCCGCCGCCGACATTCCCGAGCTGCGCGAGGTGATGCAGCTGCTCGAGCGCGCACGCCACGGCATCGAGTTCTTCGGCATGTCGCAGCAGGCGCAGACGCACTGGGACAACATCAAGGCCGCGCGCGGCGTGCGCCGGCTCGGCCTGTTCCTCGAGTTCATGGCCGACCTCGCGCAGTGCACCGACTACCGGCTGCTCTCGAGCGTGCAGATGCAGGGCGTGCAGGGCAGCGACGGCGATGCGCAGGTCGACCAGATCAACGATGTCGTCAACCGCATCACCAACAACATGGCCGAACCGATCTCGATGTCGGACGTGGCGGCCGAACTGGGCATGAGCGAGAGCCGCTTCAGCCGCTTCTTCCGGCGCTCGACCGGCAACAGCTTCACCGACTTCGTCAACCGTGTGCGCATCAACAGCGCCTGCCACCTGCTGATGCAGACCGACCACTACGTGACGGACATCTGCTATCAGGTCGGCTTCAACAACGTGGCGAATTTCAACCGGCGCTTCCTGGAGATCAAGGGCATGACGCCCAGCGAATTCAGGCGCCAGGCCGACACCCGTTTCGGCTCGGGCATCTCTTCTTCGTAGTCAGAAAAGCAGGGAGTTCATCTTGTATCTGGGACTCGACCTCGGCACGTCCGAGCTCAAGGCGCTGTTGCTCGCCGACGATCACCGCATCGTCGGCGTGGCGCGCGCGGCACTCACGGTCAAACGACCGCAACCGCTCTGGTCGGAGCAGGCGCCGAGCCAATGGTGGCAGGCGCTGGAAGAAATCATGGCGGCACTGCGGGGCTCGCATGGGGAGGCACTGGCCGCCGTGCGGGCCATTGGCCTGTCGGGGCAGATGCACGGCGCCACGCTGCTCGACGCGGCGGGTGAGGTGCTGCGCCCGGCCATCCTCTGGAATGACGGGCGCAGCGGCGCGCAGTGCGATGAACTCACGCGCGCCGTGCCGCGCCTGGGCGAGATCGCCGGCAATCTGGCGATGCCAGGCTTCACTGCACCCAAGCTTCTGTGGGTGCGCGAGCACGAACCGGGAATCTTCGAGCGCACGGCGCGCGTGCTGCTGCCCAAGGACTGGTTGCGCTTCATGCTCAGCGGCGAGGCGGTCAGCGAGATGTCGGATGCGGCGGGCACGCTGTGGCTCGACGTGGGCGCGCGCGACTGGTCCGACGAACTGCTCGCTGCCACGGGGCTTACGCGCGATCACATGCCGCGGCTGGTCGAGGGCAGCGAGGTGTCGGCGCAGCTCAAGCCCGAGCTGGCTGCGCGCTGGGGCGTGGGCAGCGGCACGGTCCTGATTGCCGGTGGTGCAGGCGACAACGCCGCCAGCGCGGTCGGCATGGGGCTGGTGGAGCCGGGCCAGGGCTTCGTGTCGCTCGGTACTTCGGGCGTGGTGTTCGTCTCGACCGACCGCTTCCTGCCGAACCCCGCGCAGGCGATGCACGCCTTCTGCCATGCGCTGCCCGAACGCTGGCACCAGATGTCGGTGATGCTTTCGGCCGCGAGCGCGGTGAGCTGGGCTGCGAAGGCATTCAAGTTCGCCGACGAATCCGCGCTGCTCGCGGCGGCGGCATCGGTCGCGCTGGAGGATCGGGCACGCTGCCCGCTGTTCCTGCCGTACCTGTCGGGCGAACGCTCGCCGCACAACAACCCGAACGCCCAGGGCGCGCTGTTCGGCCTGACGCACGCGCATGGCCCCGCGGAGATCGCCTATGCCGTGGTCGAGGGCGTGAGCTTCGGCCTGCGCGACGGCTTCGACACGCTGCGCCTGCCGGCCGACATGCCGCTGCGCGAAGTCGCGCTGGTGGGCGGAGGGGCGCGCAGCATCTGGTGGGGCCAGTTGCTGGCCGACATCTTTCAGGTGCAGCTCACGCTGTATGCGGGCAGCGAGACGGGCGGTGCGCTCGGCGCGGCGCGCCTGGCATGGCTGGCCGATGGTGGGACGGTGGCCGAGGTCTGCACGCTGCCGCCGGTCAAGCAGAAGCTGACGCCTTCGTCCGAAGGGGCCGATGGCCACAGGACGCGGCATGCGCGATTCCAGGTGCTCTACATGGCGCTGCGCGATCAGTTTCGTTGAGTCGAACGCGCAATGAAAAAGGGCCGCTTGCGCGGCCCTTTTTACTTTGGTGAGCAGAGCTCAGCCGGGCATTACATGCCCATGCCGCCCATGCCGCCCATGCCACCCATGTCGGGCATGCCGCCGCCGCCAGCACCCGACTCGTCCTTGGGTGCATCAGCAACCATGGCTTCGGTCGTCAGCAGCAGCGAGGACACCGATGCGGCGTTCTGCAGCGCAGTGCGGGTGACCTTCGTCGGGTCCAGGATGCCCAGTTCGAGCATGTCGCCGTACGTGTCGTTCGCAGCGTTGAAGCCGTAGTTGCCCTTGCCGGCCAACACAGCGTTCACCACCACCGAGGCTTCGCCGCCGGCGTTGTTCACGATTTCGCGCAGGGGCGCTTCGATGGCCTTGAGCACCAGCTTGATGCCGGCTTCCTGGTCGGCGTTGTCGCCCTTGACCGACTCGCCCACGGCTTGCTTGGCACGCAGCAGAGCCACGCCGCCGCCAGCCACGACGCCTTCTTCCACTGCAGCGCGGGTGGCGTGCAGGGCGTCTTCGACGCGAGCCTTCTTTTCCTTCATTTCGACTTCGGTGGCAGCGCCGACCTTGATCACTGCAACGCCGCCGGCCAGCTTGGCCACGCGCTCTTGCAGCTTTTCACGGTCGTAGTCGCTGGTCGCTTCTTCGATCTGAACGCGCACTTGCTTCACGCGGGCTTCGATGTCACCAGCAGCGCCGGCGCCGTCGATGATGATCGTGTTTTCCTTGCCCACTTCGATGCGCTTGGCTTGACCCAGGTCGGCCAGCGTCACCTTTTCGAGCGTCAGGCCCACTTCTTCAGCGATGACCTTGCCGCCCGTCAGGATGGCGATGTCTTCCAGCATGGCCTTGCGGCGGTCGCCGAAGCCAGGAGCCTTGACAGCCACGACCTTCAGGATGCCGCGGATCGTGTTCACGACCAGCGTAGCCAGGGCTTCGCCTTCGACTTCTTCGGCAATGATCAGCAGCGGACGGCCAGCCTTGGCGACTTGCTCCAGCACCGGCAGCAGGTCACGGATGTTGCTGATCTTCTTGTCGAACAGCAGCACGAAGGGGTTGTCCAACAGCGCCGATTGCTTCTCGGGGTTGTTGATGAAGTAGGGCGACAGGTAGCCGCGGTCGAACTGCATGCCTTCGACGACGTCGAGTTCGCTGTCCAGCGACTTGCCGTCTTCGACAGTGATCACGCCTTCCTTGCCGACCTTGTCCATCGCGTCAGCGATGAGCTTGCCGATGGTTTCGTCGCTGTTGGCCGAGATCGAGCCGACTTGAGCGATTTCCTTCGACGTGGTGGTGGGCTTGGAAGCCTTCTTCAGCTCGGCGACCAGGGCCGTGACAGCCTTGTCGATGCCGCGCTTCAGGTCCATCGGGTTCATGCCGGCAGCCACCAGCTTGAAACCTTCGCGAACGATGGCTTGTGCCAGCACGGTCGCGGTGGTGGTGCCGTCACCGGCGTTGTCCGACGTCTTGGAAGCCACTTCCTTCACGAGCTGGGCGCCCATGTTCTGGAGCTTGTCCTTGAGTTCGATTTCCTTGGCGACCGACACACCGTCCTTGGTCACGGTGGGGGCGCCGAACGAGCGTTCGAGCACCACGTTGCGGCCCTTGGGGCCCAGGGTCACTTTGACTGCGTTGGCCAGGATGTTGACACCCTCGACCATGCGTGCGCGGGCTTCTCCGCCGAAGACTACGTCTTTTGCTGCCATGATGAATTAACTCCGAATGGATTGGATTGAATGAATCGAAAGGGAGAAGGCTTACTTCTCGACGACTGCGAACAGGTCGTCTTCCTTCATCACGAGCAGTTCGTCGCCATCGACCTTGACGGTCTGGCCGCTGTACTTGCCGAACAGGACGCGGTCGCCGACCTTGACGGTCAGTGCGGCCAGGTCGCCCTTGTCGTTGCGCTTGCCCGGGCCCACGGCCAGGACTTCACCCTGATCGGGCTTTTCGGCGGCTGCGTCGGGGATGACGATGCCGGAGGCGGTCTTGGTTTCGCTGTCGATACGCTTGACGATCACACGATCGGCCAAAGGACGAAGTTTCATTGCATCTCCTGGATATGGATAAGAAACGGGTTGGTGGTCGGGCGCCGGACCCGGAGGTTGGCGACCCATCGACTGGGAGCGAGGGCTGTTAGCACTCATCATCAGCGAGTGCTAATCATAAGGGCAATCGGTGGTCTTTCAAGGCCCAGTGGTTGCCGGCGGCCGGTCGCTTACAACTGGTCCGTGGGCACGAACCACGAGAAAAGCAGCAGCTGCAACCGGGTCAGCATGCTGGAGTCCGGCTCGCTGTCGAGCACTTCATTGTTGACGTCGCCGGTGCCGATCCACTGCACGTTCTGCCCGTCCGGCTTCAGCACGACGCGGTAGACGCCCTCGATGTCGTCCAGCTGATAGGCGAAAAGCAGCGCCTGCGTCAGGTCGAAGCTGCGCACGCGCACGCCGAACTCGGTGTTCAGCAGGGCCGAACGCGGGTCGAGGTTCATGGAGCCGAGCAGCACCCATTGGCGGTCGACCAGGGCCAGCTTGGCGTGCAGGCGGCCGCGCGCCTTCTTGAGCAGGTCGCGAAACTGGCCGCTGCGGCGCAGCTGCTGGGTGCTGACCTCGTACAGGTTCACGCCCAGCTTGAGCATGTCGACGCGGTAGCGGTTGTAGTTGATGTTGACCAGTGGCTCGTCGCTGTCGGCCAGCGAATTCGTGATCACGGTGATGCTGATTCCCTGCTCGCGCCCCATGCGGATGCGGGCCATGCCCTCGTCGCCGGGAATGAAGTAGGGCGAGATCACCACCACGCTCGACTGGGCGGTTGCCAGCATCTCGTGAAAGCGCTGGGCCACCGAGGCCGTGGGGTGCGCCATCACGCCCAGCGCCTTGTTGGGGCTGTCGGCGGTGGCGTTGGCTTCGGCGCGCATCCATCTCGCCTCGTCGATGTTCGCAAGCTGCGCCGCTAGCGGCGGGTCGCCGAGCAGGTCGGTGGCAGCCAGCGGGTCGGGCGGCGGGGCGTAGCGCGGGGAGGTGTCGGTCTCGAACGCGGACTTCAGCTCGTCCGGCGTGCGGCTGGTGCTGGCGACCCGTTGCAGCGGGTAGACCACATCGCTGTTCCAGTAGGTGTCGAAGATGGCGGCGGCCTCGGGCACTACCGGGCCCGCCATGAGCACCTCGAAGTCGATGAAGTTCGCGTTCTCGTTGCGCAGGAAATATTCGTCCGCGAGGTTGCGCCCGCCGGCGATGGCCATGGCGCCGTCGGCCACGAACAGCTTGTTGTGCATCCGGTGGTTGAGCCGCCGGAAGTCGCCGAAGAACTCCAGCCATCTTCCGGGCGAGCGGTCGCGCATGTTGACGAAGGGGTTGAACAGGCGCACCTGGGCATTGGGTTCCGAGGCCAGGCCGAGCAGCAGGCGGTCCATGCCCGTCGTATAGAAATCGTCGAGCAGCAGGCGCACGCGCACGCCGCGCCGTGCCGCATCGCGCAACTCCCGCAGCAGCAGCCGGCCGGTCTTGTCATTGCCCAACTGGTAGGTCTGCACGTCGAGCGAGGACTGGGCGCGCCGCATCAGCTCCAGGCGCGCGTCGAGCGCATAGGACGCCTCGACCAAGGGGCGCAGGCTGGAGAGCCCGTCGGGCGGTGAATTGAGGCGGATGGCTGCGTGGCCGAGCGCGGTGGCGGGGGAGGCCGGGATGGCGGCCGTCGGCGGTTCGGGGATGCGCGGCGGAAGCCCGGCGCAGCCCGCAAGCACAAGGCCGACCAGCAGCAGGACCGGGGCGCGCAACGCAGGTAACAGAAGGGCAATCAGCTTGTGCATGGGGCCTGCCGGTACGGAGAAATGGGCCGGCGGCATGGTAGCCGCTCTGCCGCGGACCGGAGATGCATATGCGCAACGCAACCCCCGCGCTGCACTTGGAGATTACAAAAGTTGAGACTTTCTAACTATTAGAATAAGAATAATTCGTGTTTATATTTAGGAGTGGAGCGGGATGAAAAGGACGTTGGTGCGGCGCAGAGCCGCTTCGGTGCTGGTGGGATGTATGGCCGTTTACATGCAGCACCAGGTCTTGGCCCAGACGGCTGCGCAGGGTTCGCTGCCTGAAGTGCGGGTCGATGCGAACGCGGAAACCGAAACCGCCACCTCGCCCGTGATCGGCTACCGCGCGAAAAATGCCGTCACCGCCACCAAGACCGACACGCCCCTGTCAGAAACACCGCAGTCCGTGACCGTCGTGACGCGCGACCAGATCGTCGACCAGGGCGCGACCAACCTGCAGGACGCGCTCAACTACGCTGCCGGCGTGCGCTCCGACGCGTATGGCCTGGACTCGCGGACCGACTCGGTGCGCGTGCGCGGCGCCACCCCCGACGTCTACCTCGACGGCCTGCGCCAGGCCTACGGCTACTACACCAGCACCACCCGCACCGACCCCTACACGCTGGAGCGGCTCGAAGTGCTGCGCGGCCCTTCGGGCATGCTGTTCGGCGCGGGCACGGCGGCGGGCGTGATCAACATGGTCAGCAAGCGGCCGCTGCAGGAGACTCAGCGCGAAGTGGGCGTGCAGTTTGGAAGCTTTGGCCGCAAGCAGATCCAGGCCGACCTGACCGGGCCGCTCAATGCCGACGGCTCCCTGTCGTACCGGCTGATCGCCGTACAGCGCAAGTCGGACACGCAGGTCGACTACGTGCCCGACGACCGCAGCCTGATCGCCCCCTCGCTCACCTGGCGGCCCAACGCGGCGACCTCGCTCACGCTGCAAGGCCTGTGGCAAAAAGACAAGAGCGGCAGCAGCTCGCAGTTCCTGCCTTGGGAGGGCACGCTGCTGCCGAACCCTAACGGGCGCCTGCCGGGCAGTCGCTACATCGGCGAGCCGGGCGATTTCTACAACAGCGAGCGCAAGACCTTCGGCTGGCAGTTCGAGCACAAGTTCAACGACAACTGGACCGTGCGGCAGAACTTCCGCTACGCGCAGAACGAAAACGCCAACCAGTACCACTATGGCGCCGCGTTCAGCGGGTTCGACAGCTGGTCCAGCGATCCGATCTTCAAGCGCGTGCTGGGCCGCTACTTCGACAACCAGCTGACTCTCAACCGCACCCAGACGCTGGACAACCACGTCGAGGGCCATTTCCAGACCGGTGCCCTCAAGCACACGCTGCTGGTCGGCGCGGATTACGCGCGCCAGCGCGAGAACGTCTGGAGCGGCACCAATGTCGACACCATCGACGTCTACGCGCCGGTCTATGGTCATCGCGACGTGCCCGACGCCGCCGCGCTGCCGCGCACGCGCCAGCGCCAGACGGGCGTCTACCTGCAGGACCAGATCAAGCTCGACAACTGGATCTTCGTGGCGGGCCTGCGCCACGACCGGGCCTCCTCCAGCGCCGTCGGCAGCGAGGAGCAAAAGAGCAGCGCCACCACCAAGCGCCTGGGCGTGATGTACGCGTCGCCTTCGGGCTGGTCGCCGTATGTGAGCTACAGCGAGTCGTTCACGCCGCAGTCGCCGCGCCAGGGCCAGATCTTCACGCCGCTGCGCGGCGAGCAGTGGGAAGTGGGCGTCAAGTACGAGCCCAAGGGCCGTGCCCTGGCCTTCAGCGCCGCGGTGTACGACCTGCGCGAGAAGAACCAGGTCGTCGAGGAACAGCCGAACGTGTTTTCGCAGCGCGGCCTCACCAAGACCAAGGGCGTGGAGCTCGAAGCCAAGGGCTCGATCGGCCGCGACCTCGACCTGATCGCGCACTACAACTACATCGATGCCGATGCACAGATCGAAGGCCTGCCCAAGCACCAGGCAAGTGTCTGGGCCAAGTACCGGTTTTCCATTGGCGACATGAACGGCTTCTCGGCCGGCGCCGGCGTGCGTGCGATGAGCTCGTTCCGCGACGGCGTGGGCCCGCGCATCCCGGGCGTCGTGCTGGCCGACCTCGTGTTCGCCTACGACACCGCAAGCTGGCGCTATGCGCTCAACATCAACAACGTGACGGACAAGAAGTACTTCAGCACCTGCCTGTCGCGCGGTGACTGCTGGTACGGTTCGCGCCGCAACATCGTCGCGAGCGCCACCTACCGCTTCTAGACTCCGCCTTCACCCCACACAGCCACGACGACATGAACAGCCGAAAGATCAAGACCTGGGCCTGGGTGCACAAGTGGAGCAGCCTCGTGTGCACGGTGTTCATGCTGCTCCTGTGCATCACCGGGCTGCCGCTGATCTTTCATCACGAGATCGGGCACCTGCTGGGCACCGAGGTCGAGGCGCCGAAGATGCCGGCCAACACGCCGCGCATCAGCCTGGACAAGGTGCTGGACATCGCCAAGGCCAAGCACCCCGACCGCGTGGTGCAGTTTGTCTCGCAGCCCGAGGACGACGACGGCCTGTGGTTCGTCACGCTCACGCCAACGCCGGCGCCCACCGACGACTTCAAGTCCGTCGCGGTCGACGCGCGCACCGGCGTCGTGCTGGCCCAGCCCAAGTTCGACGAAGGCTTCATGTACGTGATGTTCAAGCTGCACGTCGACCTGTTCGCGGGGCTTCCCGGCAAGCTGTTCCTCGGCTTCATGGGCTTCTTGCTGCTGGTGGCGATCGTCTCGGGCGTGGTGCTCTATTCGCCCTTCATGCGCAAGCTCGACTTCGGCACCGTGCGGCGCGAGAAACGCCCGCGCCTGAAGTGGCTCGACCTGCACAACCTGCTGGGCGTCGTCACGCTGGTGTGGCTGTTCGTGGTGGGTTCCACCGGCATGATCAACACCTGGGCCGACCTGGTCATCAAGTACTGGCAGTACGACCAGCTCAGCACGCTGCTCGCACCCTACAAGAACGAGCCGGTCGTGGCCGTGGCCGAGCGCGGCTCGGTGCAGCGCTCGATGGACGAGGCCCTGCAGCGCACACCCGGCATGAAGCTGACGTTCATCGCGTTCCCCGGCACCGCGTTCTCGAGCCCGCACCACAACACCTTCTTCATGCGCGGCAGCGAGCCCTTCACCTCCAAGCTGCTGCAGCCGGTGCTGGTCGATGCCAAGACCGCGGAGGTGACGGCGGCGCCGAAGATGCCGTGGTACCTCACGGCCCTGCTCGTGTCGCAGCCGCTGCACTTCGGCGACTACGGCGGCATGCCGATGCAGATTCTCTGGGCGCTGCTCGATATCGCGACCATCATCGTGCTGGGCAGCGGGCTCTACCTGTGGCTCAAGCGCGGCAACACCGTGCCCGCGAAGACGGGCTCGACTGCGCCCGTCACGGAGCGCGCGCCACCCACGGCATCGGGCCAGCAGCCCGACCCGGCACCGGCCATGAAGGTGCAGGCATGACGACACACCACAAGACGCAGCACCAATCCTTCTGGCGCATGTGGGGCTGGCCGATCGTGCTCGGCGTGCTGACGACCATCGGCCTCATTTCCGCGCTGTTCAGCGACGGCGGGTTCGGCGACATGCTGGCCTGGGTGGCATTGGGCATTCCGGTTGCGGTGTGCGCGTGGTACGGCTGGCGCCGTTCGCCCAAAAGCTAGTCAGCACGCCGGTCGTTCTCGTCGGGTTCTCGCTAAGCGAGGGCGTTGGCGTGCCAACGCAGAATCGGTGCAATGAATGCTGCACTCGCCCACGCTGTCCGACTCCTGTTGTTGGGCACTCCATTCGCAGCGTGCGCCCAACCGGCGCCAACGGCCGAAGCGGCGACGGGCGAACTGCCGGCGATCACCGTCTCCACGCCACGCGGCCAGGTCGCGCCCTTCAACGTGCCCGGCTCGGTCGACAGGGTCGATGGCCAGGAGATGCGCGAGGGCCGCCTGCAGGTGAACCTTTCCGAAAGCCTCGGCGCGGTGCCGGGGCTGCAGGTGCAGAACCGGCTGAACTACGCGCAGGACCTGCAGCTGTCGATCCGCGGCTTCGGCGCACGCTCGACCTTCGGCGTGCGAGGGGTGCGGCTCTATGTCGACGGCATTCCGGCCACCTTGCCCGATGGGCAGGGGCAGACGTCGAACATCGACATCGGCTCCCTCGACCGTGTCGAGGTCTTGCGCGGGCCGTTCTCGGCGCTCTACGGCAATTCATCGGGCGGGGTGCTGCAGGCCTTCACCGCATCGGGGGAGGGCGCGCCGCGCCTTTCGTATTCCGCGGCCGGCGGCAGCTTTGGCACCTGGCGGCAGTCGCTTCAGGTCAGCGGATCGCAAGGCGCGATCGACTACCTGCTGGGCGCGAGCCGCTTCCACACCGACGGCTGGCGCGAGCACAGCGCCGTGCGGCGCGACATCGCCAATGGCAAGCTGGGCATCGCGCTGGACAACGGCGACAAGCTCACGATCGTGCTCAACAGCGTGCGCATCAACGCGCAGGACCCGCTGGGCCTGACTGCCGACCAGTACGCGCTCGCGCCCCGCAACGCGCCGCTCGCAACGCAGTACGACACGCGCAAGACGGTCGAGCAGACGCAGCTCGGCCTGCTCTACGAGCGGCGCATCGACGCGACGCAGGGGGTGCGCCTCATGGTCTACGGCGGGGAGCGCAAGACGACGCAGTACCAGTCGATCCCGCCCGCGGCGCAGCAGAACCCGTTGCATGCGGGCGGCGTGATCGATCTTTCGCGGCAGTACGGCGGCGTCGATGTGCGCTGGACCGCGGCGCTGCAATTGGCCGACCGGCCGCTCGACGTGGTGGCGGGTCTGGGCTACGACAGCCTGCGCGAGCGCCGCCGCGGTTACGAGAACTATCTTGGAAGCGTCGCGAACCCGGTGCTGGGCGTGCAGGGGCGCCTGCGTCGCAGCGAGCGCAACGAGGTCTGGAACCTCGACCCTTATGCGCAGGCCACCTGGCGCTTCACCGACCGCTGGACGCTCGAGGCCGGCGTGCGCCGCAGCAGCGTGCACTTCGCATCGAACGACCGCTACATCGTGGGCGCGAACCGCGACGACAGCGGCACTGCGCGCTACAGCAAGACGCTGCCGGTGGCTTCGCTGCGCTACCAGGCGACACCGGACCTTGCGCTCTATGGCTCCATCGGTCGCGGCTTCGAAACGCCGACGCTCAACGAACTCTCGTACCGCTCGGGCGGCGCGAGCGGACTCAACTTCGCGCTGCGGCCATCGGTGAACGACAGCATCGAGCTGGGCGCGAAGGCGCGGCTCGCCGGCGGGCTGCTGACGGCGGCGCTGTTCCAGACCCGCACGCGCGACGAGATCGTGACCGACACCAACGTCGGCGGCCGTGCCACCTTCCAGAACGCAGGGCGCACGCGGCGCAACGGCTTCGAACTCGGCTGGCAGCACGAGACGTCGAACCACTGGCGCACGCAGCTGGCCTACACGTGGCTCGATGCGACGTACCGCGACGCCTTCTGCTCACCGTCGCCCTGTGCGGCCGCCAACACCGTGGCCGACGGCAACCGCATTCCGGGCATCGCGCGGCAGTCGCTGTTCGCATCGCTGGGCTGGGTGCCGCCCGAGGGCTGGCGCGCCGGCATCGAGATGCGCGCGCTCGGGCGCATCCAGGCGAACGACGTCAACACCGCGAGCGCGCCGGGCTATGCGGTCGCGGCGCTGTATGCGGGCTATCTGAAGAAATGGGAGCGCTGGGAGTTCAACGCCTTCGCGCGTGTCGACAACCTGTTCGACCGGCGCTACGTGGGCTCGGTCATCGTCAACGAAGGCAATGCGCGCTATTACGAGCCCGCGCCGGGCCGTAACTGGACGGTGGGCCTGAGCGGTGCGTACCGCTTCTGACGACCCACCGTCTTTTTCTATCTCTACTTACTTGAGGCCAGCGGCTGCGCGCAGTGCGGCGGCTTGCGTGGTGGCCTCCCAGGTGAACTCGGGCTCTTCGCGGCCGAAGTGGCCGTAGGCGGCGGTCTTCTGGTAGATCGGGCGCAGCAGGTCGAGCATCTGGATGATGCCCTTCGGACGCAGGTCGAAGTGCTCGCGCACGAGTTCGGCAATCTTGTCGTCGGGGATGAGGCCCGTGCCTTCGGTGTAGACCGTGATGTTCATCGGCTCGGCCACGCCGATCGCGTAGGCCACCTGGATCTGGCACTGGCGCGCGATGCCGGCGGCCACGATGTTCTTGGCCACGTAGCGTGCGGCGTAGGCGGCCGAGCGGTCGACCTTCGATGGGTCCTTGCCCGAGAACGCGCCACCGCCGTGCGGGCAGGCGCCGCCGTAGGTGTCGACGATGATCTTGCGGCCGGTGAGGCCGCAGTCGCCTTGCGGGCCGCCGATGACGAAGCGGCCGGTCGGGTTGATCAGGTAGCGCGTGTCCTTGAGCCATTCCTTGGGCAGCACGGGCTTGATGATCTCCTCGATGATGGCTTCCTTGAACGAATCCTTCATCTTGGTTGCGGTTTCGCTCTGGTCGGGGCTGTGCTGCGTCGAGAGCACCACGGTGTCGATGCTGTGCGGCTTGCCGTCGACATAGCGCATCGTGACCTGGCTCTTGGCGTCGGGACGCAGGAAGGGCAGGCGGCCGTCCTTGCGCAGCTGGGCCTGGCGCTCGACCAGGCGGTGCGCGTAGTAGATGGGCGCGGGCATCAGCTCGGGCGTTTCGTCGCAGGCGTAGCCGAACATCAGGCCCTGGTCGCCGGCGCCGGTGTTCAGGTGGTCGTCGGAAGCGTGGTCCACGCCCTGGGCGATGTCGTTGGACTGCTTGTCGTAGCAGACCATCACCGCGCAGCCCTTGTAGTCGATGCCGTACTCGGTGTTGTCGTAGCCGATGCGCTTGATGGTGTCGCGCGCGACCTGGATGTAGTCGACGTGCGCGTTGGTGGTGATCTCACCAGCGAGCACCACGAGGCCGGTGTTGGTCAGCGTCTCGGCGGCCACGCGGCTGCGCGGGTCTTGTTCGAAGATCGCGTCCAGGATGGCGTCCGAAATCTGGTCGGCAACCTTGTCGGGGTGGCCTTCGGAGACGGATTCGGAAGTGAAGAGGAAGTCGTTCGCCATTTGTTCAAAGCTCCTTGAAGTGGTTTGGCGCGTTGCCAACTCTGCGGAGCCCTGGCGAACGCTTTAGCAGATGCCGAAGAATCGGCGGTACACAATCGCTTTGCGCTTGTGGTTGTCGCCCTGCAAGTTGTTCCGTAACTCGGCGACAATTTGCATTCTATTCGAGCCGCGCAATACCATGCGCGCGCGTCCCATTTTTGACTCCCTTTCCCGTTCAATGATCACCCTGTTTCGCCTGCTCGCCCGCGTGCCGATGCCGTTGATGCATCGCCTGGGCGCCATGCTGGGCTGGCTGGTCTGGTTCTGCGCGCCCGACTACCGCCGCCGATTCAAGGCCAATGCCGAAAGTGCGGGTTTCGCGCCCGGTCAATACCGTCCCGCCATCGCCGCCGCCGGTCACATGGCCTCCGAGTTGCCCTGGCTGTGGCTGCGTCCGCAGGGCGAGAGCGTGCTGCCGCGCGTGGTGCGTTGGGAAGGCGTCGAGGCCTTCGAGGCCGCCATGCGGGCGAAGAAGGGCGTGATCCTGGTCGCGCCGCACCTGGGCAGCTGGGAGATGTGCGGCCAGGCGATCGGCGAGCGCTTCTTCGAGGCCTTCGGGCCGATCACCGCGCTGTTCCGTCCGGCGCGCAAGAAGTGGATGGCCGACCTGATCGCCGCGGGCTCGCGCGACCGGCCCGGCCTGCAGACGCTACCGACCAACAACACCGGCGTGCGCGGCCTGATCCGCACGCTGCGCAGCGGCGGCTACACCGGGATCCTGCCCGACCAGGTGCCGCCGGCGGGGCAGGGCGTGTGGGTGCCTTTTCTCGGCCGGCCGGCCTACACCATGACCCTGCTTCCGCGCCTCGCGCAGCAGACCGGCGCGGCGTGTTTCCTCAGCGTGTGCGAGCGGCTGCCGCGCGGTGCGGGCTATGTGATCCGCTTCGAGCCCATCGTGGGAACGGCGCTGAACGACCCGAACGCCTCCGTCGAAGACGCGGCCGCGGCAATGAACGACGGCATCGGCCGCCTGATCCGCAGCCTACCCGGCCAGTACGTCTGGGACTACGCGCGCTACAAGGAACCGCGTGCCGACCGGGCCGTTGCGGCTGCCACCGGGGAGCAGACGCCATGAGCCTCAGTTCACGCCTGGGTATCGGCTTCATGCGGGTGCTCGCGCCACTGCCCCTGCCGCTCGTGCGCGGTTTCAGCAAGATCCTCGGCCGCTTGCTGCACACCATCGCCGTGCCGCGGCGGCGCGTGGTCGACAGGAACCTCGCCATCTGCTTCCCGGAGAAATCGGAGGCCGAGCGCCGCGCCATCGCACGCGAGACCTTCGTCTTCGTCGCGCAGTCGTGGCTGGACCGCAGCTGGCTGTGGCATGCGCCGGAGAAGGTGGTGGCGAGCCGCCTGAAGATCGTGGGTTCGGCATCCGAGATCGCCGAGATTGCCGAGGGCACCGCGCCGATGATCCTGTTCGCGCCGCACTTCTATGGCCTCGACGCCGCAGCCACCGCGCTGACCATGCACACGGCGCGCCCCTCGGCCACGATCTACACGACGCAGCGCGACCCGATGGTCGATGCCTGGATCCGCGAGGGCCGCACGCGCTTCGGAGACGTGGCGGCGCTCAACCGGGTGGACGGCATCAAGCCCGTGCTCTCGGGCCTGCGTAAGGGCGGCCTGCTGTACCTGCTGCCCGACATGGATTTCGGCCGCGACCAGACGATCTTCGTGCCGTTCTACGGCGTGCAGGCCGCGACCGTGCCCTCGCTCTCGCGCTTCGCGCGGCTGGGCAAGGCCAAGGTGGTGCCGGTGGTGGCGAAGCTCACGCCCGGCGGCTACGAGATCGAGGTGAAGTCGGCGTGGCAGAACTTCCCCACCGACGACGTGGAGGCCGACACGGCCCTCATGAACGAGCGGCTGCAGGGCTACATCGACGCGATGCCGTCCCAGTACTACTGGGTGCATCGTCGGTTCAAGACTCGCCCCGACGGCGAGCCGAAGATCTATTGACTACGCGTCGCGCTGCAGGAAGGCCTCGATCTCGCGCGCGACCAGCTGCGGCTGCTCGTGCACGATCCAGTGGGTCGCGTTGGGCACTTTCTTGACCTCGAGCTTCGGCACGTATTCCTCGAGCCCTTCGAGCAGGCCCGGCAGCAGCGCCGCGTCGTCCAGCGCCCAGAACACGAAGGTCGGCACGTTCACCGTGAGCCGTTCGTGCGGCAGCACCGGAATGCCGTCGATGGTCTGGCTCGGCAGCGGCGGCTTCATCGGCGTCACGCGGTAGAGGTTGCAGGCGCCGGTGAGGCCCGCGCCCCAGACCTCGCGGTACTGCTGCTTCACTTCTTCGGTGAGCCAGCCGAAGCCGTCGGGACCGGCCTTCATCAGCGTGAAGAAGGGCCACATGCGCTTGAAGTCGTCGGCCGCGAGCAGTGCCTCGGCATCGGGGCGCGAGAGGAAGTGCATGTAGGCGCTGGCCTGCTGCTGCGCCGGGCTGTTGCGCAATTCGCGGGTGAAGGTGCCGGGGTGCGGCGAATTGATGATGACCAGCTTGCCGATCTGCTCCGGGAACGCGTTGGCGTACCCCCAGGCGAAGGCGCCACCCCAGTCGTGGGCGACCAGCGCGGCCATCGTGCCGTCGGCGCTTTCGGTGGCGACGAGCTGCTGGATGTCCTGGATCAGCAGGTGCGCCTTGTACTCGGCCACCTCAGTCGGCGCGCTCGATTTTTCGAAGCCGCGCAGGTTGGGCGCCACGCAGCGGTAGCCGCCGTGGGCGGGGTCTGCGAAGTAATCGAGCAGCTCGTCCCAGATGAACGCGGCCTCGGGAAAGCCGTGCAGGAACACCATCAGCGGCTGGCCCGGCTTGCCGCTCGCGCGGCAGCTCAGGGTGGTGCCGTTGGGCAGGCTGCGTTGGAAGGTCTCGATCATGCTTCTCGTCTCCTTGGGTTTGACTGTCGCTATTGTTTTGATAGTGAATGAAGCAGGCGGGACGATCAATACAGCCGTTCGGCCTCAGGTTTCTTCCGGTGGCTCCGGTGTTTCCTCCAGCTCGGCCGGCGCAGCGCCGCCTTCCGGATGCACCCATTGCCACAGCAATTGGGCTGCGTCACCGACGCCCTGCTTCTTCAGCGCCGAGAACAGTTTGACCTCGCCGCCGCCGGCCTGGAGTCGCGTAATCGACAGCACCTTGGCGGCTTCGCTGCGCGTGAGCTTGTCCGACTTGGTCAGCAGGATGAGGAACTTGAGGCCTTGCTGCACGCGCGGGCGGATCACATCGAGCAGGATCTCGTCGAGCTCGGTCAGACCGTGGCGCGGATCGCACATCAGGACAACCCCTCGGAGGCTTTCGCGCGTGATGAGGTAATTGCCCATCACGCGTTGCCAGCGCAGCTTGGCCTCCTTCGGCACGGCCGCGTAGCCGTAGCCGGGCAGGTCGGCCAGTACCGCGTCGTCGACCTTCTGCTTGCCGATGCCGAACAGGTTGATGTGCTGCGTGCGGCCCGGCGTCTTCGAGGCAAAAGCCAGGCGCGTCTGCTGCGTGAGGGTGTTGATGGCGGTCGATTTGCCGGCGTTCGATCGGCCGACGAAAGCGATCTCCGGAAGGTCGACCGGGGGCAGGTGTTCCAGTTGTGGAGCGCTGGTGAGAAAGTGGGCGGTATGCAGCCAGCCGAGGGCCACGCGCTCGCGTTCGGCGACCTGCGGGTCCGCGGCGGGGGCCGCGCGGGGAGGATAAGCGGCGGACTTGGCGCGCGGGGAGGTCATCAATGGGCTTTCGGAACGGGGCGCCATTGTAGAATCGCGGGGTTTTGCGCCATAAATCTAAGCCCCCGATATGAAGTTGTTTGCCAATATTCTGCTTGCAGCCCTCATGGGCGTCACAGCCAGCGCGAGTTTTGCAGCCGATGAACATGCAGCCGCCCCCGCAGCGGCAGCAGCTAAGCCGGCCAAGCCCGATCCCGCCAAGGGCGACACGGTGTTCAACGCAACGCCGGCCAACAGCCAGAGCTGCGCTTCGTGCCACAACGCCGACGGCAACTCGGCCATCGCGGCCAACCCGAAGCTGGCGCAACAACATCCCGAATACATCCTCAAGCAACTGCAGGACTTCAAGTCCGGCGCCCGCAAGAGCGCGATCATGAAGCCGCTGGCTGCGGCGCTGTCGGAAGAAGACATGCGCAATATCGCGTGGTTCGTCGGCTCCAAGAAGGTCAAGCCCGGCTTCTCGAAGGACAAGGACACCATCGCCCTCGGCGAAAAGATCTACCGCGGCGGCATCGGTGATCGCCAGATCCCGGCCTGCGCAGGCTGCCACAGCCCGAACGGCGCCGGCATCCCCGCCCAGTACCCGCGCCTGGGTGGCCAGAACGCCGAATACACCGTTGCCCAGCTGACTGCCTTCCGCGACAACGTGCGCACCAACAGCCTGCCGATGACCGGCGTGGCCGCCAAGCTCAACGACCGCGAAATCAAGGCCGTGGCCGACTACATCGCCGGCCTGCGCTGATTCCGCGCTTTCCAGCGTGAACTAACCGCCGACAACAACCCCAAACAAAGGGCGGGCCGATCCAGGAGGATGGCCCGCCCTTTTGCTTTTTCCTCCTTTTCCAGCGCCCCACCCGATGTCAGTCTCCACCCATGGCCTTCGCGTTCATCGCGGCCCGCAAGTGCTTCGCGCGGCGGTGGAGCTGTTTTCGTCGATGCGCTTCGCGATCGCGCTGCTCACCGTCATCTGCATCGCCTCGATCATCGGCACGGTCATCAAGCAGCACGAGCCGATCAACAACTACATCAACCAGTTCGGGCCGTTCTGGGCAGAGTTCTTCCGTGCGGCACGGCTCGATTCGATCTACAGCGCCTGGTGGTTTCTGCTGATCCTGCTGTTCCTGGTGATCAGCACCACGCTGTGCATCGCGCGCAACACGCCGCGCATCCTGGTCGACCTGAAGACCTTCAAGGAAGACATCCGCGCGCAGAGCCTGAAAGCCTTTGGCCAGCGCGCCGAAAACAAGCTCGCGGAAACGCCGGACGCGGCCGCCAACCGCATCGGCCAACTGCTGGTGAGCGGCGGCTGGAAGGTCAAGCTGCAGCAGCGCGACGGCTCGGGCGACGGCAAGGTCGCGCCGGGCTGGATGGTCGCCGCGCGTGCCGGTGGTGCGCACAAGCTCGGCTACATCGCGGCGCACAGTGCCATCGTGCTGGTGTGCATCGGCGGCCTGCTCGACGGCGACCTCGTGGTGCGCGCGCAGACCTGGTTCAACGGCAAGAGCGTGTTCACCGGCGGCGGCATGATCGCCGACGTGGCGCCCGAGCACCGGCTCTCGGTCAACAACCCGACCTTCCGCGGCAACATCCTCGTGCCCGAGGGCGGGCAGGGCAGCGTGGCCATCCTGAACCAGGCCGACGGCGTGCTGCTGCAGGAGCTGCCGTTCTCCATCGAACTCAAGAAGTTCATCGTCGACTACTACTCGACCGGCATGCCCAAGCTCTTCGCGAGCGAGGTGGTGCTGCACGACCGCGAGACCGGCGCGCAGGTGCCGGCGCGCATCGAGGTGAACCATCCGGCCAGCTACAAGGGCGTGGAGATCTACCAGTCGAGCTTCGACGACGGCGGCTCCAAGGTGAAGCTCAAGGCGGTGCCGATGGCGGCCGCGGCCAAGCCCTTCGAGGTCGAAGGCATCATCGGCGGCCCCAGCACCGAGATCACCAACGGCAAGGACAAGCTCACGCTCGAATACGCCGCGCTGCGCGTGATCAACGTCGAGAACTTCGCCGACGGCGGTGCGATGGGCAGCGGTGCCGACGTGCGCAAGGTCGACCTGCGCCACAGCCTCGAATCGCGCCTGGGCGCCGCCAACAAGACCAACAAGCCGAAGGTGCTGCGCAACATCGGCCCGAGCATCGGCTACAAGCTGCGCGACGCCGCCGGCCAGGCGCGCGAATACCAGAACTACATGGTGCCGGTCGACACCGGCGACGGCCAGCCGGTGTTCCTGCTGGGCATGCGCGAGAAGCCCGAAGACCCGTTCCGCTACCTGCGCGTGCCGGCCGACGATCAGGGCTCGATGGACGGGTTCGTCCGCATGCGCACCGCGCTCGGCGACCCTGACGCCCGCGCGCGCGCCATCGAGCGCTACATCGCCAAGGCAACCGATCCGAAGCGGCCTGAAATGGCCGAGCAGCTGCGCGTGTCGGCCACCCGCGCGCTCGCGCTGTTCTCGGGCAGCGAGCGCGCCAAGGCCGATGCCACCACGGCCGGCGGCTGGCAGGCGATTGCCGAATTCATGGAAGTCAACGTGCCCGAGGCCGAGCGCGAGCGCGCCGGCGCGGTGCTGGTGCGCATCCTCAACGACGTGCTGTTCGAAGTGCTCAACCTGAGCCGAGAGGGCGCCGGCCTGGCCGCGCTTCCGAGCGACGACAAATCGCAGGCCTACCTCACCCAGGCGGTGCTGGCCATCAGCGATGCGCACTTCTACCCGGCGCCGGTCGCGATGATGATGACCGACTTCACCCAGGTGCAGGCCAGCGTGTTCCAAGTGGCGCGTGCCCCCGGCAAGAACGTCGTGTATCTGGGCTGCCTGTTGCTGATCGTCGGGATTTTTGCCATGCTGTACGTGCGCGAGCGTCGGCTGTGGGTGTGGCTCACTCCCGATGGCGCCGCTTCAGGGGACAACGCAACGGCCGCCACGATGGCCTTCTCGGTCAACCGCAAGACGATCGACAGCGACCGCGAATTCGAGCATCTCAAGCACAAGCTGCTCGCACTGGACAAAGAACCAACGGCGACAAAATGAACACCACGACCCTCACGCTCAATGAAAGCTGGCTCTCGCGCCGCAACCTGTTCGACTGGGTGTTCGCGGCGCTGGTGCTGGCAGGCGGCCTGTTCGCCTTCACCCGCTATGCGGGGTCGATGGATTACTACGAGAAGCCGATCCTCGCCGCCGCTGTCATCTCGATGATCGCCATCGGCTGGTTCTGGCGCCCGCTGCGGGTGCTGGCCCTCGTGGTGGCCGCGGCCTCGCTGCTGGCGATCACCTCCTACCAGGGCGACCTGGCGCGCGCCGACTCGGTGTTCTGGCTCAAGTACTTCCTCTCGAGCCAGTCGGCCATCTTGTGGATGAGCGTGCTGTTCTTCATGAGCACGGTGTTCTACTGGCTCGGCTTCTTCGGTGGCAAGCAAGCTGACACTTTCGACGCAATCGGCTCGCGCCTGGCCTGGGCGGCCGTGACGATGGCGCTGATCGGCACGATGGTGCGCTGGTACGAAAGCCACCAGCTCGGCCCGGACATCGGCCACATCCCGGTGAGCAACCTGTACGAAGTGTTCGTGCTGTTCTGCTGGCTGACGGCCGCGTTCTACCTCTACTTCGAAGAGCGCTACAACACCCGCGCGCTCGGTGCGTTCGTGATGCTGGTGGTCAGCGCCGCGGTCGGTTTTTTGCTCTGGTACACGATCGTGCGCGAGGCGCATGAAATCCAGCCGCTGGTGCCGGCCCTGCAGAGCTGGTGGATGAAGCTGCACGTCCCCGCCAACTTCATCGGCTACGGCACCTTCGCGCTCGCGGCGATGGTCGCGTTCGCCTACCTCATCAAGGAGCAGGCCACCGAGACCCGCTGGTACAAGCTCACGCCGATCTGGCTCCTGGGCGTGGCGCTGTGCTTCGTGCCGGTGGCATTTCGCCAGCGCGTGCAGGAAGCCGGCGGCAGCTACTGGGTGATCTATGCGGGCATCTCGGCGCTGATCGCCGCGGGCATCCTGCTCGGGCGCAAGCGCATCGCGGCGCGCCTGCCGGCCAACGAAGTGCTCGACGACGTCATGTACAAGTCGATCACCGTCGGCTTTGCCTTCTTCACCATCGCCACCGTGCTCGGCGCCCTGTGGGCCGCCGACGCCTGGGGCGGCTACTGGAGCTGGGATCCGAAGGAAACCTGGGCGCTGATCGTCTGGCTCAACTACGCGGCCTGGCTGCACATGCGGCTCGTGAAGGGCCTGCGCGGCACGGTGGCCGCGTGGTGGGCGCTGGGCGGCCTGGCAGTCACGACCTTTGCGTTCCTCGGCGTCAACATGTTCCTGAGCGGACTGCACAGCTACGGCACCCTGTAAGCGCGGGCTTTCAGCCTTTCGCGAAGAATTGAAACCACGCGCCGCCATGGCGCGTAACCAAACCAGGGCGTGTCACGAACTACCCTGAGTACAACGATTCACGCGAAAGGCCTGTCATGTCGTTCCCATCCCGTCCGCACCGTCGCGACAACAGCGGTTTCATTCATCCGCTGTCTAGCGAAATCACGCCGCGCGCCGCCTACGAAGGCCGGCGCGATCTGCTCAAGCTGATGGCCACGGGCGCGGCAGGCGCGGCACTGGCCAGCTTTGCAGGGCGCGAGGCTTTCGCCCAGGCGACAGGTCCGCACAAGCTGGCGCTGCTGCCCGCCGTCAAATCGACGGTGCCCGGCGCGCAGACCATGGACAAGCTCACCGACTACAAGGACGCGTCGAGCTACAACAACTTCTACGAGTTCGGCACCGACAAGGGCGATCCGGTCAAGAACGCCGGCACGCTGAAGACGCGGCCGTGGACCGTCGAGGTCGAAGGCCTGGTCAAGAAGCCGGGCAAGTACGGCATCGAGGATCTGCTCAAGCTCAGCGCGCAGGAAGAGCGCATCTACCGCCTGCGCTGCGTCGAGGGCTGGTCGATGGTCATTCCGTGGATCGGCTATTCGCTGGCCGAGCTCATCAAGAAGGTCGAGCCGCAAGGCAACGCCAAGTTCATCGAGTTCGTGACGCTGGCCGATCCGAAGACCATGCCCTTCGTCGGCTCGCGCGTGCTCGACTGGCCCTACACCGAGGGCCTGCGCATGGACGAGGCGATGCATCCGCTCACGCTGCTGGCCTTCGGCATGTACGGCGAGGTGCTGCCCAACCAGAACGGCGCGCCGGTGCGCCTGGTGGTGCCATGGAAGTACGGCTTCAAGTCGGCCAAGTCGATCGTGAAGATCCGCTTCGTCGAGAAGGAGCCGAGCACGGCCTGGAACAAGGCGGCGGCGCAGGAATACGGCTTCTATTCGAACGTGAACCCGAACGTGGACCATCCGCGCTGGAGCCAGGCGACCGAGCGCCGCATTGGCGATGGCGGCGGACTGTTCGCCAAGCGCAACAAGACGC
Source organism: Variovorax trehalosi (assembly GCF_051216415.1). Lineage (NCBI taxonomy): Bacteria > Pseudomonadati > Pseudomonadota > Betaproteobacteria > Burkholderiales > Comamonadaceae > Variovorax > Variovorax trehalosi. The sequence goes on from NZ_JBPJZG010000008.1 coordinate 211,134, forward strand.
TGATTTTCAACGGCTATGAAGCGCAGGTCGGCCAGCTGTATACGGGCATGGACCTGAAGAAGAACTACTGAGGCGGGCGCGCACCCCTGCTGCTCGCGGGGCGCGACCCGAACGCCATGAACAAGCTGCTGCTCCATCCCGCCGCCAAGCCCCTCGTCTTTGTGCTGTGCCTGCTGCCGTTCGCGTGGCTCGCCTACGGCGTGGCCGTTGGAGAGTTGGGACCCAATCCTCAGGAGTACCTGATCCGCGCGACCGGCGACTGGACGCTGCGCTTCATCTGCATCGTGCTGGCGGTGACGCCGCTGCGCGTCATCAGCAAATGGAACGCGCTCGCGCGCTTTCGCCGCATGCTGGGCCTCTTCGCGTATTTCTACGTGGTGCTGCACCTCTTGTGCTACAGCTGGTTCGACATGAGCTTCGAATGGGGCGAGATCGCCAAGGACATTGCCAAGCGGCCGTTCATCCTGGTGGGCTTCTCGGCCTTCGTGCTGCTGACGCCGCTGGCGGCCACTTCGTTCAATCGCGCGATCAAGGCGATGGGCGCCAAGCGCTGGCAGATGCTGCACAAGCTGGTGTACGTGATCGCCGGGCTGGGTCTGCTGCACTTCTTCTGGATGCGCGCAGGCAAGAACAACTTCGCCGAAGTGTTCGTCTACGTCGCGATCATCGCGGTGCTGCTGGGATGGCGTGTGTGGAACTACGCGAGCAAGCGGAAGGCGAAGGCGCCCGTCGGTGCGCGCGGCGGCGAGAAGCCGCTGCGCAGCACCACCTAGTCAGACCAGTTCGTTGCGCAGCTGATCTTCCATCGTCTCGCGGCGACGGATCAGCGTGGCGCTCTGGCCGCTCACCAGCACTTCGGCCGCACGCGGACGCGTGTTGTAGTTGCTGGACATGCTCATGCAGTACGCACCCGCCGACAGCACGGCGAGCAGGTCGCCGGCCAGCACGTTGAGTGCGCGGTCGCGGCCGATCCAGTCGCCGCTTTCGCAGACCGGGCCGACCACGTCGTAGGTCGGCGCATCGCCGGCGCGGATGCGCAGCGGCACGATCTTTTGGAAGGCCTGGTACATCGCGGGGCGCGGCAGGTCGTTCATCGCGGCATCGACGATGCAGAAATTCTTGTCTTCGCCGGGCTTGGTGTAGAGCACCTCGGTCACGCACACGCCCGCGTTGCCGACCAGCGAACGGCCGGGCTCGATGACCAGCTTGCGCTGTCCGAAGCCGCGTGCGTCGAGCTTGGCGAGCAACTGCTGCCAGAGGTCATCGGCCTTGGGCGGCACTTCGCCGTTGTAGTCAATGCCCAGGCCACCGCCGAAGTCCAGGTGGTGGATCGGCACGCCGGCCGCCTCGATGGCTTCGACCAGGTCGAGCACGCGATCGCAGGCGTCGAGATACGGTGAGGCTTCTGTGATCTGCGAGCCGATGTGGCAATCGATGCCGATCACCTCGAGCCCCGGCAGTCGTGCGGCGTGGCGATAAGCCTCGACCGCGCGGTCGTGCGCGATGCCGAACTTGTTGCCTTTGAGGCCGGTGGAGATGTAGGGGTGCGTCTTCGGATCGACGTTCGGATTGATACGGATGCTGATCGGCGCGCGGCGGCTTTCGGCCAGCGCCACTTCGTTCAGCACATCGAGCTCGGCTTCGCTCTCGACGTTGAAGCAGGCGATGCCGGCCGCAAGGGCCTGGCGCATTTCCGCGCGGGTCTTGCCGACGCCCGAGAAGATGATCTTCTTCGGATCGGCGCCGACGGCCAGCACGCGGGCGAGTTCGCCGCCCGAGACGATGTCGAATCCGCAGCCTGCTTCGGCAAACACACGCAACACGCCGAGCGACGAATTGGCCTTCATCGCATAGCAGATCAGGGCATCGCGGCCCTCGAAGCCGCGCTGGTAGGCGGCCAGCGCATCCAACATCCATTGCTTCGAATAGACGAACAGCGGTGTGCCGTGTTCGCGCGCGAGCGCATCGAGGGCCAGCCCTTCGACATGAAGGGCGTCCTCGCGGTGGGCAATATGGGGATGGCCGGGAAGGGAGGCGTTTGTCACTTGGGCGCTCCGCTGCCGGTGGTGGCTGCGGCCGGCGCACTGCTGGCGGCAGCAGGCTTGGGTGCGGCTTGGTTGGAAGAAGCGCTGGAGTCGCCGGGGGTGATCAATTGCGGCAGGGTGGCCCGCTGAGCGGCTGCGGGATCGCTAGGCAGGTACAACGCACCGCGCTGGCCGCAGGCGGCGAGCCCGGCTGCCGCAGCGGCGATGCAAACCATGAGCGCAGTGCGGCCGCGAGCGGTCACTAGAATTTGGCGAACATTCAACATAACGAAATTGTAATGACCGACACCGAGTACATGGACCGCGCCGAATCAGCGCTCGCTGCGATCGAGCAAGGCTGCGATCGCATCAACGATGCGACCGACGCCGACATCGACAACCAGCGGGTGGGCGGGATGATCACGATGTCCTTCCAGAACGGGAGCCAGCTGATCGTGAACCTGCAGAAGCCGCTGCAGGAGATCTGGCTCGCGGCACGCTCAGGTGGCTATCACTACCGACACGACGGTCGGGCCTGGGTCGACACCAAGACGGGCGAGGAGTTCTTCGGCAACCTCTCGCGCGAAGCCACGCTGCAGGCAGGCCAGCCGCTGGAGTTCGCGGCCGGCTGATCGCTCCGCGTCAGTTCCGGAAGAGATCGAGGATGCGGTTGCGCTCTTCCGGCGGCGCCGGCGGGCTCACCGGCGCGCCGGTCAGGGCTTCGACCGGCGCCACGGGCGCTGCTGCCTCCACGCCGAGGCTTGCCACACCGCGGCCCGGCGCGTAGTCGTCGTAGTACCACTCGCCACCCACATTCACGATGCCCGAGGGCGGCGTGGTCGACAGGTCGGTCACGGGCACGCCCTTGATGGCGGTCTCCATGTAGTTGATCCAGATCGGCAGGCTCAGGCCGCCGCCGGTTTCGCGGTCGCCCAGATTGCGCGGCGTGTCGTAGCCGATCCACGAGATGGCCGTCATCGTGGGCTGGAAGCCCGCGAACCAGGCATCGAGGGAATCGTTGGTGGTGCCGGTCTTGCCGTACAGGTCGGGCCGCTTGAGCATCGCCTGCGCCTTGGCTGCCGTGCCTGCACGCGCCACCGACTGCAGCAATGTGTCCATGATGAAGGCGTTGCGCTGGGGAATGGCGCGGTTCGCCTCATTGAGCAGCGAGGGCTGCTTGTCGACCAGGAGCTTGTCCTTGTGGTCGGTGATGCGGGTCACGAGGTAGGGATTGACGCGGTAGCCGCCGTTGGCGAACACCGAGTAGCCCACCGCCATCTGCATCGGCGTGACGGCGCCCGCGCCGAGCGCCATCGGCAGGTAGGCGGGGTGCTTGTCCTTGTCGAAGCCGAAGTTGGTGATCCATTCCTGTGCATAGCGGGTGCCGATGGATTGCAGGATGCGGATCGACACCAGGTTCTTCGACTTCATCAGCGCCGTGCGCATCGACATCGGGCCGTCGTAGCCGCCGCCGTAGTTCTTGGGCTCCCAGGGCTGGCCGCCGGTGGTGCCGGCATCGAAAAAGAGCGGGCCATCGTTGATGACCGTGGCGGGGGTGAAGCCTTTTTCGAGCGCCGCCGAGTAGATGAAGGGCTTGAAGCTCGAACCCGGCTGGCGCCAGGCCTGCGTGACGTGATTGAACTTGTTCTTGCCGAAATCGAACCCGCCGACCAGTGCCTTGATCGCGCCGTCGCGCGGGTCCATGGCGATGAAGGCGCCTTCCACCTCAGGCAGTTGCGTGATTTCCCAGGTGTTCTTGGGTGTCTTCACCACGCGGATCACCGCGCCGCGGCGGATCTTGATGTTGGGCGGTGCCTTGTCGGAGAGGCCCGACTGGGCGGGCTTGAGGCCTTCGCCGGTGATCTGCACCGGGTCGCCGTTGCCGCGCACAGCGGTGATTTCCTTGGCATTGGCCTTGAGCACCACGGCCGCCATCACGTCGCCGTTGTCGGGGTGGTCGGTGAGTGCGTCGTCGACGGCCTCGTCGAGGTCCTTGTTGTCGGCCGGCAGGTCGACGAACTTCTCGGGGCCGCGGTAGATCTGGCGGCGCTCGTAATCCATGATGCCCTTGCGCAGCGCCTTGTAGGCCGCCGCCTGGTCGGCAGCGACCAGTGAGGTGTAGACCTTGAGGCCGCGCGTGTAGGTGCTGTCGCCGTACTGCGCATACATCAGCTGGCGCACGGTTTCGGCGACGTACTCGGCATGCAGGCGGTTCGGATCTGCCGCGTCGCGCAGATGCAACTCTTCCTTCTTGGCTTCGGCCGCCTGCTCGGCCGTGATGAAGCCGGCTTCCTGCATGCGGTCGATCACATAGAACTGGCGGCCGCGCGCGCGCTGCGGGTTGTTGACCGGGTTGTTCGCGCCCGGCGCCTTCGGCAGGCCGGCCAGCATGGCGGCCTCTGCGATCGTCAGCTCCTGCAGCGGCTTGCCGAAATACGCATCCGACGCGGCGGCGAAACCGTAGGCGCGGTTGCCCAGATAGATCTGGTTCAGGTAGATCTCGAAGATCTGGTCCTTGCTGAGCAGGTGCTCCAGCTTGAAGGTCAGCAGCACCTCGTAGACCTTGCGGGTCAGCGTCTTCTCGGAACTCAGGTAGACATTGCGTGCCACCTGCATCGTGATGGTCGAGGCGCCCTGGCTCTTCACGCGGTTCAGGTTGGCCAGGCCCGCGCGAACCATGCCCTTGTAGTCGACGCCGCCGTGGTCATAGAAGCGCGCGTCCTCGGCGGCGAGCACTGCATCTTTCACCACCTTGGGAATGGCGGCGATCGGCGTGAGGTTGCGACGCTCTTCGCCGAATTCACCGATCAGCGTGCCTTCGGCGGAAAAAACCCGCAGCGGCAGCTTGGGACGGTAGTCGGAAAGTTCCGAGATGTCCGGCAGGTTCGGATAGGCGACCGCCAGGGCCACCGCGACCACGCAGAGGACCGACAGCACACCGGCTGCGGCGATGCCGAACCCCCAGAACACGAAGCGCAGCAGCCATCTGAGCCAGGCTGGGCGTGCGGGAGGAGGGGTCTTGGCTGGCCCTTTGGGGCGTGAAGTTTCTTGCATGAGGGCCCGGAGAGTCACCGGACATTATAAAAAGCCGTCCCTTCGGCCGCGGTTCGATCTTTGCTGTCTCGCACAGTCCTAATTCGAAAGTTACAGAATGCGGCTTTGACGTCAGGTTTTGACAACGTTTGGCCGTTTTGCCCCCCCGGGTTGCTTGGTTGGCGCCACGCCTGCTGCTAGAGTGCAACCGAACGCATATTTTTCCATTGGTTACAAATACAGGGGGAGAGGGACCTAACTTGGCTGCTCTTGGATCATTGTTTCGTCGTCAAAACGCCCCCTTGCTTGGGCTGGATGTCAGCTCGTCCAGCGTCAAGCTGGTCGAGCTCGGCCGCGAGGCCAGCGGCAAGCTGGTTCTGGAACGCTGTGCCATCGAACCCCTGGAACGTGGCTGGATCACCGACGGCAACGTCGAGAAGTTCGACGAGGTGGCCGAGGCCGTCCGGCGCGTCGTGCGCAAGAGCGGCACCAAGACGCGCAACGTCGCGCTCGCGCTGCCACCCTCGGCGGTGATCACCAAGAAGATCATTCTTCCCGGTGGCATGAGCGAACAGGAGCTCGAGATTCAGGTCGAGTCCGAAGCCAACCAGTACATCCCGTTCTCGCTCGACGAAGTCAGCCTCGACTTCTGCGTCACAGGCCCCAGCACCTCGTCCGCAGGCGACGTGGAAGTGCTGATTGCCGCGTCCCGCAAGGAAAAGGTCCAGGACCGCGAAGGCCTGGCAGAGGCGGCCGGACTGAAGGCCATGATCCTGGACGTCGAGTCCTATGCCTCGCGCCTCGCGACCGCACGCCTGATCGAGCAACTGCCCGGCAAGGGCGTGGATTCGATCGTGGCGTTGTTCGAGGTGGGCGCTTTCACTACCAGCATGCAGGTGTTGCGCAACCAGGAAGTGTTGTATGACCGCGACCAGGCCTTCGGGGGCGCCCAACTGACCCAGCTGATCGTCCGCCAGTACGGCTTTTCCGCCGAGGAAGCCGAAGCCAAGAAGCGCAGCGGCGACCTCCCCGACGACTACGGCTCGGGCGTGCTCAAGCCCTTCGTGGAAAGCATCGCGCAGGAAATCGCGCGTGCGCTGCAGTTTTTCTTCACCAGCACACCGCACAACCGCGTGGACTATGTGCTGCTGGCCGGCGGTTCGTCGTCGCTGCCGGGGCTGACCAGTGCCGTCACCCGCCAGACCTCTTTTGCCTGCTCGCTCGTCAATCCGTTCGACGGCATGGATTTCGGGCCGAGCATCCGCGAGAAGAAGGTGCGGCGCGAAGCGCCCTCGTACCTGACCTCTTGCGGCCTTGCCATGCGGAGGTTCCTGCAGTGATCCTCATCAATCTGCTTCCGCACCGCGAAGCCGCACGCAAGCGGCGTCGCGAGGCTTTCTATGGAACCCTCGGCGGCGCTGCGCTGCTGGGCGGCTTGATCGCAGGCCTTGGCTACCTCTGGTTCGAGGCGCAGATCTCGACCCAGCAATCGAAGAACAGCTTCCTGCAAGCCGAGATCAAGAAACTCGAGGTCGAGATCAAGGAAATCTCGACGCTGCAGGATGAAATCGCGGCCCTGCGCGCACGTCAGCAGGCAGTCGAGGACTTGCAGGGCGATCGCAACCTGCCTGTGCACCTGCTCAACGAACTGGTCCGGCAACTGCCCGACGGTGTCTACCTCACCAACATGAAGCAGGACAACCAGACCGTCACGCTGCAAGGCATGGCGCAGTCGAACGAACGCGTGTCCGAACTGCTGCGCAACCTGGGCAACAACAGCCCTTGGCTGGTGAAGCCGGAACTGGTGGAAATCACATCCACTACGGTCAATCTGAGCCAGCGTGATCAGCGTCGCGTCGCCAATTTCACGATGAAGATCGGCCTGAAGCGGCCGACCGATGCACAGAAGGCTGCTGCCGACAAGGCACTGGCGGCCGCGGCGCAGGTGAAGGGGTAATCGAGCATGGCAAGCAATCGCCCCTCTCAAAAAATAGACGCCGGTGCCGTGCTGCGGAACGTTGGCGACCAGTTCCGCGGACTGAATCCAAACGATCCGTCGATGTGGCCGGCAGTGCCGCGCTATGCCCTGTGCCTGGCGGTGACCGCGCTGGTGCTCGTAGCGTTGTGGTTCGTCTGGCTCACCAACTCCGATGACCAGCTCGAGAGCGAGCGCGCCAAGGAGGTGACGCTCAAGGCCGATTACCAGAAGAAGGTCGCGCAGGCAGCCAATCTCGACCTGCTGAAGAAGCAGCGCGAACAGGTGCAGCAGTACGTGACCCTGCTCGAGAAGCAACTGCCCAGCAAGGCCGAAATGGACGCGCTGCTTTCGGACATCAATCAGGCCGGTCTCGGCCGCAGCCTGCAGTTCGAGTTGTTCCGCCCGGGTTCGGTGTCGGTGAAGGATTACTACGCCGAGCTTCCGATTGCCGTGCGCGTCACGGGGCGCTATCACGACATGGGCGCCTTCGCAGCCGACGTTGCCAGCCTCTCGCGCATCGTGACGCTCAACAACATGACGATCACGCCGCAAAAGGACAAGGACGTGCTGACGATGGACGCCACCGCGCGCACCTTCCGCTATCTCGATGAAGACGAGCGGGCCGCCCAGAAACGCGCCACGGCGCCGAAGGCGAAGCAATGAGGGCGGGAACCCAAGTTTTGTGGCTGATGCTGGCCACGGCAGGCCTGAGTGCCTGCGATTCCGGCCAGGAAGACCTGCAACGCTGGATGGTCGAGCAGCGCGCCCAGGTGAAGCCCTCGGTGCCGCCGATTGCCGAGCCGAAGAAGTTCACACCCCAGGCCTACACCGAAGGCTCGTCCTTCGAGCCGTTCAACATCCTGAAGCTGACGCAGGCACTGCGCCGCGAATCGAACCAGCCGAGCACCTCGGAGCTGATCGCGCCCGAACTGGCTCGCCGCAAGGAATCGCTCGAAGCCTTCCCGCTCGATTCGATGGCCATGGTCGGCAGCATGAATCGCAACGGCCAGCCGGTGGCGCTGGTTCGTGTCGACAAGCTGCTCTACAAGGTGCGCGTCGGCGAATACCTGGGGCTCAACTACGGGCGCATTACCCGTATCAACGAAACCGAAGTCGCCTTGCGTGAAATCGTGCAGGACGCCGCCGGTGAATGGATCGAACGCGTGGCGACATTGCAGCTGCAAGAGAGTGCGAAATGAACCAAAAAAAATCAACGATGGCACAGTGGCTGCGCGCCGCCGGGCTGGGTCTGCTGGCCTTCGGTGCAGTTGCCGTCGCCCATGCGCAAAACGCGATCGAAGCTGTCACCAGCTCGACGCAATCCGGCGCCGAGGTGATCCGGATCGATCTGGCCCAGCCGCTCACCGCGGTGCCGGCCGGGTTTGCCGTCCAGACGCCGGCGCGGATCGCGCTCGACTTCCCGGGCGTGACGAACGCCATCGGACGCTCTGCCATTGAGGTGAACCAGGGCAACCTGCGTTCGGTCAACGTGGTGCAGGCCGGCGAGCGTAGTCGGGTGGTGCTGAACCTCAAGCAGGCCACTGCATACAAGACGGAAATCCAGGGCAAGTCGCTGTTGGTCGTTCTTGAGCCTGTGGCTGGCACTGCACTGGCTGCTTCCACAGCCACGGTTTTTGCGGAGAACCGCAATCGCGACACGCTGCCACTGCGCGATGTCGACTTCCGGCTCGGTGCTGACAGCACCGGCCGCGTCATCGTCGACCTGCCGAACAACCAGGTGGGTGTCGACGTCAAGCAGCAAGGCAAGAACCTTGTCGTGGAATTCACCAAGTCGACGCTGCCCGAGGGCCTGCGCCGCCGCCTCGACGTGGGCGACTTCGGAACGCCGGTCCAGCTGATCACGTCACAGCAGTCGGGCGATCGCGTCCGCATGACGATCGAGGCCAAGGGCGACTGGGAGCACAGCGCCTACCAGAGCGAAAACCAGTTCGTGGTGGAAGTGCGTGCCCGCAAGGTCGATCCGACCAAGCTGACGCAAGGCGTCGGCTACAACGGCGAAAAACTGTCGCTTAATTTCCAGAACATCGAGATCCGCTCGCTGCTGCAGGTGATTGCCGATTTCACGAACTTCAATATCGTGACCTCTGACTCGGTGACCGGTGCGTTGACGCTGCGCCTGAAGGATGTGCCGTGGGATCAGGCCCTGGACATCATCATGCAGGCGAAGAACCTGGGCATGCGCAAGAACGGCAGCGTGCTGTGGATTGCGCCGAAGGATGAAATCAACGCCAAGGAAAAGCTGGAATTCGAGGCGAAGGCGGCGATCGAGAACCTGGAGCCGCTGCGTACGCAATCGTTCCAGTTGAACTACACGAAAGCCATTGCCATTGCGCAAGGTCTGACCGGGACTGGTGCCGGCAGTGGTGGTGGCGGCGGCGGTGGCACTACGACGCGTATCCTCAGCCCCCGCGGCAGTGTGATTGCCGAGTCACGCACCAACCAACTGTTCGTTTCGGATATTCCGTCGCGCTTGGCGCAGGTGACCGAACTGATCCAGAAGCTCGACGTCCCCGTTCGACAGGTGCTGATTGAGGCGCGTATCGTCGAAGCCTCGGACACCTTCGGCAAATCATTGGGTGTGCGACTGGGCGGCGGTCTCTCCGGCGAACGCTTCGCATCGTCAGCGGGCAATCGTGCTTATGGAAACGTCGGTGTGATGCCGATCGTCACCCCGGGCACCAACGGTGGCCCCAGCACCGCAGTTACTACCTGGACTAACTCCAATTTCATCAACCTGCCCGCAGGCGATGCAGGTGGTACGGGTAACGCCGCTGGCGCCTTCGCGATCTCGCTGTTCAACTCGAGCTTCTCGCGCATGCTGAACCTCGAAATCTCCGCGCTCGAAGCCGACGGCAAGGGCAAGCTGGTTTCCAGCCCCCGCGTCATCACGGCCGACCAGACCAAGGCGCTGATCGAGCAGGGCGAAGAAATCCCCTACCAACAGGCGACGTCCAGCGGTGCAACTTCCATCTCTTTCCGCAAGGCGGTGCTGAAGCTTGAAGTGACCCCGCAGATCACACCCGAAGGCAACATCATCCTGACCCTGGACGTGAGCAAGGACGCCCGCGGCGTCAACACTTCGGCGGGTCCGGCCATCAACACCAAGCACGTGCAGACCGAGGTGCTGGTCGAGAACGGCGGCACGGTCGTCATCGGTGGTATCTTCGAACTTACCGAAACCAATGACGAGTCGCGCGTGCCGGTGCTGGGTGAAATCCCCTACATGGGGGCATTGTTCCGCAAGCGCGAACGCGTTGCCAACAAGACCGAAATGCTCGTCTTTATCACCCCAAAGATGATTACCGACCGCAACGCCGCGCGCTGACGCGCGGGCGTAGCAGCTACCGCGTGGCGGTCGCACTCGTCGGCTTGCCCGGCGCCGGAAAATCCGCAGTGGGCCGGCGCCTGGGGGCGCGGCTGAACACTCCATTCATCGACACCGATCACGTGATCGAACAGCGTATCGGCTGCTCGATCCGTGATTACTTCGACCGCGAAGGCGAAGCGGTCTTCCGGGATCTCGAACAGACCGTCATCGCCGATCTCGCCGCAAACGCCCAGGGCGTGCTGGCCACCGGCGGCGGAGCCGTGCTGCGGGAAGCCAACCGCCGCCAGTTGCGCGATCACTTCCACGTGATCTACCTGCGCTCCTCTCCCGAAGATCTGTTCCGGCGCCTGCGCCACGATGTCAAGCGACCGCTCTTGCAGGTGGCCGATCCCTTAGGCCGGCTTCGCGAACTGCACGATGCGCGCGACCCGCTCTACCGCGAAACGGCCCACGACGTAGTCGACACCGGCCGCCCTTCGATCGCCATGCTGGTCAACATCATCGTGATGCAGCTCGAGCTCGCCGGCGTCGTCGCGCCGGGCGCCCATCCGGAAGAGCCCACTGTCTGACTGGCTCCGGCCGCAGCGCCTAAACTCGCTGCCATGCCATTGCCCGCACCTTCCGCACCGCCAGAACGCGTCGACATCCAGCTCGGCGAACGCAGCTACCCCATCCTGATCGGCGCCGGCCTGCTGGACGATCCGGCAAGCTTCGCGGCCACGCCCGCGGCGGCCAGCGCGCTGATCGTCAGCAACACCACGGTCGCTCCGCTCTACGCCAAGGCCCTTCGGACCGCATTGGCGAACCGCTTTCGCACCGTGCACCTGCTGGAGCTCCCCGACGGCGAGGTGCACAAGAACCTCGAGACCCTGAACCTGATCTTCGACGCGCTGCTCGGCCACGGCAGCGACCGCAAGACCGTGCTGTTCGCCCTGGGCGGCGGCGTGGTGGGCGACATGACCGGCTTCGCCGCCGCGAGCTACATGCGCGGCGTGCCCTTCGTCCAGGTGCCGACCACGCTGCTGGCGCAGGTCGATTCGTCGGTCGGCGGCAAGACGGCCATCAACCACCCGCTGGGCAAGAACATGATCGGCGCGTTCTACCAGCCGCAGCTCGTGGTCTGCGATCTCGGCACCTTGCAGACCCTGCCGCCGCGCGAACTCAGCGCGGGCTTGGCCGAGGTGATCAAGTACGGGCCGATCCACGACATGGCCTTCTTCGACTGGATCGAGACGAACATCGATGCGCTGGTCGCGCGAGATCCGGCTGCGCTGGCCTACGCCGTCAAGCGCAGCTGCGAGATCAAGGCGCTGGTGGTCGGCCAGGACGAGCGCGAGACGGGCCTGCGGGCCATCCTGAATTTCGGCCACACCTTCGGCCACGCGATCGAATCAGGCCTCGGCTATGGCGAATGGCTGCATGGCGAGGCGGTCGGCTGCGGCATGGTCATGGCGGCGCATCTGTCGCGGCGGTTGGGCGGCGTCGATGCGGCTTTCGTGGCGCGGCTCACGCGCCTCATCGAGCGTGCGGGCCTCCCGATCGTCGGTCCGGCGCTGGGCGCGGACCGCTATCTCGAACTCATGCGCGTTGACAAGAAATCGGAAGCCGGCGAGATCCGTTTCGTGGTGATCGACAAGCCCGGTTCCGCCGCAGTCACCAGCGCGCCCGACGCGCTGGTGCGCGAAGTGCTCGCGCAGTGCTGCGCGGGATGAGCCTTGCGGCCTACGCCTGTCACCCCGCGCAGTCGCGCGGTCGCCGCCATGCCGAGCCGCCCGCGCCCACGCGCGATGCCTTCCAGCGCGACCGCGACCGCATCGTGCATTCCACGGCGTTCCGCCGGCTGGTCTACAAGACCCAGGTCTTCCTGAACCACGAAGGTGACCTTTTCCGCACGCGGCTCACGCATTCGCTGGAGGTTGCGCAGCTGGGCCGCTCGATCGCACGTGCCCTGCGCCTGAACGAAGACTTGGTTGAAGCGATTGCTCTCGCGCACGACTTGGGCCACACGCCTTTCGGGCATGCCGGGCAGGATGCGCTCAACGCCTGCATGACCGGCCACGGTGGCTTCGAGCACAACCTGCAGAGCCTGCGGGTGGTGGATGCGCTGGAGCACCGCTACCCGCAATACGACGGCCTCAATCTCAGCTTCGAGACGCGCGAGGGCATCCTCAAGCACTGCTCGCGCGCGAATGCGGAGCGCCTGGAGCTGGCCGAGCCGAACGGCGTGGCGCGTCGCTTCCTCGACCGTACGCAGCCCGGCCTCGAGGCGCAGCTGTGCAACCTGGCCGATGCCATCGCCTACAACGCCCACGACATCGACGACGGCGTGCGCTCGGGCCTCATCAGCGTCGGGCAGTTGGCCGAGGTGGAACTCTTCGAGCGCTACCGCCGCGAGGCGCTGTCCGAGCATCCCGAGCTGCAAGGGCGCCGTGTGCTCTACGAGACCATCCGGCGCATGCTGAGCGCCCAGGTCTACGACGTGATCGACGCCACGCGCGCGGCGCTGCAGACGCTGGCGCCCGCCGATGCGGACGGCGTGCGCAACGCCGCACCCATCGTCGCCTTCAGCGAGACCATGCAGTTCCAGTCGGACGAGCTCAAGCGCTTCCTGTTCCGCAACCTGTATCGCCACCCGCAGGTGACGCAGACGACCGACCAGGCGCAGCAGGTGGTGCGGGAACTGTTCGAGGCTTACCTCGAACGCGGCGCCGAGATGCCCGGCTCCTATGCCGAGCGCCACGACCGGCCCCGGGCCGTGGCTGACTACATCGCGGGCATGACCGATCGCTTTGCGATGCGCGAGCACGAGCGGCTGACTGGCCGGCGGGGCATCGCGTGAGCGCGAACCCCGCACCGCGCGTTCCGCTTGCGGCCTTCGCCGTCATGCTGGGCGGCGTCAGTGCCGCGTTGCATCTGGGAAAGCTGCCGCCCGCCGTGCCGGCGCTGCAGGCCTCGCTCGGCATCGGACTGGTCGAGGCGGGGTTCCTGCTCTCGCTCGTGCAGGTGGCGAGCATGACGCTGGGCCTCGTGGCCGGCCTCGCAGCCGACACCATCGGCTTGCGCCGAAGCATGCTGACGGGGCTCCTCGTACTGACGGCGGCCAGCCTGCTCGGCGGCGCGGTCGGCGCGGGTCTCGTTGGTGGCGCACATGCCGTTCAATGGCTGCTGGTCTTGCGCGCGGTCGAAGGCATCGGTTTCCTGCTGGCGGTGATGCCGGGGCCCGGATTGATCCGCGCCCTGACGCCGTCGGGCGCCGACAAGGCCGCGCTCGGCCTCTGGGGCGCCTACATGCCGCTGGGCGTGGCCCTCGCGTTGCTGCTGGGACCTGCCTTGATCGCCTGGGGCGGCTGGGCCGACTGGTGGTGGGCGCTGTCGGTCGTTTCGGCCGCAGCCGCGCTGTGGGTGTGGTCTGCCGTGCCGGCGGACCGATTGCGTCCAGCCGCGACGGGCGGCGCCAGCGAAGGCTGGGTCTCGCGCCTGCGCGCCACCGTCGGTGCCCGCGCACCCTGGCTGACCGCGCTGACCTTCGCCGTGTATTCCGCCCAGTGGATGGCCGTGATCGGCTTTCTCCCCGCCATCTACGCCGGTGCGGGCGTGCCGGCCGGCTGGAATGCGGTGCTCACCGCGATCGCCGCAGCGATGAACATCGTTGGCAACGTCGCCGGTGGCCGCTGGCTGCAGCGCGGCGTGGCGCCCGAGCGGTTGCTGCAATGGGGCTTCCTGGCAATGGCGCTGGGCGGCGTGGCCGCATTCGCGCAGGTGGGGCAGGGCGTTGACGCGCTGGGCTTGCCGCCCGCGTTGCGCTACGCCGCGGTCTGCGCCTTCTCGCTCGGCGGCGGCATGGTGCCGGCGACGCTGTTCCTGCTCGGTGTCCGGCTGGCGCCCGGGCCCACCACGGTTTCCACGACGGTGGGGCTCATGCAGCAGGCCTCTTCGCTGGGGCAGTTCCTGGCGCCTCCCGCCGTGGCGTGGGTCGCGCACCGCGTCGGTGGCTGGCACTGGACCTGGGCGGCCACGTTAGCCTGTTCAGTGGTCGGAATGGCGCTCGCGCGGCGACTCGGGCGACTAAGCCCCGCAACGGAGGCGGCATGACCAGCCCGGCGACAATCGACGCCTTTCAGGCCGAAGCCGACACGCGGCGCTGGCTCGAGCGAGCGGTCATCGGCCTCAACCTGTGCCCGTTCGCCAAGGCGGTGCACGTGAAGGCGCAGATCCATTACGCGGTGCACCTGCCCGCCGACGAGTCCGGCCTGATGGAAGCGCTTCTTGCCGAAGCCAACGAACTCGCAGCCGTCGACGCCGCCGTGCGCGACACCACCCTTCTGATCGCACCCAACACCTTGGCGGATTTTCTGGACTTCAACGATTTTCTGGGCCGTGCCGAACGCAAGCTCGCTCGAGCGGGCTTCGACGGCGTGTTCCAGCTCGCAAGCTTTCACCCGCAGTTCCAGTTCGCGGGCACCGAGCCGGACGACATCGAGAACGCGACCAACCGCGCGCCGTATCCCACGCTGCACCTGCTGCGCGAAGACAGCGTGAGCCGCGCGGTCGAGGCGTTTCCGGAAGCCGAGGCCATCTTCGAACGCAACATCGAAACACTCGAAGCGCTGGGCCCGGCAGGCTGGGCCGCGCTCGACGTGGGCCCAGGGAGTGCCCGACCATGAATGCACATGCCGCGGCCAAGGCCACGAAGACCAACAAGGCCGCGAAGGCCGACGCCGAGCTGACCGAAGTTCTGCGCCCCGGGCAGTCCATCGAACTGCTCAAGGAACTGCACATCCTCACGCGCGAGGGCCGGCTCAACCAGGATTCGCGGCGCAAGCTCAAGCAGGTCTATCACCTGTTCCAGTTCATCGAGCAACTGCTGCGCGAGCTGCCGGGCGAGGGCGCCGAGGCCACGCTGGCCGACCATGGCGCGGGCAAGTCGTACCTCGGCTTCATCATCTACGACCTGTTCTTCCGGGCGCGCCAGGGCGGGCATGTCTACGGCATCGAGACGCGCGCCGAACTGGTCGAGCGCTCGCGCAAGCTGGCCGCGCACCTGGGCTTCGGCCGCATGTCGTTCCTCAACCTCACGGTGGCTGAATCGGCGAATGCGAGCGAGCTGCCGGCGCAGATCGACGTGGTCACCGCGCTGCATGCCTGCGACACCGCGACCGACGACGCCATCGCCTTCGGCCTGGCGAAGAAGGCGCGCTGCATGGTGCTGGTGCCGTGCTGCCAGGCGGAAGTGGCGGCGTGCCTGCGCGAGACCAAGGCGCTGGCCCTGTCGCGCACGCCGCTCGCGGAGCTGTGGCGGCATCCGCTGCACACGCGCGAAATCGGCAGCCAGCTCACCAATGTGCTGCGCTGCCTGTACCTCGAAGCCAATGGCTACAGCGTCACTGTGACCGAGCTGGTCGGCTGGGAGCACAGCATGAAAAACGAGTTGATCCTGGCGCGCTACACCGGGCAGCGCAAGGCGAGCGCGGCGACGCGTTTGGGTGAACTGCTGTCGCAGTTCGGGCTCGACGCGCTGGGCGATACGCGGTTTCGCCTCGGCTGAGGCTGCCCGCGTCGCGGTGGCTATGCAGCCCGCGAAGCCACCAGGTCGGTGAATGAATCACGCGGGGGCCACGCTACCGTCTTCCAGGGGCTGAGTTCGTCCGCGAGAAGCTTCTCGGCCACCGAGGCCAGCAGCTTGCGCCCCACGATGTTGCTGCCCGGTGCGTTGCGCTCGCCTGCGAGGAAGCTCTGCGCGTAGTTGTCCCAGCCGGTGAAACGCCCGATGGCGAGTTCAACGGCGGGCTCGAGCCAGTCCAGCGCCTCTTCGGCGCTTGCGTAGCCGACAGCTGCGGCGCCCGTCGCCAGATGGGCCGCGCGACCGGTCCACAAGGCCAGGTCTTCATCGCTGGCCTGTGAAGCGAGGTCGTCGACGATCTCTGCCACGGCGGCCTGCGCCTCTTCGCCATTCGTCACCGAGAAATCGCGTGCCAGCAGTTTCTTCCAGGCCTCGACTTCGTTGGGCGCAATGCCGATGCACAGCAGATGCACCGCGCTGCGTTGCGCCTCGTGCGCTTCCTTCAGGTCGGGGCCAAAGGTCTGCCGATACACCGCGGCGAGTGCCACGGCGAAGTTCTCGAAGCGCGAGGAGGCCGCAAGGCGCGCTGCCAGCGCGGCGTTGTTTTCCTGCTGCGCAGCCTCGCGATCGGCCGTTTCCTGGGCGAGTTCGGCTCTTCCTTCGGCCATGCCTTCTTTCACCGAGTCGACCAGTTCCTTGAAAAACTTGAACATTCATCCCTCCCTGGGTGCGTTGGTAAACGGGCCGCTTAGGATACAAGCCTCGCGCGTCACTTCATTCCATGGCCCGACTCCCCCGTCTCACGCTGGCCGACATGCCGCACCACGTGATCCAGCGCGGCAACAACCGCCAGCCGATCTTTGTCGATCGCGCGGACCACGAGAAGCTGCTCGGCCTCCTGGCCGACAACGCCACGCGCTTCGGCATCGCGCTGCACGCCTATGTGCTGATGGACAACCATTTCCACCTGCTGGCCACGCCCAACAGCACGACCGGCCTGCCGCAGTTCATGCAGTCGGTGGGGCGCAGCTATGTGCGCTACTTCAATGACCGCCACGGCCGCAGCGGCACATTGTGGGAGGGGCGCTACAGGTCGACGTTGATCCAGACCGATCGCTATCTGATGACCTGCATGGCCTACATCGACCTCAACCCGGTGCGCGCCGGCATGGCGGTGGATGCCCGCGACTACCGGTGGTCGAGCCACGGACATTACGCAGGCCTGCGGCACGACAAGCTGCTGACGCCGCATCCGCTGTACTGGGAGCTCGGCAACACGCCGTTCGCGCGCGAGGCGGCATATGTCGAGTTGGTGCGCGCCGGGGTCCGGGCGGCTGATCAGAACGCGCTGACCGAGGCCACCTTGCGGGGCTGGGCGGCGGGCGACGGGGATTTTTTGGACTCGTTGCAGAAATCGACCGAGCGTCGCGTGGTCAAGGCCAAGGCTGGCCGACCCCCTTCCACCTCCAATTCCTGAGCTGAAAGCGCCGGCGCTCCCTTATGCCGTCTGCCGCTTTTGCTACATTTTTTGATATGTCCCTAATTTAATTCCGATAAGAAAACTCGACTTTTAATAAGAATCTGACCCCTATTAAAGTGTTTGGCATTCTTTGTGCATCGCAATATGCTCCCTTTCCCTGCGAAAACTGAAGGAGTGCGCCATGACGACGGCTGCCGAGATCAAACATCTCCAAAAACACGGTCTGTATTCCGGTGCCGATGAGCACGATGCCTGCGGCGTCGGCTTCGTGGCCCACATCAAGGGCGAAAAAAGCCACGCCATCGTGCTGCAGGGCTTGAAGATCCTCGAAAACCTTGACCATCGCGGCGCAGTGGGCGCTGACAAGCTGATGGGCGACGGCGCCGGCATCCTGATCCAGCTGCCCGATCACCTCTACCGCGAAGAGATGGCCAAGCAGGGCGTCACGCTGCCCCCGCCGGGCGAATACGGCGTCGGCATGATCTTCCTGCCCAAGGAACACGCTTCCCGCGAAGCCTGCGAACAGGAAATGGAACGCGCCATCAAGGCCGAAGGCCAGGTGCTGCTGGGCTGGCGCGACGTGCCGGTCAACCGCGACATGCCCATGTCGCCCACCGTCCGCGAAAAGGAACCGCTGCTGCGCCAGGTCTTCATCGGCCGCGGCAACGACGTGATCGTGCAGGACGCGCTGGAACGCAAGCTCTATGTGATCCGCAAGACCGCCAGCGCCAACATCCAGCGCCTGAAGCTCAAGCACAGCAAGGAATACTACGTTCCGAGCATGTCCAGCCGCACCGTGGTCTACAAGGGCCTGCTGCTGGCCGATCAAGTCGGCACCTACTACCTGGACCTGCAGGACAAGCGCTGCGTCTCGGCCCTGGGCCTGGTGCACCAGCGCTTCTCGACCAACACCTTCCCCGAGTGGCCGCTGGCCCACCCGTACCGCTACGTCGCCCACAACGGCGAAATCAACACGGTCAAGGGCAACTACAACTGGATGAAGGCGCGCGAAGGCGTGATGTCGTCGCCCGTGCTGGGCGCCGACCTGCAGAAGCTCTACCCGATCAGCTTTGCCGGCCAGTCCGACACCGCCACCTTCGACAACTGCCTCGAGCTCTTGACGATGGCCGGCTACCCCATCAGCCAGGCCGTGATGATGATGATCCCCGAGCCCTGGGAACAGCACGCCACCATGGACCCGCGCCGCCGCGCGTTCTATGAATACCACGCCGCCATGCTCGAGCCGTGGGACGGCCCGGCTTCCATCGTCTTCACCGACGGCCGCCAGATCGGCGCCACGCTCGACCGCAACGGCCTGCGCCCCTCGCGCTACTGCGTGACCGACGACGACCTGGTCATCATGGCGTCCGAGTCGGGCGTGCTGCCCGTGCCCGAGCAGAAGATCGTTCGCAAGTGGCGCTTGCAGCCCGGCAAGATGTTCCTGATCGACCTGGAGCAGGGCCGCATGATCGACGACGAGGAGGTCAAGGCCACCCTCGCGAACAGCAAGCCCTACAAGCAGTGGATCGAAAACCTGCGCATCAAGCTCGACAGCGTCAAGGCCGAGCCGGTCTCCGCGCCGCTCAGCCAGGTCGCGCTGCTCGACCGCCAGCAGGCCTTCGGCTACACCCAGGAAGACATCAAGTTCCTGATGAGCCCGATGGCGCAGGCCGGCGAGGAAGGCATCGGTTCCATGGGCAACGACAGCCCGTTGGCCGTGCTCTCCAACAAGAACAAGCCGCTCTACAACTACTTCAAGCAGTTGTTCGCGCAGGTGACGAACCCGCCGATCGACCCGATCCGCGAAGCCATCGTGATGTCGCTGGTGTCGTTCATCGGCCCCAAGCCCAACCTGCTGGACATCAACCAGGTCAACCCGCCGATGCGGCTCGAGGTGAGCCAGCCGATCCTCGACTTCGCCGACATGGCGAAGCTGCGCGACATCGGCAAGTACACGCAGGGCAAGTTCAAGAGCTATGCGCTCGACATCACCTACCCGCTCGCCTGGGGCGACGAGGGCGTCGAAGCCAAGCTCGCGTCGCTGTGCGCAGAAGCGGTCGACGCCATCAAGGGCGGCCACAACATCCTGATCGTGAGCGACCGTGGCGTGAGCCCGACGCAAGTCGCGATTCCGGCCGTGCTGGCCCTCTCGGCCGTCCACCAGTACCTGGTCCGTGAAGGCCTGCGCACCACGGCTGGCCTGGTCGTCGAAACCGGTTCGGCCCGCGAAGTGCATCACTTCGGCGTGCTCGCCGGCTACGGTGCGGAAGCCGTGCACCCCTACCTCGCGATGGAAACCCTGGCGGCCATGCACGCCGACCTGCCGGGCGACCTGAGCGCCGACAAGGCGGTCTACAACTACGTCAAGGCCATCGGCAAGGGCCTGTCGAAGATCATGTCGAAGATGGGTGTCAGCACCTACATGAGCTACTGCGGCGCGCAGCTCTTCGAAGCCATCGGCCTGAACACCGAGACGGTGAACAAGTACTTCACCGGCACGGCCAGCCGCGTGGAAGGCATCGGCGTCTTCGAGATCGCCGAGGAAGCCATCCGCATGCACAAGGCCGCGTTCAGCGACGACCCGGTGCTCGCCAACATGCTGGACGCCGGCGGCGAGTACGCCTGGCGCACCCGCGGCGAAGAGCACATGTGGACGCCCGACGCCATCGCCAAGCTGCAGCACAGCACGCGCTCCAACAACTGGAACACGTACAAGGAATACGCGCAGCTCATCAACGACCAGAACCGCCGCCACCTCACGCTGCGCGGCCTGTTCGAGTTCAAGATCGATCCGGCCAAGGCCATTCCGGTGGACGAGGTCGAAGCGGCTTCCGAAATCGTCAAGCGCTTCGCCACTGGCGCGATGTCGCTCGGCTCGATCAGCACCGAGGCGCACGCCACGCTCGCGATTGCCATGAACCGCATCGGCGGCAAGAGCAACACGGGCGAGGGCGGTGAAGATCCGGCGCGCTACCGCAACGAGCTCAAGGGCATCCCGATCAAGCAGGGCGACACGCTCAAGAGCGTGATCGGCGCGGCCAACGTCGAGGTCGACCTGCCGCTGAACGACGGCGACTCGCTGCGCTCGCGCATCAAGCAGGTAGCCTCGGGCCGCTTCGGCGTCACCGCCGAGTACCTGCACTCGGCCGACCAGATCCAGATCAAGATGGCACAGGGCGCCAAGCCGGGCGAGGGCGGCCAGCTGCCCGGCGGCAAGGTCACCGAGTACATCGGCAAGCAGCGTTATGCCGTGCCGGGCGTGGGCCTCATTTCGCCGCCGCCGCACCACGACATCTACTCGATCGAGGATCTGGCGCAGCTCATCCACGACCTGAAGAACACCGCGCCGCACGCCAGCATCAGCGTGAAGCTGGTGAGCGAAATCGGCGTCGGCACGATCGCTGCGGGCGTGGCCAAGTGCAAGAGCGACCACGTCGTGATCGCCGGCCATGACGGCGGCACGGGCGCTTCGCCCTGGTCGTCGATCAAGCATGCGGGCAGCCCGTGGGAAATCGGCTTGGCCGAGACGCAGCAGACGCTGGTGCTCAACCGCCTGCGCAGCCGCATCCGCGTGCAGGCCGACGGCCAGATGAAGACCGGCCGCGACGTCGCCATCGGCGCGCTGCTGGGCGCGGACGAGTTCGGCTTCGCCACCGCGCCGCTGGTGGTCGAGGGCTGCATCATGATGCGCAAGTGCCACCTCAACACCTGCCCGGTGGGCGTGGCCACGCAGGACCCGATCCTGCGCAAGAAGTTCTCGGGCAAGCCCGAGCACGTCGTCAACTACTTCTTCTTCGTCGCGGAAGAAGTGCGCCAGATCATGGCCCAGCTGGGCATCCGCAAGTTCGACGACCTGATCGGCCGCGCCGACCTGCTGGACACCCGCAAGGGCATCGAACACTGGAAGGCCTCGGGCCTGGACTTCAGCCGCCTCTTCACACTGCCGAACGTTCCGGCCGATGTGGCTCGCTTCCATGTCGAGAACCAGGACCATGGTTTGGACAAGGCGCTCGACGTGAGGCTCATCGAGAAGTCGCGTCCCGCCATCGACAAGGGCGAGAAGGTGCAGTTCATCGAGGTGGCGCGCAACGTCAACCGCTCGGTGGGCGCGATGCTTTCGGGCGCGCTGACCAAGGTGCATCCGCAAGGGCTGCCCGACGATTCGATCCGCATCCAACTTGAAGGCACGGGCGGCCAGTCTTTCGGCGCATTCCTGGCACGCGGCATCACGCTGTACCTGATCGGCGATGCCAACGACTACACCGGCAAGGGCCTCTCGGGCGGCCGCGTGGTGGTGCGACCCAGCCTGGACTTCCGCGGCGAAGCGGTGCGCAACACCATCGTCGGCAACACCGCGTTGTACGGCGCGACCACCGGCGAGGCGTATCTCTGCGGCGTGGCCGGCGAACGTTTCGCTGTGCGCCTCTCGGGTGCCACGGCGGTGATCGAAGGCACGGGCGACCATGGCTGCGAATACATGACCGGCGGTACGGTGGCCGTGCTCGGCAAGACCGGCCGCAACTTCGCGGCCGGCATGAGCGGCGGCGTGGCCTTCGTTTACGACGAGGACGGCCAGTTCGCCACGCGCTGCAACCTCTCGATGGTGTCGCTCGACAAGGTGCTGACCTCCGCCGAACAAACCGCCAGCGTGCACCGCAAGATCTGGCACGGCGGCGAGACCGACGAAGCCCAGCTCAAGAAGCTGCTCGAAGAGCACCACCGCTGGACCGGCAGCAAGCGCGCGCGCGAACTGCTCGACAACTGGGCCGTGTCGCGCACCAAGTTCGTCAAGGTGTTCCCGAACGAATACAAGCGAGCGCTCGCCGAACTGCACGACCGCAAGGTCGAGCTGACCAGCAGCGGCAACAACGCGCATGTGGGCCTGGAGCCGCACGCGCTGGTCGCCCCGGCCACGACGGCTGCGGTTTGAGCGGCAACGAAAACGAAGAACAGAGGAAAGCACGATGGGAAAGATCACCGGCTTCATGGAGCATGAGCGCATCGAGGAGGGCTACAAGCCCGTCGACGAGCGCGTCAAGCATTACAAGGAATTCGTTGTCGGCCTGACGCCCGAGCAGGCCAAGGTGCAGGGCGCGCGCTGCATGGACTGCGGCACGCCGTTCTGCAACAGCGGCTGCCCGGTCAACAACATCATTCCGGACTTCAACGACCTCGTGTACCGCAACGACTGGCAGAACGCCTTTGCGGTGCTCGACTCGACCAACAACTTCCCCGAGTTCACCGGCCGCATCTGCCCCGCACCCTGCGAGGCGGCCTGCGTGCTCAACGTGAACGACGACGCGATCGGCATCAAGTCGATCGAGCACGCGATCATCGACCGCGCCTGGGACGAAGGCTGGGTCGCACCACGCGTGGCCAAGCACAAGACCGGCAAGAAGGTGGCGGTGGTGGGCGCAGGCCCGGCCGGCATGGCGGCGGCGCAGCAACTGGCACGCGCCGGCCACGAGGTGACGCTGTTTGAGAAGAACGACCGCATCGGCGGCCTGCTGCGCTACGGCATCCCCGACTTCAAGATGGAGAAGACGCACATCGATCGCCGCGTCGAGCAGATGAAGGCAGAGGGCGTCACCTTCCGCACCGGCGTGATGATCGGCGCCGCCAAAGACCCGCTGGGCAAGGGCTCCAAGGTGACCAACCTCGCCAAGGAAACCATCACGCCCGAGCAGCTGCAGAAGGACTTCGACGCCGTGGTGCTCACCGGCGGCGCCGAGCAATCGCGCGACCTGCCGGTGCCCGGTCGCGACCTCGACGGCATCCATTTCGCGATGGAATTCCTGCCGCAGCAGAACCGCGTCAACGCGGGCGACAAGGTCAAAGGCCAGTTGCGTGCCGACGGCAAGCACGTGATCGTCATCGGCGGCGGCGACACCGGCTCCGACTGCGTGGGCACCAGCAACCGCCACGGCGCCGTGAACGTCACGCAGTTCGAGCTGATGCCCCAGCCGCCCGAGGAAGAAAACCGCCCGCTGACCTGGCCCTACTGGCCGATCAAGCTGCGCACCAGCTCCAGCCACGAAGAGGGCTGCGAGCGCGAGTTCGCCATCTCCACCAAGGAGTTCATCGGCGAAAAGGGCAAGGTCACGGGCCTCAAGACCGTTCGCGTCGAGTGGAAGGACGGCAAGATGCAGGAAGTCGCCGGCAGCGAGCAGATCCTCAAGGCCGACCTCGTGCTGCTGGCGATGGGCTTCATCAGCCCCGTGGCCACCGTGCTCGACGCTTTCGGCGTGGAGAAGGATGCACGCGGCAATGCCAAGGCCACTGTCGACTTCATCGGCGGCTATGCCACCAACGTGCCGAAGGTGTTTGCTGCAGGCGACATCCGCCGCGGCCAGTCGCTTGTGGTGTGGGCCATTCGCGAAGGCCGCCAGGCTGCACGCTCGGTGGACGAGTTCCTGATGGGATTCAGCGATTTGCCGCGCTGATTTTTGTTTCAATTTCGCGGGGCCCGTCACGGCCCCGCTATCATTCGCGGAAACCGCATGCCGGGATGCCTGAAAAGGTGCCCGGCTTTTTTATTGAGATGGACCCAGCCGCACAGCCACAATCCTTCGTAGAGTTCCGCGACGTCACGTTTGGCTACGGGGCGCGTGCGATCCTCGACGGCGTCTCTTTCGCCGTCCCGCGCGGCAAGGTCACGGCCCTGATGGGCGCCTCCGGTGGCGGCAAGACCACGGTGCTGCGATTGATCGGCGGACAGCAGCGGGCGCAGCGCGGCGAAGTGCACTTCGACGGCCACGACGTTGGCAAGTTCGACAACGCGGCGCTCTACGCGGCCCGGCGCCGCATGGGCATGCTCTTCCAGTTCGGCGCCCTGTTCACCGACATGACCGTGTTCGACAACGTGGCGTTTCCACTGCGCGAGCACACCCCCTTGTCCGAAGCGCTGGTGCGCGACGTGGTGCTCATGAAACTCGATGCGGTGGGCCTGCGCGGTGCGCGCGACCTGATGCCCAGCGAGGTGTCGGGCGGCATGGCACGGCGCGTGGCGCTGGCGCGCGCGATCGCGCTCGACCCCGATCTCGTGATGTACGACGAACCTTTCGCCGGCCTCGATCCGATTTCGCTCGGCACCGCCGCGCGGCTGATTCGCCAGCTCAACGACACGCTCGGGCTGACCAGCATCGTGGTGTCGCACGACCTCGAAGAAACCTTCCGCATCGCCGATCACGTGATCATCCTGGCCAACGGCAGCATCGCCGCGCAGGGCACGCCGGCCGAGGTGCGGGAGAGCACCGACCCGCTGGTGCACCAATTCGTGAATGCGCTGCCCGATGGGCCCGTGCGCTTCCACTATCCCGGCGTCAGCATCGAAGACGACTTCGGCAATGTCGAAGGAGGGCGTTCATGAGCTGGTGGAAGCCCGCCGATGTTGGCTTTGCCGTGCGCAGCCATCTGGCGAATCTTGGCTACGGCGCCAAGCTTTTCATGCGCCTCGTCGGTCCGGGCGCGCAGATCATGCGTCGCTTCGGCCTCGTGCGCGACCAGATCCATTTCCTGGGCAACTACTCGCTCGCGATCATCGGCGTGTCGGGCCTGTTCGTCGGCTTCGTGCTGGGGCTGCAGATGTACTACGCGCTGCAGCGCTACGGTTCTTCCGAGGCGCTCGGCCTGCTGGTCACGCTGAGCCTGGTGCGCGAGCTCGGGCCCGTGGTGGCGGCGCTGCTTTTCACCGGGCGCGCGGGCACTTCGCTCACCGCCGAGATCGGCCTCATGAAGGCCGACGAGCAATTGAGCGCGATGGAGATGATGGCGGTCGACCCGGTGCAGCGCATCCTCGCGCCACGCTTCTGGGCCGGCGTCATCACCATGCCGCTGCTGGCGGCCGTGTTCAGCGCGGTGGGCATCATGGGCGGCTACGTGGTGGGCGTGCTGATGCTGGGGGTCGATCCGGGCGCCTTCTGGGGCCAGATGCAGGGCGGCGTCGATGTGTGGCGCGACGTCGGCAACGGCGTGATCAAGAGCATCGTCTTCGGCTTCACCGTGACTTTCATTGCGCTGCTGCAGGGCTACGAGGCCCAGCCCACGCCCGAAGGCGTGTCGCGTGCAACCACGCGCACGGTCGTGACGGCATCGCTTGCGGTGCTGGGGCTGGACTTCCTGCTCACCGCCATGATGTTCAGTATCTAAAGGAGCCTCGCTCCAATCGTTCTAGAGAGTGCAAACCATGCAACGTTCCAACAACGACATCTGGGTCGGCCTGTTCGTGCTCATCGGCGCGGCCGCACTGCTGTTTCTCGCGCTGCAGTCGGCCAACCTGCTGAGTCTGAATTTCCAGAAGACCTACACGGTCACCGCGCGCTTCGACAACATTGGTGGTTTGAAGCCACAAACCGCGGTCAAGAGTGCTGGCGTGGTGGTTGGGCGTGTGGAATCCATTGCGTTCAACGACAAGGCCTTTCAGGCCGACGTGACGCTGGCACTTCAAAACCGTTACAGTTTTCCCAAGGACAGCTCGCTCAAGATCCTGACCAGTGGCCTGCTCGGCGAGCAGTACATCGGCATCGAAGCGGGCGCCGAGGAGAAGAACTTGCAAGCCGGCGACACCATCACCGCGACCCAATCGGCCGTGGTGCTGGAGAACCTGATCAGCCAGTTCCTTTACAGCAAGGCGGCCGAAGGGGGCTCGAATACGGCGCCGGGAACAGCCAACAAAAAATGACATCACGAATCTTTGCATCGAGTGCTATGAAAAGCATAGCTAATAGTGCCCGTTGGGCAATTGCCTCCGCCGCTCTGGCAATCGTTGCCGGGTGCGCCACCGGGCCCAACGTCAATCCGGCCGATCCGTTCGAGCCTTTCAATCGCGGCGTGACGCGCTTCAACGACACTGTCGACAACGCCGTCCTCGTGCCGGTGGCCACCGCTTACCAGCGCGTATTGCCTTCGATGGTGCGCTCGGGTGTGGACAACTTCTTCAACAACCTGGGCGACGTCTGGAACCTCGCCAACAACGTCGTGCAGCTGAAGCTGCAAGGCAGCGCCGAGACTTTCATGCGGCTCAATGTCAACACGTTCTTCGGGCTTGGCGGCCTGCTCGACGTGGCGACCGAGGCGGGCATTCCCCGCCACGAAGAAGATTTCGGGCAGACGCTGGGCTACTGGGGTGTGGGCGCCGGTCCTTACATCGTGCTGCCGGTGTTCGGCCCGTCGACCCTGCGCGACACCGCGGCGTTGCCGGTGGACCGCCTCGGTGACCCGGTTTCCCAGATGAACGACGTGGCCTGGCGCAATTCGCTCACCGTGCTGCATGCCGTCGACACCCGTTCGCAGTACCTGCGCGCCGGCCGCTTGCTCGGCGAAGCAGCGCTCGACAAGTATTCGTTCACGCGCGATGCATTCCTGCAGCGCCGCCGCAGCCAGGTCTACGACGGCAATCCACCGGACGACGGTGCCGGCAACAGCCCGGCCGACGACGGCGCCGGAAAGTAAGCAGAAAGCGCGGGGCGGACGATGAAGCCGCTTGCATCCGGTTGCAAGGCTTCACCTGCGCTTCAGGAACCCGGTCGGCCCCGGGCCTGTCGAATCCGTTCTTGTCGCAGCACCCCTTGCTTTGTGCGATCCGGGTGCTTCGACGATTTTTCAAATTTGAGGGACTCTCCATGAACAACAAGATCTTGCTGCAACGACGCGATGTGGGCCGACTGGTCCTGGCCGGGGCCCTGCTGCTCGGCGCCGCCACCGCCTTCGTTCGCCCCGCCTACGCTGCCGATGAGGCACCCGACGCGCTGGTCAAGCGCCTGTCGAGCGATGTGCTCGAGACGATCAAGGCCGACTCGTCGATCAAGGCCGGCGACGTCAACAAGATCATGCTGCTGGTCGACAGCAAGATCATGCCCAACGTCAACTTCCAGCGCATGACGGCTTCGGCGGTCGGCCCGGCCTGGCGCCAGGCCACCCCCGAGCAGCAAAAGCGCCTGCAGGACGAGTTCAAGGCCCTTTTGGTTCGCACCTATGCCGGTGCGCTCGACCAGGTGGTCGACCAGACCGTCACTGTGCGCCCCTTCCGCGGCTCGGCCGACGACAAGGAAGTGCTGGTCCGCACCGAGATCCAGGGCCGCGGCGAACCGGTGCAGCTCGACTACCGCCTGGAGAAGACGCCGGGCCAGGGCGCGGGGTGGAAGGTCTACAACCTGAATGTGCTGGGCGTCTGGCTGGTCGACACCTACCGCACGCAGTTCGCGCAGGAAATCAACAAGAGCGGCATCGACGGCCTGATCGCTGCGCTGGCAAGCCGCAACAAGAGCAACACCAAGAGCTGACCGGCCGACATCGCCATGCTGGTCCTGCCCACCAAGCTCACCCACGACGAGGCTCCCGCCTGCATGCGCATGCTGCAGCAGGGGCTGAAGGGCCAGACGGATTCGTCGTCCACGGTGGTCGATGCCACCGCGCTGTCCCAGTTCGATTCGTCGGCGCTGGCAGTGCTGCTCGAATGCCGCCGCGAGTCCAGCGCGCTGGGCCGCGGCTTCTCGGTCAAGGGGCTCTCGCCGCGCCTGCGCGAACTGGCCGCGCTGTACGGCATCGCGGGCCTTTTGCCCGCCGCGCCCTGAAAAAGTAACGGCCCCTTAAAATCGCGGGCTCCCATGCCCGCGATCTCATTCCAATCGGTCTCCAAGACCTACCCTCCCTCCAGACAGCAGAAAGCCCAAGGCAAACAAGGCTTGCGCGCGGTCGACGAGGTCTCTTTCCAGATCGAGCCGGGCGAGTTCTTCGGCCTGCTCGGCCCCAATGGCGCGGGCAAGACCACGCTGATCAGCATGCTCGCGGGCCTGTCGCGGCCCACGTCCGGCGCCATCAGCGTGCATGGCTTCGACGTGCAGCGCGACTACGCCGAGGCGCGCCGCCAGCTGGGCATCGTGCCGCAGGAGCTGGTGTTCGACCCCTTCTTCAACGTGCGAGAGTCGCTCCGCATCCAGTCGGGCTACTTCGGCATCAAGAACAACGACGACTGGATCGACGAGCTGCTGCACAGCCTGGGCCTCGCCGACAAGGCCACGGCCAACATGCGGCAGCTCTCGGGAGGCATGAAGCGCCGCGTGCTGGTGGCGCAGGCGCTGGTGCACAAGCCGCCCGTCATCGTGCTGGACGAGCCCACCGCCGGCGTCGACGTCGAACTGCGCCAGACGCTCTGGCAGTTCGTTGCCAAACTCAACAAGCAGGGCAGCACCGTGCTGCTCACCACCCATTACCTGGAAGAGGCCGAGGCGTTGTGCAGCCGCATCGCGATGCTCAAGCAGGGCCGCGTGATTGCGCTCGACCGCACCAGTGAACTGCTGAAGTCGGCCGCGAGCAACGTGCTGCGCTTCAAGACCGACGCGATGCTGCCCTGGGCCATTGCCCAGCACGCGCGCATCACCGGGCGCATCGTGCAGCTGCCGGCGCAGAACGCGCATGAAGTCGAACAACTGCTGGCCGCGATCCGCGAAGCCGGCGTCGCGGTGGAAGACGTGGAAATGCGCAAGGCCGATCTGGAAGACGTGTTCATCGATCTGATGGCGGGCGAGCAGACGCCGCTGGAGGTCGCGCGATGATGGCCGTGACGGGTTGGCGCGCGCTGCTCTACAAGGAGACGCTGCGCTTCTGGAAGGTCGGCTTCCAGACGGTCGGCGCGCCGGTGCTCACCGCGCTGCTGTACTTGATGGTTTTCGGCCACGTGCTCGAAGACCACGTGAAGGTCTACGGCACGGTCGGCTACACGGCCTTCCTGGTGCCCGGCCTCGTGATGATGAGCGTGCTGCAGAACGCCTTTGCGAACAGTTCCTCCTCGATCATCCAGAGCAAGATCATGGGCAGCCTGGTGTTCGTGCTGCTCACGCCGCTGTCGCACTGGGGCTGGTTCTTTGCCTATGTGGGCTCGTCGATCATCCGCGGATTGGCCGTGGGGCTGGGCGTGTTCGTGGTCACCATCTTCTTCGCGATGCCCAATTTCGTGGCGCCGGTGTGGATCGTCGTGTTCGCGCTGCTGGGCGCTGCGATGCTGGGCACGTTGGGCCTCATCGCCGGCCTGTGGGCCGAGAAGTTCGACCAGATGGCCGTGTTCCAGAATTTCCTGATCATGCCCATGACCTTCCTGTCGGGCGTGTTCTATTCGATCGGCTCGCTGCCGCCGTTCTGGCAGACCGTGAGCCACCTGAACCCGTTCTTCTACATGATCGACGGCTTTCGCTATGGCTTCTTCGGTGTGAGCGACGCCTCGCCCTGGCTCAGCCTGGGCATCGTCGGCACCGCCTGGCTGGTGGTGAGCGCGATTGCCGTCCACCTTCTCCGTATCGGCTACAAAATCCGAGGCTGAAAGCCTCTTCCAGACCCATGACCGCCGAACAACTCCAGGCCCTGATCCAGTCCCACCTCCCCTGCGAGCACATCTCGCTGGAGGGCGACGGCCGACATTGGTACGCGACCATCGTCTCGGCCGAATTCGAGGGCAAGCGCGCCATCCAGCGCCACCAGCGGGTCTACGCCACCCTCGGTGCGAAAATGCACACCGACGAAGTGCATGCGCTCTCGATGAAAACCTACACGCCGGCCGAATGGGCGGCGGTGGAAAAGTAAATTCCGGCCCCCGGGCCACCCCATTTCGCTGGATCCTCGATGGACAAACTTCTGATTCGCGGCGGGCGCCAGCTCCGCGGCGAGGTACTCATTTCCGGCGCCAAGAACGCCGCGCTGCCCGAGCTGTGCGCGGCGCTGCTGACCGACCAGCCCGTGACGCTGCACAACGTGCCCCGCCTGCAGGACGTGTCGACCATGCTCAAGCTGGTGCGCAACATGGGCGTGACGGCCGAGCGCGACGACAACGGCACCGTGCAGTTGAACGCCGGCGATCTCACCAACCCCGAAGCTCCCTACGAGTTGGTGAAGACCATGCGCGCCTCGGTGCTGGCCCTCGGCCCGCTGCTCGCGCGCTTCGGCCACGCCAAGGTGTCGCTGCCGGGCGGCTGCGCCATCGGCTCGCGGCCGGTCGACCAGCACATCAAGGGCCTGCAGGCCATGGGCGCCGAGATCGTGGTCGAGCACGGCTACATGATCGCCAGCCTGCCCGCGGGCCGCACCCGCCTGAAGGGCGCGCGCATCCTGACCGACATGGTCACCGTCACCGGCACCGAGAACTTCCTCATGGCCGCCGCGCTGGCCGAGGGCGAGACGCTGCTCGAAAACGCCGCGCAGGAGCCGGAGATCGTCGATCTGGCCGAAATGCTGATCCGCATGGGCGCGAAGATCGAAGGCCACGGCACCAGCCACATCCGCATCCAGGGCGTCGAGAAGCTGCACGGCTGCGAGCACGCCGTGGTGGCCGATCGCATCGAGGCCGGCACCTTCCTCTGCGCCGTCGCGGCCACGGGCGGCGACGTGTTCCTGCGCCATGCCCGCGCCGACCACATGGACGCGGTGATCGACAAGCTGCGCGACGCCGGCTGCACGGTCGCGCGGGAAGAGGGCGGCGTGCGCATCAGCTCCAAGGCCCCGGCCAGCGAGCACCTGAAGGCGCAGAGTTTCAGCACCACCGAATACCCGGGCTTTCCGACCGACATGCAGGCCCAGTTCATGGCGCTGAACGTGATCGCGCGCGGCGCCTCGATGGTCACCGAGACCATCTTCGAGAACCGCTTCATGCATGTGAACGAGATGGTTCGCCTCGGCGCGACCATTCATGTCGAAGGCAAGGTGGCGATGGTCGAGGGCGTGCAGCAACTGTCGGGCGCCACCGTGATGGCCACCGACCTGCGCGCCTCCGCCAGCCTGGTGATCGCCGGCCTCGTGGCCGAGGGCGAGACGCTGGTCGACCGCATCTATCACCTGGATCGCGGCTACGACCGCATGGAAGCCAAGCTGCGCGGCCTGGGCGCCGACATCGAACGTGTGACCGGAGCCGCCGCATGATCACCCTGGCACTCTCCAAAGGCCGCATCTTCGAAGAGACGATGCCTCTCCTGGCCGCCGCCGGCATCGAGGTCACCGAAGACCCCGAGAAGTCGCGCAAGCTGATTCTCGAAACCACCCGCCCCGACGTGCGCGTGGTGCTGGTGCGTGCTTCCGACGTGCCCACCTATGTGCAGTACGGCGGCGCCGACCTCGGCGTGACCGGCCTCGACGTGCTGCTGGAAAACGGCAACCAGGGCATGTACCAGCCGCTGGACCTGCGCATCGCGGCCTGCCGCCTGAGCGTGGCCGTGCGCGCGGACTACGACTACGCCTCGGCCGTGCGCCAGGGGTCGCGCCTGCGCGTGGCGACCAAGTACGTCGGCCTCTCGCGCGAATTCTTCGCGAGCAAGGGCGTGCACGTGGACCTGATCAAGCTCTACGGCAGCATGGAGCTCGCGCCGCTCACCGGACTGGCCGACGCGATCGTCGACCTGGTTTCCACCGGCAACACGCTCAAGGCCAACCACCTCGTCGAGGTCGAACGCATCATGGACATCAGCGCCCGCCTCGTCGTCAACCAGGCCGCGCTCAAGCTCAAGCGCGAGCCGATCCGCCGCATCATCGACGCCTTCGCGTCAGCCATTCCTCCCGCCAAATGACTCTGAAAGCAGCCCCCGCCCGTCTCTCCACGACTTCAGCCAGCTTCGATGCTGAATTCAAGGCGCGGCTGCATTGGTCCGCGGATGCGGATGCGGCTATCGAAAAAGTGGTGGCCGACATCCTGGCCGATGTGCAGAAGCGTGGCGACGAGGCGGTGCTGGAGTACACGCGCCGCTTCGACGGCCTGGGCGCTGCCGCCGTTTCCGAACTCGAATTGACGCAAGCCGATTTCAAGGAAGCTTTCGACTCGCTGCCCCAAGACCAACGCGATGCGCTGCAAGCCGCGGCCCAACGTGTGCGCAGCTATCACGAGGCACAGAAGAAGGCCAGCGGCGAAAGCTGGAGCTATCGCGACGCCGACGGCACGCTGCTCGGCCAGAAGGTCACGCCGCTGGACCGCGTCGGCATCTACGTGCCCGGCGGCAAGGCGGCCTATCCGTCCAGCTTGCTGATGAACGCGATCCCGGCGCATGTGGCCGGCGTTGGCGAAATCATCATGGTCGTGCCGACGCCTGTGAAGGGCAGCGTCGCGACGGGCGGCGCAGGCGGGCAATCGTCTACGAAGGGCGAGCGCAACGTGCTGGTGCTGGCCGCCGCCTACGTGGCGGGCGTCACCCGCGCCTTCACCATCGGCGGCGCGCAGGCCGTGGCCGCGCTCGCCTACGGCACTGCCACCATCCCCGCGGTCGACAAGATCACCGGCCCCGGGAACGCCTACGTGGCCGCCGCCAAGCGCCGCGTGTTCGGCACCGTGGGCATCGACATGATCGCGGGCCCGAGCGAGATCCTCGTGCTGGCCGACGGCACCACGCCGCCCGAGTGGGTGGCGATGGACCTGTTCAGCCAGGCCGAGCACGACGAGCTGGCGCAGAGCATCCTGCTGTGCCCCGACGCGGCTTACATCGATCGCGTGCAGGCCGAGATCGATCGCCTTCTGCCCACGATGCCGCGCGCGGAAATCATCGCCGCCTCGCTCAACGGCCGTGGCGCGCTGATCCACACGAAGAGCATGGAAGAGGCCTGCGAGATCAGCAACCGCATCGCGCCCGAGCACCTTGAAGTGAGCAGCAGCGAACCGAACCGCTGGGAGCCTCTGCTGCGCCACGCCGGTGCGATCTTCCTCGGCGCCTTCACCAGCGAGAGCCTGGGCGACTACTGTGCCGGCCCGAACCACGTGCTGCCCACGAGCGGCACGGCGCGCTTCTCGAGCCCGCTGGGCGTCTACGACTTCCAGAAGCGCTCCAGCCTTATCGAGGTGAGCGAAGCCGGTGCGCAAGTGCTCGGCCCGATCGCCGTCACGCTGGCCGAGGGCGAGGGCCTGCAGGCGCACGCCGAAGCGGCACGGATGCGCCTGCGTAAGATCTGAGGCTCCAACAACCCCGTTTCAGGGAGGAGCACGCCAGATGATTCAACGTCTCTATCGTTCGCGATTTTTCCGCTTCGCCACCGGCCTCGTGGCAGGCGCCGCCTTGCTGGCCGCCTGCACGATGCCGCAGAACCGCGCCGAGTCGGTCGCGACAACCGCGACGCCCGGCGCCGCAGCCCCGGCGCCCGCGCCGGCCCAACTCGGCACGCAGTGGGGCGAGGGCATCGAGTCGAAGACCCGCACCGTCGAGGCCAAGCGGCTGTCCGGGCAGCCCGACGACGTGGCTTCCATCGGCTACAACGAAGCCTCCGCCGTGCGCCGCGACGTGGGCAACAACCCCGAGCGCCGGCTCAACCTGCAACTGGCCCAGGGCGACGTCGAATGGTCGGTGCTCGACGAGAGCAACCGCCCGCTGCCGCTGCAGCGCTCGCGCCGAGGCGACGACATGTTCCGCCTCGCAGGCATCGAAGGCGCGCGCTACACGCTGCGCTTTCGCAACCTGAGCGACCGCAGCTACGAAGTGATCGCCACCGTCGACGGCCTCGATGTGCTCAGCGGCAAGCCCGGCAGCCTGCGCAACGGCGGCTACGTGCTGCGCCCGCAGGAGACGCTGAACATCGAGGGCTTCCGCAAGAGTCAGAGCGAGGTCGCGGCCTTCCGCTTCGCCACGCCGGGCCGTGCCTACGCGGCGAACACCGAGGCTGGCGATGTGCGCAATATCGGCGTGATCGGCGCCGCGCTGTTCGAACTCGAGCAGCCCCAGGTACCGCGCCGTCCGCGCCGCGATGCCACGCCGCCGCAGCCCAGCGCCTTCCCGGCCGACGGCGGCAGCTACGCGCCGCCGCCGCGCTACCGCAAGTAAATGCCATGAAGCGCACCGCCTGTCTGTCGATGCTCGTGTTCGCGCTTGCGGCCGGCGTCGGTGCGCAGGCCATGACCATCCGCGAGTTCCACACGCTCGAGGTCAAGGAAAAGAAAGAGGGCAAGGCCTACGCGAGCTACTACCTCGTGGGCGTGCTCGAAGGCCTGCGCGAAGCGAGCGACGCGGCGCGGCGCACCGGCCAGAAGCCGCTCTTCTGCGTCGATGGCCGCCGGCTCGAACCCTCGATGGCGCGCTCGCTCTTCCAGGCCGAGCTCAAGCGCAATGCCGAGCTCTACGAGGCCGACATGCCGGTGCAACTGGTGCTGTCGACCGCCTTGCAGAACAGCTTCCGGTGTGCGTCCTGATTGCCCCATGTTCGCGAAACTGAAAAAGGCCCTGATGGGTGGCGCCGCCGATGCAATGCCCACGCGCGCCCAGTTGCGCCTGCAGGCCATGCTCGACGCGCTGGAAGACGAGCCCGAGCAGACCTTCCTGGACAGCGCCGACGCCGAGCACCGCGTCGACATCCACGCCTTCGGCCGTAACTTCGTCGAAGACTGCGACGCTGATGGCAGCGACGACGAGGGCTACGTGCTCGTCACCAACGGCATGAGCGACCGCCTCATGCCAGCGCCGCCCGGTGGCGTGCCCGAGGGGATGACGCGCGCAGCCGAGCTGGTCTGGTACGTGCGCAACCTGAACCCCGAATACATCTCGAACCTGCGCTGGCTCGCCAAGCTGCCGGCCTTCGACCGCTTTTTCCTCGCCAGCGGCCATCGCGTGCCGATGCCCGAACCGCCGCTGTCGTTCTGCGGGTTCCAGACCTTCTTTTTTCTCACGCCGATCTACGGTCCCGACGCGCGCATGCTCTCAGGCGTCACGGTCGATGAAGGCGAGGCCATCGCCACGCTGACCGTCAACCTCATCTCCGAAGCCGAATACGCGCTGGTCAAGCGCGAGGGCGGCTTTGGCGAACTGCTCGACCTGTTCGA
The DNA here is from genome assembly GCF_051216415.1 of Variovorax trehalosi. Taxonomy (NCBI): domain Bacteria; kingdom Pseudomonadati; phylum Pseudomonadota; class Betaproteobacteria; order Burkholderiales; family Comamonadaceae; genus Variovorax; species Variovorax trehalosi. The sequence continues at coordinate 246,322 of NZ_JBPJZG010000008.1, forward strand.
CGCCAACGACCACCCGATGGTCTTCGACCCCCAGCGAATCTCCTATGTCTGACTCTCTCCCCGCGCTCCAGCGCATCCGCGCCGACGTGCGCGCCATGCACGCCTACGCCGTGCAGGACGCGCGCGGCTTCATCAAGCTCGACGCGATGGAAAACCCCTTCGGCCTGCCGCCCGCGCTGCAGGCCGAGCTCGGCGCGCGGCTCGGCGCGCTGGCGCTCAACCGCTACCCGGGCGACCGCGGCGCCGACCTGCAGCGCGCGCTGGCCGCGCATGCGCAGATGCCCGAAGGGTTCAGCCTGATGTTGGGCAATGGCTCGGACGAACTGATCTCGCTGCTGGCCATCGCCTGCGACCAGCCCGGCGCCACCGTGCTCGCGCCCGTGCCCGGCTTCGTCATGTACGCCATGAGCGCCCAGTTGCAGGGCCTGCGCTTCGTGGGTGTGCCGCTCACGGCCGACTTCGAGCTCGACGAGGCCGCCATGCTGGCCGCCATCGCGCGCGAGAAGCCCGCCATCGTGTACCTCGCCTACCCGAACAACCCGACCGCCAATCTCTGGGACGACGCGGTCGTCGAGAAGATCCTCGAAGCCCAGGGCGCGCAGGGCGGCCTGGTGGTGATCGACGAGGCCTACCAGCCCTTCGCCGCCCGCAGCTACATCGACCGGCTCGCGAAGCACGGCCATGTGCTGCTGATGCGCACCCTCAGCAAATTCGGCCTGGCCGGTATCCGCCTGGGCTTTCTCATGGGGCCGGCCGCGCTGGTCGCCGAGATCGACAAGGTGCGTCCGCCCTACAACATCAGCGTGCTCAACTGCGAGTGCGCGCTGTTCGCGCTGGAGCACACCGAGGTGTTCGAGGCGCAGGCCCGGCAGATCCGCGAGGAGCGCGAGCGCCTGATGACTGGCCTGGGCCGGCTGCCGGGCGTGAAGACCTGGCCGAGCGACGCCAACATGATCCTTTTGCGTGTTCCCGATGCCGCCAAGACCTTCGAGGGCATGAAGGCTCAGGGGGTCCTGGTGAAGAACGTTTCTAAAATGCACGAACTGCTGGCAAATTGCCTGCGCCTGACCGTCGGAACGGCCGACGAGAATGCGCGGATGCTGGCGGCACTCGAAGCCTCACTATGACCACCCCACAGAGCACCGACCGCACCGCGTCGGTCACCCGCAACACCGCCGAGACGAAGATCACCGTCAGCGTGAACCTCGACGGCACCGGCAAGGCGAAGCTCGCCACCGGCATCGGCTTCTTCGACCACATGCTCGACCAGATCGCCCGCCACGGGCTGATCGACCTCGACATCGACTGCCAGGGCGACCTGCACATCGACGGCCACCACACGGTGGAAGACGTGGGCATCACGCTGGGGCAGGCCGTGGCCCAGGCCATCGGCGACAAGAAGGGCATCCGCCGCTACGGCCATGCCTACGTGCCGCTGGACGAAGCGCTCAGCCGCGTGGTCATCGACTTCTCGGGCCGCCCGGGCCTCGTGATGCATGTGCCCTTCACCAGCGGAATGATCGGCACCTTCGACAGCCAGCTCACCTACGAGTTCTTCCAGGGTTTCGTGAACCACGCCTTCGTCACGCTGCACATCGACAACCTCAAGGGCGTGAACGCGCACCACCAATGCGAGACCGTGTTCAAGGCCTTCGCCCGTGCGATGCGCGGCGCGCTGGAGCTGGACCCGCGTTCCGTGGGCGTCATCCCATCGACCAAGGGTTCGCTCTGAAATCCATCGGCGAACAGCTATGAAATCTGTAGCAACGAATTCCGTCGCGGTCGTCGACTACGGCATGGGCAACCTGCACTCGGTGTCGCAGGCCGTGCGCCATGCAGCCGACCAGGTGGGCGTGGAGGTGTTCGTCACTTCCGACCCGGACGTGGTGCGCAAGGCCACCCGCGTGGTGCTGCCGGGGCAGGGCGCAATGCCCGACTGCATGCGCGAGCTGCGCGACTCCGGTCTTCAGGAATCGGTGCTCGAAGCGGCGGCGCACAAGCCGCTCTTCGGCGTGTGCGTTGGCATGCAGATGCTGCTGTCGCGCAGCGACGAAGGCCCGACCGACGGCCTTGGCCTCATACCGGGTGAGGTCATCAAGTTCGAACTGGCCGGCCGCCTGCAGGCCGACGGCAGCCGTTTCAAGGTGCCGCAGATGGGCTGGAACCAGGTGCGCCAGGCCCAGCCGCACGCGGTGTGGGCGGGCATTCCCGACCAGAGTTACTTCTACTTCGTGCACAGCTTCTACGCGCGGCCGGCCGACGCCCGGCACAGCGTGGGCGAGGCCGATTACGGCGCGAGCTTTACCGCAGCCATCGCACGCGATAACATTTTTGCCACCCAGTTCCACCCGGAGAAGAGTGCGGACCACGGGCTGCAGCTCTATCGCAACTTCCTCCACTGGAATCCCTGAACCATTTTTTCCGACCGGGCCGAACCTTCCACAGCCCGGCTTTCGCTCACTCGCGTCACTTCCATGCTCCTCATTCCCGCCATTGATCTCAAAGACGGCCACTGCGTTCGCCTCAAACAGGGCGACATGGACCAGTCCACCATCTTCAGCGAAGACCCCGCCGCCATGGCCCGCAAGTGGGTCGAGTCCGGCGCACGGCGGCTGCACCTGGTCGATCTGAATGGCGCCTTCGCCGGCAAGCCGCAGAACCATGCGGCGATCAAGGCGATCCTGAAGGAAGTCGGCGACGACATCCCGGTGCAGCTGGGCGGCGGCATTCGCGACCTGGACACCATCGAGCGCTACATCGACGACGGCCTGCGCTACGTGATCATCGGTACCGCCGCGGTCAAGAACCCGGGGTTCCTCAAGGACGCCTGCAGCGCCTTCGGCGGTCACATCATCGTGGGCCTGGATGCCAAGGACGGCAAGGTCGCCACCGACGGCTGGAGCAAGCTCACCGGCCACGAGGTGGCCGACCTCGGCAAGAAGTTCGAGGACTACGGCGTCGAATCGATCATCTACACCGACATCGGCCGCGACGGCATGCTCTCGGGCATCAACATCGACGCCACCGTCAAGCTCGCGCAGGCGCTGACGATCCCGGTGATCGCTTCGGGCGGTCTCTCGAACATGGCCGACATCGACCAGCTCTGCGCGGTCGAGTTCGAAGGCGTGGAGGGCGTGATCTGCGGACGCGCCATCTACTCGGGCGACCTCGACTTCGCCGCCGCCCAGGCGCGCGCGGACGAGCTGGCCGGCGCCTGACGCCTTCCTTGCGCAGCGCGTGCTCTCCGCGCTCGCCATTGCCAACTACCGGTCGCTGCGCCAGCTGACGGTGCCGCTCGGCCGCCTCACGGTGGTGACGGGCGCCAACGGCAGCGGCAAGTCGAGCGTGTACCGGGCGATGCGGCTCCTGGCCGATATCGCCAACGGCGGAGTGATCCGCTCGCTGGTGCGCGAGGGCGGGCTGTCTTCCACACTGTGGGCCGGGCCCGAGCGCTTCTCGGCAGCGATGCTGCGGGGCGAAATGCCGGTGCAGGGCACGAGGCGCAACGAGCCCGTCGCTCTGAAGCTGGGGTTTGCCGGTAGCGAATCCGACGAGTTCGGTTACGCCATCGATATTGGCCTGCCGCCGCCGTCGCCGCCCATGCCGCCCACGGCTTTCTCGCACGATCCTGAAATCAAGCACGAGGTGATCTGGAGCGGCCCGCTGCTGCGACCCGCGACGCAACTGGTCGACCGCAAGGGTGCCGCGTTACGCCTGCGCGAAGGCAAGAGTTGGCAGGCCGTCGGTCACCCCATTCCGGCGTTCGCCAGCATGATGACCGAGTACGCAGATCCGCAGGCGGCCCCCGAGATGCTCACGCTGCGCGAGCAGATGCGTTCATGGCGTTTCTACGATCATTTCCGTTCGGACGCAGATGCTCCTGCACGCCAGCCACAGTTGGGCACCTACACCCCGGTGCTCGCCAACGACGGTTCCGACCTGGCCGCCGCACTGCAGACCATCCGCGAGATCGGCGACGACGAAGCGCTCGACCGCGCCGTGGACGATGCCTTTCCGGGTGCTCGCGTCGAAGTGCGCGTTGTCGACGACCGCTTCGAGACGTTGATGCACCAGCACGGCCTGCTGCGCCCGCTGACGGCGGCAGAACTCTCGGATGGCACGCTGCGCTACCTGCTCTGGATCGCTGCGCTGCTCACGCCAAGGCCGCCGGCGCTGCTGGTGCTCAACGAGCCCGAGACCAGCCTGCACCCCGATCTGCTGCCCGCGTTGGGCCGGTTGATCGCCCGGGCCGCACGCGAGTCGCAGGTGATCGTGGTGTCGCACGCCGCGCGCCTGATCGCAGCGCTGGACGACAGCGACGGCGTGCAGCACGTGGTGCTCGAAAAGCAGTTCGGCGAAACCCGCATCGCCAATCTCGACATGAGCGAAATCCCGCGCTGGGAGTGGCCAGCGCGATAGGGAAGCGCCGGGATTACTCGGCCTTCACCGACATCGTCTGGATGATCGTCTCGAGCTGCGCGCTCATCGGCAGGTTGATGCTCTCGCCCGAAGGGAGCTTGCGCAGGAACCAGCGCTTGTACTGTCGCTCGATCTCGCCGTCTTCGGCCAGCACCTGGAAGGTGTCGTTGACCACCTTGGCCAGTTGCGCGTCGCCCTTGCGGTACATGATCCCGTAGGGGTCGTAGGAGAGGAAGTCGCCCACCACCTCGTAGTCGGCCTTGGCGGCGTCCTGCGCGATGAGGCCGTAGAGCAGCACGTCGTCGGTGGCGAAGGCATCGGCCTGGCCGCTCTTCACGAGCCCGAACGATTCCGCATGGTCGCGCGCCACCTGCAGGTTGATGCCGAGCTTGAACTTCTCCGACAGGTCGCGCAGCGTCTTCTCGTTGGTGGTGCCGGCGGTCACGGCCACCTTCTTGCCGGCCAGGTCGCGGAACGACTTGATCGGCGCGCCCTTCTTCACCAGCACCTTGGTGCCCGAGACGAACATCGTGGGCGAGAAGCTCACCCGCTTCTGGCGTTCCAGGTTGTTGGTGGTGGAGCCGCACTCCAGGTCGACCTTGCCGCTGGCGACCGCGTCGATGCGCGAATCGGAGGTGACGGGCACCCACTTGATCGTGAGGCTCTTGTTGACCGTGTCCTCGATGGCCGTGACCAGCGCGCGGCAGAGTTCGATCGAATAGCCGATCGGCTCCTTGCGCGCATTGAGGTACGAGAAAGGCACCGACGACTCGCGGTAGCCGATGGTGATGGCGCCCGATTCGCGCGCCTTGGCGAGCGTGCCGGTGAGCTGCTCCTGGGCCTGCGCCGGTGCGACGGCGAGCGCGGCAACCGCCAGCAGTCCGGTGAGCAGAACCGACAGCGTGGCCTTGAGTTTCATGGCGCGCCTCACGCGTGGGCCGGGTGGGCGAGGGTGGCGTTGGCTTCCTCGTCGAGCGCCTTGGCATTGACCTCGGCATCGCTCTCGGAAAGCAGCTCGCCCTCCCACTTGGCGACCACCGCGGTGGCGATGGAATTGCCCACCGCGTTGGTGGCCGAGCGGCCCATGTCGAGGAAGGTGTCCACGCCCAGGATCAGCAGCAGGCCGGCCTCGGGAATGTCGAAGTGGTTCAGCGTGGCGGCAATCACCACCAGTGAGGCGCGCGGCACGCCGGCCATGCCCTTGGAGGTGAGCATCAGGATCAGCAGCATGGTGATCTGCGTGCTGATCGGCATGTGGATGTTGTAGGCCTGCGCGATGAAAAGCACGGCGAAGGTGCAGTACATCATCGAGCCGTCCAGGTTGAACGAGTAGCCCATCGGCATCACGAAGCTGGAGATCTTGCGCTTCACGCCGAAACGGTCGAGCGCCTGCAGGATCTTGGGGTACGCCGCTTCGGAACTCGCCGTGGCGAAGGAGAGCAGGAAGGCTTCCTTGATGAGCACCAGCAGCTTGAACACGCGCGGCCCGAGGAAGAGGAAGCCGGCCAGGATCAGCACGCCCCACAGCACGAAGAGGCCCAGGTAGAAGTCGCCCATGAACACCGCGAACTTCAGGAGGATGCCCAGGCCGTTGACGGCCACGGTGGCGGCCATGGCGGCCAGCACTGCGAGAGGCGCGAGCTTCATCACGTAGCCGGTGATCTTGAGCATCGCGTGCGAGAGCTCCTCGATGGCCGCCACCAGCGTCTTGGCCTTGTCGCCGAGCGAGGCGAGCGCCACGCCGAAGAACATCGAGAACACCACGATCTGCAGGATCTCGTTGTTGGCCATGGCTTCGACGAACGACTTGGGCACCGTGTGGCTCACGAAGTCTTTCAGCGTGAACTTGGAGGTGGCCAGGTTGGCCGAGGCGCCGATGTCGGGCAGCGGCAGACCCAGGTTCTCGCCGGGCTTGAGAAGATTGGCCATGACCAGGCCGATGACCAGCGAGATCAGCGAAGCGGTGAGGAACCAGCCGATGGCCTTGCCGAACACGCGGCCCACCGACTTGGCATCGCCCATGTGGGCGATGCCCACCACCAGCGTGGAGAACACCAGCGGGCCGATCAGCATCTTGATCAGGCGAAGGAACACGTCCGAGACGATGGAGACGTAGTCCGCGATTTCCTTGGCGGCCTTCTTGTCCGGAAAGCTCGTGAAGATCATGTAGCCCACGACGATCCCGAGCACCATGGCGATCAGGATCCAGGCTGCCATCGGTAGCTTTTTCTTCATGCGATTCCCCTTCGGAGGTGTAAGTGTTTTTTTGGAGGGACACAGGGTATCCAAGAAGGCCCCGGCCGCGCAATGGCCCTGGATGCCGATTCCGTGCCATGGCACGGGCGCTGCCTACAATTCCTCACATGGAAATCACCCTGATCGACTTTCGCGGCCAGCCCGCGGTCCGAGCCCTTGGTGCGGACGGCAGTACGTTGACCGTGGCCCTGCACGGCGCGCAAGTGCTCTCGTGGACCACGGCCGATGGAAGGGAAAGGTTCTTCATCAGCCCCCGCGCCGTGTTCGACGGCAAGACCGCGATCCGCGCTGGCGTGCCCCTATGTTGCCCGCAATTCAACATGCGCGGGATGCTGCCCAAGCATGGTTTCATGCGCAACTTGCCTTGGGAGCCGCAGGCCTCCGGCACCGAGCCCGGGACCCTGGCGTTCCGGCTGCGCGACAACGAGGCCACTCGGGCACTCTGGCCGCACGCATTCGATGCACGACTCGAGGTCACCCTGGCTCCTGGTCAGTTGCGCATCGTGCTCACGCTGACCAACATCGACCATGCGCCCTGGGCCTTTGCCGCTGCGCTGCATTCCTATCTTCACGTCGACGACATCGCCCAGGTGCGGCTCGAAGGTCTCGAAGGCGCCAATCGCTGGGATTCGCTGCGCAACGACCGTCATGTGGAGACGTCTGCCGCATTGCAGTTCGATGCCGAGTTCGACAGCGTCTACGCCGCCCCTGCCCAACCGCTGCGATTGGTGCAACCGAGCGGCACGCTCGAGATCTCGCAAAGCGCGAGCTGTACCGAAACCGTGGTGTGGAACCCGGGCGCCGAACTCTGCGCCGAGCTGCCCGACATGCCCGCCGACGGCTACCGAAACATGCTCTGCGTCGAGGCGGCCCGCATCGACGAACAAGTGACGCTGGCGCCCGGCGCCCAATGGCAGGGCTGGCAACAGCTCACCGTTCTCTGATTTCCTTCCGGTTCAATTTCCCATGCTTGCCAAACGCATCATTCCCTGCCTCGACGTCACCGGCGGTCGTGTCGTCAAGGGCGTCAACTTCCTCGAACTGCGCGATGCCGGCGACCCGGTCGAGATCGCCGCGCGCTACAACGCGCAGGGCGCCGACGAGCTCACCTTCCTGGACATCACCGCCACCAGCGACGGCCGCGACCTGATCCTGCCGATCATCGAGGCGGTGGCTTCGCAGGTCTTCATTCCGCTCACGGTCGGCGGAGGCGTGCGCACGGTGGCCGATGTGCGCCGGCTCCTCAATGCGGGCGCGGACAAGACCAGCTTCAACTCGGCCGCCATCGCCGATCCGCAGGTGATCAACGATGCGTCGCAGAAGTACGGCTCGCAGTGCATCGTGGTGGCCATCGATGCCAAGCGCCGCACGCCCGAAGAAGCCGCCACGCGCGGCCCGGGCTGGGACGTCTACAGCCACGGCGGCCGCAAGAACACCGGCCTCGACGCCGTGCAGTGGGCCACCGAGATGGCGCGCCGCGGCGCGGGCGAAATCCTGCTGACCAGCATGGACCGCGACGGCACCAAGAGCGGCTTCGACCTCGAACTCACCCGCGCGGTGAGCGACGCGGTCAGCGTGCCGGTGATCGCCTCGGGCGGCGTCGGCAACCTGGACGACCTGGCCGATGGCATCCAGACCGGCGGCGCCGATGCGGTGCTGGCGGCCAGCATCTTTCACTACGGCGAGCACACCGTGGGCGAGGCGAAAGCCCGTATGGCCGCACGGGGCATCCCGGTGCGAATCGACCGCTGAGGGGTCTTTGCCCCATCCCCGACAATACCCCGATGAACTGGCTCGATGAAGTGAAGTGGGACGTGAACGGCCTGGTGCCCGTGATCGCGCAGGAACAAGGCAGCAACGATGTGCTGATGTTCGCCTGGATGAACCGCGAGGCGCTCGAGAAGACCGCCGAGCTGGGCCGCGCGGTGTATTTCAGCCGCTCGCGCAACAAGCTGTGGTTCAAGGGCGAGGAATCGGGCCACGTGCAGACGGTGCACGAGATCCGCATGGACTGCGACAACGACGTGGTGCTGCTCAAGGTCACCCAACTGGGCCACGAGCCCGGCATCGCCTGCCACACCGGCCGCCACAGCTGCTTCTTCAGCAAATACGAGAAGGGCCAGTGGACCGTGGTCGAGCCGGTCTTGAAAGACCCGGAATCGATCTACAAATGACCGGCACCGTGAACAACACCTCCAACACTTCCGATGGCCTCGCACGCCTGGCCGCGGTCATCGAGACCCGCCTGCCCGCGAACGGCGGCGACCCCGAGAAGAGCTACGTCGCGCGCCTCCTGCACAAGGGCCCCGACGCCTTCTTGAAGAAGATCGGCGAGGAAGCCACCGAGGTCGTGATGGCCGCCAAGGACGCCGACCACGGCGGCGATCGCTCGAAAATAGTGAACGAAGTGGCCGACCTGTGGTTCCACACCATGGTGGCGCTCGCGCACTACGGTTTCTCGCCGGCCGAGGTCGTCGCGGAGCTTGAGCGCCGCGAAGGCACCAGCGGCATCGAGGAAAAGGCCCTGCGCAAGGTGCAGGCCCGCGAGGCATCCAACGATTGAAAGGACATCCCATGGCCAACGACATCGTGAACGTGGAACCCGACGACTCGCTCAAGACCTGGGGCTGGGTGAGCTACATCCTGCACCTGATCGTGGCCATCGGCGCGGTCGTGCCGGGGGCGCAGGCCTCCATTGCCATCCTGCTCGTGGCGCTGGTGATCGACTTCGTCAAGCGCGACGACGCGGCCGGCACCTGGCAGGCTTCGCACTTCAGCTGGCGCATCCGCTCGGTGCTCTGGGCGGGCCTGCTGTACATCCTGACCTCGTGGCTCTTCCTGCTGCTCTATTTCCCCGGCTGGATCGCCTGGGGGCTGATTTCGCTGTGGTTCCTGTACCGGATCGTGAAAGGCATGATCCGCATGAACGACAACCGCCCGATGGAACCCAAAGATGTCATCTGATCCGAACTGCATTTTCTGCAAGATCGTCGAAGGCAAGATCCCTTCGCGCAAGGTCTACGAAGACGAGGACCTGTTCGGTTTCCATGACATCGCGCCCTGGGCGCCGGTGCATTTCATGCTGGTGCCCAAGAAGCACATCGCCTCGATGGCGCAGCTCACGCCCGACGACGCCGCGCTCATGGGCAAGATCATGACCCTGGCGCCCAAGCTGGCGCTGGAGCAGGGCTGCAGGCCCTATCCGGACGGCGGCTACCGCGTCGTCGTCAACACCGGCACCGAGGGCGGGCAGGAGGTTCACCATCTCCATGTGCACGTCATGGGCGGTCCCCGGCCATGGCTTCGCGGCTGACTTTCATTAAGCCAAACTGTCACATTCACCCCGACTAAAATCGGACACATTCTTAGGAGTCTTCCATGGGTTCTTTTTCTATCTGGCACTGGCTGATCGTGCTGCTCGTCGTGGTCATGATCTTCGGCACCAAGAAGCTGCGGAACATGGGTTCTGACCTTGGTGGCGCCGTCAAGGGCTTCAAGGACGGCATGAAGGATGCCAACGGCAATCCCACCACCGACGCATCGGCGGCTTCCGCCCCCGCCGCGCAAGTGACCGGCCAACCGGCCAACAGCGACAAGACGATCGACGTCGAAGCGCGCCAGAAGTCCTGAGCGCGGACCGCACGTGCTCGACCTCGGCATTGAGAAGCTGGCGCTGATCGGCGTCGTGGCGCTGATCGTCATCGGGCCGGAGAAGCTGCCGCGCGTGGCCCGCACGGTCGGCACCCTGCTCGGCAAGGCGCAGCGCTACGTGAACGACGTCAAGGCTGAAGTCAACCGCTCGATGGAGCTCGATGAACTCCGCAAGATGAAGACCACCGTGGAGGATGCGGCCCGCGACGTCGAGCACAACATCCACACCGGTGCGAGCGAGTTCGAAAAGCAGTTCTCCGGCTCCGGCGAAACGCTCTCGGCCCTGGCCGAACCCGAGGCCCCGGTGCCCGAATACAAGCACCCCCGCAAGAACTGGCGCCTGAAGCAGGGCGCCACGCCGAATTGGTACAAGGCGCGCAACGGCGTGCGTACCAAGGCGTTGTCGGGCGCGGCGCGGGTTGCCCGTTTCCGCCCGCACAAGATCAACTAGCGCTTCAACACCCCCGCGTTTCTCGCTTGCCGCACGCCGGCCGAAGCCACGCTTTTTTCTTTCCCCATGGCCGATTCCGACGACAAGAACAAAGACAAAGAAGACGAGCTGGCGGGCACCGAGCAGCCGTTCGTGCAGCACCTGGTCGAGCTTCGCGACCGGCTGCTCTACTGCGTCTACGGCCTGGTGATCGCGGGCATCCTGCTGTCGATCTGGCCCGGCCCGGGCGGCCTCATCGACCTGATCGCGATGCCGATCCGTGCGCACATGCCGCCGGATGCCAAACTGATCGCCATCGGCGTGTTCTCGCCGTTCTTCGTGCCGCTCAAGGTGCTGATGATGACGGCCGTCCTGCTGGCACTGCCATGGCTCATGTACCAGGCCTGGATGTTCGTGGCGCCCGGCCTCTACAGCCACGAGAAGCGCTTTGCGCTGCCGCTGATCTTCTTCGGCAGCCTGCTGGCTTACACGGGCATCGCCTTCGTGCAGTTCTTCGTGCTGGACAAGATGTTCAGCTTCATCCAGAAATTCACGCCCGCCGCGGTGGCGGCCACGCCCGACATCTCGTCGTACGTCGAGGCCATCCTGTCGCTCTACATCGCATTCGGCGTCGCTTTCCAGGTGCCGATCGTGGTGATGCTGCTGGTGCGCTTCGAGATGGTGACGATCGAGAAGCTGAAGTCCTTCCGCGGCTACTTCATCGTGGTGGCCTTCGTGGTGGCCGCGGTGCTGACGCCGCCCGACGTGGTCTCGCAGCTCGCGCTGGCGGTGCCGATGTGCCTGCTGTACGAGGTGGGCATCATCGGGGCGCGCTACTTTGCGCAGGGCAAGAAGAAGCCAGAGGAAGAAGAAAACGCCGATTCCTCGGCGTCTTCCTGATCCCGGTTATTCCTGCTGGTTCGGCACTTGCCGGACCGGGCTCTTCGGCCTGAGCCCCGGTGTCACGTCCAGTTCCATCTTGTCGCTGCCGCGTTGCAGTGCAAAGCGCGCCGTGTCGCCGGGCTTGAGCCCGGCCACGGCGGTCAGCAGGGACTGCACGCTGTCGGTCTTCTTCTCGCCCACCGAGGTGATCACGTCGCCCGGCCGGATGCCGGCCTTGGCGGCGGGGCCGTTCTGCAGCACGCCGGTGATGATCACGCCCGCATCCGCCTTCACGCCGAAGGTCTCGGCCAGTTCAGGCGACAGGTCGTTCGGCTCGACGCCGATCCAGCCGCGGCGCACCTGGCCTTCCTTCACGATGCCTTCCAGCACGATCTTGGCCATCGACACCGGAATGGCGAAGCCGATGCCCATGCTGCCGCCCGAGCGCGAGTAGATCGCGGTGTTGATGCCCTGCAGGTTGCCGTTGACGTCGATCAGCGCGCCGCCCGAGTTGCCGGGGTTGATGGCCGCGTCGGTCTGGATGAAGTTCTCGAAGTTGTTGATGCCCAGCTGGTTGCGGCCCAGCGCCGAGACAATGCCGCTGGTCACGGTCTGTCCCACGCCGAAGGGGTTGCCGATGGCCAGCACCTGGTCGCCCACCAGCAGTTCGTCGGAGTTGCCCAGGACGATCACCGGGAGCTTGTCGAGCTCGATCTTGAGCACGGCCAGGTCGGTGTCGGGGTCGGTGCCGATCACCTTGCCGCGCGCGTGGCGGCTGTCGTTCAGGGTGACTTCGATTTCATCGGCGCCCTCGACCACGTGGTTGTTGGTGAGGATGTAGCCGTCGGTGCTCACGATCACGCCGCTGCCCAGGCCCACCTGGGGCTGGTCGGCCTGGTCGCCGAAGAAGAAGCGGAACCAGGGGTCGTTGCTGCGCGGATGGCGCTGCGCCGCCTTGCTGGTGTTGATGCTCACCACCGCCGGCGAGGCCTTCTTGGCCGCCGCGCTGAGGCTGCCGACGGCGGGCACGCTAGGGGCGCCGGCCGGCGCCTCGACGATCGACACCACGCCACCGAGCGAGGTCGAGCGCTTGTTGATCCACTCGGGCTTGAGCGTCGCGACGACGAAATAGGCCGCCAGCAGGACGGTAACGGCTTGGGCAAAGAGCAGCCAGGTGCGTTTCATGAAAACTTGATGAAAAGACGGTTGAAGACGCCGTCGGGGGCGTCGCTGCGTGCGATTGTCCCTCAATGGGGTTGACGATAGACCGCGCCGCGCGGTCGAGATTGGCAAGGCTCGGCTGCGTGAATACGGGATAACCCCTAGCATCGCGAAGCGATCCCACCCGGCTTCCACCTTTTCAGGCCTCCGCATTGCCCACCCGGCGGATGCGGCCAGGCATTTTCTCGGCGCGCGATTTTCCGTTTCCCACCCGGTTCCACGGCCCCGGCGCGCGCGGTCACGATTTTTCTGCCAGCCATGACTTCAGAAGCAACCCTCGCGGACGGCGCCAAGCCCGCTCCGACCCGCACGCTCGACGCGCGCGACTACAAGACCCTCGCCCTCTCGGCGCTCGGCGGAACGCTGGAGTTCTACGACTTCGTCATCTACGTCTTCTTCGCCACGGTGCTGGGCGGGCTGTTCTTCCCCGCCGACATGCCCGACTGGCTGCGGCAACTGCAGACCTTCGGCATCTTCGCGGCCGGTTACCTGGCGCGCCCTGTGGGCGGCATCGTCATCGCGCATTTCGGCGACCTCCTGGGCCGCAAGCGCATGTTCACGCTGTCGATCTTCTTGATGGCTGCGCCCACGCTGGTGATCGGCCTCCTGCCCACCTACGCGAGCATCGGCGTGGCGGCGCCCCTTTTGCTGCTGGCGATGCGCGTGCTGCAGGGCGCGGCCATCGGTGGCGAAATGCCCGGCGCCTGGGTGTTCGTCGGCGAGCACGTGCCGGCCAAGCGCTACGGTTTCGGCATCGGCACGCTGACCTCGGGCATCACCGGCGGCATCCTGCTGGGTTCGCTGGTCGCGGTGGCCATCAACCGCCATTACTCGCCCGAGCAGGTGAGCGATTTCGCCTGGCGCATTCCCTTCATCCTGGGTGGCGTGTTCGGGCTGGTGTCGGTGTACCTGCGCCGCTTCCTTCATGAAACGCCGGTCTTCAAGGAGCTGGCCGGCCTGAAGTCGGTCGCCCGCGAGCTGCCGTTGCGCACCGTGCTGCGCGAGCACCGGCTGGCTTGCGTGTACGTCGCGCTGCAGACCTGGGTGCTGTCGGCCGCGATCGTGGTGGTGGTGCTGTACACGCCCACCTACCTGCAGAAGGTGCACCACATTCCGGCCGCGCTGGCGCTCGAGGCCAACGCGCTCGCCACGCTGACCCTGACCATCGGCTGTGTGCTGGTCGGCTGGCTGAGCGACCGCATCGGCACACGCGCTGTGATGCTCGTCGGCTGGGGCGGGCTCTTCGCCACGGCCTACCTGTTCTATACGGGGCTGCCCGGCACGCCGGCGACGCTGTTCTGGCACTACGGTCTGGTGGGCCTGTTCGTGGGCACCATCGCCACCGTGCCGATCGCGGGCGTGCGCGCCTTCCCGGCGCCGGTGCGCTTCACGGGGCTTTCGTTCGCCTACAACATGTCGTACGCGGTCTTCGGCGGGCTCACGCCGGTGATCCTCACGCTCTGGCTCCAGCACGACACGATGGCACCGGCGCACTACGTCGCGGCACTCGCAGCACTGGGCTTCCTGCTGGCCCTGTTGCCACTGGCCGCGCGCGGCCATGCCATGCGCGATGGCGTCGGGGCCCCGGGCAGCGCGACAATGTCGCGATGAGCACCACACGCCACGAACTGCTCCACGCATTCGACCTGTTGCTGGCCCCCGGGCGCTTCAAGGACTACGGACCCAACGGCCTGCAGGTCGAAGGGCGTACCGTGGTCCGCAAGATCGTCTCGGGCGTGACCGCCAGCCGCGCGCTGATCGAGGCCGCGATCCACGCCGAGGCCGATGCCATCTTCGTTCACCACGGCCTGTTCTGGCGCGGCCAGGACGGCTGCGTCACCGGCTGGATGAAGCAGCGGCTGGGCCTCCTGCTCGGCGACGACGTCAATCTCTTCGCGTACCACCTGCCGCTCGATGCGCATCCGGAACTGGGCAACAACGCGCAGCTCGGGCTGCAGCTGGGGCTCGTGGCGCATGCGGGTTCGACGGGGCGCTTCGGCGAGCAGGAGCTGGGCTTCCTCGGCGCGCGCGAGAACGGAGAGAACTTCGCCAGCGCCAAGGCGCTCGCCTCGCATGTCGAGAAAGTGCTCAGGCGCCCCGTGACCCTGCTCGATACGGCGCATCGCCCCATCAAGAACATCGCCTGGTGCACCGGTGGCGCGCAGGGCTACTTCGAGGCCGCCATCGCGGCCGGCGCCGACGCCTTCATCACCGGCGAGATCTCGGAGCCCCAGGCCCACTACGCGCGCGAGATGGGCGTGGCCTTTCTGGCCTGCGGGCACCACGCGACCGAGCGCTACGGCGCGCAGGCCGTGGCCGCGCACGTGGCGGCGCAGCTCGGGCTGAAGCACGAGTTCATCGATATCGACAACCCCGCATGAGCGGCGCAGTAGCCATTACGTTGGGCGATCCTGCGGGCATCGGCCCCGAGATCATCGCCAAGGCCTTCCGCGATGCGCCGGACGCGACCCGTGGCGCTTTCGTGGCCGGCGACGTGGCCACGCTGCGGCGTGCCTCGCAAGCGCTGGCCGGACCGGGCCAACCGGCATGGGCCGTGGCGGAGATCGAGACCGTGGCCGAAGTCGCCGGCGTTCCGCCCGGCTGCATCCCGGTGCTGCAGGTCATCGTGCCGCCAGCGAACATCGTGATGGGCCAGATCAGTGCCGAGGCCGGTCGCGCGGCGGGCGATTGCGTGGTCTGGGCCGCGCGGGCGGCGCTGCGCGGCGAAATCGCCGCCATCGTGACAGCGCCGCTGCACAAGGAGGCGCTGTCCGCCGCCGGCTTCCCGTACCCCGGCCACACCGAACTCCTGCAGGCCGAGGCGGCCGCGCATCTGGGCCGCAGCGTCGCCGACGTGCCGGTGCGCATGATGCTGGCCAACGACGAGCTGCGTACCGTGCTCGTGAGCATCCACATGTCGCTGCGCGATGCCATCGAGGCGGTGCATTTCGAGGGCGTGCTGCAGACGCTGCGCATCACGCACCGCGCGCTGTCCCATGCGCTGGGCCGCGCGCCGCGCATCGGCGTCGCCGGCCTCAATCCGCATGCGGGCGAGGGCGGCCTGTTCGGTTCGGAAGAGCGCGAGACCATCGCACCGGCCATCGCCGCCGCGCGCGCCGAAGGCATCGACGCCAACGGGCCGCACGCGCCCGACACCGTGTTCATGCGCGCGCGCGCCAAGCATGGCGTGCCCGACAGCGGCGAGTTCGACGTGGTGATCGCGATGTACCACGACCAGGGCCTGATCCCGGTCAAGTACCTCGGGGTGGAGAAGGGGGTGAATGTGACGCTGGGGTTGCCGCTGGTGCGCACCAGCCCCGATCACGGCACCGCGTTCGATATCGCGGGCACGGGGCTCGCCGATGCGTCGAGCCTCGTCGAGGCGCTTCGCATGGCGAGGACGCTGGGCAGCGCCTAAGGACGCTTGAGGCTGTCGCGGATCTCGCGCAGCAGCGTGATGTCTTCCGGCGTCGCGACGGGTGCGGCGGGCGCTGCTGCCTCGGTCTTCCGCAGCTTGTTGATCTGCTTGACCATCATGAAGATGATGAACGCCAGGATCACGAAGTTGACCGCCACGGTGATGAAACTGCCGTAGGCCAGCACCGGCACGCCGGCTTTCTTCAGGTCGGCCAGCGTGTTCGCCACACCGACAGGTGCCGTGCCCAGCACCACGTAGAGGTTCGAGAAATCGAGCTTGCCGAACACCAGGCCTATCACCGGCATGATGATGTCGGCCACCAGCGAGTCGACGATCTTGCCGAACGCCGCGCCGATGATCACACCGACTGCGAGGTCGACGACGTTGCCCTTGACGGCAAATTCCTTGAATTCACTGAGGATGCTCATGATTCAAAAGGCTGCTGGAGCTCTGCTGTTGAAGGAGTGCCGAGTATGCCCGCGATTGTTAGCCTCTCCAGAGGGCGCAGCGCAACGCCGATGTGCTTCGGCGGCAACCCTTCACGACTGCGAGCGGCGATCTGTCTGAAGCGGCGCAGTGCACCGCCTTGTCCGTGACCCGGAGATGTGTCGTTCGATCGGCGCACTTCCGATGGATCGTCGAAGGATGCAGAGCCGATGTTCGATGCGTTCCAGGTGGCCCGGTGCTACGTAACACGTACGGTCGCAGGCGCGTAACAACGGCGCCAAGAAGCCCTGACGCAGGCCATGCCCGGAGGGTGCCGCAGGCCCTGTTTTCGATGGATTCCCCAATGAAATCAAGGTGCTGCCTGCCGCGACGCCCCTGTTCCGGCCGGTGCGCTCTCTTGCGGGCATCGTTCCTGCGACACATGAGACGAAAGTCAACATTTTGAAGCTACATCGAGTAGCCAAGAGAGCGTCGCGTGGCCATCAATTTTTCCTGTCAGCCTTTGAGAACGGCGCCGATGTCGTCGGTGCCGCAACTGTCGTACCTGAGCACCTTCCACGGCGCGCTCATCGTCGAGGACGACCCCGCCGTGGCCGACCGCATGCGCCGCATCCTGGGCAACCTCGCGCCGGGCCGCCGCGTCGTGGTGGCGTCCACGCGCACCGAGGCGTGCAACCTGCTGGCCTCGCTGCCCTACGACCTCGTGCTGGTCGGCATGCGCCTGCCGCGCAGCGACGGCGTCTCGCTGATCCGTCATGTGCGCGAGACCTACCGGCACATAGAGACTGTCGCCATGTCGCCCACCGACGACCACGAACTGGTGAATGCCGCGATCTCCGCGGGTGCCGTCGGCTATCTGCTGACGGAAGCGGACGACGCCGAGCTTTCCTTCCTGTTGCGATCGATCGAGCGCGGCGGTGCGCCGATGGACTCACGGGTCGCGCGGCGCATCCTCGGGCTGATTGCCGCATCGGCGAAGACGCGGACGATCGAGCCCATCCGGACCGAGCCCCGCGCCGAACCGTCGTCTTCGTCCGCGCCGGCCCTGCTGTCGCCGCGCGAACTCAAGGTGCTGCGTTTGATCGCGCAGGGATGGAGCAACCGGCAGATCGCGGAAGCGGTCTACCTGTCGGTCAACACGATCGAATTCCACGCCAAGAGCATCTACCGCAAGCTCGCGGTCAAGTCGCGGACCCAGGCGGTCCACGAGGCGATGCAGCACGGTCTTCTGAACTGACGGCTGTCTGCCGGCCCTCGCGGCCCCCGCCGCTGGGCATGTGTGGTGCGCGTTCCACGGACGCGCTGCGCCGGCCATCGTTCGCCGGCCACGCGCATGGCAGCCATTGAATATCCCTTCGGCGCCCCGCTACAATCGCGGGTTGACCCCTGCTCCAGCGAAGAAGACAAGAGGATCCCCATGAGTGACATGACCTCCGGCTCGCCCCGGATCGACACAAGCAAGCGGACGTGGTTGATCGCGTCCAGCTGTGCCGGCGTAGCGGGTGGCGTGGCCACCGTAGTTCCATTTGTGAGCACTTTCCAGCCGTCGGAGAAGGCCAAGGCCGCCGGCGCCGCTGTCGAAGTCGACATCTCGGCGCTCAAGGTCGGCGAGAAAATGACCGTCGAATGGCGCGGCAAGCCGGTCTGGATCCTCAAGCGCACGCCGGAGCAGATCGCCGAACTCCCCAAGCTGGACGGCCAGCTGGCCGACCCGCTCTCCAAACGTCACCCCGACGAATTCACCCCCAAGTACGCGCAGAACGAGCACCGCTCGATCAAGCCCGACGTGCTGGTCGTGGTGGGCATCTGCACCCACCTGGGCTGCTCGCCGGTGGACCGCCTGCAGGCCGGACCGCAGCCCTCGCTGCCGGCCGACTGGGAAGGCGGCTTCCTCTGCCCCTGCCACGGTTCCACGTTCGACCTGGCCGGCCGCGTCTTCAAGAACAAGCCCGCGCCCGACAACCTGCCTGTGCCCCCGCACATGTACCTGTCGGACACCAAGCTCCTGATCGGTGAAGACTCCAAGAAGGCCTGAGGCAGAAGAAGAACATGGCTGAATTCCACGAAATTTCCCCCAACGCGCCCGCCGGCGCGAAGCTGCTCAACTGGGTCGACAACCGCTTCCCGCTGACCAAGCTCTGGAACGACCAGTGGGGCAAGTACTACGCGCCGAAGAACTTCAACTTCTGGTACATCTTCGGCTCGCTGGCGATGCTGGTCCTGGTGATCCAGATCGTCACCGGCATCTTCCTCGTGATGCACTACAAGCCCGACGCGAACCAGGCGTTCGCATCGGTCGAGTACATCATGCGCGACGTGCCCTGGGGCTGGCTCATCCGCTACATCCACTCGACGGGCGCCTCCGCGTTCTTCATCGTGGTGTACCTGCACATGTTCCGTGGCCTCATGTACGGCAGCTACCGCAAGCCCCGCGAGCTGATCTGGGTGTTCGGCTGCGCGATCTTCCTGTGCCTCATGGCCGAAGCCTTCATGGGCTACCTGCTGCCCTGGGGGCAAATGAGCTACTGGGGCGCCCAGGTGATCGTGAACCTGTTCGCCGCCATCCCGTTCATCGGTCCTGACCTGGCCCTGCTGATCCGCGGCGACTACGTGGTGAGCGACGCCACGCTGAACCGCTTCTTCAGCTTCCACGTGATCGCTGTGCCGCTGGTGCTGCTCGGCCTCGTGGTGGCCCACCTGATCGCGCTGCACGAAGTGGGTTCCAACAACCCCGACGGCATCGAGATCAAGGCCAACCGCGGCCCCGACGGCCACCCGCTCGACGGCATTCCGTCGCATCCGTACTACACGGTGCACGACATCTTCGGCGTGGTGGTGTTCCTCACAATCTTCTCGGCGGTGATCTTCTTCGCGCCCGAGGCCGGTGGGTACTTCCTCGAGTACAACAACTTCATCCCGGCCGATTCGCTCAAGACGCCCAACCACATCGCCCCGGTCTGGTACTTCACGCCGTTCTATTCGATGCTGCGCGCGACCACCGACGACATGGTCAACGTGTTCGCGCTGATCATCGGCCTGGCCGCGATCCTGAACTTCATCAAGGGCAAGTCGGGCACCGCGCTGAAAATCGCGATCGTCGTCGTGGCGGCCGTGGCCATCTTCCTGCTCAAGGCCTTCGACGCCAAGTTCTGGGGCGTGGTCGTGATGGGCGGCTCGGTCATCATCCTGTTCTTCCTGCCGTGGCTGGACCACAGCGAAGTCAAGTCGATCCGCTACCGTCCGAGCTGGCACAAGTATGTGTACGGCGTGTTCGTCTTCCTGTTCCTGATCCTGGGCTACCTGGGCATCCAGCCGCCTGGCGTCTGGGGCAACCTGGTCATCGGCTCCTTCGCCCTCGACATCGCCCAGACCATCTCGCAGATCGGCACGCTCTTCTACTTCGGCTTCTTCCTCTTGATGCCCTGGTGGAGCCGCAAGGGCGAATTCAAGCCCGTGCCCGAGCGCGTGGTCTTCGCTGCGCATTGAGACGAGACACGAAGTGCAAGAGCTTGAGAGAAACACGATGAAGAAAAGAATTTCCGGCTGGCTCGCGGTCATGGCTACCTTGGGTCTGGCGCTGGGGCTGACCTTCTCGGCCCCCGCATCGGCCGAATCGGGCGGTCTGGCATGGGACAAGGCACCCAACAAGACGACCGACGTGCAGGCCCTGCAGAACGGCGCCAAGCTGTTCGTCAACTACTGCCTGAACTGCCACTCGGCCGCCTTCATGCGCTACAACCGCCTGCAGGACATCGGCATCACCGAGCAGCAGATCAAGGACAACCTTCTGTTCACGACCGACAAGGTCGGCGAGACCATGAGGGCCAACATCGACGCGCGCCAGGCCAAGGACTGGTTCGGCACCACACCTCCCGACCTCACGCTGGTTGCTCGCTCGCGTGCCGGCCACGGCGGCACGGGTGCCGACTACCTCTACACCTTCCTTCGCACCTTCTACCGCGACGACACCAAGGCCACCGGCTGGAACAACCTCGTGTTCCCGAGTGTCGCCATGCCGAACCCGCTCTGGGAACTGCAGGGCGAGCGCCAGCCGGTCTACAGCAAGGTCGAGCAGCACGGTCATGAAACCGACGTGTTCACCGGCAAGTGGACGCAGGTCACCCCCGGCACCCTCACGCCAGTGCAGTACGACAATGCCGTCGGCGACCTGGTGAGCTACCTTCAGTGGATGGCCGAGCCCGCGCAGAACACCCGCATCCGCATCGGCGTCTGGGTCCTGCTGTTCCTGGCCATGTCGGTGGTTTTTGTGTGGCGACTGAACGCCTCGTACTGGAAAGACGTCAAGTAGTTCCGTCCACGCCGACCGGTCATGCCTCGTGCATCCGGTCCCACAGAGTGGGTTGCCAACGCGACCCACTCTTTTTGATTTTTAGGAGTCTCTCGCCATGATGGTCTTGTATTCAGGAACGACCTGCCCCTTTTCCCACCGCTGCCGCTTCGTTCTGTTCGAAAAGGGCATGGACTTCGAGATCCGCGACGTCGATCTCTACAACAAGCCCGAAGACATCAGCGTGATGAATCCGTACGGCCAGGTGCCGATCCTGGTCGAGCGCGACCTGATCCTGTACGAGTCGAACATCATCAACGAGTACATCGACGAGCGCTTCCCGCATCCCCAGCTGATGCCCGGCGACCCGGTCGACCGCGCCCGCGTGCGCCTGTTCCTGCTCAACTTCGAGAAGGAACTGTTCGTGCATGTCTCGACGCTCGAGAACCGCACCACCAAGGGCAACGAGAAGGCCATCGAAAAGGCGCGCTCGCACATTCGCGACCGCTTGACGCAGCTCGCACCCGTGTTCCTCAAGAACAAGTACATGCTGGGCGACAACTTCTCGATGCTCGACGTGGCCATCGCGCCGCTGCTCTGGCGCCTGGACTACTACGGCATCGACCTCAGCAAGAACGCGGCACCGCTTCTGAAGTACGCTGAACGCATCTTCTCGCGTCCGGCCTATATCGAAGCACTCACGCCTTCCGAAAAGGTCATGCGCAAGTAAGACTGCGTCCACCGTACCGTTCTTCGCTGCCTTCCTTTCATGATCAACGCGCTCGAGTCGTCCTCCACCCGCCCGTACCTCATCCGGGCGTTGTACGAATGGTGCACCGACAACGGGTTCACGCCCTATGTCGCGGTGCAGGTCGACGACACCGTCCAGGTTCCGCGCGAGTACGTGAAGAACGGCGAGATCGTGCTCAACATCAGCTTCGATGCGACCAGCTCGCTCAAGCTCGGCAACGATTTCATCGAGTTCAAGGCCCGCTTTGCGGGCAGTGCGCGCGAGATCAGCGTGCCGGTGGGGCGCGTGATCGCGATCTATGCGCGCGAGAACGGCCAGGGCATGGCGTTTCCCGCGCCGGCGCCCGCGGTCGACAACGGGGATGTACCCGCTTCGCCCACGGGTCCTGCGCGCATGCCTTTGCGTGATGCCTCGCGCGGCACCGAAGGCGATGCCGGCAAGATCGTCCACTTGGTGACGGGCGAAGAGGGCAGCGAAATGGTCGATGCAGGCCCTGCCGGCGCAACCACCGATCCCATCGACGAGCCGCCGCGCCCGCCGGCCGGTGGCGGTTCGCGGCCGTCGCTCAAGCGCGTCAAGTAGGCGCTCGCAACGGCCCACTAGAATCACGCACGCCGAAGAAATTCAGCCGCTTTAGCTCAATTGGTAGAGCACCCGCCTTGTAAGCGGAAGGTCGTCAGTTCGATTCCGACAAGCGGCACCAAACCTGAAATAACCCTCCTGGTGGTTCACCGCCCGGGGGGTTTTTCTTTGGGTGGCAGATTCGGAGAACGATGGAAGGCGTCAGTTTATAAATAAAAAGTATTCAATTCATTGGCGGAAATTGCCCGGTCCCTGGGTGTCAGGCCCCAGTTATTTTCCCCAGTTGACTTTGTAATCTTTAGTAAAGTAGCGGAATGGGCGAACCGGCCCAGGCTGATCTCCAATTCGGCAAAACTAGAAATCCCGGACAGAAAATCGATGATCAACGTCTTGTTCATAGAAGACCAACCTCTGGTGTCGGAAGCGACGGCGGAAAAGATTGCACGAAGTCCGCTCGTCGCCAATATCGATGTCTGCAACAGCGCCGAAAAGGCGCTGTTCGCTTTGAAGGCAACTCCTCACCGCTGGGGATTGATCCTGCTCGACCTGGACGTGCCCGGCGCGGTCGGCCTTTCGCTGGCCATGGAAATCAAGAAGCTGGGCAAGGAAGGGCTCACCTGCATCCTGACCGGCACCCACCGGGCGGACTACATCGCCCAGGCCAAGGCCAGCGGATTCCAGGGCTACATCCTGAAGGCCATCGAAATCAAAGAGCTCGAGGCGAGCCTGGACAAGGCCATTGCGGGCGAAAAGGTTTTTCCGCAGTTGCCTGATCTGGGCGCGGATCCGAGCGCGATCCGTCTGACCAACCGCCAATGCCAATGCCTGGAATTCGTCGGCGCGGGGCGCTCCACCAAGGAAATCGCGCGATTGCTGTCATTGCACCCGGGAACGGTCAATTACCACATCGATTCCGCCATGGAAGCACTGGGCGTCAAATCGCGCGCGCACGCGGTCCAGAAGGCATTGCAACTCGGGCTCCTGGCAGGTTTCGCCACGAGGAGCAGCGATGGGGCTGCTTGAGGAGCTTGGCCGGGGCTTCACCAACAACAAGAGCGAGCCGCTCGACGAATCGCTGATGGAAGAGCAGGGGCGGCTCTCCCGCTCCCTGATCCACGCGACGCTGGCGCACCGTCATCTGGCGGAGCGCCAATTCTTTGTCCAGCAGGTCGCTTACTGGATCACGATCTTCGGGCTTCTGGTCGCGGAGGCGAGCGCGCCAATTCTGGATTCGGCATCGATGTGGACCTGGCTCGCGGTCTCGGTGGTGACCTGGCTGATTCGCGTCGGGCTTTTCTGGCCGCTCACGCAATTGCCGCCGGCGGTCGTCAAGAAATCCCTCGGGTTGAAGCTGATCCCGATCGTCATCATCGTCATTGCCTGCCTGTACTGGATCTGGACCATCCATTTGTTCGTGGGGCCAGTGCTCACGGTGCGCGTGTTGATCATGTGCATTGGCCTCCTGAGCATCAGCGTGTCGATGACCGGCATGTGGCCGGTGACGCCCATTGCCGTGGTTCTTTACAACGGCCTGCTGTGGGGCGCTTTTTCCGCCAATCTGTATTCCAACGGCGTCGCGAGCCTGTCGGTCATCGTGGCGCTCGACATGGGTGTGCTGGCCGTGCTGTGGCTGAATATTTTCATTGCCGTTCGCCAGCTCAACGATCTGCTCGCTCGCACCCATGAAGCCAGTCAATTGGTGAATCAGCTCGAAATAGCCAACGACAAACTCGAAAGACTGAAGGACATCGCGTACAAGACGCTCGATACACGCTCGGAATTCTTTGCGGGTGCCAGCCACGACTTTCAGCAGCGCTTGCATGCCGCGAAATTGTGGGTGCTCTCCGCCAGGGCGGCCACCAAGATCAATCAATCCGCAGAATCGACGCTGGACCGCCTGGGGCAGGAAATCGATGCGCTTCAGGTCTATATCAACAGCATCCTCGAATTCGCACGAATCGAGGCGCTCGATGCCGGGGTGAAGATCCGGGCCACGGAAATTCAGTCCCTGTTTCAAAAGCTCGATCTGCATTTCGAGAAAATCGCCGAGCGCCATGGTGTGCAATTGCGATTTCGCATGGCGCGAATCACCGTGGGCACCGATGCCTCCATGCTGCTGCGCATGCTCGAAAACCTCGTTTCCAATGCGCTCAAATACACAAAAAGCGGTGTATTGGTGTGCGCCCGAAAAACGTCGAGGGGCGCAGTCATCGAAATCTGGGACCAGGGCCCCGGAATCAAGCCTGAGGCGCGGCAGCGGATTTTCGACGCCTTTCACCAGGAAGATCCCGGTGATCAAGGCCGCACCAAGGGCGTGGGCTTGGGCCTGGCCATCGTCAAGCGATTTGCCACGCGCCTCAATTACCGTATCGAGGTCAAATCCGTGATGGGCCGCGGCACACTTTTCAGAATTCTCATCCCCAGGGAATTCGTGATTGAGGCGAATACGGCCGCCAATTCCTGACAGCTCGAATTGATCGGAGAATTGCCGATGCACTTGCGCGCTCCGGTGATCTGCTTGCCGATCATTGCCATGGCTTCGTGGCATTGCACCACGGCCGGCCCCGAGGGAATACGCAGAATTCACTGGTGTTGCGCAATGGCGCGTACACGGAAGTGTTACGCCAAATGAAAAATCGAGCTTTCCACCGCGGTGCAATTGCGCCGATCGCCGCGACTGGTATTAATCATTAGTTGTTTGAAATTCAGTTTTCTCTAAAGTCCACGGCGTGCGCTTCATCGAATGGCGCAGGAGGGAACGCAATGCAGGCTGCCTCGACCGCAGATCCTGGGAGGGAGCGTGACGACTTTTTCTGTCCACGGATGGAGGAGCGATTGCTTCGATGGGGCCGGCTTGCGAATCAGGGAGGTGCTGTGAGGAGGGGGGGTGACGCTGTGGACATAGACCGGCTGCTGCTTCGGAATTCGGAGACGCTGCTTGCTCATTCCCGTGCGACGGAGGCCAGCCGCAGGGCGGAGGGCTTCCTCATGGGGTTGTGCGTGGTCGTGGCCTACAGCTGGGCGTTTGTCGTGTTGGTGTCTTTGTACGTGCAATGACTCCGGGGGAGCGCGGGTGCAACCCGTCGAACGGTGCTCCAACGAGCATTCGACCGGTTGCATCTGCCGGCTTGTGCGTGCCTGTGAAAAGGCGGCCGGCGCGACAAAACGCAGTCTCCCCCCTCCAATCAGGTAACCCGCAGGGCCCTGGTTTTTCTCTTTTTTTCTTCTAGAACTCCGCCCCCTCGACCAGAAAGCGCAGGCGCCGCACGCCCTGCCATTCGTCTGCATCGAGTCGGAACGCGAGCTTCACCTTGGGCGGCAACGGTTCGGTGTGGCTGAACCAGATCGCATCGATCGGCTGGCCCTGGTGCCTGAGCTTGAGCGCCAGGTGCTTCTCGCCCACCAGCCGCTGCGACACCACCTCCACCTCTTCGCTGAAGGTCGGCGGCGCAAAGCCCTGGCCCCACACCTCGCGGTGCAGCGTGTCCACGAGGTCGATGCGCATGTACTCGCGCGCGATCGGCCCGTCGGTCTCGATCTGGCGCGTGAGCGCCGATGCCGCCAGCCATTCGCCCGCCACTTGCGCAAGCGCCTGCTCGAAGGTCTTGAAGTGCTCGCGCGCCACCGTGCAGCCCGCCGCCATCGCATGCCCGCCGAAGCGCAGCAGCACGCCCGGATGGCGCTTGGCCACGAGGTCCAGCGCATCGCGCAGGTGAAAGCCCGGAATCGACCGGCCCGAGCCCTTGAGTTCCTGCTCCTTGCCCGGCGCACCGCTTGCGGCGAACACGAAGGTCGGCCGGTGAAAGCGGTCCTTGATGCGCGAGGCCACGATGCCGACCACGCCTTCGTGGAAGTTCGCATCGAACACGCTGATGGCCGCCGGCGGGGCCTCGATGCCTTCGCCATCCGTGGCGAAGAGCGATTCGGCCAGCAGCAGCGCCTGGTCGCGCATGCCGCCCTCGATGTCGCGCCGCTCGCGATTGATGCCGTCGAGCATGCGGGCAAGCTCGTCGGCGCGACCGGCGTCGTCGGTCAGCAGGCATTCGATGCCCAGCGTCATGTCGGCCAGCCGGCCCGCCGCATTGATGCGCGGGCCGAGGGCGAAGCCGAAGTCGAAGGTGGTGGCGGCCGAAGCCGTGCGGCCTGCGGCCTTGAAGAGCGCGGCCACGCCGGCGGGCATCGCGCCCGCGCGGATGCGGCGCAGCCCCTGTGCGACGAGGCGGCGGTTGTTGGCGTCCAGCTTCACCACGTCGGCGACGGTGCCGAGCGCGACCAGGGGCAAGAGCGCATCGAGCTTGGGCTGTGTCGTCACGTCGAACACGCCGCGTGCGCGCAACTCGGAGCGCAGCGCGAGCAGCACGTAGAACATGACGCCGACGCCCGCGATGCTCTTGCTCTCGAACTCGCAGCCGGGCTGGTTCGGGTTGACGAGCACGTCGGCGATCGGCAGTTCGGGGCCGGGCAAATGGTGGTCGGTCACCAGCACCTGCAGGCCGCGCGCTTTCGCAGCCGCCACGCCTTCGACGCTGGCAATGCCGTTGTCGACGGTGATCAGCATGTCGGCGCCGCTGTCGGCCACGCGCTCGGCAATCGGCGGCGTGAGGCCGTAACCATCCACCACGCGATCGGGCACGAGGTAGCTCACGTTCTTTGCGCCCAGCAGGCGCAAGCCCCGCACGCCGACCGCGCAGGCGGTGGCGCCGTCGCAGTCGTAGTCGGCGACGATGCACAGGCGCTTGTCGAGCGCCATCGCGTCGGCCAGCAGCACGGCGGCTTCGCGCGTGCCGCGCAGGGTGTCGGGAAGCAGCAGGCGGGCGAGGCCGTCGTCGAGCTCGTCCTTGGCCATCACGCCGCGTGCGGCAAAGAGGCGTGCGAGCAGCGGGTGCACGCCCGCCTGCTCAAGGGCCCAGACGGTGCGTGGGGGAATGTCGCGGGCGATGATCTTCACAGCGACTCCAGCACCGTGGCGGCGCGCGTGCGGTCGAACAGGCTCTTCGCCCAGCGTGCGAGGCCGCGCTGCTGCACCGTGTAGCGCTGCGCGCCACGGTCGCCGCAGAGCGTGAGCGCCACGTCGGCGCCGCGCGTGTAGTCGGCCAGCATCGAGGCGATCTCGCTCGCGTCCAGCGCCTGCCAGGCCTCGGCCCAGCCCGCGCCGTCGTCGCGCAGGGCGGCCACGCGGAGGGTGTCGCTCACGGTTGGCGCGGGGGCTGTCGGTGCGACGACGCCTTTCAAGGCGCCGGTGCCGCTGAGCCAGAAGGAGTTGATTGGCGGCACGCCGCGCGCGGCGCGGTCGTCGTTCACGCGCTGCGTGTAGAGCAGCATCTGCATCTCGTTCTGCAGGCGGCGCAGCGGCCGGGCCGAGTCGCCCAGCGGCGACCACTGCGAAATCGGATAGCCCACCGCCCGGTCGATGGAGGCGGTGGCGAGGCCGTCGAAGATGCGCGCGCGGGCGAGCCAGCGGCCCGGCGTGGGGGAGGCGTGCAGCGCGATGCCGTCTTCTTCGAAGAACGGCCGGGCGACGTCCAGCAGCGCGGCCGATTCGGCGGCGTCGATCTCGATGGCGGCCGGATCGCCCAGTGCCACATCGTCGATACCGACCTGCCAGTTGCACAGCGTGACGACGCCCCAGCCTTCACTGTCGTCGGGGGTAGCGAGGCTGGCCTGCCGGGCTTCGAGCGCGGCCCAGGGGATGCAGCCGTCGGCGGCGGAAATGCCCAGCGCCTTGGCGAGCGCCCTTTCGTGCGGAGGCGAGCGCGTGCTTTCGTCTTGTGAGTCGGTGTCGGCGAGGGCGAGCCGGGAGAGCAGGGATTCGAGGTTCGGGAGTTTGAGTGCCGGCAATGCCGCGCGGCACGCCGGGGAACCGCGGCCGGCGAAGGGGATCAACAAGTGACGTGGGGGGTGTTCGGCCATCCCTCTATTGTCCCGGAAGCCCCCAAACGTTTCGGGATGCCACAATTCCGCCGTATATGACCTACCCCCTCGCTCCTCACTTCGTGTATTCGCTGCCCCCCAAGGGCGGGCAAATTTCCTTTGAGGCGGCTCGGCAGGAAATTTGATGCGACTCCCTTATGAACTGCAGCTCGGCTGGCGCTACACGCGCGCAGGCCGGGCGACGCGGCGCAACGGCTTCATCTCCTTCATCTCCGGTGTGTCGATGCTTGGCATCGCATTGGGCGTGGCGGCGTTGATCATTGTGCTCAGTGTGATGAACGGCTTCCAGAAAGAGGTGCGCGACCGCATGCTCGGCGTGGTGTCGCACATCGAGATCTTCTCGCGCGACGGCCAGGCGCTGCAGAGCCTGGACGAAATCATGGCCGCCGCGCGCAAGAACCCCGAGGTCATCGGCGCGGCCCCCTTCATCAACACGCAGGCGCTGATCGCGCGCGGCGAGGACATGAAGGGCGCGATCGTCCGGGGCATCGACCCCAAGCTCGAACCCGAGGTCACCGACACCGGCGGCATCGCAAGCAAGGGCACCTTCGACAAGCTGGTGCCGGGCGAATTCGGCATCGTGCTGGGCATCGAGCTTGCGCGCTCGATGTTCGTGCAGCCGGGCGACAAGGTCACGCTGGTGGCACCGGGCGGCCAGGTCACGCCGGCTGGCGTGGTGCCGCGACTGAAGCAGTTCACCGTGGTGGGCACTTTCGATTCGGGCCACTACGAGTACGACTCGGCGCTCGCGATGGTGCACGAGCAGGACGCGGCCAAGGTGTTCCGCCTCGAAGGCCCGACCGGTATTCGCCTCAAGCTCAAGGACCTGAACGAGGCCCGCGACGTGGCCGACCAGCTGGCCGTGAGCCTGCCGGGCGAATTCCTGATCCGCGACTGGACGCGCCAGAACAAGACCTGGTTCGCGGCCGTGCAGGTCGAGAAACGCATGATGTTCATCATCCTCACGCTGATCGTGGCGGTGGCGGCCTTCAACCTCGTCTCCACGCTCGTGATGACGGTGACCGACAAGCGCGCTGACATCGCCATCCTGCGCACGCTGGGCAGCTCGCCGCGCAGCATCATGGGCATCTTCGTGGTGCAGGGCGCGATGGTGGGCGTGATCGGCACCGTGGCGGGCCTCCTGCTGGGCCTGGGCATCGCCTACAACATCGACGTGATCGTGCCCTTCCTCGAACAGCTCTTCCACGCGAGCTTCCTGCCCAAGGACATCTACCTGATCAGCAAGATGCCGAGCGACCCGCAGCAAAGCGACATCATGCCCATCGCGATCATTTCCCTCATCCTCGCGTTCCTTGCAACGCTGTACCCGAGCTGGCGCGCCAGCCGGGTGAACCCTGCCGAGGCATTGCGCTATGAGTGAAGTGGTATTGAAGGCGCGTGGCCTCACCAAGCGATTCCAGGAAGGGCGCATCGACCTCACCGTGCTGCACGGCGTGGACCTCGACGTGCATGCCGGCGAAACGCTGGCCATCGTCGGTGCTTCGGGCTCGGGCAAGAGCACGCTGCTGCACCTGATGGGCGGACTCGATTCACCGACCGCGGGCAAGGTCGAGCTGCTGGGCAAGGACATCGCGCATGCGGATGCCGCGGAGCAGGGGCGGCTGCGCAACCAGCACCTTGGCTTCGTCTACCAGTTCCATCACCTGCTGCCCGAATTCAGTGCGCTCGACAACGTGGCGATGCCGCTGAAGATCCGCCGCGTCGAATCGTCGCAGGCTGCACAGGCGGCCGCGAAGATCCTTGGCAGTGTCGGGTTGGGCGAGCGTCTTCATCACCGTCCGGCCGAGTTGTCGGGCGGCGAGCGCCAGCGCGTGGCGATCGCGCGGGCGCTGGTCACGCAGCCCGCTTGCGTGCTGGCCGACGAGCCGACGGGCAACCTGGACCGCAGCACGGCCGACACGGTGTTCGAGCTGATGCTCGACCTGGCGCATCGGCATGGCACGGCCTTCGTGATGGTCACGCACGACCAGGAGCTGGCCAAGCGCTGCGATCGCGTGCTGCAGTTGGTGGCGGGGCGCTTGGCGGGCTGAGCTTTTTATCTTTCTCCCTCCCCCTCTGGGGGAGGGCAGGGGTGGGGGCTCAGCGGCATTCAACGCCATGCAGCCTTAGAGGCCGCGCGTGCCCCCATTCCAACCTTCCCCCAGAGGGGGAAGGAGCTAATGCAACGCTTCTTCGGTCTGTGGCGCATCCAGCGGCAGCACGCACAGCACCTTCCCGCCCAGGGTCAGCACGAGGCCGAGCCGTCCGCCGATCTGCATCACCTGGCACACCACACGCGGCGCACCGGAGCTGGGTGCCGTTGCAGCCGACATGGCAAGCGCACGCGCCGGTGGCTGCCGCAGCATCGCGAACAGGGTTCGCGCATCGCAGTCATGCAGTGCCTGCCGGTACGCATGGAAGACCGCTTCCGGTCCTCCATCTTCCGTGTCCTTGGGGTCCTGCCTCAGCCGCAGCAATGCGCGATGCAGTTGCTGCCGGCACGCCGCCTCGGTCTTGCCACTGGCCTCGGCGATTTCCTTGAAGCTGGCTTCGAACACCTCGCGCAGCAGCACCGCGGCGCCATCGGCGGGGCTCAGTCGCGCGGCGAGCAGCCGCAAGGCCTGTTCGACCTCTTGCGCCAGTGCGGCGTTGGCTTCGATGGAAGCGGCCTCGGGCGCAGGCTCCAGCGCCTGTGCATCCTGAAGCCAGCGCTGCATCCAGTTGCGCCGTCGCAAGCGGTCGATGGCCAGGTGCTGCATGACGGTGGTCAGCCAGGCTTGCGCGGCGTCGAGCGCGGGCCTGTCGCCTTCCCTGACTTCCTCGAGGGCGCGCAGGTAGGTGTCCTGCACCAGGTCTTCGGCCTCGGCCGTGTTGCCGAGCAGGCGTGCGGCGGCACGGACGAGCCGGCTGCGATGCGCCGGAAACTGCGACAGGTAGCGTTCATCGAGCATCGGCGCAGCTTGCCATAGGCCGGAATGTCACGAAACTGTGGGCTTGTTCGTCAAGACAGTTCAACCACAGGAGTGCTTCTTCATCATGGAAACCGACGACGACACCAAGCCCGCGGCCACGGCCGAGCCGCGCAACTCCTACCTGGAGGAGAAGGCGTTCAAATCGCGCACGCTCTTGATCTTCGGCAGCATCACCGACGCGGTGGCCGCCGACGTGACGCGCCGGCTCATCGCGCTGGACGCGGACAACCAGCAGCCCATCGACATCCTCGTGAGCTCGCCAGGCGGGCACCTGGAGTCGGGCGATGCGATCCACGACATCGTGCGTTTCATCGGCGCGCCGGTGAACATGATCGGCACCGGCTGGGTCGGCAGCGCCGCCACGCACCTGTTCCTGGCGGCCCCGCGCGAGCGGCGCGTGTGCCTGCCGAACACGCGCTTTTTGATCCACCAGCCCAGCGGCGGTGCGGGCGGGCAGGCGACCGACATCGCCATTCAAGCGCAGGAAATCATCAAGGCCCGCCAGCGCATCGCGCACGAGATTGCGCGCGAGACCGGCAAGCCCATCGACGTGGTGCTGGCCGACATCGAGCGCGACCGCTGGCTCTCGGCCGAGGAGGCGGTGGCGTACGGGCTGGTCTCGCGGATCATCCAGCGCAAGACCGAGCTGCGGACCTGAGCCTCCTGCCGCTCAAACGCCGGGCGGCTGCTTCAGCTCCGGTGCCAACGGGCTGGGGATTCGCGCCGCGGTGGTGTTCTGCCAGCCGTAGGCCAGCCGGAACAGCGTGGGCTCGGCGAATGCACGACCGATCATCTCGAAGGTCACCGGTTCGACCGAGCTCGACGCATCGGTGGCCTTCGCGAAGCCGGCCGGGAACGCCAGGGCCGGAAAGCCGGTGAAGGGGCTCAGGCGGTTGTTGGAGCCCGAGTTGACGCTGGTGCTGTTGAAGCCCTGCAGCACCGGATAGACCAGCACGTCGTACGGCGTTCCCAGGCTCGCGCTGGTGACGAAGTCGACGTTGTCGAGCGCCGCCGTCACGCGCGGAATCACATAGTCGTCGCGCGGCTTCAGGTTGTTCTGGTACGTCGGGTTGGATTCCTTGTTGGTGCCCGAGGCGATGTACGAGCGGAAGTTGGCCACGCGCGTGGGTTCCAGCGTGTCCATGGCGATCGCCACATCCTCGGTCGTGCGCGGATGGCCATCCGCCGTCGAGGTCCATCCGCCGAGGTATTCGGTGAGGTTGTCGCGGAACTCGTAGGACGACAGGCTCGCATAGCCGGTCAGGATCGTCGCCCGGTCGGGGATCTGCACATCCTCGACCACCGCGCCCGCGGCCTTCATCTGGTCGAGTGCCGCGTTCAGCGTGTCCAGGAAGCGCTGGTTGGCCGCGGTCGCGGTCGGGAACATGGCGCGCACGACGCCGATGCGTGCGCCCTTCAAGCCATCGGCCTTCAGCGACGCGGCGTAGGTGGCGGGCTGCAGCGTCATCGATGCGTAGGCGGCGGCACTGGCCACCAACGGGGCATCCCAGGCCTTGGCGATGCGCTGGCCGCTGCCGGGCGCGGCGTCGAAGCCGGCCATGGCGTCTAGCACCAGTGCGCAGTCCTGCACCTGGCGGCACAGGGGGCCGGCGGTGTCCTGGCCATGGGCCAGCGGCACGATGCCGTCCTGGCTCACGAGCCGCAAGGTCGGGCGCAGGCCGTAGAGGCCTTCGACTGCCGATGGCACACGCACAGAGCCGCCGGTGTCGGTGCCCAGCCCCAGCATCGCCAGGCTCGCGGCGATGGAAGTGCCGGTGCCGGACGACGAGCCGCCCGCGCTGTTGGCCGGGATGTAGGCATTCCTGGTCTTGCCGCCGACCGACGAACTGCCCGTGAAGCCGAAGGCGAATTCGTCGAGGTTGGCCTTGCCGATGACGATGCCGCCGGCCTCGCGGATCTTGCGCAGGATGTAGGCGTCGTCGGGCGGCTGGTTGTTTGCCAGCACGAGCGAGCCGGCCGTGGTCTTCATGTCGTAGGTGTCGATGTTGTCCTTCGCAAGCACCGTCACGCAATGCATCGGGCCGATCATCTGGCCGGTCTTGAAGAACTGTCGGTCGAGTTCGTCGGCCCGCGTGAGCGCCGCCGGGTTGACGGCGATCACGCTGTGCAGGCCGGGGCTGTCGGGGTATGCGGCCGATGCATCGGCATCGAAGGCCGCGATGCGATCGAGGTAGCCCTGCACGACATCGCGGCAAGAGACTTCACCCTTGCGCATGGCCGCGTGAAAGCCTTCGACGGTGGCTTCGACCAGGGGGAATGGTTTGCGATCGGGCTGCAGCACCACGGCATCGCCGGGCTCCGGCGCGGGCGCGACTGGCGCAGTGCCCGTGCCGGCGGAAGGAATGAAAGAGAAGCCGCTGCTGCCGCCACCGCATGCGGCCAGCACGGCGCAGAAGACAACGCTGCAGGCGAGGCGAGTGGCGCGAGATGAAGATGAAGAGGCGAGGGCAAGGAATGTGTGGCGCACTGGCGATGGAGTCATCGGTGAATGTCGGAGTGGTTTGACACGCCGGCAACGCAGCATCCATGCCAACATGCCGTGCGGCTTTCAGCCGTGGCATGCCCTTTGCTCGAACTCTCCTGCATTCCAAGCCATTCGCGATATCGATTTCAAGGACGCGCCATGAACCCGCTCAAGACCCTGCCTATCCACGCCTTGGTGGCACTGATGGGTTGTACTGCCGCACCATGGGCCGCAGCGCAGGCACCCGCACAAGGGCAGGCGGCCGTGCCGAACATCGTGCAGGCCGCGAGCCTGGGCCAGGCGCAGGCGGTAACGGTGTTGCTCGAGAAGGGCGCCGATCCCGATGCACGCCAGGCCAACGGCCGTACCGCATTGATGGAAGCAGCGGTTCGCGGCCACTACGACACCGTGCGCACGCTGGTCATCCATGGGGCCGACAAGGCACTGAAAGACAGCAGCGGGCGCACCGCCTTCGATCTCGCGTTCGAGAAGAAACAGAGCGATGTCATCGCGCTGCTGCGCGACGCATCCTGATCAGGCCTTGGGCTTGTAAGCCACCACGTCGATCTCGACCTTCGCATCGACCATCAGCCGCGCCTCGGTGGTCG
Organism: Variovorax trehalosi; assembly: GCF_051216415.1. NCBI lineage: Bacteria > Pseudomonadati > Pseudomonadota > Betaproteobacteria > Burkholderiales > Comamonadaceae > Variovorax > Variovorax trehalosi. The sequence continues at coordinate 280,663 of NZ_JBPJZG010000008.1, forward strand.
AGCGTGCCGGCTTGTTCTCGCCGAAGTAGCTCATGTAGATGCGGTTGAAGGCACCAAAGTCGCGCGCGTCGTGCAGCCACACGGTGCTCTTGCACACGTCGTCGAGCGTGGCGCCGGCCAGCGCGAGCACCTTCTTCAGGTTTTCCATCACCTGGCGCGTCTGCGCCTCGATGCCGCCCACCACGATCTCGCCGTCGGCATTGGCGGGCACCTGGCCCGACACGTAGATGAAGTCGCCCGCGCGCACGGCCGGGGAGAAGGGGCGGGCCTGACGGTCCGAGGCGACGGGCGGGGCGCCGAGGTATTCGAGGGGCATGGGAGGACTCCTGAAATGAGAGAAGTGAAAGGGAAACGGATCGCAAGTATCGATCCAATCTGAAAATCTATTTCAAAATAACCCTCGAACAAGGGTTAACACGGATGATTTGGCATGAATACTGCTTCAAAGTCCGGGCCGAAAAGAAAATTTCTTTCACAAACCCTGCCCGACCCCACGAAGGAGTTCTCCATGCCCCATGCCGCCCACGCCGGTCTTGTCCAGCGCCTGCCCAAGCTGTCGAAGCGCAGTCTGCTGGGTGCCTCCCTGCTCGCGATGCTGTGCGCCGCGCTGCCGCACCAGCAGGCGCATGCCCAGGGGCCGCGCAACTTCGCCACGCTCGCGATGGTGGCCGAGCCACAGACGCTCGACCCGATGGCCTCCACGGCCGACCTGGTCGGAACCATCATGCAGCACGTGTACGAGACGCTCTACACCTTCGATGCCAAGTGGAATGTGGTGCCGATGCTGGCCGAGACCATGCCGAAGATCTCCGCCGACGGCAAGACCTACGCCATCACATTGCGCCGCGGCGTGATGCTGCACAACGGCCGCGAACTCAACGCCGACGATGTGGTGGCGAGCCTGCAGCGCTGGATGGACCAGTCGCCGCGCGGCAAGGCCGTGGGCAAGGAAATCGAAAGCTTGAAGGCCAAGGGCCCGCTGGGCGTGGAGATCGTGCTGAAGGCGCCGTATGCGCCGCTGCTCTCGCAGCTCGCGCTGCCCAGCGGCATGGCCGCGATCATGGCCAAGGACTCGATCGCCTCGCCGCTGAAGGAGTTCGTGGGCACCGGCCCCTACAAGTTCAAGGAGCGCCGCCCCGACCAGTTCGTGCTGCTCACCCGCTTCGACAAGTACGCCGCGCGCAAGGAGCCCGCGAGCGGCTACGGCGGCAAGCGCGAAGCAGCGATTGAAGAGCTGCGCTTCGTGCCCGTGCCCAACGCCAGCACGCGCGTGGAGGGTGCGCTCGCCGGCCAGTACGACTTTGCCGACCTGCTGCCGGTCGAAGCCCTGCCGCGCCTCGAAAAGTCGGGCGGCAAGACCGTGCCGATCATGACGCCGTCGTTCGGCTTCCCCTACCTCGTGCTCAACACCAAGGAAGGCGTGGCTTCCAACCAGGCCGTGCGCCAGGCGATCCAGTCCGCGCTTGGCGAAGGCGAAATGCTCGCGGCCGGCTTCGGCGACACGCGCTTCTTCGTGGCCGAAGGCAATCACTTCCCCAAGGGCTCGCCGTTCTACTCGACGGCCGGCGTCACGCTCTACAACGAGCGCAACGCAACCAAGGCCAAGGAAGCCGCCGCCAAGGCCGGCTACAAGGGCGACCCGATCCGCGTGCTCACGAGCCGCCAGTACGACTTCCACTACAACATGTCGCTGCTGATGGCCGAGCAGCTCAAGCGCGCCGGCTTCAAGGTCGACCTGAATGTGGTCGACTGGGCCACGCTGGTGCAGCGCCGCAACGATTCGAAGCTCTGGGACATCTACGTGACCCACTCGGGCCAGTTCCCCGAGCCGATGCTCTCGCCGCCGCAACTGGGTGACGGCGCCCCCGGCTGGTGGGACACGCCCGCCAAGAAGTCGGCGCTGCAGGCCTTCAACGTCGAGAGCGACCCCGCCAAGCGCGGCGCGCTGTGGGGCAAGGTGCAGCAGGTCGTCTATGACGAGGTGCCGTACATCAACGTCGGCAAGTTCAACGGCCTCTCGGCGAAGAGCCCGGCGCTGGACAACTACCAGCCTGCGACCTGGCCGTTCTTCTGGAACGCGAAGATCAAGTAAGCAGGAGCCGCAGCCATGCCATCGCGTCGCCAACTTCTGCAAGCCAGCGCACTGGCCTCCGGCCTCGGAGCCTTGGGTCTCACGACCTCCACCGCACAGGCCGCAACGTCCGGCCCTGTCTACGCCTACGTCGGCACCTACAGCGATGGCGGCAAGCCATGGCGCGGCGGGCGCGGCCTCGGCGTCCACCAGTTCGTGGTGGACGGCTCGACCGGCGCGCTCAAGCCCATTCCCGGCGCGCCGCCTGCGGTGGCGAGCACGGGCGACAACGCCAAGCTGCGCAACCCCGCATCGCTCGCGCGGCACCCGAAGCTGCCGATGCTCTATGCGGCCAACGAGTTTGAGGCCGGCTCGGTCTCGGCCTTCCGCATCGGTGCCGACGGCGCGCTGTCGTTCGTGGCCGAGATGGCCTGCGGCGGCAAGGACCCGGCGTACGTCAGCGTGCATCCCGATGGCCGCTTTCTCTTCACCGCCAACTACGCAAGCGGCGACGTCAGCGTGATCGCGCTGCGCACCGACGGCGGCTTCGATTCGGATGCTGCCGCCGTCGTCTACAAGGACGTGGCCGCCTGCGGCGCCACCCCCTGCAAGCCGGGCGCCGACGTGGTGCCCGCCGCGGCCCGTTCGCACGAAGGCTTTGCCACCAGCGACCACGACGGCCCGCACGCGCACATGGTGCACAGCGACCCGACCGGCAACTTCGTGCTGGTCGCGGACCTTGGCCTCGACCGCGTGATCTCGTACCGCTTCGACCGCAAGACCGGCGTGCTGAGCCAGCCGAGCACGGTCGCCGTGTCCGAAAGCTCGGGCGCACGCCACTTCGTCTTTCACCCGAACGGCAAGTGGCTCTACCTCGTGAACGAAGAGGCCTCGACCATCGCCTTCATGCGCTACGACGGCGCCACCGGCGTGCTCACGCTGGTGAGCGAAACCTCGGCGCTGCCGCAGGGCTTCAAGGGCACGAGCTACGCCTCGGGCATCCGCATGCTGCCGGACGGCCAGCATTTCGTGTCGCTGAACCGTCTGCACGATTCGATCTCGCTCTTCAGGATCGACGCCCGCACCGGCGCCCCCACGCTCGTGCGCGAGGAGTGGACGCGCGGCAACTACCCGCGCAGCTGCACGCTCGATCCGAGTGGGCGCTTCCTCTACGTGTGCCACAACAAGCAGGGCGACAACGTCACGGTCTTCCGCGTGAAGAAGGGCGACATCCAGTTCACCGGCCAGTACGTGGCCGTCGGCAGCGCAGCGGCCATCGAGTTCTCGTCGTGATGAAAAGTGCTTCGCTTCGCTACATCGCCTCGCGCGCGGGCGGCATGCTCGTGGTGCTCGCCATCGTGGCGGTGCTGGTCTTCGTGCTCACACGCGCCGCATCGGGCGACCCGGTCTCGGTGCTGCTGGGCG
>NZ_JBPJZG010000009.1:0-275271 GCF_051216415.1 Variovorax trehalosi
ACAGTGAAACGACTCAGCGCCGATGATAGTGCGGGTTCCCGTGTGAAAGTAGGTCATCGTCAGGCTCTTACAGCCCAGAAAACCCCAGTCAGATTACTGACTGGGGTTTTTTGCTTTTGAGATTCAGAAGACTGGCTAATAAAAGCGAGCTCATCTTTAATGGCGTGTTTTTTCTATTCTGAAGAGTTTGGATTCAGACATTGCGAATGCCCGAGGCGTCCATCTTCGCCGCACCTGCGGCAATCAACTCGCCCAAGATATCCGCAGTCAATTGACCCAATTCCTCGTTCGCAAAGAAGCGAAGACGGATGGCGTCCAGGTACGGCGTACCCCGCAACCAGCTCGACCACTCCTCGAGGCTGATCCACTGCAATTCCAGCAGCTTGAACTTCATCAATACCTTGATGGCATGCCGGGCGTGTTTCACCGGATCGCGCTGCAGCCCATCGAGGCGGCGGCGTGCGGTGACCAAGGCGTTACCGACTTCATTGAACACGCGACCGTGTCCAGGAATCACCTGCAGCGGTGCCAACTCCTCGATGCGATCCAGCGTTGCGGCGATCTCGCCGAAAGACGGCTCTCCCGCCAGCTCGGGAAATGCGATACCAAAACCGTTCTCCCACAGCGCGTCCGCGGAAATAAGCGTCCGTGAAGTCGGATCGAACAAGATGATCGAGTGGGGGTCGTGACCAGGCGCCCCGTGAACTTCCCACGCGCCGCCGCCAAGCAGGCATTCCGTTCCAGGTCGCAGCAACCCGGTGAAGCGAAAACGAGGACAAGTCTGTCCCGTCGCAAAAAAACTCAGACCGCTCTCATCCCATCGCTCCACCAGCGCCGCTTCCCCCGGAGGGATATCTGTTCGCAGTGCCGGATAACGCTGCTGCAATGCGGCGTTCCCACCGCAATGGTCACTGTGCAGATGTGTATTCAGCACGCGGTCTAGTGGCCGGGCGCCCAACGCGGATTCGACCAATGCCAATGTCTGCTTGGCATGCGTGGCATAGCCGGTATCGACCAGCGCGGTCTCGTCCGCCCCGACAAACAGGATGTTGTTCGACGACAGCCACCCGCGCTCGAACACAACGACATTCGCCGGCAACCCGGCGGCCGCCGCGGCGTTGCTCATTCAGGCGCTCGCGCTCGTGCGAAGTTCGCGCCGCAGGATCTTCCCCACATTGGTCTTCGGCAGGGAATCACGGAATTCGATGTGCTTCGGCCGCTTGTAGCCTGTGAGTTGCCCATTGCAGTATTGCAGCACCGCGTCTTCGGTCAGGTTCGGGTCCCTGCGCACCACGAAAACCTTGATTGCCTCGCCCTGTTTCTCGTCGGGCACGCCCACCGCCGCGCATTCGACGACCCCGGGGCATAGCGAGATCACGTTCTCCAGCTCGTTCGGGAACACGTTGAAGCCGCTCACCAGGATCATGTCCTTCTTGCGGTCGACGATGCGGCTGTAGCCATCTTCCTGCATCACGGCGATATCGCCCGTTCGCATGAAGCCATCGGCGGTGAATGCGGCGGCGGTCTCGGCCGGTTGGTTGTAGTAGCCCGTCATCACATTGGGGCCCTTGATGCACAACTCGCCGGACTCGCCCGTCGGCACCGAGTTGCCGTCGTCATCCTTAATCGCGATCTCGATGCTCGGCAGCGGCAGTCCGATGGTGCCGGTGAACTTGGTGTTCGACACCGGATTGTTCGTGCCGATCGCACAGGTCTCGCTCATGCCCCAGCCTTCGATCATCGGGCAGCCGGTCGCCTCGAACCACTTGCGCGCCGTGCCTTCCGACGCGGCCATGCCGCCGGCCTGCGAGACGAACAGCGTCGAGAAGTCAATCGTCTTGAACTGAGGATGCATCAGCAGCGCGTTGAACAGCGTGTTCACCGCCGGCAGCATATGGAACGGCCGCTTCTTCAGCACTGCGATGAACTTGTCAAAGTCGCGCGGATTCGGGATCAGCGTCATGTGCGATCCCTGCCGGATCACCAGCAGGCACAGCGTCAACGCGAAGATGTGATACAGCGGCAACGCCGCGATGCTGTTGACCTTTGCAAGATCGCCGGCACGCGACAGCGCCGGCGTGAACCAGGCCTCGGCCTGCAGCGTCGCCGCGACGATGTTGCGATGCGTCAGCACCGCGCCCTTCGACAAACCGGTCGTGCCGCCGGTGTATTGCAGGAAGGCAATCGAATCGAGCGTGCTCTGGTCAGCGGCCAGTGTGCGCCCGCGTCCCTCGGAGATCGCCTGCGTGAACGGCGTCACCGTGCGCCCGTCGCTCAGCGGCAGCTTGTATGGCGGGACCATCTTCGCCAGGTGCCGCACGGCAATCGTGATCCACGCGCCATACAGGCCACCGAGCAGGTCGCCCATCGAGGTCATGACGACATGTTTCACCGGCGTGCGCTCGATCACCTGCTCCAGCGTCGACGCGAAGTTCTCGAGGATGACGATCGCCGTCGCGCCCGAGTCCTTGAGTTGATGCTCCAGCTCGCGCGCGGTGTAGAGCGGATTCACGTTCACGCAGGTATAGCCCGCGCGCAGCACGCCGCACATCGTGACTGCGAACTGCGGAATGTTGGGCAGCATGATCGCCACCCGCGCTCCCGGCTCGAGCCCCTTCGACTGCAGCCAGGCGCCCAGCGCCTTCGACAGCACATCGAGCTCGCCGTAATTCATCCAGCGCTCCATGCAGACCGAGAACGGCCGGTCCTTGTAGCGACCGAACGCCTCCTCGAACATGTGGGGCAGGGACCGGTATTGCTCGGGATTGATTTCCTCGGGCACACCGGCCGGATAGTTTTGTCGCGCGGATGTCTGCATGCAAGCTCCTTTGGCGCGGATTGTGGGAGCCAGTCACTCCCCACCGCCAGCGGGCTTGTCCTAGGGTGCGCGCGCCTGCTGTCGCGCAGGCGATAGCAGGCCGGAGATCAGGCCTTGCCGGTCTCGCCCGGCAGCAGCACGCCGGCTTCGATGTCGGCCTCGACCTTCAGCGCGTCGTAGATCGGCGTGAAGTCCGGCGCCGTGAGATCAAACAGCTGCGCGAAGCTCTCGATCACGAAGTAGTTGGCTTGGTAGGTGTCGATCTTGTAGCGCGTGCGCATGGCGCGCAGCAGATCGAGCGGCAGCCGGCGCGGCTCGTCGCTGAGCACGGCGTGCTGGAGTTCGCCCACCGAGCTCAGGATGCCGGCACCATAGGCGCGCAGGCCCTCCGGCTGGCGAATCAGACCGAACTCCACCGTGTACCAGTACAGCCGCGAGAGCTTCTCGCCCGCGCCCAGTTCGTGCGCCTTGATGCCGCCCGCGCCGTAGCGCTGCACATAGTCGGCGAAGGTCGGGTCGAACAGCATTGGCACGTGGCCGAAGAGGTCGTGGAACACGTCGGGCTCGACGATGTAGTTGAACTCTTCGGGCTTGCGGATCCAGTCGGTCACCGGGAACTTGCGGTTCGCGAGCAGGGTGAAGAACGGCAGCTCCGGAATCAGCCCGGGCACCGCCACGATTTCCCAACCGGTGGCCTTGTGCAGCCGCTCGTTGATTTCCTCGAAGCGCGGGATGCGGTCCTTCACGCCGAGCGACGGCAGCGCGTTGATGAACGCATCGCAGGCCAGCCCGGGCAACTGCGCCGCCTGGCGTTCGTAGAGCCGCCTGTAGGTGTCGTGATCGGCCGCCGTGTAGCTGGCCCAGTCCTGCGGGCAGGTGTAGTCGGCTTGCACCGAGCCGCCGCGCGAGTAGTCGCCGCGCGGCGGGCGATCGGATGCGCCATAGACGGCGGGAGTGACAACAGCAGCGGCGGCAGGGGTGTCCATAGGGATTGTGTTTCTCTGGTTATTTGAGCCAGCGGTCCATCGTGCGCTGGAAGTCGCCACCGGCCTGCTGCAGGTGCAGCCATTGGTCGACGTACGACTTGAAGGCCACGTCGTCGCGCGGCAGCATCCAGGCCATCTCGCCGTACTGCAGCGGCTTGTCGGGGTTGACTGCGCACAAGCCCGGCTTGAGCTTTTGCTGCGTGATGGCCTCGGCAGCCTCGGTCACGAACACGTCGGCGCGGTTGGCGAGGATCTCGTCGAAGATCGTCACGTTCTCGCCGTGCAGCGTGAGCTTGGCCTGCTTGAAGTTGGTACGGGCAAAGCGCTCGTTGCTGCCGCCCGGATTGAAGATGACGCGAGTCGAAGGCTGGTCGATGGCCGCGACGCTCTGGTACTTGGCCACGTCGGCGCAGCGCGCGATCGGCGTCTTGCCGTTGACCATGTAGGGCGTGCTGAAGAAGGCGCGTTTCTGGCGGTCGGTGGTGACCGACACGCCACCCACCGCGATGTCGCACTTGCCCGCGGCAAGGTCCGGCAACAGGTTGGCCCAGGTGGTCTTGACCCATTCGGGCTTCGCACCGAGGCTCGCGCTGAAGCCGGTCATCAGGTCGACGTCGATGCCTTCGAACGAAGCATCGGTCTTCTGGAAGCTGAAGGGCTTGTAGTCGCCGGGGGTGCAGATGCGCAGCACCGCGGCCTTCTGCACCGCGTCCAGGTGCGAGGCGGCCGCGGGCGTTGCCGCCGGCGCCATCGCGCAACCCGAGAGAACGGCGGCAGCCGCCGCGATGAAGGTCAAACCGATCGAAGAGGTGCTGCTGCGCATGCGAACTCCTGGGCAATAAGGGCGGTTGAAAGGGTCCTTATTTTGCGGCGGTCAGTACGCCGCGGCGCATCTGGTCGAGCTCGATGCTCTCGAACAGCGCCTTAAAGTTGCCGTTGCCGAAGCCGTCGTCGCCCTTGCGCTGGATGAACTCGAAGAAGATCGGGCCCAGCTGGTTCTCGCTGAAGATCTGCAGCAGCAGCGCGTCCTTCTTGCCGTCGATCAGGATCTTGCGCTTCTTCAGTTCGGCCACGCTTTCGCCATGCTCGGGGATGCGCTTGTCGACCAGCTCGTAGTACGTGTCGATGGTGTCGAGCAAGACCACGCCCTTGGCGCGCATCGCATCGACGGTGGCGTACAGGTCGTCCGAACCCATCGCGATGTGCTGGATGCCTTCGCCCTTGTACATGTCCAGGTACTCCTGGATCTGGCCGGCCTGCTCCTTGCCCTCTTCGTTGATCGGGATGCGGATCTTGCCGCAGGGGCTGGTCATGGCCTTGCTCTTCACGCCCGTGACCTGGCCTTCGATGTCGAAGTACTTGATCTCGCGGAAGTTGAAGAGCTTCTCGTAGAAGCCGGCCCACACGTTCATGCGGCCGCGGTACACGTTGTGCGTCAGGTGGTCGACGTAGGTGAGGCCATTGCCCACCGGCGACAGCGCCTGCTGCGGTGACACCCCCGGCAGCGCCTCGAAGTCGACGTCGTAGAAGCCGATGTTGCCGATGTCGCCCGGCTGCGCGCCGTTCTTGCCGGGCCAGCGGTCGACGAGGTAGATCAGGCTGTCGCCGACGCCCTTGATGGCGGGGATGTTCAGCTCGCCCGGGCCGGCCTTGTCGGCGAAGCCCCAGGCGCCCAGCGCGGTGGCGCGCTCGTAGGCCTGCTTGGCGTCCTGCACGCGGAAGGCGATGGCGCAGACGCTCGGGCCGTGCTCGCGCGCAAAGCGCTGCGCGAACGAATCGGGCTCGGCATTCAGGATGAAGTTGATCGTGCCCTGGCGGTACAGCAGCACGTTCTTGTGGCGGTGCTTGGCCACGGCCGTGAAGCCCATGCGCTCGAACACCTTGCCCATGGCGACCGGATCGGGTGCCGCGTATTCGATGAATTCGAAGCCGTCGGTGCCCATGGGGTTCTCCCAAGGGGTGAAGGCGGGTGCGTCGGCTTGGCTCATGTGCGGTCTCCAGAAGGTGGGGGATCGATAGGTGCGAGATAGGCGAAAAACGCCAGTGCTGCAATGTAGGTTGGATGGCGCTCAGGTTTTCAGCGTTGTTGGGCGTCTTTGGTGGCAAACGCGCAGTAAAACTGCAAAAATAGAAGAATGGAAGCACTCGACAAGATTGATAGGCTCATTCTGCGCACGCTGCAAGCAGACGGGCGCGCCACTTACGACCAGCTCGCGGAGCAGGTCAGCCTGTCGCCCAGTGCGGTGCTGCGGCGGGTCAAGCGCCTGGAAGAGAGCGGGGTGATCGACCGCTACGTCGCCCTCGTGCGCCCCGAGGTGATCGGCCTGGGCCTGACCGCCTACCTCAACGTGCGCCTCGAAAAGCACACCGAGAGCCACAAGCGCAACCCGATGGACCTGTTCCGCGCCAGCGTGCAGACCTGGCCCGAAGTGGTCGAATGCGCGGCGCTCACGGGCGACATGGACTACCTGCTGCGCGTCGTGGTGGCCGACATGGCGCACTACAGCCGCTTCATCATGGACACCCTGCTCAAGCACCCCAGCGTCGAGGACTGCAAGACCAGCTTCGTGCTGGACCGTGTCAAAGCCACAACAGCCGTGCCCGTTTAACCACAAAGTGGTTGCTCGGGCGCCACGCGTTCTGGTAATGGGTCACGGATGTGTCTTGGAAGTGTCCTTGCTGGCTTGTTGATTAAGGGGAAACCCTTACATTTGAGCCATGCTTACCGCCAAGACCCTCCTCAAAGCGTCTCTCGGCCTCGGCTCTTTCCTGAAAGCGCCGATGGTTGAGACCCAGCCACGCGCCGTCTCGTCGCCCCAGCCCGTCATGGTGCCGATCCGTTCGATCGGCCCGCGCGAGCGGGAGCGCATCGCGCAGCACCTGCTGGCGCTGACCCCCCACGACCGGTACCTGCGCTTCGGCTACGCCGCGGCCGACGAGCAGATCCAGCGCTATGTCGACAGCCTCGACTTCGAGCGCGACGAGATGTTCGGCATCTACAACCGCCGCCTCGAGTTGATTGCGATGTCCCACCTGGCCTTCGCGCCCGGCGACCAGCACAGCGATTGCGCCGAATTCGGCGTCTCGGTCTCCGCGCACGCCCGCGGCCGTGGCTACGGCGCGCGCCTCTTCGAGCGCGCGGTGGTCGTCGCCCGCAACGAAGGCGTCGGCATGCTCTTCATCCATGCGCTGAGCGAGAACGCCGCCATGCTCAAGATCGCCCGCAACGCCGGCGCGACCGTGGTGCGCAGCGGCTCCGAAGCCGAAGCGCATCTGCAACTGCCAGAGGCCACCTTCGACAGCCGCATGAGCCAGATCTCGCTGGAACACTACGCGGCGGTCGACTTCGCCCTGAAGAGCCGCGCCAAGCAGTTCTGGGCCTTCCTGGCGAGCCTGCAGGAAGTGCGCAGCGGCATGAGAGACGCCCGCAGCAAGTCCGCCCCCTGACTCGTCCGGCAGGCCCCGAAACGGCCTATGACGCCCGCGCGGTAGAGCGTGTCACACGCAATCCGTTATCCTTGCCCCTCCTCAACTCCGCCCTCCCGCAGTGGCCGACCCTCACCCTGAACGCGCACCCGTAGAACGGGAAGACAAGCGCGGCTTCCTCCAGAAGCTTGCCGAATTCATCCACCCCGGTCCCGACTCGCGCGACGAGCTGATCGAAACCCTGGCGGACGCCGAGGACAACGAGGTGATCGGCGCCGAGTCGCGCGTGATGCTCGAAGGCGTGCTGCGCATGGCCGACATGACGGCCGGCGACGTGATGGTGGCCGCCCCGCGCATGGACGCGATCAACATCGATGCGCCGTTCGACGCGCTGCTGCACCTCATCATCGACACCGCGCACTCGCGCTTCCCGGTGTACGAGGGCGAAAAAGAAAACATCATCGGCATCCTGCTCGCGAAGGACCTGCTCAAGCTGCAGCGCGCGCCGGGCCTGAACATCCGCGCATTGCTGCGCCCCGCCACCTTCGTGCCCGAGAGCAAGGGCCTGAACGATCTCCTGCGCGAGTTCCGCGGCAACCGCAATCACCTGGCCATCGTCATCGACGAGTTCGGCCGCGTGGCCGGCCTCATCACCATCGAGGATGTGCTCGAGCAGATCGTCGGCGAGATCGAGGACGAGTTCGACATCGCCGAGGACGAGGGCGACATCTTCGGCCTGGCCGACCACACCTACCGCGTCTCGGGCGACACGCCCATCGAGCGCGTGGCCGAAGCCTTCGGCATCACCTTCGACGAAGAACAGCTGAGCGAAGACTTCGACACCATCGGCGGCCTGATCGCGCACGAGATGGGCCACGTGCCCAAGCGCGGCGAGCACCATGCGATGGGCGGCTTCGACTTCGTGGTGCTGCACACCAAGGGCGGCGCGGTGCGCTGGTTCAAGGTGTCGCCAGCCCGCGGCGGCGACGCGGCCGACTGATGCCGCTGCCCGCAGCAGCGACGGCGCGCATCTCGCCCGCCTCCCCCACGGTTGCCTGGTTTCGGCTGTTCGGCTTCGGATTGGCCGGACTGGCACAGGCCTTGTCGATTGCGTGGCCAGCCGACGGAAGGCCGCTGTGGTGGCTTCAGCTTCTTTCGATGGGCGCGCTGGTCTGGCTGCTCGACAGCCTCCGCGCCGAAGGCGCCGGCTGGCGCCGCGCCGGCCTTCACGCCTGGCTCTTCTCGACCACCTGGCTCACCGGCAGCTTCTGGTGGCTCTTCATTTCGCTGCACACCTACGGTGGTCTGCCGGCGCCGCTGGCGGCCATCGCCGTGCTGGCGCTCGCTGCCGCGCTGGGGCTGTACTACGCCGTGGCCGCCGCATGGTTCGTGGTGCGTGGGCCGAAGGGGCGCGTGACGGGGGCGCTGGTTTTCGCCGCGCTCTGGACGCTCGCCGAACTCGTGCGCGGCAGCTGGTTCACCGGCTTCCCCTGGGGCGCCGGCGGCTATGCGCATGTAGAAGGCCCGCTGGCCGCATGGGCCCCGTGGATCGGCGTCTACGGCATCGGCGCCGTCGCGGCGCTCGCGATGGCGCTCGTTGCACTTGGCTCGTTCGCGCGCCGCGCCGAGGCCGTTGCGGGACTGGTGCTGATCGCGCTCGTGTTCGGATTCCCGCACGTCGCACCCTCACTGCGCGGCGCCAGCACCGGCAGCCTCCAGGTCGCGCTCCTGCAGGGCAACATCCCGCAAGACGAGAAATTCATCCCCGGCGGCGGTATCGAAACCGCCCTGCGCTGGTATGGCGAACAGCTGCGCGATGCCAAGGCCTCGCTCGTCGTCACACCCGAAACCGCCGTGCCGCTGCTGCCGCAGCAATTGCCGGCCGGTTATCTCGAAGCGATCCAGGCGCGCTACAGCAACGGCACGCAGGCGGCCATCGTCGGCCTTCCGTTGGGCGGGCGCGCCGGCTACAGCAACGCCGTGCTCGGCTTCCAGCCCGGTGGCGCGCAGCCTTATCAGTACAGCAAGCACCACCTCGTGCCCTTCGGCGAATTCGTTCCGCCGGGCTTTCGCTGGTTCATCCAGATGATGAGCATCCCGCTCGGCGACTTCCAGCGCGGCGGCCTCGCGCAGGCGCCGTTCGTCTGGCAGGGCCAGCGCATCGCGCCGAACATCTGCTACGAGGATTTGTTCGGCGACGAGATCGGAGCGAACTTCCGCGACGAGGCCAAGGCACCCACCATCCTGCTCAACGTGAGCAACATCGCGTGGTTCGGCGATTCGGTCGCGATCGACGAGCACCTCTCCATCTCGCGCATGCGCTCGCTCGAATTCGCGCGGCCGATGGTGCGTGCCACCAACACCGGCGCCACTGTCGTCATCGATGCCGAAGGCCGCGTGACGCACCAGTTGCCGCGCCTCACGCGCGGCGTGCTCGAAGCGCCTGTCGAAGGCCGCACCGGGCTCACGCCCTACGCGCGATGGGTGGCCCCGTTCGGCCTGTGGCCGCTGTGGATCGCGATGCTCGCGATCGTCGCCATCGCCTTCGCGATGGGCCGCCGCCTGCGCTGAGCGCCTTCAGCCCGCGGGCTGCACCGGCCAGTCGCGCAGCTTGCCCGGGTTCAGCAAGCCCATCGGATCGAAGCGTTTCTTCACCGCGATCACCTCGGCCGGCAGCGGTCCGCCCGCCTTGCCGTCTTCCACGATGTTCACGTGCGGGTTGTTGATGTGCACGTTGTGCGCGCGATGGATGTCGATGATCTCGGCCAGCCGCTCCTCGGTGCTGAAGCGCACCAGCTGAAGCCCGCTGCACGTCATGAGCCCCGCCACGTTGCGGATGAACTCGATGTGCATCATCACCTCGCCGCCCAGCAGCTTTTCCATCTCGATGATCTGCTCGACATGCTTGCCGGGAACGAACCCGCTCTGCAGATAGGTCAGCGTCGGGTCGACCTTCAGAGCATGCAGCGTGGTGTGGTTCCAGGTGAACTCCATCAGCGTGCGGTTGCTCTTCTGCACCTCGGCCGCAGTCTTGCGATAGCCCACGGTGCCGCCGTGCGCCTCGACCAGTTGCAGCAGCGCCGGCTCGCACGATTCGGCGACCAGCGACAGCACCGTGTGGCAGCCCTTGGGCAGATGCGCCGCGAGCTGCGCCAGGTGATCGGAGATCGGTGCTGCAAAGAACGAGATCTCCCGCTTCACGATCCCCGGCCCGTTCGCGAGCTTGTCGGCGAAGTGCAGCGCGTTCTCGAAGTCGTCGAAAGTCACCAGCGTTTCGAGCCACGGATGCGCGGGCGCCAGCGCAATCTCCAGCTCCAGCACGAGCCCGTTGGTGCCCCACAGATGATGCATGCGCATCGCCTCGGCGCCGCGCAGTTCGACCACCTGCGGCTCCGCCTCGATCGTCATCGCGCGGATACCGAGTACGTTGCCCGGTGCCCCGAGCGGCCCGTAGTTGATCGAGCCCACGCCTCCGAAGCCGCCGCCGAAAAGACCGCCGAGCGTCGCGCTGCGGTAGGTGGAAGGCACGCAGCGCATCTCCTGCCCCGAGGGCTTCGTCTGTTTCTCCAGTTCGCCGAGCCGGATGCCGGCCTGCGCGCGCGCCACGCCGGGCTGCACCCAGAGGCAGGCGTTGTAGCCCGTCATGTCGAGCACCACGCCGCCCGCGAGTGGCGTGGTCTGGCCGTAGTTGCCGGTGCCGCTGCCGCGGATGACGATCGGCACGCCACGGCGCGCGCACGCACCCACCACGGCGCGGATCTCGTCTTCGCTGCGCGGTCGCACGACGACATCGGCGCGCTTGTCTTTCAGCTGGCGATTCAGCACGGGGCTGAACCACGAGAAATCCTGCGAGAGCCGCGTGACGCGCCCTTCTTCGGTGATCCAGTCGAGGTCGGGCAGTTCGAGCAGCAACTGCTCGATGGCGGAAACGGGAGCGTTCATGGTCGTCGTCAAAATCAGTCTTGGGAAAGTTCGCTCGCATGCCACGAGCCCAGCGCTACCTTGGTGAGCCAGGCCATCAGCACGAAGAGCGCCACGCCGGTCAGCGAGATCAGCAACAGGGCCGCGAACATGCGCGGAATGTTCAGCTGGAAGCCCGCCTGCAGGATCTGGTAGGCCAGCCCCGCGCCCGAGCCACCGGTGCCCGCGACGAACTCCGCCACCACCGCGCCGATCAGCGCGAGGCCGCTGGAGATGCGCAGGCCGCCGAAGAAATACGGCAGCGCGCTCGGAATGCGCAGCCGCACCAGTTGCTGCCAGCGCGTGGCGCGGTTCAGCTTGAAGTAGCTCTGCAAGTCGGGGTCGATGCTGCGCAAGCCCAGCGTCGTGTTGCTGATGATCGGGAACAGCGCCACCAGCGCAGCGCACACCGTCATTGCCGCCACCGGGTTCTTCACCCAGATGATGATGAGCGGCGCCACCGCGACGATGGGCGTCACCTGCAGCAGCACCGCATACGGGAAGAGAGCGGTCTCGATGCGCTTGCTCTGCACGAAGAGGAACGAGATCAGCACGCCTGCCACCGTCGCCAGCGCGAACGACAGCACGGTGATCTTGAGCGTGACCAGGAGCGCGTTGCCCAGCGGTGCCCAGTCGGTCACCAGCGTCTGCATCATGAGATACGGCGAGGGCACGAGGTAAGGCGGCAGTTCCATCGCCACCACCATCCACTGCCAGAGCGCGACCAGCACGACGCCGATCAGCACCGGGTACAGCACGCGCTGCACGCGCGGTTGGTTCAAGAGGGGCGTGCGCTTCATCGTGCGTGCTCCTCGTCGGCATTGCTCGCGCGCAGCAGGCTGTCCTGCAGCCGCTTCGCATGTTTCGCAAACTCGGGCGTCACCATGAAATCGGCGCTGCGCGGATAGGGCTCGTCGATCTGGAACTGCTCCACCACGCGGCCCGGCCGCGCGGCCATCATCACCACGCGGTTCGACAGGAACACCGCCTCGTGGATCGAGTGCGTCACGAAGATCACCGTGAGCTTCTTCTTGCGCCAGAGCTCGAGCAGGTCGGCATCGAGCTTGTGGCGCGTGATCTCGTCGAGCGCGCCGAAGGGTTCGTCCATCAGCAGCAGGTCGGGCTGCGTGACCAGCCCGCGCGCGATCGACGCGCGCATCTGCATGCCGCCCGACAGCGCACGCGGCAGCGCGCCGGCGAACTTCTCCAGCCCCACGAGCGCGAGCGATTCCATCACCCGCGCATCGGCCTCCTTGCGCGGCACGCCGGCCAGGTCCAGCGGCAGCCGCACATTGGTCTGCACGCTCGCCCACGGCATCAACGTGGGCGACTGGAACACGAAGGACATGCGCCGCGCGCTGTCGTGCAACTGGCTCACGGGCTTGCGCCACACCAGCAGCCGCCCGTCGCTCGGCTCCAGCATGCCCGCCACCATCTTCAGCAACGTGCTCTTGCCGCAGCCCGACGGGCCGAGCAGCGTGACGAACTCGCCTTCGGCGATCGACAGGTCCACCGGCAGCAGCGCCTGCGTGCCGTTGGGGTAGGTCTTCTCGGCCGAGAGCACTTCCACCGCGGGCACGGCAGGAACCGTCGGCGGCGCGAGGGTGTGGGGTTCGATGCGATTCATGGAGCGGCGAAATTCAGGGCAGGACCTTGGCGTCTTTCACGAACTCGGTCGTGTAGGTCTTGGCCAGCTCGACCTTCGCGGGGTCGAGCAATTTCGAGGTCACGAGGAAGTCGTAGCTCGCCTTGGCGCGCGCATCCGTCATCACGCCGATGCCCAGCTTGGCCGCGTCGCCGCCGGTGACCATGCCCATCTCCTTGAGCTTGGCCACGCTGTAGGCCAGCTGGTCGTCGGTCATGTTGGGGTTGTCTTTCTTGATGAGCGCATTGGCGGGCGCCGGGTCGGCGAGGTAGCTCTTCCAGCCCTCGGCCGAGGCCTTCACGAAGGCGGCGACCTGCTTGCTGCGCTCCTTCACCGTCTTCTCCATGCACGACACCGTGGTCGCATACGCCGGGAAGCCGTGGTCGCTGAACATCAGCACGGTGCTCTTCACGCCGGCCTTTTGAATCGCGTAGGGCTCCGAGGTCAGGTAGCCCTGCTGCGCGGTGTTCTTGTCCGCCACGAAGGGCTGGATGTTGAAGGTGTAGGGCCGCGTCTGTTCGTCGGTGAGGCCGAACTTGGCCTTCAGCCACGGCCAGTAGCCGCGGTTGGCCTGCGCGCCGATCAGGAGCGTCTTGCCCTTCAGGTCCTCGAACTTCTTCACGTCGTCGTGCGCGATCAGCACCTGCGGGTCCTTCTGGAAGAAGGCTGCGACGTTGACCACCGGCACGCCGCCTTCGCGCACCTGCATCATCTGGATGTCGCTCGAGCCCATGATGCAGTCGGCCTGGCCGGCCGCCATCATCTGCGTGATGTTGACCTGCGGGCCGCCCATCTTGATGGTCACGTCCAGGCCGTACTTCTTGTAGATGCCCTGCGCCACCGCCTGGTAGAAGCCGCCGTGCTCGGCCTGCGCGTACCAGTTGGTCATGTAGGTGAACTTGTCCTGGGCCTGTGCGGGTGCGACGGCCGTGAGGAGCGACAGCGCGGCGGCGCCGGCCAGGGAAAGAGCGAAGGAACGCATGGTGGGGACCTCTCGAAGGCTGGATGAAAAAGAAGAAAGCCGATGCAAGACGCGCGCCTCAGGCCGGCGTGAACGATTGCTGGATGAAACCCTGCTGATGGCCGCGCTCCCAGGTGGGCTCTTCGCGCACCACCCAGCGCAGCGCATGCAGCTCGGTCAGCGCCTGCACCCAGCTGTCGGAAAGCGACTCCAGGATCTCGATGCCCTGTTCGCGCGTGGCGCTGGTCGGATCGCCGATCACGCCGCTCGGACCGAAGTCGCGCGCGGTCCATGCACAGGCCGGGCGGCCATCGGCCGACAGCAGCTTGATCGGAAAGGGCGGCGGAAAGTTGGCCGCCGCGCGCTCCATGTGCACCGTGTCGGGCGCGAGTGCGAGCATCAGCGCGGTCTCGGAATGGCCGGCGTGCATCGACAGGCGCTTCTCCTGCTCGCTGATCTGCTTGCTCGACGCGTTCGGCAGGCGCGACACGCCGTGCGGCACCACCACGAAATCGCCGTGCCGCAGGCGCAACTCGCGCGCCGCCATCTCCAGCACCTGCGGCTGGCCGCCATGGCCGTTGGCGAACAGCAGCTTGCGAAAACCCGCGCGATAGACCGACTCGCCGATCTCGGTCACGGTCGACAGCAGCGTGGTGCCGGTGAGCGTCATCGTGCCGGGGAAGTGCAGGTGCTCTTCCGACTTGCCGTAGGTGATGGTGGGCAGCGCGAAGGCGCGCACCTCGGCCGGCAGCTTTTCGAGCGCCCTGCCCATCACGCCCGAGGCGATCACGCTGTCGACCGAGCACGGCAGGTGCGGGCCGTGCTGTTCGATGGCACCGCAGGGCAGCACGATGACCGTGTTCTCGCGATCGGGCAGCGCGGCGATTTCGGTCCAGCTCAGGTAGGGCAGGAAGCGATGGGGCGGGATGTAGCCGTGGAGCATGGGAGTCCTTGCTTGTTCTTTACTTGGGGAAGAAGGGTGTGGCGTCGCCGTGCGTCACGCGGCCGTCGCGCAGCACCACGCGGGTGGCGGTGCGCGAGGGCCAGCCGTGGCGATCGGCCTGCGTGAAGAGCACCAGGTCGGCTTTCGCGCCGACCAGCGTAGGAGTCGTCGTGGCGGGCGCGCGCTGCAGCCAGTCGCTGCGGCACAGCGCCTGCGACCAGCTGTCGAAGGGTTCATCGAGCTGCGCGACCAGCGCGGCCGTGCCCAGCGCCTCGACCGGGTCGAAGCTGCCGAGGCGGCAGAACGGGTCCTGCACGTTGTCGCTCGCGAACAGCAGCGGAATGCCGCGCTCGCGTATTTCCTTCACGAGCGTGATGCCGCGCAGCCGCGGCGTGCGGCCCGTCACCGCGTCCTGCAGCAGCAGGTTGGTCGCGGGCAGCGAAACGACGGTGATCGGCGCGCGCGCCACCGCATCGAGCGTGGCGAGGGCCTGTGCCTCGGGCTGCGCCGCGAGCGCGCAGATGTGGCCGCAGACCACGCGGCCTTCGAAGCCGATCTCGCGCAGCAGGCGCGCGGTGGTCTGCAGGCCGACCGCCGCGGCGTTGAGTTCCTCATCGACATGCAGGTCGATGTCGAGGTCGCAGGCCTGCGCCGCATTCAGCAGGTTGCGCAGTGCGTTCTCGCTCCAGTTGGTCGAATGCACGAAGCCGCCGAGCAGCGCGTGCGGTCCCGTCGCCTTCACCTGTTTCGCGAGGCGCAGCGCCTGCGCCGCGTCTTCGAAGAGCGGCAGCTTGATCAGGCTCACCTGTTCCAGCCGCACCCTGCCTGCCCATTCCTCTGCGAGCTCGGCCAGCACCGGCCAGGCCAGCGGCACCGCATCGGGTTCCCACCAGTCGACGTGCGTGCGCACATGCGTGGTGCCGCATTCCCAGGCCCACTGCAGGCCGCGCGCGGCGCGCTCGCGCACGTCGGCGGGGCTCCAGTGCACGCGGTCGGCGAGCATCGCGTCGATGGCGCCGAGCAGGCCCGGCTGCACATGCTTCATGCGCGGCAGCGTGAAGGCCTTGTCGAGGTGCGTGTGGGCGTCGACGAAGCCGGGGAGCACGAGGGTGCAGGCGAGGTCCCAGCTTTCGGGGGAGGGCACGGCTTCATCGGCGGGGCGCACCGATTGCACGCGTCCCGCGTCGAGTGCGATGCGCGCCAGCACCGGCACGCCATCGCGATGCGGCCAGTCAGGCGGCAGCAGCCAGCGCGGCAGCCGCGCGTTGTCGAGCAGCACGGGCGCGTTCATGCGAAGCGCGCCATGGCTTGCCCCACGCGCGCCATGAAGCGCTTGAGCTGGGGCTCGGTCGCCACGTTCATGTGGTAATGGGCGTGGTAGTCCACCTTGGCGCGCTGCCCGGTGAGCCGCTTCATGTAGCGCGTGACGATCTTGCGCGGCGGATCGCCCATGTACCAGGCCAGCCACCGCGGCCGGCCGTAGGTGACCACGGCGCTGATGCGGGTGATGTGGGTGAGCATCGGCTTCACATTCGCCGGGTCGCTGATGTCGAAGGCCACGCCCGGCATGAAGAGCCGGTCGAAGTAGCCCTTGAGCATCGCCGGCAGCCCGAAGCACCACGTCGGAAAGCAGAACACGATGCCCTCGGCCCAGTGCAGCCGCTCCACATACGGCTGGAGCGGCAGCTGGTTGGCCGGCACGTCGTGGTAGCCGAGCCGCTCCTCGCGCGAGAGCACCGGATCGAACCCCTCGGCGTACAGGTCGCAGTCGTCCACCTCGTGCCCGGCCGCGCGCAGGTTCTTCAGCACCTCCTGGTGCAGGGCCGCATGGAAGCTGGTTTCGACAGGGTGGCAGTAGACGACGAGCACGCGCATGGTGTGTTTGACCGCTTAATCAGAGCAAGTGGTCAGGTTATGCAAGCGACGTGCCAGTCCGGATGCACCGGACTGGTGATTTCTCCTGGATTACGCGATCAGCGGCCGGCGGGCCCGGCCGGGTCAGCCTTCGAGCGCCGGCGCCTCGCCCGACATCCCCAGGCTCCAGAGCCGCAGCGCCACGTGGATCTCCAGCGCCCGGCTCGCGTTGCCCCAATGCCCCAGCAGTTCTTCCACACTCGCGAGCCGCTGCCGCACGGTGTTGACGTGAATGCCCATGCGCGCCGCGGTCGTCTTGGCGTTCTGGTTGTTGTCGAAATAGGCCAGGAGCGTGGCGGTCAGTTCCGATCCGCGCTTCCTGTCGTGGCCCATGACGGCGCCGATGGTCGCGTTCAGGAAGGTGTTCAGGCTCGCTTGGTCGTGCGTCTCGAACAGCACGGAATACAGCGCCATCTCGTTCTGCGCCACGATGTTGCCGCGCATGCCCAGCCGCCCCAGCACCGACAGCGCACGCCGCAACGTCGCGTACAGCGCCGGCATCTCGGCGGGCGTGCGCACCGGCCTCGACAGCACGCCCCGGTAGGCATCGCCGAGCTCGCTGCCGGCGAATGCCGTGAACTGCGCGAGCACGTCCTGCGCCTTCGTCGCGCCGCACACGATGACGAGGACGCCGTCGACTTCGTCCATCACGAGGTCGGACAGGGGCGCGCCCGCCCTGAGCCGTCGCGCCCAGAAGCCCGGCCGGGGCTGTTCCATCTCGACCACCATCAACGAGATCGGCTGCGACAGGTCGAGGCCGAAGCGTTCGGCGCGATCCTGCGTCAGGGCGGGTTCGTCCTGCCTCGGCGAGATGAGCGTGTGCAGCAGCGTCGACACATCGCGGCTCTTGCTCGCTTCCACGCGCTCTTGCGACAGCAGCACCACGCCGATGACGCTCGAGCTTCGCTCGAAGGTGCGCAGCGAGATGTCGCGCAGGTCCTCGTGCCGGAAGAGCAGCACGGCGCCGAGCACGTCGTTGCCGCCGATCACCGCGATCGCGCGGCACAACTCGCCGCCGTGGTGGCTGAAGGCGACGGCCGAGCGGCCGGCCTGGCGGCTCTCGCGCAGGGCCTGTGCGAGCGCGGCGCTGTGTGCGTCGTGCGGCGCGTAGGCATCCGCCGCCGTGCCGGTGTAGCCCGGTGCCGTGGCCCGGCTGATCACTTCGCTGGCTTCGTCGAGCACCAGCACGCTGCCGTTGAGAAGCTGCGCGACCGACTCGCACAGCGCGCCGAGCGACGCGCCCTTGGCAAGCAGCGAGGTCAGCTGCTCGTGCGCTTCCGCCGCCTCCTGCACGTCGCGCGCATGCCGCTCCAGTTCCGCGCGCGCGAGGTCTGCCTTCTCCAGCGCCGTCTTCGCTTCCGCGAACGCCTTGGCGTTGTTGATGGCGACGGCCGCGTGGGTGGCGAGCGTGCAGAGGATCGACACGTTCAGCGCCGTGTGCGTGCGGTGGTAGCGGTCGGCCACGAAGAGCAGGCCGATCACGTTGTCGTCGCACATCAGCGGCGCGCCGACCAGTGCGGCGACGCCTTCGTCCCTGAAGGTGTCGTCCAGCGCGGGGTCGTGCACGAAGCGGTTGTCGTGCAGGTAGTCGGGCGTGAAGAAGGGAAGGCGCGTGGACATCACGATGCCCGCGACACCCAGGTTCCTGCCGGCGGTCATCTTGCCGGTGCGGTCGGAGATGGCGCCGTCGGCCACGACCACCTGGAACTCGCCGCTCGCGGCGTCGTAGATCGTGAGCCAGCACAGGTGCGCGCCCATCAGCTTGCGCGCGCGGCTCACGATGGCCCGGAGCAGGCCCGTGAGATCGAGGCGGCTGGAGAGATCCTGCGCGGACTCGATCACCGCGAGCATGCCGCGCTCGCGCTGCTCGTGAAGCTCGAGGCGGTTGCGCAGCGCCATCGCCATGCGCACCAGTTCCACCAGGCCCGACTTGCGCTGCAGCGCATCGGGCAGGGCCTCGACGTGCGCGAGGCAGGCGGCGAATTCTTCGGAGGAAGCGTTGCGGTGCAGGAGGCCGATCAGGTCGGGGGCGATCTCGTCGGCCGTCTGGCTCAGCGACGGGCCGATCGTTCGCTTTCGTTCTTGGGGCAGTGCCGGCATAGGGCGCGAAGGCTAGCAGAACGATGCGCGCATGGGCATGGGCCCAAGCCCTAGTTCCGGCGGGCGCGCGCTGCACGCGACAGGGATCACATCGCGCGGGGCCCGGATGTGTCTCTGCCGCACATAGGTTTGCGCAGGCGCCTTCCGGACACTTGCCGTGCTGCACCGTTCAAGAGACATCACGACACACAACCATGAGCATCATCGATTCACTCCGGCCCGCGCCCGGCCTGCGTGTCCTGGTCACCGCAGGCGGCGCCGGCATCGGTGCCGCGGTGGCCCGTGCATTTCGCGAGACGGGCGCGCGCGTGCATGTCTGCGACATCGATCGCGGCGCGCTCGACCGCCTGGCCGACGAGGCGCCCGAGATCACATCGAGCATGGCCGACGCCTCGGTGCCTGAAGACGTCGACCTCGTTTTCGACGACGTGCAGGGCGCGCTTGGCGGGCTGGACGTGTTGGTCAGCAACGTCGGCATCGCGGGGCCGACCGGCGCGATCCAGGACCTGAACCGCGGCGACTGGGAGCGCACGGTGTCGGTGAACCTCAACAGCCAGTTCTATTTTGCGCAGCGCGCGGTGCCCTTGCTCAAGCAGTCCACGCAGAGCCCGTGCCTCATCGCCATGAGCTCGGTCGCGGGACGGCTGGGCTATGCATTCCGCACGCCGTATGCCGCCACCAAGTGGGCCATCGTGGGCCTCATGAAATCGCTGGCCATCGAGCTCGGCCCGCACGGCGTGCGGGTGAACGCGATCCTTCCGGGCACGGTGGAAGGCGAGCGCATGAACAGCGTGATCGGTGCGCGCGCGGCGACCGCGGGCGTGTCGGTGGAAGCGATGCGCGCGGAGTACCTGCAGAAGATCTCGCTGCGCCGCATGGTCACGCTGGACGACGTGGCGGCGATGGCGCTTTTTCTGTCTTCGCCCGCGGCGCGCAACGTGACCGGCCAGGCGATCAGCGTCGACGGGAACATGGAATACCTCTAGCGCCTCCGCGCGGCCGGCGCGCCCCTTTTCGATTTCCTTTCAAAAAAAGCATGGAGACATCAATGCACAAGTTCAACGCACTCGCCTTCGCCCTCGTTCCCGCGGTGGGCCTTCTTTGCGGCGCCGCATCGACCGCATCCGCCGCACCGGTCAAGATCGGCGTGCTCGAAACGCTCTCGGGTCCGCAGGCCTCGTCAGGGCAGGCCTACCGCGCCGCCGTGCGTTACGCCATCGACCAGATCAATGCCGCGGGTGGCTGGAACGGCGAGCCCGTTCAACTGCTGGAGTACGACAACCAGGGCGGTCCTGCGGGCGCGGCCGACAAGCTCAAGGCGGCCGCCGCCGACGGCGTGCAGCTGATCGTGCAGGGCGCCTCGTCGGCCATCGGCGGGCAGATCACCGAGGACGTGCGCAAGTACAACCTGCGCAACCCCGGCAAGGAAATGGTCTACCTCAACGTCGGCGCCGAAGCGCTGGAGCTCACCGGGGAGAAGTGCAACTTCCATCACTTCCGCTTCGGCGGCGATCCGCAGGTGCGCACCAAGGCCCTCGTGAGCGCGATGAAGCAGGCCAACGCGCTGGGCACCAAGGTCTATTCGATCAACCAGAACTACTCCTGGGGCCAGGACATGGAGAAGGCCATCGCCGACAACGCGGCGGCGGGCGGCTACCAGGTGGTCGAGAAGACGCTGCACGACGTCAACAAGGTGCAGGACTTCGCGCCCTACGTGGCGAAGATCGCCGCCTCCAAGGCCGACTCGGTGCTGACCGGCAACTGGTCCAACGACCTGCTGCTCCTGATGAAGGCCTCGAAGTCGGCGGGCCTGAAAGCGCGCTTCGGCACGGTCTACCTCGACCAGCCGGGCAACCTCGCCAATGCCGGCGACCTGGCCGTCGGGCATTTCGTGGTGCAGACCTTCAACCCCGAGGCGGGCGGCGCCGAGGGCGAGCGCTTCGTGAACGACTACAAGGCCAAGACCGGCCACGTGCCCGTCTTCATCGAGCCGCAGACCGTCTTCGGCATGGCCATGGTGGCCGACGCATTGAAGCGCACCAAGCCCGAAGGCGGCGCGCTCAACGTGAACGCGTTCGCGAAGGCGCTCGAGGCCACCACCATCAAGACGCCAATGGGCGAGATGAGCATGCGCGCGGCGGACCACCAGGCGCAGCTGCCGATGGTGGTGTCCACGGTCACCAAGGATGCGAAGTTCAAGGTGGACGACACCGACATGGGTTTCAAGCCGGTCAAGCGCTTCTCCGCGCAGGAAGCCTCGACGCCCGCACAGGCCAGCTGCGCGATGAAGCGCCCCGGCTGAGCCCCGCGCCCCGCTGAACCTTCAACAAGCCGGCGGGACGCGAGCGTCCCGCGCGGCGCAGCTTCGGCTGCCGAAAAAAACTTACGGACCCTATGGACCAGACCATCGTTTCCCTCATGAACGGCGTCATCTACGGCCTCCTGCTGTTCATGGTGTCCGCCGGGCTCACGCTCATCTTCGGAATGATGGGCGTGCTCAATTTCGCGCATGCCTCGTTCTACATGCTCGGGGCGTACTTCGCGTACACGCTGCAGGGTGCGATCGGCTTCTGGCTCGCGCTCGTCGTCTCGCCGGTGCTCGTGGGGCTGGTGGGCGTGGTGGTCGAGCGCTTCTTCCTTCGGCGGGTGCATCACCACGGCCATGCGCATGAGCTGCTGCTGACCTTCGGCCTCTCGTTCATCGTGGCCGAATCGATCAAGCTCTTCTTCGGCAACTTCCCGGTCGACTACCGGATTCCTGCGGCGCTCGACGTGTCGGCCTTCACCGTCGGCGGCGCGCAGTACCCGGTGTACCGCCTCCTGATGGGCGGTGTCGCCATCGCGATGTTCGTGGTGATCTACCTGCTGCTGACGCGCACGCGCGTGGGCATCGTGGTGCGCTCGGCCATCTACAAGCCGCGCATGGCGGAGGCGCTGGGTCACAACGTGCCGCTGGTGTTCATGGGCGTCTTCGGCGTGGGCGCGGCGCTCGCGGGCCTCGCGGGCGCGGTCGCCGGCGCGTTCTACACGACGAACCCGAACATGGCGCTCGAACTGGGCGTGATGGTGTTCGTGGTGGTCGTGGTCGGCGGGCTGGGCTCTCTCGGCGGGGCGATGCTGGCCTCGCTGCTGATCGGCGTCGTCACCTCGCTGGCGGTCGGCGTGGACCGCAGCCTCGCCGACCTGTTCGCGCTCTTCGGCGCGGGCGAGTGGGCGACCAGCGTCGGCGGCTTGATGACGCTGAAGGTCTCCAGCCTGTCCGCGACGATTCCGTTCGCGCTGATGCTGCTGATCCTGCTCGTGCGGCCCAGCGGCCTCATGGGCGAGAAGGCGTGACGCGATGAAGACCGGTCTTCTCCTCGTCCTCGCGGGCGTCGTTGCGCTCGCCGCGCTGCCCTTCCTGCTCTCGCAGGGGCTGTTGAACGCGGCCATCCAGATGCTCATCGCGGCGCTGTTCGCCAGTGCCTACAACCTGCTGTGCGGCCAGGCGGGCATGTTGTCCTTCGGGCATGCGGCCTACTTCGGCGTCGGCGCGTTCGGCACCGTGCATGCGATGAACGCCATCGGCGGCGCGGGGCTCCTCCCCACGCCCTTGATGCCGCTGGCGGGTGCCGCCTGCGGCCTTGTCTTCGGCGGCATCGCGGGCTGGTTCGCCACCAAGCGCACCGGCACCTACTTCGCGATGATCACGCTCGCGATCGCCGAGCTGGTGCACTCGCTCGCGCCGCACCTCAAGGGCCTCTTCGGCGGCGAGGCCGGCGTGTCCACCATGCGCATGCCGGCCTGGGGCCTGGATTTCGGATCGACCACGCAGGTGTACTACTTGACGCTCTGCTGGGTGCTGCTGTCCGTCGGGCTGCTGTACCTCTTCACGCGCACGCCGATGGGGCGGCTCGCGTACGGCCTGCGCGAAAACAGCCACCGGCTCCGGTTCCTCGGCTACAACGTGCACGGCCTGGGCATGCTGGTGTTCGCGATCTCTGCGATGTTCTCCGGCATCGCGGGCGGCCTGCAGGTGGTGTCCAACGAATCGGCGAACTACGTGGTGTTCGACCCGGCGCTTTCGGCCGCGGTCGTACTCAACACGTACATCGGCGGGGTGAAGGTGTTCCTCGGCCCCGCGTTCGGTGCGGCGCTCATGACCTTCTTCGGCTACGCCGTGTCCGACCTCACGCAGTCGTGGCTGCTCTACCAGGGCATCCTGTTCGTGCTGGTGATGATGTTCATGCCTTCGGGGCTCGCGGGCCTGATCGGCACCACCGGGCGCCTGCGCCAGCGCATCGGCGCGGCGCAACTGGTGCCGCTGGTGCTGCTGTCGATCGCCGCCGCGGTGCTGCTGAGCATGGGCGGCGCGTTCGCGGTCGAGATGCTGCAGCGCATCTTCTCGCAGGATTACCGCGCGATGGCCAAGCTCGCCGCGGGCGGCGCATGGCCGCCGGTCACGCTGCTCTCGCGCGCCTGGTCGCCGACGGCGGTGACCACCTGGGCGGTTCCGGTGGTGGTCATCGGCGCCGGCGTCTTGCTCGCATGGGTCGGGCAGCGAAAGCTCAAGCAGGCCACCGAGCGCGTGGGAGGTGCCGCATGAGCAATCCGATCCTCAGCATCCGGGGCCTGAAGGCTTTCGGTCCGACGGAAATCATGCGCGGCGTGGACCTCGACCTGCACGACGGCGAAAGGCACGCGCTCATCGGCCCCAACGGCGCGGGCAAGTCCACGCTCTTTCATCTCATCTCGGGCCACCTCGCACCGAGCGCCGGCACGATCCATTTCGACGGGCACTCGATCGGTGGCCGCACGCCGCAGGCGATCAACAGGCTGGGCCTCGCGCGCTCATTCCAGATCACGAACATCTTTCCGAAACTCACTGTCTTCGAGAACATCCGCCTCGCGGTGATGCGTCCGCACGGGCTCGCGTACGCGTTCTGGAAATTCATCGACAGCGACCGGCGCGTGCGCGAAGAGACCTACCGGCTGCTGGAGCTGGTGCGCCTCACGGCCCGTGCCGGCACGATCGCCGGAGAGATGGCGTACTCCGAGCAGCGCTCGCTCGAGATCGCGATGACGCTGGCCTCCGACCCGAAGGTGATCCTGCTCGACGAGCCGATGGCGGGCATGTCGAACGAGGAGACGCACTACACCGCCGAACTGATCCTCGAAGTGACCAAGGGGCGGGCGCTGATGCTGGTGGAGCACGACATGGACGTGGTGTTCTCGCTCAGCGACCGCATCAGCGTGCTGGTCTACGGGCAGGTGATCGCGACCGGCACGCCCGACGAGATCCGCGCCAACGCGAGCGTGAAGGAAGCCTACCTGGGCGAGGAGGTGGCCGAATGAGCTCCGCTGCAGAAACCTTGCTGCAGGTCGATGACCTGCACGCCCACTACGGCAAGAGCCACATCCTGCACGGCGTGAACCTCAAGGTGGCCCGCAATGAGGTGATCAGCCTGCTCGGGCGCAACGGCTCGGGGCGCTCGACCACCATGAAGGCCGTCATGGGGCTGGTCACGCCGACCTCCGGCCGCATCCGGCTGCAGGGCCGCGAGCTCGCTGGCGCAAGGCCCTACGCCATCTGCCGCGCCGGCGTCGGCTACGTGCCCGAAGAGCGCGAGGTGTTCGCCAACCTCACGGTCGACGAGAACCTGCGCATGGGCGAGCAGACGCCCGTGCCCGGCGCGCACCGCTGGCGCATCGAAGAGATGTTCGACTACTTCCCGCGGCTCAAGGAGCGCCGCAACACCAAGGCCGGCAGCATGTCCGGCGGCGAGCAACAGATGCTCACGATGTGCCGCTCGCTGCTGGGCAATCCGCTGGTGCTACTGATCGACGAGCCCACCGAAGGCCTCGCGCCGAAGATCGTTGCGCAGGTCGCCGAATGCATCCGCGACATGCACCGCAAGGGCGTCTCGGTCGTGCTGGTCGAGCAGAAGCTGGCCATTGCGCTGAAGGTCTCCACGCGCGTGTGCGTGATGGGGCACGGACGCGTCGTCTTCGAGGGCACGCCGCAGGAACTGACGGCCAACGAGCAGCTCGTGGCCGAGTGGCTCGCGGTCTGACGCCACGCTGTTTTTTCATTCACCGCTGCGAACCCCCACATGGCAACCACAACCACCCAAGACAAGGTCATCATTTCCTGCGCGGTCACCGGCTCGGTCCACACGCCGACGATGTCCGAGCACCTGGCGCTCACGCCCGACCAGATCGCCGAGCAGGCCATCGAAGCGGCGGAGGCGGGCGCCGCCATCCTGCACCTGCATGCACGCGACCCGAAGGACGGCCGGCCGTCGGCCGATCCGAAGATCTTCGATGCGTTCGTCCCGCGCATCCGCGACGCCACCGACGCGGTCATCAACATCACCACCGGCGGCAGCACGCGCATGACGCTGGAGGAGCGCCTGGTCTATCCGTTGCAAGCGAAGCCCGAGATGTGCTCGCTGAACATGGGCTCGATGAACTTCTCGATCCACCCGGCCGCGCGGCGCATCGCCGAGTGGAAGCACGAGTGGGAGAAGCCCTACGTCGAAGGCATGGAGGACCTGATCTTTCGCAACACCTTCCGCGACATCAAGCACATCCTGAAGGTGCTGGGCGAGGACTGCGGCACGCGCTTCGAATTCGAGTGCTACGACGTGGGGCATCTCTACAACCTCGCGCATTTCGTGGACGAGGGGCTCATCAAGGGCCCGCTCTTCATCCAGAGCATCTACGGCATCCTGGGCGGCCTCGGGCCGGACCCGGAGAACCTCGTGGTGATGCGCACCACCGCCGACCGCCTCTTCGGGCGCGACGGCTACCGCTTCTCGATCCTCGGCGCGGGCCGCCACCAGATGCCGCTCCTGACCATGGGCGCGGTGATGGGCGGCAACGTGCGTGTCGGCCTCGAAGACAGCCTCTACCTCGCCAAGGGCCAACTCGCGAAGTCGTGCGCCGAGCAGGTGCGAAAGATCCGCCGGATTCTCGAAGAGCTCTCTCTCGAGATCGCCACGCCCGACGAGGCGCGCGCCATGCTGGGCCTGAAGGGCCGGGACGCGGTCGCGTTCTGAGCGCACCGCGCGAAACAAGCCATTCATCAACAGGAGTAGCAATGAACAAGTTCCTCGAAGGCCGCGTGGCCATCGTCACGGGGGCCGGCAGCGGCCTGGGCAAGGCGCATGCGATGGCGCTCGCGCGGCACGGCGCGCGCGTCGTGGTCAACGACGTGGCGGGGCGGCACGAAGGATCGCCGGGGCGTGCGGTCGCCGACGAGATCGTGCGGGCCGGCGGCCTGGCCATCGCCGACGGTGGCAACGTCACCGATTTCGCGCAGATGGAACAGATGGTCGCGCGCGCCATCGGCGAATGGGGCCGCATCGACATCCTCGTGAACAACGCGGGCGTGCTGCGCGACAAGACTTTCTCGAAGATGTCGCTCGACGATTTTCGGCGTGTGATGGACGTGCACCTGATGGGCACCGTCCACTGCGTGAAGGCGGTGTGGGAGCACATGCGCGAGCGCCGGTACGGGCGCATCGTGATGACGACGTCTTCGTCGGGCCTCTACGGCAACTTCGGCCAGTCGAACTACAGCGCCGCGAAGATGGCGCTCGTGGGCCTCATGCAGACGCTCGCGCTCGAAGGCGCCAGGCAGAACATCCGCGTGAATTGCCTCGCGCCCACAGCCGCGACAGCCATGACCGAAGGCGTGCTGCCGCCCGAGGCGCTGGCCCGGCTCGCGCCGGCCAACGTGAGCCCGGGGCTGATCGCCCTCGTCGGCGAGGACGCGCCGACGCGCACCATCCTCCTGGCCGGTGCCGGCAGCTTCGAGAGCGCGAACGTCACGATGACGCAGGGCATCTTCATCGGCGACGCGGAAGACCCGGTGGCGCAGATCCGCTCGCGCATGGATGAAATCCTGGACCGCCAGGACGAGCGCGTGCCCGGCACGGGGTTCGAGCAGTACCAGCTGGAGCTTTCCAAGGCCGGCATCGAGATGGCGCTGCCCGGCGCGTAAAGCGCGCGGCGAGGGTTTTCACTGCATGGGGGCACCACATCGGATTCGCCCCCGCGGTGTCGGGTTCGCACATTGGATTCGGGAGGGGCGCGCGCGAGACTTTGTCGGGCCTCGAAAGAAGGCCGCGCAAGCAACCTGCAACGACATCGGAGACAGACCCAATGAAATCCAGCAACAAAGAGCTGGCCCGCGTGGCCGCTGCCTGCCTCGCAGCGACCGCCATGCTCGCCGGCTGCGGAGGTGGCGGCAGCGGCGGCGGGGGCTTCCCGTTCGTGACCCTGCCCCCTGCCGCGCCACCGCCCGCCGCGCCGCCCCCGGCCTCTCCGCCGCCGCCTTCGCAACCCGTGGCGCTCACCTGCGACCAGTTGCAGGGCATGACCGTCGCCGCATCGGCGATCGGCCTGCCCACGTCCGGCGCCACCGTGACTTCGGTAAAGACGGTGGCCGCGAGCGGCAGCGGCGCGGCTGCCCTGCCCGAGTACTGCGAGGTCGCGGGCAAGATCGCGCCGGTCGACGCGGCCGCGCCGAACATCCTGTTCCAGCTGGCATTGCCCACGCGCTGGAACCAGAAGGTCGTCATGTTCGGCGGCGGCGGGTTCAACGGCACCATCCCGAGCGTCAAGGGCAACGTGCCCAACGGCCCGCTCGACCAGCCCACGCCGCTCGGCCGCGGCTACGCCACCTTCGCGAGCGACTCTGGCCACCAGGCCAATGCGCTCGGCTCGCAGGACGGCTCCTTCGGCCTGAACGACGAGGCCGTGCGCAACTTCGGCGGCGACGTGCTCAAGAAGGTGCACGACGTCGCGCTGTCGCTGGTGAAGGCGCGCTACGCCGCCAGCCCGGTGAAGGCGTATTTCGCCGGCGGCTCGACCGGCGGGCGCGAAGCGCTGACCGCGATCCAGCGCTGGCCCACAGACTGGGACGGCGCGATCGCGTGGTATCCCGCGTGGAATGATGCGTCGGCGCTGCTGGCCGGGCACCGCATGAGCCGCGCGCTCGCACAGCCGGGCGCCTATCCCAACGTGCCGAAGCGCGAGGTGCTCTACAAGGCCGCGATGGAGGCGTGCGATGCGCTCGACGGCGCCGCCGACGGCCTCATCAGCAACCAGAACCTCTGCAACGCGCGCTTCGACCCGTCGACGGCCACGCTGGCCGGCGCTCCCGTGCGCTGCCCGGGCGGTGGCGACACCGGCAACACCTGCCTGTCGGATGCGCAGATCGCGGCACTGAAGACCATCGACACGCCGACCAACTTCAACTACCTGCTCGCGAGCGGGGAGACGCAGTACCCGGGCTACAACGTGTGGGGCGCGGACCTGGGCATCACCACCTGGACTTCGCCGCTGGAGCCGGTGGTGACGTTCCTGGCGTTCGGCACTTCGCAGCCGGGGCGCCCGATGCCGGCGAGTGCGCCCTACATCAGCGTGCTCACCGACCAGTGGATCAAGTACTCGGTGACGCGCGATCCGCTCTACGACTCGCTCTCGCTCGACCCGGAGAACGCGGGCCCCTGGGCCAACCGCATCAGCGCGCTGAGCACGCAACTGGACGTCAGCACCGACATCTCCGCGTTCAAGGCGCGCGGCGGCAAGCTGCTGCTGGCCCACGGCCTGGCCGATGTGCTGGTGAGCACGCGGGCCACCGAGCAGTACTACCAGCGGCTGCAGTCGCGCCTGGGCCTGGCGGAAGTCGACTCCTTCGTCCGCTACTACGAGGTCGCGGGCCTGGGCCACGCGGTGAGCAGCGTCTTCAACGCGACCTGGGATTCGCTCACGGCGCTGGAGCAATGGGCCGAGAAGGGCACCGCGCCTGCGGGGCAGGTGACGACCGACACGGCCGGCGTGCCCGGTCGCACCCGGCCGCTGTGCGACTACCCGAAGTGGCCGGCGTACAAGGGATCGGGGGACGTCAACCTCGCGGCGTCCTTCCGCTGCGCCGACTGAGGCCGGGGCACCCGCTCAGGGCTTGCGGGGGGCGGGCAGCAACCGCACGGCCAGTGCCGCTGCCGCCGTGCCGGTCGCGAGCCACGTCACGCCGGCCCAGCCCCACTGCGCGAGCGCCAGCGCGCCCAGCGCCGAGCCTGCCGCCATGCCGATGAACATGCTGGTGAACAGCACCGCGTTCAGCCGGCTGCGCGCACCCGGCTCGATGCCGTAGACGATGGTCTGGTGCGCGATCAGCGTGGCCTGCAGGCCCAGGTCGAAGCCGACGGCCGCGATGGCAATCAGCCAGAGCTGCGCATGCGGCAGCATCAGCGGCGCGAGCCCCATGGCGGCGAACGACACCACCGCCAGACCGGCGCCCAGGCGCGTCACCAGCTGCGGCCCGCGCCGGTCGGCCAGCCGCCCGGCCAGCGGCGCCGCGAGTGCGCCCGCCGCACCGGCCAGCCCGAAGGCGCCGGCCGCCGCGCTGCCCAGGTGGAAGGGCTCGCCGTGCAGCATCACCGCCAGCGTCGACCAGAACGCGCTGAAGCCCACCGCCAGCAGCGCCTGCGCCAAGGCGGCGCGGCGCAGTGCGCCATGGCGCGACCACAGCGTGCCCAGCGAACCGAGCAGCGCACCGTAGGCCAGGTGCGTGGTCGGCCGGAAGCGCGGCAGCCCACGCCAGGCGGCCACGCCGATGAGCGCAATGCTGGCCGCCGCCGCGATGAACATCGCGCGCCAGCCGAAGTGCTCGGCGACGAAGCCGCTCACCACCCGCGACAGCAGGATGCCCAGCAGCAGCCCCGTCATCACTGTGCCGACGGTCTTGCCGCGCGAGGCTTCGGGTGCGAGCGTGGCGGCGGCGGGCACGATGTCCTGCGCCATCGTGGCTGCGAGGCCGATGGCCAGGCTGGCTGCGAGCAGCACGCCGATCGATGGCGCGGCGCCCGCCACCAGCAGCGCGGCGCAGAGCGCGGCCGCCTTGATCAGCACGATGCGGCGCCGGTCGAAGCGGTCGCCCAGCGGCGCCAGCAGCAGGATGCCGAGCGCGTAGCCCAGCTGCGTCAGCGTGGGGATGAAGCCGACTGCACGGGTGGAGGCGCCGATGTCGGCGCCCAGCACGCCGAGCATCGGCTGCGCGTAGTAGAGCGATGCCACCGACAGGCCCGCGCCGGTGGCCAGCAGCAGGACCAGCGAGGCCGGCAGCGCGTGGCCGTCCGGTGCAGCGCCGGGGTGGGCATGCATTGTTTGAATGGAGGACACGGTGATAACCCTATGTTTTCTGGCAAGGGTTGGAATGTGCTCTTCTCAAGGATGACTTGGTAGCCCTGCGGGTTGCAGAATGTCTATACGTATTGCGTATAAAAGGCGAGGACATGCCGAATTCACCCCCAGCAGCCGACCGCATCGAACTGATGCAGACCTTCGTCCACATCGTCGAGGCCGGCAGCCTCTCGGCCGCCGCGCTGCGGATGGGCGCGACCCAGCCCACCGTGAGTCGCCGGCTGCAGGCGCTGGAGCGCTCACTGGGCGTGCGGCTGCTGCGCCGCTCCACGCACGCCATGAAGCTCACCGAGGACGGCGAGCGCTGCTACGAGGGCGCGCGGGAACTGATCGCCAGCTGGCGCGCCTTCGAGGCCGACCTGCGCGGCGTGGGCGACGAACCGGAGGGCACGCTGCGCGTGGTGGCGCCGCATGCGCTGGGGCAGCTGCTGCTGGTCGGGCCGCTGGCCGATTACCTGCGCGCCTATCCGCGGGTGTCGGTCGAATGGCTGCTGCACGACCGCCGGCCCGACTTCATCGCCGAGGGCGTCGACTGCGCGATCCAGGTCGGCGAGGTGACCGACACCATGGCCATCGCGATCAAGCTCTCGGAAGTGCCGCGCGTGGTGGTCGCCGCGCCGTCGGTGCTGGAAGGACGCGAGCTGCCCACGCACGCGTCGGAGCTGGCTGAATTGCCCTGGCTTGCTCTGCGCACTTTTTATCGGAACGAGGTGCAGCTCACGCACCGGCCGACCGGCGAGCTCGCGCGGGTGCCGATCCGTCCGCGCATGAGCACCGACAGCCTTTATGCGCTGCACAGCGCGGCTGTCATGGGGCTCGGCGCCTGCATCGGCTCGGCCTGGCTCATGAACGACGACATCGCCGCCGGCCGGCTGGTGCAGCTGGTGCCGCAATGGCATGCGGCACCGCTGCCCGTGTACCTGACCTATTCGCCCGCGCGCTTCCAGCCCGCGCGGCTGCGCCGCTTCATCGAGATGGTGCGGCTCGCGATGGCCGACCCGACGGGCCGGGCCTGGGAGGTCAGGGCGTCGTCTTGATGCCGCAGCCGCCCAGCACGAAGGCCACCAGCTCGCGCGCGATGGGTTCGCGGTCGATTGGCGCGTCGGGTGGCAGGCCCAGCATCACGCGCGTCTGGATCGCGTAGTCGGCATAGCTCTGGGTCATGGCCCAGATGTGCATGAGCAGGATGCGCGCATCGAGCGGGCGCACCTGCCCGCGCGCGATCCAGCCGTTGATGATGTCCACCTTCTTCTGCGTCCAGGCCCGGGCGTTGGGCCAGTAGCGGTCGAGGTTGCGGCCGCCGTCGAGGATCTCGCGGGTGAAGATGCGCGACATCTCGGGGCTGTCGATGGCGTGGTCCAGCTTCTTGCGGATGTAATCGCCCAGCACGGTGGCCGGGTCGCTCGCATCCTCGAAGGAGAACACCACCTTCCAGGCGTGCAGCACCTGCATCAGCAGCTCTTCGTAGAGCTCTTCCTTGCCGGCGATGTAGTAGTGCAGCTGGGGCTTGGTGAGGCCGGCGCGCGCGGCGATGGCCTGGGTCGAGGTGCCCTTCAAGCCATGCAGGCTGAACTCGGCGACCGCCGCGGTGCGGATGGCGGCCATGATGCGCTCGCGCCCCGGGCGTGCGCGCGACAGCGGGCCGTCGGGGGCGGGCATTTCCTGGGCGGTGGAGGGGGGCAGGGCGGCGGTGTCGGAAGTCATGCTTGGTCAGCTGGGAGGGCGGCGGCGTGGCGCCCGGCCGATGGTAATCCTTGGCGCATGGCCGCATGCCGTGCCGGCATGGCGATGCAGCGCATGCGGGCACGGTTCATGTATCTTCCTCGCCGCTTCCAGAAATTCACCTCAGACCAAGGAGTCTTCCATGTACCTTTCCCCCCGTTTCCGGGCCTTCGCCGCGGGCGCCGCCCTGCTTGCCGCCAGCGCCATCGCGCAGGCCCAGCAGGCGCTGCCGAATGTGGTGATCCTCGCCACCGGCGGCACCATCGCCGGCGCCGGCGCCTCGGCCGTCAACAGCGCCACCTACGCGGCCGCCAAGGTCGGCGTCGAGAAACTCATCGCCGGCCTCCCCGAACTTGCCAAGGTCGCCAACGTGCGCGGCGAACAGGTGTTCCAGGTCGCATCGGAAAGCCTCACCAACGACAACCTGCTGACGCTGGCCAAGCGCGTCTCGGCGCTGTCCAAGCAGTCGGACGTCGACGGCATCGTGATCACCCACGGCACCGACACGCTGGAAGAAACCGCCTACTTCCTGACCCTGACGGTACACACCAACAAGCCGATCGTCGTGGTCGGTTCGATGCGGCCCGGCACGGCCCTCTCGGCCGACGGCGCGCTCAACCTGTACGACGCGGTCAACGTGGCGGGCAGCAAGGACGCCGTGGGCAAGGGCGTGCTGGTGACGATGGGCGACAACATCGACAGCGGCCGCGACGTGAGCAAGAACGTCAACATCAAGACCAGCGCGTTCTCCAGCCAGTGGGGGCCGCTGGGCATGATCGTCGAGGGCAAGAACTACTGGTTCCGCGCGCCGGTCAAGCGCCACACCATGAACTCCGAATTCGACATCGACAGCATCAATGCGCTGCCGCCGGTCGAAATCGCGATGGGTTACGAAGGCGTGTCGTCGGTGGCCATCGACGCGATCGCCAGGAGCGGCGCCAAGGCGCTCATCCACGGTGGCACGGGCAATGGCTCGGTGGCCGACCGCATCGTTCCGAACCTGCAGAAGGCGCGCACCGACGGCGTGATCGTGATCCGCAGCTCGCGCGTGCCCGACGGCTTCGTGATCCGCAACGCCGAGCAGCCCGACGACAAGTACGACTGGGTGGTGGCGCACGACCTGCGCCCGCAGAAGGCGCGCATCCTGGCGATGGTGGCTCTCACCAAGACCAACAACACCAAGGAACTCCAGCGCATCTTCTGGGAATACTGATCCCGGGTCAGCGCGCGGTGCGACGCTTGCGGTGCCGCGCGTATTCCAGGCTGCTCACGCACACGAGCAGCCAGGCGAAGCCGGTCAGGAGGCCGGCCGCCACATCGCTCGCAAAGTGCACCTGCAGAAAGATGCGGCTGCACGCGATGGTCAGGATGGCGCCCACGGCCGCCATGGCCGCCGGCACATGCCAGCGCGCCGGCAGCGTGCGCAACACCAGGTACAGCAGCATTCCGTAGCTCACGATCGCGCCCGCGCTGTGTCCGCTCGGGAAGCTGTAGCTCGTCTCGAACGCCAGCCCGTGGTCGTGCAGCGGCCGCGCCCGCTCGAAGATGTGCTTGAGCGCGGGGTTCAGCAGCACGATGCCGCCGAGCGCCATCACCCAGCCGAGCGCGAGGCCCCGGTGCGCATGGCGCCACAGCACCGCGGCGACCATCAGGCACACCAGCGCGAGAAAGGCGAAGTCGCCCAGGTGGGTGAGCCAGCTGAAGGCGACGAGCGCTGCCCACGGCACGTGGGTGCCGATGGCATCGGCCAGCGCCTGGTCGGCTCGGCCCATGGAATGGCCGTCGGAGAGGTTCGAGGCGATCCAGGCGAACACGCTCGCGGCCGCAAGGATCAACAGGAAACCCGCCGCGAGCCCGAGCGCGATGCGCGGTTCGCTGGGCTCCTGTGCATCGCGGGCCTTGAAATGGCGGCGCTGCAGCGTCCAGCAGACGGCGCCGGCGCCGAGCACCGACGCGGTCCAGACAGAGAAAAACCAGCCGAGCGCATGGGCGCCGAGTTGCTGGGCGAGGAGAACAAGAGGGGGAGTGAGAGAGGAAGCTTCCAACGACATGCGGCCGCACCCTAAGGGAGCGCCGTGCCGCTGGCAAGCGAAAGCGGGAATACTTTGGCGCACTCGAAGGCTTTGCCAGCTGCCGCGTAGTCCCAGCGTTCGACGCGGCAGGCGCGCGCGTCGCCGGCCATGTCCAGGCGCACCACGTTCACCGAATTCGGAAAGCCGGCGCGCACGCGATGCGACACCGCCGTGCCCGCCTGCACGGCGAACGCGGTGCGCCTGCAGCCCGAGAAGGCATCGTGCAACGAGCGTACATAGGGCAGGTGGATGTGGCCGCCCAGGATCAGGTCGACGCCCGCTTCGGACCAGCGCGCCACGGCCCGCTCGCGCCCATGCAGGCGGTTCGACATGTCCTCCTGCCGCGTGACCATCACCGGCTGGTGCGTCACCACCACGCGCAGTTGCGAGGGCGACGATGCCGCGAGGCGCGCGGCCACCCGCTCGACCTGCGCGGGCGACACCGCGCCATCGGAGTGCCGGTACCAGCGCGTCGTGTTCACGGTGACGACCAGCCATTCGTCGGACTCGAACACCGGCTCCAGGTCGTCGCCGAAGGCTTCCCTGTACCGGCCGTAGGGCGAGAAGCAGCGTGCGGCGAGCTGGAACAGCGGAATGTCGTGGTTGCCCGGAACGACGAGCTTCGCGGGCGCCGCGAGCCGGTCGACGAAAGCGCGCGCCGCAGCGAACTGCACACGCGTGGCGCGCTGCGTGATGTCGCCCGACATCACCACCACCTGCGGCGCCAGCGCGTCGGCAAAGCGCTCGAGCGCCTGCAGCACCTCGGGCTGCTCGGTGCCGAAATGCGGATCGGAGATCTGCAGCAGGCAGGGGGTCATTGCTTGGCCGCCTCCAGTTCGGGCGCGACGTCGGGCCGCACCAGCCACAGCGGCTCGGGCGATACGCGGAACAGCAGCGGCATGTCGGCCCAGGCGATCTCGCCGTCGGTCGCCACCTTCACGCGGCGCGGCGCGCGCAGGCGACCGGCTTTCACCGTCATCGATTCGAAGGGAAAGCTCAGCACCTGGTCGGCGCGTCCGAGCCGGCCCATCGCGCCGCGCACCAGCAGCTCGGGCATGGCCAGCACCCCGACCGGCTTGAGCGCGATGGCCGCGAGCTGCCCCTGCTCGGGCGCATCGGCATGCTCGATGCCGACCTGCAGCAGCTGCAGCGGGTTGTTGCCCACGAAGAGGGTCGGCGTGCGGATGTCCTTTTCCTGCCCGCGCCAGGCCATGCGCAGGTTCCAGTGCCGGTGGCGGCCGCGCATCACCGTCAAGAGGCCCGCGAAGAAGGCGATCCAGCGGCTGCGGCCGTAGCGTGCCTTGTAGGTCTCGCGCTCTTCCAGCAATTCGGCGTACAGGCCCATGCTGGCGTTCACCAGAAACACCCGGTCGTTGACCAGCCCCACCTGCACGGCCCGCGGCTGCTCGGTCAGCAGCACCTGCATCGCTTCGGCCGTGTCGCGCGGAATGCCGTGGGTGCGGCTGAAGTAGTTGAAGGTGCCCTGCGGCAGCACGCCGAAGGCGCAGCCGCTGCCGAGCGTGGCCTGCGCCACCGCGTTGATGGTGCCGTCGCCGCCCGCGGCCACCACCACGCCGCCCGCGGCGCGGGCGCGTTCGACGGCTTCGCGCGCCAATGCCTGCACCCGGCCCGGGCCGTCGACCAGGAAGATGCGGTGCTTGCGGCCGGCCGCGGCAAAGCCTTCCTCGATGACCCGGCGGGCCTCGACGGCGCTCTCGCTGCCGGAGCCGGCATTGAGCACGATGAAAAACGGGGCGTTCGGACCGATGTGGGGCGGTTGCATGTCTGTGGGGGTGGGAAAAGACAGGCCCGGAAGGGCCGTGTGGAGGGCTGCCGCGTGCGGCCGGCCGGTGGTTGTCGCACGTCCGGCCGGTCGGCGGGAGCAGCCGGCATCCCGGC
The DNA here is from genome assembly GCF_051216415.1 of Variovorax trehalosi. Taxonomy (NCBI): domain Bacteria; kingdom Pseudomonadati; phylum Pseudomonadota; class Betaproteobacteria; order Burkholderiales; family Comamonadaceae; genus Variovorax; species Variovorax trehalosi. Next base: position 35,640 of record NZ_JBPJZG010000009.1, read on the forward strand.
CGGCTGTGGGAGAGTTGCCCTCCGCCCGTAAAATCGGCCCCTTTCGCGGCGCATCGCCGCGCTACCGTCCGTCCAATGTCCGGCCTGCGCCGGCCAGCTTCATGTTGACCTTCCAGCAAATCATTCTCAAACTGCAGTCGTACTGGGCCGACAAGGGCTGCGCGCTGCTGCAACCGTACGACATGGAGGTGGGCGCGGGCACCTCGCACACCGCCACCTTCCTGCGGGCCCTCGGCCCCGAGCCCTGGAAGGCCGCCTACGTGCAGCCCAGCCGCCGCCCCAAGGACGGTCGCTACGGCGAGAACCCCAACCGCCTGCAGCACTACTACCAGTACCAGGTCGTGCTCAAGCCGGCGCCCAGCAACATCCTGGAGCTCTACCTCGGTTCGCTGGAAGCCCTGGGCTTCGACCTGAAGAAGAACGACATCCGCTTCGTCGAAGACGACTGGGAGAACCCCACGCTCGGCGCCTGGGGCCTGGGCTGGGAAGTCTGGCTCAACGGCATGGAGGTGACCCAGTTCACCTACTTCCAGCAGGTCGGCGGCATCGACTGCAAGCCGATCACCGGCGAGATCACCTACGGGCTTGAACGCCTGGCCATGTATCTGCAGGGCGTGGACAACGTCTACAACCTGACCTGGACCGATGGCCTGAGCTACGGCGACGTCTACAAGCAGAACGAGGTCGAGCAGTCGACCTACAACTTCGAGCACAGCGACGCCGAGTTCCTCTTCACCGCCTTCAACGCGCACGAGAAGCAGGCCAAGCACCTCATGACCGAACAGCTCGCGCTGCCGGCCTACGAGCAGGTGCTGAAGGCCGCGCACAGCTTCAACCTGCTCGACGCGCGTGGCGCGATCAGCGTGACCGAGCGCGCGGCCTACATCGGCCGCATCCGCAACCTCGCGCGCAGCGTGGCGCAGAGCTACTACGACAGCCGCGAGCGCCTGGGCTTCCCGATGGCGCCGCGCGAATGGGTTGCGCAGATGCCCCCGAAGAAAGCCGCCTGAGCGATGACGACCCCCATGAACAACAAGAACTCCCTGCTGGTTGAACTGTTTGTCGAAGAACTGCCGCCCAAGGCGCTGAAGAAGCTTGGCGACGCCTTCGCGGGCGTGCTGCGCGACCAGCTCGTGGCCCAAGGCCTCGCCGAAGCCGGCTCGGTGCTCACCGCCTACGCCTCGCCGCGCCGGCTGGCCGCGCACCTCACGCACGTGGCCGAGGGCGCCGCCGACAAGGCCGTGTCGCAAAAGCTCATGCCCGTGGCCGTGGGGCTCGATGCCTCGGGCCAGCCGACGCCTGCGCTGCTCAAGCGCCTGGGCGCGCTCGGCGCCGACGCCTCGGCCGTGCCGGGCTTGAAGCGCGCGATGGACGGCAAGGCCGAAGCGCTCTTCTACGAAAGCACCGCCAAGGGCGCGACGTTGGCCGAGGGTCTGCAGAAAGCGCTGGCCGAAGCCATTGCCAAGCTGCCGATTCCGAAGGTGATGAGCTACCAGCTCGAAAGCGGCTGCGAGCTGCCGGGCTGGAGCAGCGTGAGCTTCGTGCGCCCCGCGCACGGCCTCGTGGCGCTGCATGGCGACACCGTGGTGCCCATCGAGGCGCTGGGCCTCCAGGCCGGCCGCGAAACGCACGGCCACCGCTTCGAGGCGGCGGTCGATCCGGTCGTACTGCGCGATGCGAACAGCTACGCGCTGCAACTGCAGGACGAGGGTGCGGTCATCGCGAGCTTCGAGGCGCGCCGCGCCGAAATCGCGCGCCAGCTTGCGGCGGCCGCGGTCAAGGTCGGCGGCGGCTCGGTGCCGATCCACGACGATGCGCTGCTCGACGAAGTGACCGCGCTGGTCGAGCGCCCCAACGTGCTGGTCTGCAGCTTCGAGCGCGAGTTCCTCGAAGTGCCGCAGGAGTGCCTCATCCTCACGATGAAGGCCAACCAGAAGTACTTTCCGCTGCTCGACGCATCCAGCAAGCTCACCAACAAGTTCCTGGTGGTGAGCAACATCAGCCCCGACGACGCGAGCGCGGTCATCGAAGGCAATGAGCGCGTGGTGCGCCCGCGCCTGGCCGATGCCAAGTTCTTCTTCGACCAGGACCGCAAGAAGTCGCTGGCCTCGCGCGTCGAGTCGCTGGGCAAGGTGGTCTATCACAACAAGCTCGGCACGCAGGGCGAACGCGTGCAGCGCGTGATGCACATCGCGCGCGGCATTGCCGAGAAACTGGGCGATGCGAAGGTCGCCGCACAGGCCACGCAGGCGGCCCAACTGGCCAAGGCCGACCTCGTGACCGACATGGTCGGCGAGTTCCCCGAGCTGCAAGGCACGATGGGCCGCTACTACGCGCTGCACGACGGGCTCGATGCCGCAGTGGCCGATGCCATCGAAGACCACTACAAGCCGCGCTTCGCCGGCGACGAGCTGCCGCGCAACAACGTCGGCCTCGTGGTCGCGCTGGCCGACAAGCTCGAAACGCTGGTCGGCATGTTCGGCATCGGCAACCTGCCCACCGGCGACCGCGACCCGTTCGCGCTGCGCCGCCATGCGCTGGGCGTGATCCGCATGCTGATCGAGAAAGACCTCGCGCTGGGGCTCGATGCCTTGCTGCAGGACGCCGCCGCGCAGTTCAAGGACATCGCCGGTTTCGACAGTGGCAAGGCCACGGTCGAGCTGCGCGATTTCATCCTCGATCGCCTCGCCGGCAGCCTGCGCGAGCAGGGCGCGAGCGCGCAGGAAGTCGACGCCGTGCTGGCCCCGCTGCCGCAGCGCCTGGGCGAAGTGCCCAAGCTGCTGGCCGCCGTGCGCGCCTTCGCCGCACTGCCCGCCGCCGCCGCGCTGGCCGCTGCCAACAAGCGCATCGGCAACATCCTGAAGAAGGCGCCCGAGGCCGACGCGCATGTCAGCGAGTTGCTGCTGAAGGAGCCCGCCGAGAAGGCGCTGCACGCCGCGATGGCGCAGGTTGTGCCCGCGGCCAACGCGCAGTTCGAAGCCGGCGACTACACCGCTTCCCTGCAGACGCTGGCCGCGCTGCGCGAGCCGGTCGATGCGTTCTTCGACGGCGTGATGGTCAATGCCGAGCAGGCCGATCTGCGGCTCAACCGGCTGGGCCTCCTGATGTCGCTGCACGCCGCGATGAACCGCGTGGCGCAGCTCGAGCGGCTGGCGGTCTGATCACCTCGACGACTCCCCCACCGGTGGCACTGCCATGAAACTCGTCATCCTCGACCGCAACGGCACGATCAACGTGCACCGCGAAGACTTCGTCAAGAGCGACATCGAGTGGACGCCGCTGCCCGGTGCGCTGGAGGCCGTGGCACGGCTCAACCATGCGGGCTGGCACGTGGTGGTCGCGTCGAACCAGTCGGGCTTGGGCCGGGGTCTCTTCGACATGGCCTCGCTCAACGCCATGCACGCCAAGATGCACAAGATGCTCGCGGCCGTGGGCGGCAAGGTCGATGCGGTGTTCTATTGCCCGCACAGCCCCGACGAAGACTGCGAATGCCGCAAGCCCAAACCGGGCCTGTTCCTGCAGATCGGCGACCGCTACGGCATCGATCTCAAGGGCGTGCCGACCGCGGGCGACAGCTTGCGCGACCTGCAGGCGGGCGCGGCGGCCGGTTGCGAGCCGCACCTCCTGCTCACGGGCATGGGCGCGGCCTGCATCGGCGTCGATCCACTGCCCCCCGAATATCCGGCGAACACGATGGTTCACGAGAACCTCGCCGCCTTTGTCGACTTCCTGCTCGCGCGTGAAGCGCGGGCTGCACTGCAGGTAGCTGTCTGATGGCGTTCATCCGTTCCGTTCTCCACGCACTCTGGATGCTTGTCACCGTGGTGCCGTGGGGCATCATCATGTGCGTCAGTTCGATCTGGAAGCGCGGCATTCCGCTCTACTGGATGGCCGAGCAATGGCTCAGCTGGGCCATCGGCGGCGCGCGCGTGCTGCTGGGCATCAAGACCCGCGTGACCGGCATGGAGAACCTGCCGACCGACCAGCTCGCCGGCGCGGTGCTGCTGGTCAAGCACCAGTCCACGCTCGAGACCTTCCTCATGCCCACGCTGATGCCGCATCCACTGGCCTACGTGTTCAAGAAGGAACTGATCTACGTGCCCTTCTTCGGCTGGGCGATGGCGCGGCTGGACATGATCCACATCGACCGCAGCCAGCGTGCGCAGGCTTTCAACAAGGTGGTGAACCAGGGCCGCAAGCTGCTCGCGCAAGGCATCTGGATCATCATGTTCCCCGAAGGCACGCGCATCCCGCGCGGCCAGAAGGGCACCTACAAGAGCGGCGGCACGCGCCTGGCCTGCGAGACCGGCGTGCCGGTGATTCCGATTGCCGTCACCTCGGCCAAGGTCTGGCCGCGCAAGGCGTTCATCAAGCGGCCGGGTGTGGTCGACGTGTCGATCGGGCCGGCGATTTCCAGCGTGGGTCGCAAGCCCGACGAGCTGATGCGCGAAGTCGAAGCCTGGATCGAAGCGGAGATGCACCGGCTCGACCCCGAGGCGTACCGCTAGAAGAAACAGGGGACGCCAGATGCAGGGGCTGCTGCAGTTCACGATGGACCTGTTCGAGGGGCTGGGCAGCGAGTTCGCACAGCCCGAGCCGCCCGCGCCGCGCCCGAAGAAGGTCCGCAAGGCTGCGCCGCCCGTCGCGACACCGTTGCCCTTCGCCCCGCCATTGCCCGAAGAGGTCAAGAACACCGGTCCGGCACTGCCAGCGATCCCGCTGCGCGACACGCTGACGCTCGCGAGCTTCATCCATCCGCAGGCCACGCGCGAGCTTGTGCTGGGCTCGGCACGCGTGGCCTACGAATTCAAGCGCGGCAAGCGCAAGACCATCGGTTTTCTCGTGGGCGCCGACGGGTTGTCTGTGCGCGCGCCGCGCTGGGTCGCGCTGCGCGACGTCGATGCCGCGGTGCGCGAAAAGGCCGACTGGATCCTGCGCAAGTTGCAGGAAACGCAGCAGCGCCACGCGCGCGTCGAAGCCACGCGCATCGAGTGGAAGGATGGTGCCGGATTTCCGTTCATGGGCGAGCCGGTCGTGATCCGGCTCGATCCGAAGCACGGCTTTGCCAGCGTCGGCGGCACGCTCGACGAGGCCGAGGTTGCAGGCGGTCCGCGCATCCTGCGGCTGGCCGTCGCGCAGAACGCCGAGCCCTCGCAGATACGCGATGCCGCGCAAGCCTGGCTCATGCGGCAGGCGCGCAAGCTCTTCATCGAGCGGCTCGATCATTTCGCGCCGCTGCTCGGCGTGCGCTGGCAGAAGCTGTCGCTGTCGAACGCGGCCACGCGATGGGGCAGCGCGAGCGCGGATGGATCGCTCCGGCTGAACTGGCGGCTCATTCATTTCCGCCTGCCGGTGATCGACTACGTGGTGGCGCACGAGCTGGCCCACCTGCGCGTAATGGACCACTCGCACCGCTTCTGGGAAACCGTGGAGAGCGTGGTGCCCGACTACGACGTGCTGCGCCAGCAGCTCAAGGACGAAGCCGTCCCACGCTGGAACTGACCAGCGCCGCTGCGCGTTATTCCTTGACCGACCCGGTCATCCCCGAAACGTAGTACTCGACGAAGAACGAGTAGATGAACGCCACCGGCAGCGAGCCCAGCAGCGCGCCGGCCATGAGAGGCCCCCACTGGTACACATCGCCCTGCACCAGCTCGGTCACCACGCCGACCGGCAGCGTCTTCATCTCCGACGACGAGATGAAGGTGAGCGCGTAGATGAATTCGTTCCACGACAGCGTGAACGCGAAGATGCCCGCCGAGATGAGCCCGGGCACCGCAAGCGGCAGCACGATCTTCACGAGGATCTGCCAGCGGCTTGCGCCATCGATGAGCGCGCATTCTTCGAGCTCGGCCGGGATCGAGCGGAAGTAGCCCATCAGGAGCCAGGTGCAGAAGGGAATGAGGAAGGTCGGGTAGGTGAGGATCAGCGCCCAGCGTGTGTCGAACAGGCCGAGGTTGAACACCACGTTCGCGAGCGGAATGAACAAAATCGACGGCGGCACCATGTACGCGAGAAAGATCGACAGCCCGACGTGCTTCGATCCCTTGAAGCGCAGCCGCTCGATGGCATACGCCGCGAACACCGAGGCCGCGAGCGACACGAAGGTCGATACCACCGACACCAGCACCGTGTTCCACAGCCACTGCGGGTACGAGGTCTCGAACAGCAGCTTGTAGAAGTGCGAGAGCGTCGGGTTGATCACCCAGAACGGATTGCCTTCGCGCGAGAGCAGCTCGGCATCGGGCTTCACCGAGGTGATGGCCATCCAGTAGAACGGGAACAGCAGCACGATCAAGAAAACCACGAGCGGCAGGTACACGGTCACCGCCTTGCGCGGGATCGTGTCGAGGTAGCTCATGCCGACGGTGTCGACCTGGCCGGCATTGCTCATTGGAAGTTCCTCATTTGTCCGAACCGCCCTGCTGCCACGCGCGCCGCTGCAGGCCGAAGAAGCTGAACATCACGCACGCCAGCAGGAACGGCACCATCGCGATCGCAATGGCCGCGCCTTCGCCGAGCGCACCGCCCGAAATGGCGCGCTGGAACGACAGCGTGGCCATCAGGTGCGTCGCGTTCAGCGGGCCGCCGCGGGTGATGACGTAGATCAGCTGGAAGTCGGTGAAGGTGAACAGCACCGAGAAGGTCATGACCACCGCGATGATCGGCGTGAGCAGCGGCATCGTCACATGGCGGAACTGCTGCCACGGCGTCGCGCCGTCGATGGCGGAGGCTTCGTAGTAAGAGGGCGAGATCGTCTGCAGCCCGGCCAGCAGCGTGATCGCCACGAAGGGAACGCCGCGCCACACGTTGGCGATGATCACCGCGATGCGCGCGTTCCACTCGGAACCGAGAAAATCGATGTACTGGTCGATGAGACCCATCTTCACCAGCGCCCAGCTGATGATGGAGAACTGCGAGTCGTAGATCCACCAGAACGCGATGGCCGAGAGCGCAGTGGGCACGATGTACGGCAGCAGGATCACTGCGCGGAAAAAAGTCTTGAAGCGGATGTTCCGGTTCAGCAAGATCGCGAGCCACAGCCCGAGCAAGAACTTCAGCACGCTCGCCACTGCCGTGTAGAAGAGCGTGTTGAAGAGGGCGAGCCGGGTCACGGCATCGCCCCACAGGTACTCGTAGTTCTCCAGGCCGATCCACTGGCCTGCGCGGCCCACCTTGGCGTCGGTGAAGCCGAGGTAGGTGCCCAGGCCGAGCGGGTAGGTCAGGAACAGGAGCAGCAGCACCGCCGCCGGAAACATGAACGCCAGGCCAAGTGCGTTGCGGCTGTTCTGGAACCGGGCGAGGAGCGTCATGGGCGGGCTGCTTCAGGTGGAGTTGAAAAGAAGATCAGACCTTGTAGTAGCGCTCGGCACGCTTCTGCGCGCGCTCGGCGGCTTCCTTCGGCGTCTTCGATCCGCTCGCGGCTTCGGCCACCATGTTCGGAATGATGAAGTCCGCCGCCGCGCCGGCCGAGGCGTAGCCCAGCTTGCCGTCGTAGCCGGCCGGGCGCAGGTTCTTCACCGAGTCGCGGTACGGCATGTTCTTCGGGTCCGAGGTCCAGATCGCGCTGTTCTCGTAGAAGCGCAGGGGCTGCGCCACGTAGCCGCCGCCGCCCTGCAGCCATGGGTCGAACTGCTCCTTCTCCATCATGAAGCGCAGGAACTCCTTGGCCGCCTGCGGGAATTTCGTGTACTTCATGACCATCTGGTTGAAGAACAGGTGCGACTCCGTCGGCACGCCGACCGGGCCGATGGGGAACACCGCGTGGTTGATGTCCGCGGCCATTTCCTTGACCTTCGGGTCGGCCGAATTCTTGGCCGCATAGTAGACCGAGATGCCGTTGTTGGTGACGCTGATCTGCCCGTCGAGAAAAGCCTTGTTGTTGTTCGGGTCCAGCCAAGAGAGCGTGCCCGGAATGAAGTTGGCGTAGAGCTCCTTGCCGTACTCCAGCGCCTTCAGCGTCTCGGGGCTGTCGATGACCACCTTGTTCGTCTTGTCGACCAGCTTGCCGCCGTGCGACCAGATGAGCCAGTTGCACCAGGTGCTGTCGCCCGTTGCGTTGCCCAGCGCCATGCCACCGGGCGTGCCCTTTTCCTTCAGCGCCTTGTAGAGCTTGAGGAAGTCGTCGGTGGTCTTGGGGAAGGTCGCGAAGCCCGCGGCCTTGACCATGCTCTCGCGGTACACGATGAGCGAGCCCGAGGCGCCCAGCGGCAGGCCCAGCCACTTCTTGCCGTCGGGGCGCATGAAGGCTTCGCCGGCCGGATACCAGCCGCCGTATTTCTTGCCGAGGTATTCGGCGAGGTCCGTCACGTCGAGCAGCTTGTCGGGATAGAGATTGGCGTCGTCGTTGGTCGACAAAATGATGTCGGGGCCCGCGCCGGTGTTGGCGGCCACCGCGGCCTTCGGGCGCACGTCTTCCCAGCCTTCGTTGTCCACGCGCACTTCGACGCCCGTGGCCTCGGTGAATTTCTTGACGTTGGCCATGTAGGCATCGATATCGCCCTGCACGAAGCGACTCCACCGCAGCACGCGCAGCTTGGCGCCCTTCTCGGGCTTGAACGTCAGGTTCTGCGCCTGCGCGAACGGTGCGAACAGGGCGCTGCCCGTGCCGACAGTCGCGGCAGCGGCAACGCCGGCCGAACTCTCGAGAAACTTGCGGCGATTGAAATCACTCATGGCTGTCTCCTTCGTTGTAAACGGACCGGTGTGAACCAAAAATCAGGCGACCAGGCGCAGGCCGCTTTCGGCATCGAACAAATGGGCGCGCGCGAGATCGGGCAAGAGATGGATCGTGCTGCCGGGCGCGAAGTCGTAGCGCTCGCGGAACACGGCCGAGAGTTCGGCGCCTTCATGGCGGCACGCGACGAAGGTGTCCATGCCGGTCGGCTCCATCACCACCACGCGCGACGGAATGCCGCCGCTGTCGCCGAGCGTCAGGTGCTCGGGGCGCGTGCCGTACACCACGGGCTGGCCGTCGGTGCCGCCTGCGTGAATGGGCGCGTCGAGCCGCGTGCCGTCGGGCAGTTCGACATGCGCCGCACCGCCCGCGCGCCGCAGCGTGCCGGGCAAAAAGTTCATGGCCGGCGAGCCGATGAAGCCCGCGACGAACTGGTTGGCCGGGTGGTCGTACAGGTCCAGCGGGCTGCCGGTCTGCTCGATGCGGCCGTCGCGCATCACCACGATCTTGTCGCCCATGGTCATGGCTTCGATCTGGTCGTGGGTGACGTAGATAGAGGTGGTCTTCAGGCGCTGGTGCAGCTCCTTGATCTCGCTGCGCATCGCCACGCGCAGCTTGGCGTCGAGGTTGGACAGCGGTTCGTCGAAGAGAAACACCTGCGGATCGCGCACGATCGCGCGCCCCATCGCCACGCGCTGGCGCTGGCCGCCGGAGAGCTGGCGCGGATAGCGTTCGAGCAGTGGCTTGAGCGCTAGGATTTCGGCCGCGCGCTGCACCTTGCTGTCGATGGTGGCCTTGTCCATCTTCGCGAGCGAGAGGGCGAAGGCCATGTTGTCGCGCACCGTCATGTGCGGATAGAGCGCGTAGTTCTGGAACACCATCGCGATGTCCCGCTCCTTGGGCGGCAGGTCGTTCACGCGGCGTTCGCCGATGCGGATCTCGCCGCCGTGGATTTCCTCCAGCCCCGCGATCATGCGCAGCAATGTCGACTTGCCGCAGCCCGAAGGGCCCACGAGCACCGTGAATGAACCGTCGGCAATGTCGATGTCCACCCCGTGAAGGATGGCGACTTCGCCGAATCGCTTCTTGACCGCCTGAATCGTGACACTGGCCATGCAAGGAGTCCTGACAAATCGCGGGAAGGAAAGCCAAGCAACACGGAGACCTCCGCATCGCAGCCCGCGCAGTATCGGTACTCGTTTTTGAAACCGGTATCAGGGCAAACCGGTACGAGAAAATCCCGGTTGACTTGTATGATGACCCGATAACCGTGCTCCACTTTTCCGCTGCCGTGCAGGCCTCCGCCCTCTCAGAATCCTTTCCTCTGGTCACGGACCGCCTGTCTGACCGGCTCGCTTCGCGGCTGGCTGCGCAGATCGAATCGGGCGCGCTGCGGCCCGGCGATCGTCTTCCTACCGAACAGCAACTCGCGGCCTCGCACGGCGTCTCGCGCACCGTGGTGCGCGAGGCGGTGCATCAACTCAAGTCGCAGGCGCTGGTCACTTCGCGGCAAGGCCTGGGCTGCTTCGTGGCGCAGGCGCCGCTCAATCGTCCGCTCGCCTTCGACCCCGCCGTGCTCGAGTCGGTACAGGCGGTCGTGCATGTGGTCGAGGTGCGCCGCGTGCTCGAAGGCGAGATCGCCGCGCTCGCCGCCAAGCGCGCGACGCGCAGCCAGATCGCGGCGCTGCGGCGCGCGCTCAAGGCCATCGACACGGCCGCCGCCGCAGGGCAGGACGGCGTGGCCGAAGACCTCGCCTTCCACCGCGTGATCGGCGAGGCGACTGGCAATCCGCAGTTCCGTTTGCTGCTCGGCTTTCTCGAGCAATACCTGCGCGAAGGCATGCGCATCACGCGCGGCAACGAGGCGCGCCGGCTCGACTTCATGGAAGCGGTGCAGAACGAGCATCGCGCCATCGTCGAAGCCATCGCGGCGCGCGACCCCGTGGCTGCGCGCCATCACGCCACGCAGCACCTGATCCGCGGCGAGCAGCGGCTCGTCGAAGGCGGCGTCATCACCGGGCAGCGCCGTCGCGCCGCGGCATATGCGCTGCGCAAGGCCGCACCGGCAACCACCGCCAAACGCACAACCGGCACCACCAAGAGGACCAAGAGGGACACCCCATGAAACTGTTGATCACCGGAGGCGGCGGCTTCGTCGGCTCCCGACTTGCGCGAGCGCTGCTCGCGCGCGGCACGCTGGCCGGCCAGCGCATCGAGCGGCTGGTGCTGACCGACATCGCACCGCCGCCGGCCGACCTGCTGGCCGATGCGCGCGTCGAGGCCCGCACCGGCCCGCTGCTCGCGCAGACCGAAGCGCTGAAGACGGAAGCCTTCGATGGCGTGTTCCATCTCGCCTCGGCCGTGTCGGGCGAATGCGAGGCCGACTTCGAACTCGGCCTGCGTTCCAACCTCGACAGCACGCGCGCGCTGCTCGATGCGTTGCGTGCCAACGTCGGCGCAGGCGGCAAGGTGACGCGGCTGGTGTTCTCCAGCTCGGTCGCGGTGTTCGGCCCCGACCCGTCGGTGCCGTTGCCCAAGCTGGTGGCCGACGACACGCTGCCGCTGCCGCAGACCTCCTACGGCACGCAGAAGCTGGTGTGCGAGCACCTTATCTCCGACTACACCCGCAAGGGCTACATCGACGGCCGCGCGGCGCGGCTGATGACCGTCACCGTGCGGCCGGGTCGCCCGAACGGCGCCGCCTCGTCGTTCTTCAGCGGCATCATCCGCGAGCCGCTGGCGGGCGTGGAATCGATCTGCCCGGTGTCGCCCGACGTGTCGCACCCGATGACTTCGCCGGCGCGCACGGTCGATGGGCTCATCGCCGTCTACGAAGCCAGCCGCGAGGCCTTCGGCGGGCGCGCCGCGCTCAACCTGCCGGCACTCAACGTGCGCGTGAGCGACATGCTCGATGCGCTCGAGGAAGTGGCCGGCGCCAAGGTGCGCGCGCTGGTGCGTTTCGAGCGCGACGAACGCATCGCCGGCATCGTGGCCAACTGGCCCGCCGGTGCCACGGCCGAGCGTGCGGCGCGGCTGGGCTTGCATCCGCACGAGAATTTCGCAGACATCATTCGCCAATACATCGCCGATTGCGCCGCGCTTCCGAATGCGGCAGAAACCCTGAAGGGAATGTCCTGATGAGCAAGAAGAAAAGCCCCACGTCCAAGTCGAAGAGCAACGCCTCGAAGAAATCTTCGGGTGCGCTCAAGCTGCGCTCGCAAGAGTGGTTCGACAACCCGGCCAACACCGACATGACGGCGCTCTACATCGAGCGCACCATGAACTTCGGGCTCGGCCTCGACGAACTGCAATCGGGCCGGCCGATCATCGGCATTGCGCAGACGGGCTCCGACATCGCGCCCTGCAACCGCCACCACCTGGTGCTGGCCGAGCGCGTGCGCGAGGGCATCCGCGATGCGGGCGGCATCGCGTTCGAGTTTCCGATCCATCCGATCCAGGAGACCTGCAAGCGCCCGACCGCCTCGCTCGATCGCAATCTGCAGTACCTCTCGCTGGTCGAAATTCTCTACGGCTACCCGCTCGACGGCGTGGTGCTGACCACCGGCTGCGACAAGACCACGCCGGCGCAACTGATGGCCGCCGCCACGGTCGACATTCCGGCCATTGCGCTCAACTCCGGGCCGATGCTCAACGGCTGGTACAAGGGCGAGCGCACGGGCTCGGGCACCATCGTCTGGAAGGCGCGCGAGCTGCTGGCGGCGGGCGAGATCGACGAGACCGGCTTCCTGAAGCTCGTGGCGTCTTCGGCGCCATCGACCGGCCACTGCAACACCATGGGCACGGCCTCCACGATGAACTCGCTGGCCGAGGCGCTCGGCATGACGCTGCCCGGCAGCGCGGCCATTCCCGCGCCGTACCGCGACCGCCAGGAAATGGCCTACATGACCGGCAAGCGCATCGTCGAGATGGTGCGCGAGAACCTCAAGCCCTCGGACATCCTGACGCGCGCCGCCTTCGAGAACGCGATCGTCGTGAACTCGGCCATCGGCGGCTCGACCAACGCGCCGATCCACCTGAACGCCATCGCACGCCACATCGGCGTGCCGCTGACCACCGGCGATTGGGAAAAGCACGGCTACAAGATTCCGCTCTTGGTCAACCTGCAGCCCGCGGGCGAGTACCTCGGTGAGGACTACTACCGCGCGGGCGGCGTGCCCGCGGTGGTGGCCGAGTTGATCGCCAAGGGCAAGATCCAGCCCGCGCTCACCGTCAACGGCAAGACGATCATCGAGAACTGCGAAGGCCGCTTCACCGAAGACCGGAAGGTGATCTTCCCGTACGCCAAGCCGATGATGAAGAACGCCGGATTCCTCGACTTCAGCGGCAACCTCTTCGACTCCGCGATCATGAAGACCAGCGTGATCACGCCCGAGTTCCACTCCCGGTACCTGGAGGACCCCGCCGACCCGATGGCCTTCGAAGGCACGGCCGTGGTGTTCGACGGACCGGAGGATTACCACCGCCGCATCGACGATCCGAAGATGAAGATCGATGCGCACAGCATCCTGTTCATGCGCGGCGTCGGGCCGGTCGGTTACCCCGGCGCGGCCGAGGTCGTGAACATGCGGGCGCCGGCCTACCTGCTGAAGAAAGGCGTCACCGCGCTGCCCTGCATTGGCGACGGACGGCAATCGGGTACCTCAGGCTCGCCATCGATCCTGAATGCGTCGCCCGAAGCGGCGACCGGCGGTGCGCTGGCGCTGCTGAAGACGGGCGACCGCGTGCGCATCGACCTGAAGAAGCGCACGGCGAACATGCTGGTGTCGGACGAGGAACTGGCCAAGCGTCGCCAGAAGCTCGAGGCCGCCGGCGGCTACGCGTACCCACCGAGCCAGACGCCGTGGCAGGAGATTCAGCGCGCGGTGGTGGACGAGCTTTCCGAGGGCATGGTGCTCAAGCCGGCGATCAAGTATCAAAAGATCCACGCCACCTTCGGCGTGCCGCGCGACAACCACTGAGGCAGCCGCCGCGCTGGGTGCTTCAGGCGCTCAGCGCGCGTGCGTCACGCCGCCGTCCACGACAAGCGTGGAGCCCATCACATAGTCGCCCGCGCGCGAGGCGAGGTAGATCGCGGCGCCGGCCATGTCTTCCGGCGTGCCGATGCGGCCCGCGGGAATGCGGCCCTTGACCTCGTCGCCGTGGTCGCGCGCGTCCTTGTTCATGTCAGAGGCGAATGCGCCCGGTGCGATCGCGCTCACCACGATGCGGTCTTGCGCGAGGCGCAACGCCATGCGGCGCGTGAGCTGGATCAGCCCGGCCTTGCTGGCTGCATACGAATACGTTTCCTGCGGGTTCACCGAGATGCCGTCGATCGAGGCGATGTTGATCACCTTCGAGAGGTGATCGGTCGCGGCCTTCTTGAGCATCGGCGTGAGCGCCTGCGTGAGGAAGAAGGGCGTCTTGAGGTTCAGGTCGACCACCTTGTCCCAGCCGCTCTCGGGAAACTCGGCATACGGCGCGCCCCAGGCGGCGCCGGCGTTGTTGACGAGGATGTCGAGCGAGCCTTCGTGCTTCGCATAGGCATCGACCAGTGCCTGGGCACCTTCGACCGTGGACACGTCCGCCGGCAGCGAGACGCAGTGGCCGAAGGCCGAGAGTTCCTTGGCGGTCTGGTCGCAGGCCGCGGCCTTGCGCGCCGAGATGTAGACGCGCGCGCCCTGGGCGAGGAACCCCTCGGCGATCATGCGGCCGATGCCGCGCGAGCCACCGGTGATCAAGGCGGTGCGGCCCTTCAGCGAGAAGAGTTGGGTGGTGTCCATGGTACGGGTGTCTCCTGAATGAAAAATTTCAGGAAACGAGCTTAGTGCGGAGCGTGCCCACGCCGCGTCACCTTGGTGCCAGCGACAGGCTCCGGGGGCTGGTGAAGCTGCGCAGGTCGCCGGTGACCGGGTCCTGGAACGCGACCGACTTGGCCAGCAACTGCAGGGGCTTGTCGAAGTCGTCGGTGTTCTCGGGCAGCAGCACGGGGTAGATCGGGTCGTTCTCTATCGGCATGCCGAGCGCCAGGCAGTGCACGCGCAGCTGATGCTTGCGGCCTGTGACGGGCGAAAGCCGCAGCAAGGCCCGGTTGCCGAGCGTCTCCTGCACGACGATGTGCGTCTCGGAGTTGGGCTCGCCCGGCTCTTCCCGCATGCGCATGAAGTGCTCGTCGTCGACGAGGCGGCTTCGGTAGATGTCGGGTACCGACGAAACGCCCGCCTGCCACGGAACCACCGCCTCGTAATGCTTGGCGATGCGGCGCTCCGGAAACATCTGCTGGTAGGCGCCGCGCGTCTCGCGCCGCACCGAGAACAGCACCAAGCCCGAGGTGCTGCGGTCGATGCGGTGCAGCGGCACGAGGTCATCGATGCGCAGCTTGCGCTTGAGCCGCACGAGCAGGCTTTCCTGCAGGTACTTGCCGGTGGGCGTGACGGGCAGGAACGGGGGCTTGTCGGCCACGACGAGCTGGTCGTCCTGGAACAGCACCTGTGCCTCGAAGGGGATGTGCACTTCGCCGTCGAGCGTTCGGTAGTAGTACACGCGCAGCGGCGATTCGTAGCGGCGTTCGACGGTGACGGGCGCGCGGTGCTCGTCGATCACGTCGCCGGCCGCGATGCGCTCCAGCCATGCGTCGCGCGTGATCGCGGGAAAGCGCTCGATGAGGAATTCGGCGATGGTCGGCCAGGCGCCGTGGGGCAGGCCGACGCAGCTGGGGCCCACGCCGTCGCGGGTGGGCAGCGGCAGCCGGTGGGTGGTCATTGCGCGGCTTCCCGCTGCAGCACCGACAGCGCGTCGGCGAAGGAAGGGCGCGAGGGCACGTGGGGGTGCATGCAGCGGTCCTTCAATGCGGACATGGCGGCGGGCGGTGCATCGCTGCAGCGGTCGAGCAGTTCTTCGAGCAGGCAGCCGAAGGCGCGCATCTCCAGGCGCTGCAAGGCCTGAGCTTGCGCCGCATCGAGCGAGCCGGTCATCCACCCCGCGCCGAAGTCGCCGAGCCGGCCGCCGCCTTGCGCATTCCACAGGATGTTGTGCGCGTAGAGGTCGCCATGGAGGATGCCGCGTGCATGCAGGTGCTGCATGGCGGAGGCGATGTCGCGTGCGATGCGCAGTGCGACGTCCGCCGTCCATTGCGCATCGTCCGCATAGACGTCGCGCGTGCACGAGGCGAGGCTCGGCGGTCCTGCGAGCGTGCGGAAAGAGGGCGGCACGAGCGCCATCACGAGGCCTTCGGTGCCATCGGGGTGGCCATCGATGCGGCTCTGCGCGGCGATCAGCGTGGGGTGCGCGCCGGCCGCGATGCAGGCGGCCATTTCGCTGTGCGGCCAGCCGTCGCTGGTGACCGCGCCCTTGAAGAGCTTGACCGCCACTTCCTGCCGCGAAGACTTCAGCGTCGCCTGGTGGATCACGCCCGATGCGCCTTCGCCGAGCTTCTTGCCGAGCGTGAGGTCGCGCCAATCGACATGCGGCACTGACTGCGCGGTGATCGCCGAGTCTTCCGCTTGCGTGTCGAACGGATTGCCCGCGGCCGCAAGCCACGAGAGACGCGGCAGGGAGAACAGCCACTCGGGCAGCGCCTCGAAGCGGTTGGCGGAGATGCGCAGCAGTTCGAGCTGCTGCAGCGCGGCCATCGAATCAGGCAACCGGGCCAGCCGGTTGCCCGCGAGCATGAGTTTCTGCATTCGCGTGCAATGGCCGAGCGTGTCGGGCAGTTCCCCGATCTGGTTGTCCGTGAGGATCAGCCAACGCAGCGAGGGCGGCAATGCAGCGGCCGGCACGCTCGCGATGCGGTTGGCCTTGAAGCCGACGATGTCGATGCCATCGCATCCGCCGATGGCTTCGGGCAGCACCGTGAAGCGGTTGTCGGAGCAGAACAGCACCCGCAGCTTGTGCAGGCGGCTCAAGTCATCGGGCAGCGCATCGAGCGCATTGCCGGAGAGGTTCAGTGTTTCGAGCGAATCGGCGAGGTCGAAGATCTCGCGCGGGAACTCGGTGAGTCCGCACGAGAGATCGAGCCTGGTGGCGCCTGCCAGCCGACCCGCGCGCAGCTCGGCCAGTGTGTCCATCCGCCGAGTCTAAATCCCTAGCTTCGGGGACCGAAGCGGTAGACGCCGTCCTTGCCCAACTCGCGCTTCACCTGGCCCGAGAACCACAGGAGGTGCAGGTGCGCCACCGTCTCGCCCATCGCGAAGGTGATCTGGTGCAGGTCGAGCTCGCGCTTGAAGAGAATCGGCAGGCCCTCGGCCGCCGTGAGCGCGCGCGCGGTACAGGCCTCGAGCAGTTCGGCCAGCCGGTCGCGGTGATGCTCCTGCAACTGGTCGACGCGGCGGTGGATGCCGGTGAACGGCTTGCCGTGCGAGGGCAGCCCCACCGTGTCGGCCGGCAGCGCCTTGAACTTGTCGATGCTGTCCAGGAAGAGCCGCAGCGAATTGGCCTCGGGCTCGCCCGCGTGCACGCTCACGTTGGTCGAGATGCGCGGCAGCATCATGTCGCCGCCCAGCAGCAGCTTCTGCTCGTCGCAGTACAGCGCGATGTGCTCGGGCGCATGGCCGTAGCCGCTGATGCAGCGCCACGCGCGGCCGCCGATGGTGACGATGTCGCCGTCCATCATGCGCACGTACCGGTCGGGCACCGCGGGCACCATGTTCGCGTAGTAGTTGGTGCGCGCGCGGATCTTGGCGATGCCTTCCGCGTCGGTCATGCCGTGCGAGGCGAAGAAGTCCGCCGCCGCATCGCCGCCCGCCAGCGTGTCGCCGGCGGTGCTCAGCACGCGGGCCACGTGGTAGTCGGTGGCGCTGATCCATAGCGGCGCGCCCCAGCGTTTGCACAGCCAGTCGGCCAGGCCGATGTGGTCGGGGTGCATGTGGGTGACGATCACGCGCAGGATCGGCAGGCCCTCCAGCTGCGTCTCGAAGATCTGCTCCCATTGCGCGCGCGCCTCGTCGTGCGAGATGCAGCAATCGACGACGCTCCAGCCCTGCACGCCGTCGATCGTGTCGCGCAGCAGCCAGAGGTTGATGTGGTCCAGCGCGAAGGGCAGCCGCATGCGGATCCAGCGCACGCCGGGCGCGACTTCCAGGGCTTCGCCGGGCCCGGGCAGGGTGTCGCCCAGGGTGTAGTGGAGTTCGCGTTCGAGGAGGTTCATGTAAGATTGACGTTTACGTAAACGTCATGTGTAGGTGGCATCATTGTAGGGAGCGGGGCAGAAACCTGCTGTCGCCCTCATAACACCCCTCCTGGCGCTTTCCGGAACGTCCTTTCACCCCCCGCATGTCCACGCCAACCTTCACCATCAGCGAGCTCGCGAAGGAATTCGACCTCACCACCAGGGCGATCCGCTTCTACGAGGACATGGGCCTGCTCACGCCCGAGCGCGCCGGCCTGCAGCGCGTGTACAGTGCGCGCGACCGGGCGCGGCTCACGCTCACGCTGCGCGCCAAGCGCCTGGGCCTGAGCCTCACGGAGGCCAAGGACATCCTGGACATGTACGACAGCCCGCGAGACACCGTGCCGCAGCTGCGGAAGTTTCTCGGCGTGCTGGGCGCCCACCGGGCCCAGCTGGAGGCGCAGCTGAACGAGCTGCAGGCCAACCTGGCCGAAGTGAGGGAGCATGAGAAAAAGGGCCGCGCCACCCTGGCCAAGGCCCAGAAAGCGGCCAGGGCCACAGAGGCATCCTGACCGGTACACGACTCATCGACAATCAAGACTATGTCCGACACCAACCTCGAAGACCTGTTCGCCCACAACCGTGCCTGGTCCGCACAGATGGAACGCGACCGGCCCGGCTTCTTCACCAGCCTGGTGAAGCAGCAGACGCCGCGCTACATGTGGATCGGCTGCTCCGACAGCCGCGTGCCCGCCAACCAGATCACGGGCCTGGAGCCCGGCGAAGTGTTCGTGCACCGCAACGTCGCCAACATCGTGGTGCACTCCGACCTCAATGCGCTCTCGGCGATCCAGTTCGCGGTGGAGCACCTGAAGGTCGAGCACATCATGGTGGTGGGCCATTACGGCTGCGCAGGCGTGAAGGCCGCGCTCAGCGGCAAGCGCATCGGCCTGGCCGACAACTGGATCCGCCACATCCAGGACGTGCGCGACCGCCACAGCGTGATGATCGAAAGCCTGCCCGAAGAGGTGCGCGTCGATGCGCTGTGCGAGCTCAACGTGGCCGAGCAGGTGGTCAACGTGGCCGTGAGCACCGTGATGGTCGATGCCTGGGCGCGCGGCCAGAAGGTGCTGATCCACGGCTGGACCTTCGGCGTGCACGACGGCCTCTTGCAGGACCTGGGCCTGAGCGTCGATGGCGCCAAGCCGCTCGATGCGGCCTACAAGGCCGCGGTGCAGCGCATCCGCTACAAGTGGAGCAAGCCGGCGGGCGCGGCGGCGCTGTCCTCGCCCTCCGCGCAGGCGGGCGCCGACGGCACCGAAGACGCGGCGAAGTAATCCGGCCGGGCCCATGTTCCCGCAGCGCCTCGATTCACCGCTGGCCTACGACATCGCCAAGGCGATGATCGATGGCTTCAACCGGCACTACCGGTTGTTCCGCGCTGAATCGGCGCGCGCCAAGCACCGTTTCGAGACCGCCGACTGGCACGGCCAGCAGCGGGCGCAGCGCGAACGCATCGAGTTCTACGACCTGCGCGTGAACGAGGCCGTGGCCCGGCTCGAGAAAGAGTTCAAGGCCGGTGACCAGCCGATGGAGGTGTGGCACCAGGTCAAGCTGCACTTCATCGGCCTTTTGGTGGACCACCACCAGCCCGAGCTGGCCGAGAGCTTCTTCAACTCGGTGACCACCAAGATCCTGCACCGCGCTTACTTCCAGAACGACTTCATCTTCGTTCGCCCCGCGATCAGTACCGAGTACATCGAGCCGCGCGGCGCGCCGACCTATCGCCCGTATTACCCCGCGCACGACACGCTGGCCGACACCCTCGAGCAGATGCTCGACGACTTCGCGCTGCAGGGCAGCTATGCGAACAAGCGGCGCGATGCGGAGCGCGTGGCGCACGTCATCCTGAACCGCTTTCAGCAGGTGAAGCTGCGCGCCAACTTCCAGCTGCAGGTGCTCTCGGGCCTCTTCTTCCGGAACAAGGGCGCGTACGTGGTCGGAAAGATCATGAACGGCTTCACCGAGATTCCGTTCTCGCTGCCGATCCTGCACGACAGCACCGGCAAGTTCTACATCGACGCGGCGCTCTTCGGCGAAGACGACCTGCAGATGCTGTTCAGCTTTGCGCGCGCCTACTTCATGGTCGACATGGAAGTGCCCTCGGCCTGGGTGCAGTTTTTGCGCTCGCTGATGCCGCGCAAGCCGCGCGCCGAAATCTACAACGCACTCGGCCTCGCCAAGCAGGGCAAGACGCTGTTCTACCGCGACTTCCTCTCGCACCTCAACTATTCGAGCGACCGCTTTCGCATCGCACCCGGCATCAAGGGCATGGTCATGCTGGTGTTCGACCTGCCCTCGTTTCCGTTCGTCTTCAAGGTCATCAAGGACTTCTATCCGCCGCAGAAGGACACCACGCGCGAGCAGATCAAGGGCAAGTACATGCTCGTGAAGCAGCACGACCGCGTGGGCCGCATGGCCGACACGCTGGAGTACAGCGACGTGGGTTTCCCGCTCGACCGCTTCGAGCCCGAGCTGATCGAGGAGATCCAGAAGTTCGCGCCCAGCCAGCTGGAGATCGGCGACCGCGACGGCAACGGGGAGATGGAGGTCGTGGTCAAGCACGTCTATATCGAGCGCCGCATGATTCCGCTGAACATCTACCTGCAGGAAGCCTTCGACACGCTGGCCGACCCCGAGAGCCCGGCCCACGCAAAGCGCGCGAAGGACCAGCTGGAGCACGCGGTGGTCGAGTACGGCAACGCCATCAAGGACATGGTCGCGGCCAACATCTTCCCCGGAGACATGCTGTGGAAGAACTTCGGCGTCACGCGCGGCGGCAAGGTGGTGTTCTACGACTACGACGAGATCGAATACATCACCGACTGCAAGTTCCGCAAGGTGCCCACGCCGCGCAACGAAGAAGACGAGATGAGCGGCGAGGTCTGGTACTCGGTGGGCCCGAAGGATGTGTTCCCCGAGACCTTCGAGCCCTTCCTGCTCGGCAACCAGGACGTGCGCGCCGCCTTCATGGCGCACCACGCCGACCTGCTCGACGCTGCCTTCTGGCAGCACCACAAGGAACGCATCCAGGCCGGGCAGATGCTCGATGTGTTCCCGTACGAAGAATCGCAACGCTTCCAGCACGAGGGGCACGCGACCCATTTCTGACCGGCCGCGGCCCAGGCCGCAGCCACCGTTCCACTTTCACATTCGCATTCAAAGAAGGAGACCACCATGTCCGAATCCATCGTCATCGTCGGCGCCGCCCGCACCCCCATGGGTGGCTTTCAAGGCGATTTTTCTTCCCTCTCCGCGCACGACCTCGGCGGCGCCGCCATCAAGGCCGCGGTCGAGCGCGCCGGCATCGCGCCCGAGAGCGTGGGCGAGGTGCTGTTCGGCAATTGCCTGATGGCCGGCCAGGGCCAGGCCCCGGCGCGCCAGGCGGCCTACAAGGGCGGCCTGCCCGACAGCGCGGGCGCGGTCACGCTCAGCAAGATGTGCGGCTCGGCCATGAAGGCCGCGATGCTCGCGCACGACCTGCTGCTGGCCGGCACGCACGACGTGATCGTCGCGGGCGGCATGGAGAGCATGACCAACGCGCCTTACCTCATGCTCAAGGGCCGCGGCGGCTACCGCATGGGCCACGACAAGATCTATGACCACATGATGCTCGACGGCCTGGAAGACGCCTACCAGCCGGGCCGCTCGATGGGCACCTTCGGCGAAGACTGCGCCGCCAAGTACAACTTCACCCGCGAGCAGCAGGACGCCTTTGCCATCGCGAGCGTGCAGCGCGCCAAGGCCGCGACCGAATCGGGTGCGTTCAAGGAAGAGATCACCCCCGTCACCGTGAAAGGCCGCAGCGGCGACACCGTGATCTCCATCGACGAGGGCCCGGGCAAGGTCAAGCTCGACAAGATCCCCACGCTCAAGCCCGCGTTCAAGAAAGAGAACGGCACCATCACCGCCGCGTCGAGCTCGTCGATCAACGACGGCGCCGCGGCGCTGGTCATGATGACCGAGTCGCATGCGAAGAAGATCGGCGCCAAGCCCATCGCCCGCATCGTCGGCCACGCCACGCATGCGCAGGAGCCCGAGTGGTTTTCCACCGCACCGGTCGGCGCGGTGGCCAAGCTGTTCAAGAAGACCGGCTGGACCGTGAAGGACGTGGACCTCTGGGAAGTGAACGAGGCCTTCGCCGTGGTGCCGATGGCGCTGATGCACGAACTCGACGTGTCGCACGACATCGTCAACGTGAACGGCGGCGCCTGCGCGCTGGGCCACCCGATCGGCGCGAGCGGCGCGCGCATCATGGTCACGCTGATCCATGCGCTGAAGGCGCGTGGCAAGAAGCGCGGCGTGGCGACGCTCTGCATCGGCGGCGGCGAAGGCACCGCCGTGGCACTCGAATTGTTGTAAGCAGGAAATTTCAATGTACCCATCCATCTCCCGTACCGTCTTGGCCGCCACGCTGGCCGCCGCTTTCCTGGCACCTGCCGCCAGCTGGGCGCAAAAGCGCGACAACGTGCTGTTCCAAGCGGCCACCGACGAGCAGCCCGCCGTCATCAAGACGCTGGAAAAACTCGTCAACATCGAGACCGGCACCGGTGACGCCGAAGGCATTGCCGCCGCCGGCAACTACCTCGAAGGCGAACTCAAGAGCCTGGGCTTCACCGTCACGCGCAGCAAGTCGGCCGGCCTCGTGGTCGGCGACAACATCATCGGCAAGCTCAAGGGCCGCGGCGGCAAGAACCTGCTGCTGATGTCGCACATGGACACCGTGTACCTCAAGGGAACGCTCGCCAAGGCGCCATTCAAGATTGAAGGCGACAAGGCCTACGGCCCCGGCATCGCCGACGACAAGGGCGGCAACGCGGTCATCCTGCACACGCTCAAGCTCCTGAAGGACTACGGCGTGCGCGACTACGGCACCATCACCGTGCTCTTCAACACCGACGAGGAAAAGGGCTCCTTCGGCTCGCGCGACCTGATCCAGGAAGAGGCCAAGCTCGCCGACTACGTGCTCTCGTTCGAGCCCACCGGCGCCGGCGACGAGAAGCTGTCGCTCGGCACCTCGGGCATTGCCTACGTGCAGGTCAACATCACCGGCAAGGCCTCTCATGCGGGCGCCGCGCCGGAGCTGGGCGTCAACGCATTGGTCGAGGCGTCTGACCTCGTGCTGCGCACGATGAGCATCGACGACAAGGCGAAGAACCTGCGCTTCAACTGGACCATCGCCAAGGCCGGCAACGTGTCGAACATCATCCCGGCCAGCGCCACGCTGAATGCCGATGTGCGCTATGCGCGCAACGAGGACTTCGAGGCGGCGATGAAGACGCTCGAAGAAAAGGCGCAGCAGAAGAAGCTGCCCGAAGCGGACGTCAAGGTACTGGTCACCCGCGGCCGTCCGGCCTTCAATGCGGGCGAAGGCGGCAAGAAGCTGGTCGACAAGGCCGTGGCGTTCTACAAGGAAGCCGGCGGCAACCTCGGCGTGGAAGAGCGCACCGGCGGCGGCACCGATGCAGCCTACGCAGCGCTCTCGGGCAAGCCGGTGATCGAGAGCCTGGGCCTGCCGGGCTTCGGGTATCACAGCGACAAGGCCGAGTACGTGGACATCAGCGCCATTCCGCGCCGCCTGTACATGGCCGCACGGCTGATCATGGACCTGGGCGCAGGCAAGTAAGCACAAAGAAAAAAGACAGGAGACACAGCCATGCTGCTCAGTGCCGACCAGGAAGCCATCCGCGACGCGGTGCGCGATTTCTCGCAAGCCGAACTCTGGCCCAACGCCCCGAAGTGGGACCGCGAACACAGCTTTCCGAAAGAGGCGCACCAGGGTCTCGCGGCGCTGGGCGCCTACGGCATCTGCGTGCCCGAGGAGCATGGCGGAGCGGGCCTGGACTACCTTACGCTCGCGCTGGTGCTCGAGGAAATCGCGGCCGGCGACGGTGGCACCAGCACCGCCATCAGCGTGACCAACTGTCCGGTCAACGCGATCCTCATGCGCTACGGCAACGCGCAGCAGAAGAAGAAATGGCTCGAGCCGCTCGCGCAGGGCCGGATGCTCGGCGCCTTCTGCCTCACCGAGCCGCAAGCGGGCAGCGATGCATCGAGCCTGCGCACCACCGCGCGCAAGGACGCCGACGGCTATGTGATCGACGGTGTGAAGCAGTTCATCACGAGCGGCAAGAACGGCCAGGTCGCCATCGTCGTCGCGGTGACCGACAAGGGCGCGGGCAAGCGTGGCATGAGCGCTTTCATCGTGCCCACCGACGCACCCGGCTACGCCGTGGCGCGCCTGGAGGACAAGCTCGGCCAGCACAGCAGCGACACCGCGCAGATCAACTTCGACGGCTGCCGCATTCCGGCGGAGAACCTCATCGGCGCGGAGGGAGAGGGCTACAAGATCGCGCTCGGCGCGCTCGAAGGCGGCCGCATCGGCATCGCCGCGCAGAGCGTGGGCATGGCGCGCAGCGCGTTCGACGTGGCGCTGGCCTATGCGAAGGAGCGCCAGGCCTTCGGCGGCTCGATCTTCGACCAGCAGGCCGTGGGCTTTCGCCTCGCCGAATGCGCGACGCAGCTCGAAGCCGCGCGCCAACTCATCTGGCACGCCGCGAGCCTGCGCGATGCGGGCCTGCCGTGCCTGAAGGAAGCGGCCATGGCCAAGCTCTTCGCGAGCGAGATGGCCGAGCGCGTGTGCAGCGCCGCCATCCAGACGCTGGGTGGCTATGGCTACGTGAACGACTTTCCGCTCGAGCGCATCTACCGCGACGTGCGCGTGTGTCAGATCTACGAAGGCACGTCGGACATCCAGAAGCTGTTGATCCAACGCGCACTGGCTTGAAGCCCCGCCCAGCGGCAGGGTGACGGTCGTTGATCGCCACCCGTCATGTAGAGTTTCCGCCAACCGACAAAGGGGAGACTGACATGACTCAGGCATTCGCGGCCACGCTGCATCGTCGTCCGCGCTTCTCGATCGTTGCGGCTGCCGCGTTGGCAGCCAGCCTGGCATTCGGCGTTTTCAACGCGTCCGCGAATGCCGAAGTACTCGTCGCCGCCAAACCTGCCGCAGCCTATCCGGCGCCGCCCTCCGAGCTGTATCCGGAGCTCTTCGCTGCAGTCCAGCTCGGGCAGGTTTTCAAGGACGGTAAGACTTTCGTCGACGCCGTTCCGAAGACTTCGCCTGCCGCCATCGCCGCGCAATATCGGCGCGAGAAGGATCGGCCCGGTTTCGATCTCTCCAGCTTCGTGAAGCGGCACTTCGATGTGCCGCAGGACAACGCCGACACCTACGTGAGCGATCGTTCGCAGTCGCTCGCGCAGCACATCGCGAGCCTCTGGCCGCACCTGACGCAGCAGCCGCACAAGCCCGCCGCGGGCTCTTCGCTGCTGCCGCTGCCCGGGCCCTATGTGGTGCCTGGCGGACGCTTTCGCGAGGTGTACTACTGGGATTCGTACTTCACCATGCTGGGTCTGCTGCAGAACGGCAAGCCGGGTTCGCTGCGCGACATGGTCGGCAACTTTGCGAGCCTGATCGACCGCTACGGCCACATTCCGAACGGCAACCGCAGCTACTACCTGAGCCGGTCGCAGCCGCCCTTCTATTTCAAGATGGTGGGCCTGCTGTCCACGCAGGATGAAGCCGCCGCCTATGCACGCTACCTGCCGCAACTCCAGCGCGAGTACGCGTTCTGGATGGAGGGCGCGAACGGTCTCAAGCCCGGCACCGCGCACCGCCGGGTGGTGGTGCTGGCCGATGGCAGCGTGTTGAACCGCTACTACGACGACCGGGCCGTGCCGCGTGACGAGTCGTATGCGGAAGACGTTGCGCTGGCGAAGAAGAGCAGCCATCCCGCCGCGGAGGTCTATCGCGACGTGCGCGCAGCCGCGGAGAGCGGATGGGACTTCAGCAGCCGCTGGTTCGCCGACGGCAAGACGCTGGCCACCATCGAGACCACCGCGGTCGTGCCCGTCGATCTGAACAGCCTGCTGTATGGCATGGAGAATGCGATCCGGCTGGGCTGCGAGCGCGTGCAGGACACCGCGTGCACCAGTGACTTCACGCAACGCGCCGAACGCCGCCGTGCGGCCGTGCAGAAGTACCTGTGGAACGAAGCCGGTGGCCACTATGTGGACTACCAATGGATCAAGCAGCAGCCGACCGGCCGTCCGGGCGCCGCCACGCTGTACCCGCTGTTCGTCGGCCTTGCGGAGCCCGCGCAGGCGGCGCGCGTGGCCGATTGGACAGGCAAGCAACTGGTGAAGCCCTATGGCCTGGTGACGACGCCGATCCCCACCGACCAGCAATGGGATGCGCCCAACGGCTGGGCGCCGCTGCAATGGGTCGCTGTGGACGGTCTCAGGCGCTATGGCCAGGATGCGCTTGCGCGCGACATCGCAACGCGCTGGATGGGCAAGGTGCAGCAGGTCTACGGCAGCAGCGGCAAGCTGGTCGAGAAATACAACGTGATCGACAACAGTGGCGAGGCCGGCGGCGGCGAATACGTCCTGCAGGACGGCTTCGGCTGGACCAATGGCGTGGCGATGCAGCTGATGACGATCTATCCGGAATTGAAGCGCCCTTGACGGCACCCCGAAGACGCCCTTGGGGCCGGATCGCCGCCGCACTCGTGCTCGCCGCGCTGGCGGTTTGGGGCTTTGTCATCGAACCACGCTGGGTCGCGGCGCGCATCGAGCCACTGGGTTCGGCGCAGTGGCAGCCGCCGGCCGGCCTCAAGGTGGCGATGGCGGGCGACTGGCACCTCACGACGCGCTCGGCATGGCGTGTCACCAGCGCGGAGCGCGCCGCGCGCGTCGTCGACGAAATCAACGCGGCGCAGCCCGACGTGATCCTGCTGCCCGGCGACTTCCTCGCGGGTTC
Source organism: Variovorax trehalosi (assembly GCF_051216415.1). Lineage (NCBI taxonomy): Bacteria > Pseudomonadati > Pseudomonadota > Betaproteobacteria > Burkholderiales > Comamonadaceae > Variovorax > Variovorax trehalosi. The sequence goes on from NZ_JBPJZG010000009.1 coordinate 62,304, forward strand.
AGGCGACGACGAGGCGTTCTCCATCGAGGACATGGCCGCCGTGCTCGGCCGCCTGAAGGCGCCGCAGGGCGTGTACGCGGTGCTCGGCAATCACGACTGGTGGCACGACGGCGAACGCACGGCCAGGGCCTTGTCCGCGCAGGGCATCCACGTGCTGGAGAACGCCTCGGTGCGCCTGCCGGGGCATGACGTCTGGGTGGTCGGCATCGGCGACGACTCGACCGGCCATTCGGAGCCCGATAAGGCGCTGGCCGACGTACCCAAGGGCGCCGCGACGCTGGTCATGATGCACGACCCCTTCAGCTTCGCGACCATGCCGCGCACGCAGGGGCTGGTGGTCGCTTCGCACACGCATGGCGGACAGGTGAGCATGCCGGGCTACGGTGCGCTGGTGGTGCCTGGCCGTGCGCCGCGCGAGTGGGCCTATGGCTGGATCGCGCACAAGGGCAATCGCATGTACGTGACGAGCGGGCTGGGCGTGAGCATCCTGCCGGTGCGTTTCAACATGCGGCCGGAATGGGTGATGTTCCAGTAGCGCCTCATTCCGTGTCATCGGTTTCGATGACAGACAGGGCAGCGCTGGCGGCGCAGCATGGCGATCTCTTTGTCGGAGGTCTTCGCCATGTCCATTTCCAAACCCGTTTCCTTTGCCGCGGCGCTGTTGTGCCTCGGTGCATCCGCACAGGCGCAGCCCACCGCCGTGGACATCGCCACGCTGACCGCGAGCGACGCCGTGCAGCAACTCTGCGCCGGCACGGTGACCAGCGAGCAGTTGGTCTCGGCCTACGTCGCGCAGGCGAAAGCGAGGGCGAACCTCAACGCCTTCGTCACGCTCGACGAGGCCGGCGCGCTGAAGGCCGCGCGCGCCGCCGATGCGAGGCGAAAGCGCGGCGGCGCCTGCAAGGCGCTGGCCGGCCTGCCGGTGGTCATCAAGGACAACATCCAGGTGCAGGGCCTACCTGCCACAGCCGGCTCGCCAGCACTCAAAGGCTTCGTGCCCGCCGCCGATGCGCCCGTGGTCGCGAAGCTGCGCGCGGCCGGCGCCGTCATCCTCGGCAAGACGAACATGCACGAACTGGCCTTCGGCGTCACCGGCTACAACCCCGCGTTCCAGACCGGCCCCGATGTCGGCGTGCGCAACGCCTACGACGCGAGCCGCATCGCGGGCGGATCGTCGTCGGGCAATGGCGCGGCGCTCGGTGCGCGCATGGCGCCGGCGGCGCTGGGCACCGACACGGGGGGCTCGGTGCGCATTCCGTGTGCGTTCAATGGCTGCGCATCGCTGCGTCCGAGCATGGGACGCTATTCGCAGCAGGGCATCGCGCCGATCTCGCACACCCGCGACACGGCAGGGCCGATGGCGCAGTCGATGGCCGATGTGGCGCTGCTCGACCGCGTGATCGCGGGCGGCGCGCCGCTCAAGCCCGCCGACCTCAAGCGCGTGCGGCTCGGCGTGGTGCCCGCCTTCTACGCGAACCTCGATGCGGACACGCGCGCCGCCACCGATGCCGCGCTCGCCAAGCTGCGCGCCGCGGGCGTCACGCTGGTGGACGTGGAGATGCCGAAGCTCACGGAGCTCAACGGCGCCATCGGCTTCCCGCTCGCGTTGTACGAAGCGCACGACGACATGGTCGCCTACCTCGCGAAGTACCGCACCGGCATCGACATCGCGCAGCTCACGGCCGGCATCGCGAGCCCCGACGTCAAGGGCACCTTCGAGGCTTTCGTGATCCCGCGCAAGCTCCCCGCGCCGAACGGCGTGGTCGATGCGAAGCCGGCCTACGACAACGCGATGCGCGTCGCGCGCCCCGCATTGCAGAAGCTCTACCGCGACACCTTCGCGAAGAACAAGCTCGACGCGCTCGTGTTCCCGACGGTGCCGCGCGTGGCATTGGCGGCTGCGCCCGAAGCCAGCAGTCCCGAGAACTTCGGTGCGCTGATCCAGAACACCGATCCCGGCAGCAACGCCGGCATTCCGGGTGTGCAGTTGCCCTCGGGCCTCGGTGCGAGCAGCGGGCTGCCCATCGGGTTGGAACTCGACGGGCCAATCGGCAGCGACCGCAAGCTGCTCGCCGTCGGCCTCGCGGTGGAGGGCGTGCTGGGCCGCCTGCCCGCGCCCAAGGCGAAGTAGGCGACCCTGGCGCGTCAGCGCTGGGCGAGACCCGCCAGCGCCGACCGGCGCTCGATGCCGAGCTTGTCGAAGATGCGCCGCAGGTAGGTGCGCACCGTCGGCACGCTCACCGCCATGCGGCGTGCGATCTCCTTGTCGGTCAGGCCCTCGCACACGGCGCGTGCGACTTCCTGCTCGCGTGTGCTCAGGTCATCCCATGAAGTGGTTCCGGCAGGCATCGGCACCGCGGCCGCCGTGCGCTGTGCACGCTGCAGCGCGCCGATGAATGCGGGCTCGATCAGGTCGAGCAGCGCCTTCTCGTGCTCGCCGAAATCGCCGCGCCCCTTGCGCCGCCAGATGCGCAAATCGCCCAGCGCGCGGTTGCCCTCGAAGGCATGCAGGTTCATTCCCCAGTGCAGCCCGTCGCGCGAGAGAAAGTCGGTGAAGAATTCCGTGCGCATCAGTTCGCGCTGCGGCATCACGTCGGTCACGCGCGTGGCGCGGCGGTGCGACTGCAGCACGAAGGTGATCGGGTCGTGGTGCTGGTGCCATTCGCCGTAGCGGTCGAGGTTGGCAGGGTCCATGTTGAGCGCCACGCGGCCGTCGAAGCGGCCGCTCTCGGCGTTCCACACGAAGGAGGCGAACTGGTCCGCATGCAGCAGGTCGAGCAGCGCCCAGCCCAGGCGCTCGCGGATGTCGCTTTCACCGCGCTCTTGCGCCAGCAGCGTGAAAACGCCGCGCAGTGCCTGCTGTTCGGAGCCTGTCAGGTACATCGCCGCCTCGCTCTGGTTGTCGCATGTAAGGCTAACGTTTAGCAAGCGCCGCGCCAAGGGTGGATGCCCCGGTGCGGTCACGGGGAGCGCGCAGAATCGCGGGCTGCACGCCATGTCTTCGAGTCCGACTCCTTCTCCTTCGCCCGAAACGCCCCCGTCCGCCTCCCCGTGGCGGCGGCTGCGCGACTATTGGGTCGAGGCCCCCAACCCCAACCCGCTGGTCGACCAGAGCCTCGCGCGCGCCTACATCGTCGACACGCGCGACACGCCGCTCTCGGCGGCCGTCACGGCGGCGGTGTTCTGGGTGCTGTTCCTCGTGCTGACGGGCGACCGCGGCACGCTGGTGTGGGCCGTGCTGGTGCACGCGATGCAATGGAACATGCACCGCCACCTGCACCGCGTGGACCCGGCGGCCATCGATGTCGCATCGGCCGCCCGCACGCGTCGCCAGCTGGAGCTGCGCATGCTGTTCCCGGGGCTGGTGTGGGCGCTGGCGCCGTGGCTCTTCTTTCCGCACGGCGACCTCGCGTACATCCTCTTGATGTACTTCTTCGTGAGCGGCACCACCGGCGTGATCATCGCCGCGCTGGCGCAGTGGTGGCTGGCCGCGGTGTGCTTCGGCGTGCCGGTGTTCCTGAGCCTGGCGCTGCGGCTGGTGCTGGAGCCGGGCAGCGTGCCGGTGATCATGGGCTGCCTGGCGGTGTCGCAGTTGCTGGCGTCGCTGCACTATGCGCGCAAGCAGAACCGGCTGATCGTGCGCTCCATCGAGAACGGCTTCGAGAACGCGCGCCTGGCCGAGGCCCTGTCGCGCCAACTCGACCATGTGGCGCAAATGGCCGCGCAGCGCGCGCGCATCTTCGCCGCCGCCAACCACGACCTGCGCCAGCCGATGCACGCACTGGCGATTTTTGTGGATGCACTCGACACGCGCAGCGCGCCCAGTGCGGACAACCTGCGCTTCATGCGCGACAGCGTCGATGCGCTGCGCGGCTCCATCGACGCGCTGCTGGACATCGCGCAACTCGACGGCGGCGTGGCGCCGGTGCGGCTGGAGCCCCTGCGTCTGGATGCATTGTTCAAGTCGCTCGACGGGCGCTTCGCAGCGCTGGCCGAAGCCAAGGGGCTCGCGCTGCGCATCCGCCCGACCGAGGCGGTGGTGCGGGCCGATGTGCGCATGCTTGCGCGCGTGCTGGGGAACCTCGTCGACAACGCCATCAAGTACACGCCTTCGGGCACGGTTTTCGTGCTCGCGCGGCGGGTGCAGCGCCCGGCGAACGGCGTGCCGGCCTGGCGCATCGAAGTGCGCGACTCGGGCGTGGGCATCGAGGCGCAGCACCGGGAGCAGGTGTTCGAAGAGTTCTTCCAGGTCGACAACCCGGGGCGCGACCGCAGCCGCGGCCTCGGGCTGGGCCTGTCGCTGGTGGCCGGCATGGCGCGGGTGATGGGCTCGCACATCGAAGTGCGCTCCGCGCCCGGCCGGGGCAGCACCTTTTCGCTGGTGCTGGAGGAGGCGATCGCCCCTCCCTCCGTGCCGGAGGCCGAGCCGGCAGCCGGTCAGGCGACCGCCGCGATTCGCATCCTGGTGCTGGACGACGAGCAGCCCGTGCGCGAGGCGATGCGCTCGCTGCTCTCGGGCTGGGGCCACGAGGTGGCGCTGGCCGCCAACCCGCGCGAGGCGCTGCAGCACGGCGGCGTGTTCGACCTGATGCTGAGCGACCTGCGGCTGGGCAGCGGCCTCTCGGGGCTGGCGGCCGCACAGGCGCTGCAGGCGGTCGGCAAGGCGCGCAACGTGGTCATCCTGACCGGCGAAACCGCCCATGCCAACCGGGTGGAAGTCGAGCGCGCGGGCTATGCGCTGATCTACAAGCCGGCCGATGCGCGGGCGCTGCAGGACGCGATCGCTGCGAGCCGCGTCGGCTAGCTTCACCCGGCTCCGGGGTTGCCCCATCGGAGGGATCGCCGCGAGGTGTTCCAATAGCGGTCTTCATGAGCGCCATCGATCCCACCACCGGACCTTGCCCCTGCGGCCGCACCGACCGCCGCGACAAGCCCATCGGCTACGCCCTGTGCTGTGGCCGCTATCTCGACGATTTCGAGAACACGCCCGCCCCCGACGCCGAATCGCTGATGCGCTCGCGCTATTCGGCCTTTGTGCTGGAACGCGCCGAGTACCTGCTGGCCACCTGGCATCTGTCGAAGCGGCCGGCATCGATCGAGTTCGAGCCGGGCGTCAAGTGGCTGGGCCTGGACATCCGCTCGCGCTCGGTGCTCGACGCGGACCACGCAGAGGTCGAGTTCGTCGCGCGCCAGCGCAGCGCCGCCACCGGTGCCGCCACCCGCCTGCACGAGCGCAGCCGCTTCGTGCGCGAGAACGAGCGCTGGTACTACCTCGACGGCGATCTGCAGCAGCCGCTCGCCTGACGGGTTGACGCGCCGGGCCGGGGCTCGCACAATCGGCCCCGCTCCGGGGTGCACACATGTGGTGTGCTGAGATGGCAAAGCTGCCGACCCGCGAACTTGATCCGGGTCATACCGGCGTAAGAAGAGCTGCACTCCCTGACCGAGGTCCCGTCCCCACTTTCCGTGACGGCCCCAAGTCCACCGAGCGATTGCGGAGCACCCTTTCCCTCAACAAGGAGTGCCCCGATGAATGCCCCCGACAAGTTCACCTCTTTGCTCTCGCTCACGCGCGAGCCCTTTCCCGCGTCCCACAAGTGCCTGATCCCGGGCAGCCGGCCCGATCTGAACGTGCCGGTGCGCGACGTGCTGCTGACCAACGGCGAGACCGTCTCGCTCTACGACACCTCGGGTCCGTACACCGATGCCAAGGTCGACATCGACGTGCGCCGCGGCCTGCCGAGCGTGCGCGATGCGTGGATCGCCGAGCGCAACGACACCGAAAGCTATGAAGGCCGCTCGCACCAGGCGCTCGACGAGGGCCTGAAGCACGCGCACGACCACGATGCACAGCGCCTCGCGGAACTGCGCGCTGGCGCCTCGGCGCTGCAGCGCACGCCGCGCCGCGCGAAGTCGGGCGCCAACGTCACGCAGATGCACTATGCACGCCGCGGCATCGTCACGCCCGAGATGGAGTACGTGGCCCTGCGTGAGAACGGCAAGCGCGAATGGATGGCCGAATACCTTGCCAACGAGGAGCGTGCGAAGCGCGTGGCCGGCAACCCGATGGGCGCGAGCATTCCGCGCATCATCACGCCCGAGTTCGTGCGCGATGAAGTGGCCCGCGGCCGCGCGATCATTCCGGCCAACATCAACCACCCCGAAGTGGAGCCGATGGCCATCGGCCGCAACTTCAAGGTGAAGATCAACGCCAACATCGGCAACTCGGCCGTCACCTCGAGCATCGAGGAAGAGGTCGAAAAACTCGTGTGGGCGATCCGCTGGGGCGCCGACAACGTGATGGACCTGTCGACCGGCAAGAACATCCACACCACCCGCGACTGGATCGTGCGGAACTCGCCGGTGCCCATCGGCACCGTGCCGATTTATCAAGCGCTGGAGAAGGTGGGCGGCGTGGCCGAAGACCTGACCTGGGAGATCTTCCGCGACACGCTGATCGAGCAGGCCGAGCAGGGCATCGACTACTTCACCATCCACGCCGGCGTGCGGCTGCCGTTCATTCACCTCACGGCCGATCGCATGACGGGCATCGTCTCGCGCGGCGGCTCGATCATGGCCAAGTGGTGCATCGCGCACCACAAGGAGAGCTTTCTTTATGAGCGCTTCGAGGACATCTGCGACATCATGAAGGCGTACGACGTGAGCTTTTCGCTGGGCGATGGCCTGCGTCCGGGCTCGGGCGCCGATGCCAACGACGAGGCGCAGTTCGCCGAGCTGCGCACGCTGGGCGAGCTCACCAAGATCGCGTGGAAGCACGACGTGCAGACCATGATCGAAGGGCCGGGGCACGTGCCGATGCACATGATCCAGGCGAACATGGACGAGCAGTTGAAGCACTGCCACGAGGCGCCGTTCTACACGCTGGGGCCGCTGACCATTGACATTGCGCCGGGGTACGACCACATCTCCAGTGCCATCGGGGCCGCGATGATCGGGTGGGCCGGCACGGCGATGCTTTGCTACGTGACGCCCAAGGAACACCTCGGGCTGCCCGATCGCGATGACGTGAAGCAAGGGATCATTGCTTACAAGATCGCGGCGCATGCTGCGGACGTTGCGAAGGGGCATCCGGGGGCGCGGTCGCGGGACGATGCGCTGAGCAAGGCGCGGTTCGAGTTTCGGTGGCAGGATCAGTTCAACCTCGGCCTCGATCCGGACACGGCGCGTGAATTCCATGACGAGACGTTGCCGAAGGATTCGAGCAAGGTGGCGCATTTCTGCTCGATGTGCGGGCCGAAGTTCTGCTCTATGAAGATTACTCAGGAGGTGCGGGAGTACGCGGCGAAGAAGGGGGTTGCGGAGGCCGAGGCTGTGGCTGAGGGGATGGAGGAGAAGTCGAAGGAGTTCATGGCTGGGGGTGGGGAGATCTACATACCTATTCGGGCTGTGTCCTAGTTGACTGTGTTGGTGAGGTTGCTTCCCGAGGCCGGGACTCGCCCCGGCGGGCGACCTACTTTTCTTTGCTTCGCCAAAGAAAAGTAGGCAAAAGAAAGGCGACCCCACTGTCTGCGACCCTTCGCTGCGCTACGGGCAACCTGCGGTGCTCGCGTTTCGCGGGGTCTCGCAGAACTCGCTTCGCTCAGACAGCTGCGAGCCCTGATCCGCGAAACGCTGCGCTCCTCGGCGCAGCCAGAGGGGGTTGGAGATAACCCGGGCCATTGCTTCGCTCGGCCCGAAGGGCGGACACGCTTCGCGTGTCCGCCTTGGATTGGCTGTTGGTATTGCTTGCACGCCGAGCGCAGCGAAGGCGTGCCCTGTCTCCAAGCCCTTCTGGCTGCGCCGAGGAGCGCAGACGTAGGCGGGATCAGGGCCGCAGCTGTTTGAGCGAAGCGAGTTCTGCGGACCCCCGCCGTAGTCGAGCACCGCAGGTTGCCCGCAGCGAAGCGGAGGGACGCAGACAGCAGGGTCGCCTTTTCTTTGCTTACTTTCTTTTGGCGAAGCAAAAGAAAGTGAGTCGGCCGCCGGGCCGAGACCCGGCCCCGGGAAAAAGAAAACCCCAATTGCTACCATCGTCCCAAGCCCATCAGACGAAGAAACCCCAATGACCCCATTCCCCTTCGCCGCAGTCCTCTTCGACTGCGACGGCGTCCTGGTCGACTCCGAACCCATCACCAACCGCGTCCTCGCCGAAATGCTCGGCGAACTCGGCTGGCACATCACCACCGAAGAGTCGATGAACACCTTCACCGGCAAGGCCGTGAAGGACGAAGCGGCCCTCATCGAATCGAAGACCGGTTTCGCCATTACCCCCGAGTGGCTGAAGACCTTCAGGGCCCGCCGCAACGAGGCACTCGAACGCGACCTCACCGCGATCCCCCATGCCCCCGCAGCCATCCGCCAGATCCACACCCTGCTCAAGGGCCGCATCGCCTGCGCCTCGGGCGCCGACCGCCACAAGGTCGAGCTGCAACTGGCCAAGGTCGGCCTGCTCGACTGCTTCGAAGGGCGCATCTTCAGCGGCCACGAAATGCCGCGCTCCAAACCACATCCGGACGTGTACCTCGCCGCCGCCGAAGCGCTGGGCGTCGACCCCAGGCGCTGCGCCGTCGTCGAGGACACGGTCACCGGTGCGATGGCCGGCGTGGCCGCGGGTGCGACGGTGTTCGGCTACAGCACGGGCGAATCGGGCCACAGCGGCCCCGGTCCGCTGCTGAGCGTGGGCGTGGCGAAGGTGTTCAGCGACATGACCGAACTGCCCGCGCTGCTTTCTGGTTATCGGCTGCAGGCGGCCTGAGTTTCTGGTGGAATGAAGAGCATCCATTCCGAGCCACAGGAACAACAGCCCATGACCTCCGAATACAAGACAGAACAACCCGACCGCGCCGAGATCGACGCACGCACCGGCCCCGCCGTGGTCGAGTTCGGCACCAACTGGTGCGGCATCTGCAAGGCCGCGCAACCGAACATCGCCGAGGCGTTCGCCAAGTACCCCGACATCCCGCGCATCAAGGTCGAGGATGGCAGCGGCCGCCCGCTGGGCCGATCGTTCAACGTGCGGCTCTGGCCCACGCTGGTGTTCATGCGCGACGGGAAGGAAGTCGCGAAGCTGGTGCGGCCTGAAGACAGCCAGTCCATCGCCGATGCGCTGGCGTTGATTGCCGCGGCGCCGTCCGCCTGAAGTGAACACCGAACTCCGGCGCCTCGCCAAGGCGGTCGATCTCGATGCCGAAGCCCATTCGCTGCTGCGGCTGCGCTTTGGCTTCGCGTGCGTGCAGCGCGTGCGGCACCTGCTCGAATCGCCCGAGGCCATCGATTGCCTGGACACCCTCGGCGCCTTCCTCGAAGGCCGGTGCGATGCGGCTGCATTGGCTTCGGCGCGGCAGCGTGCGGCCGCAGCGGCCGGCAGCCATCCGGGCTCGGCCTCCATCGACGGGACGGCGCATGCAGCCGTGTCCGCCACCTACGCGGTCTCCAGGGCGCTGGCCGGACAGGCGCTCGAAGCGGCCGACTACGCGGCGTATGCCACGGTCTACGCCTACGGTGCCTATGCGCTCAAGGACCCCGACGCCTTCGCGGAAGAGTTCGAGTGGCAAATCGTGCAGTTTCGGATGTTGACCTCAACGCCCGCCTGACGGCCGCCCCGAGCAGCACGGACCAGCCATTCATGGCGGTCCTTGCTGCCGGAAATCCCTGGGTGCGTACCCGGTCCACTGCAGGAACGCGCGCGAAAAACTCTTCTCGTTGCGAAAGCCCACTGCCAGCGCCACCTGCTTGATCGGGCGGTTGGTGCGGCGCAGCAGTTCCACGGCGAGCTCGTGGCGCACCTCGTTCTTCAGCGTCTGCAGCGAGGTGCCTTCTTCGTGCAACTGCCGGTGCAGCGTGCGGCTCGACACGTTGAGCAGACCCGCCAGCGCTTCGGCGGTGGTGGCCTCCGCAGCGCGTGAGCGCAGCAGCTCGCGCACGCGCTGGCCCAGCAGGCGGTCGCGGCGGTACTGCAGGATCGTGAGCGGCAGCGCGCGCTTGAGCATGGTGCGCAGCGCGCGCTCGTCGCGCTGCAGCGGCAGGGCGAGGTAGCGTTCGTCGAAGCTCAAGGAGGCCTGTGCCGCGTCGAAGCGCACTTCGGGCGTGAACATCGGCGCGTAGGCGTCGCGGTGCGGCGGCGCAGCAAACGGAAAGGTGGCGTTTCGCAGCGAGATGCGCGAATCGATGGCCCAGCACATGTAGCCATGCATGAAGCGCAGGCTGGTCACCAGGCAGAACTCGCGGAAGGCCTCGTCCAGCGGGCGGTTCTCGGTGATGCGCAGCGTGGCCACGCCGCCCGCCACTTCGAGCGCGAGACCGATGTCTTCGGTCAGCAGCCGGTGGTGGCGGCACCACCGCTTGATGGCCACGCCCAGGTCGGGCGAGGTCAGCGAGGCGCGGCACAGCATGCCGTAGCTGCCCCAGGGCAGGCGCCGCGAGAACCAGCCGAGGGCTTCGTCGTCGAGCTCCTGCATGGCGTGTTCCGACAGCGCCTCGAACTGCGCCGCCGTCACCCGCGCGCCCGGCCGGGCCAGTTCGCGCGGCGTGATCTGTGCCGCCTTCAGGGCCTCGGCCGGGTCCTTTCCGTAGCGCTCGTAGCCCTTCACGATGGCTCTCACGAAGGCCATGGGTGTGACGGCGCGGGCGGGCTTCAGGAAGGCGGGCGATGTCATGGTCGGGGAGGAAAGTCGTGGCGCAATTTGCAACCATTGTGGCGCCAATTGCGGCGCGGCGAGGCGTAAGCTGCGTTTCTTCCAAGCGCCATTCCGCGTGGGCTGCCCTGCGCGCCGACCCCTCAGAGGAGACAAGACACATGCACGATCCCGGCCTGAACTTCGACCTGGGCGAGGACATCGACTCGCTGCGCAGCGCCATCCAGGACTTCGCCGCCAACGAAATCGCCCCCCGCGCCGCCGACATCGACCGCGACAACCTGTTCCCGCACGACCTCTGGCAGAAGCTGGGCGAGCTCGGCCTGCACGGCATGACGGTGAAGGAAGAGTTCGGCGGCACCGAGCTGGGCTACCTGGCGCACATCGTGGCCATGGAAGAAGTCTCGCGCGCCTCGGCCTCGGTGGGCCTGTCGTACGGCGCGCACTCCAACCTGTGCGTGAACCAGATCCACCGCAACGGCAGCGACGCGCAGAAGAAGAAATACCTGCCCAAGCTGGTGAGCGGTGAGCACGTCGGCGCGCTGGCCATGAGCGAGCCCAACGCCGGCTCCGACGTGGTGAGCATGAAGCTCAAGGCCGAGAAGAAGAACGGCTACTACGTGCTCAACGGCGGCAAGATGTGGATCACCAACGGCGGCGACGCCGACACGCTGGTCATCTACGCCAAGACCGAACCCGAGATGGGCGCGCGCGGCATGACGGCCTTCATCGTCGAGAAGAACTTCAAGGGCTTCTCGGCAGGCACCAAGCTCGACAAGCTCGGCATGCGCGGCTCCAACACCTACCCGCTGTTCTTCGACAACTGCGAAGTGCCCGAAGAGAACGTGCTCGGCGGCGAGGGCATGGGCGCGAAGGTGCTGATGAGCGGCCTCGACTACGAACGCGCGGTGCTCTCGGGCGGCCCGCTGGGCATCATGGCCGCATGCATGGATGCGGTGCTGCCCTTCATCCACGAGCGCAAGCAGTTCGGCCAGAGCATCGGCGAGTTCCAGCTGATGCAGGGCAAGCTCGCGGACATGTATTCGACGTGGCAGGCCACGCGCGCCTACGTGTACGCGGTGGGCAAGGCCTGCGACCGCAACGACCATGCGCGCACCTTCCGCAAGGACGCGGCCGGCGCGATCCTCTATTCGGCCGAGAAGGCGACGTGGATGGCCGGCGAGGCGATCCAGGCGCTGGGCGGCGTGGGCTACACCAAGGATTTTCCGGTCGAGCGGCTGTGGCGCGATGCCAAGCTGTACGAGATCGGCGCGGGGACCAGCGAGATTCGGCGGATGCTGATCGGTCGCGAGCTGTTCTCCGAAACGGCTTGAAAGGACGCATCGCCATGGCGCTCTTGACCCAAAGCATGGCGCAAGGCGCCACCGATGTCCCGCTGATCGAACAGACGATCGGCGACTTCTTCGACGACATGGTCGAAGCGCAACCGGACCGCGAAGCCCTCATCAGCCGCCACGAAGGCAAGCGCTTCACCTACCGCGAGCTGCAGGCCGAATCCAACCGCCTCGCGAGCGCGCTGCTGAACCTGGGCCTCGTGCCCGGCGACCGCGTCGGCATCTGGTCGCACAACAACGCACCCTGGGTGCTGATGCAGATCGCCACTGCGAAGGTTGGCCTGATCCTCGTCAACATCAACCCGGCCTACCGCACCTCGGAGCTCGAATACGCGCTCAACAAGGTCGGCTGCAAGGTGCTGGTGACGATGGCGCAGTTCAAGACCAGCGACTACCTCGGCATGCTGCGCGAGCTGGGCCCCAAGCGCCTGCCGCAACTGCGGCACACCTTCTGGATCGACGGCAAGGCGGCAGCCGATGTGGAAGAGCCGGGCATGCAGCGCTTCAGCCAGCTGCTCGCAAGCGGCGATGCGAATGACCCGCGCGTGGCGCAGATACAGAAGACGTTGAAGGCCACCGACCCGATCAACATCCAGTTCACCAGCGGTACCACGGGCTTTCCGAAGGGCGCGACGCTCACGCACCGCAACATCCTGAACAACGGCTTCTTCATCGGCGAGTGCATGAAGCTCTCGCCCATCGACAAGCTGTGCATTCCGGTGCCGCTGTACCACTGCTTCGGCATGGTGCTGGGTAACCTCGCGTGCCTCACGCACGGCTCGGCCATCGTGTACCCGAACGACGGCTTCGATCCGCTCACGGTGCTGGAGACCGTGCAGGCCGAGAAGTGCACCGGCCTGCATGGCGTGCCCACGATGTTCATCGCCGAGCTGGACCATCCGCGCTTCAAGGAGTTCGACCTCTCCACGCTGCGCACCGGCATCATGGCCGGCTCGCCGTGCCCCATCGAGGTGATGAAGCGCGTGGTGAGCGAGATGCACCTGGACGAAATCACCATCGCCTACGGCATGACCGAGACCAGCCCGGTGAGCTGCCAGAGCAGCACCGACACGCCGCTGGACAAGCGCGTGTCCACCGTCGGGACGGTGCAGCCGCACCTGGAGGTGAAGATCATCGATCCGGAGACCGGCGCCGTCATGCCCGTGGGCAAGTCGGGCGAACTCTGCACCCGCGGCTACTCGGTGATGCACGGCTACTGGGAAGACGAGCCGAAGACGCGCGAAGCCATCGACGCAGAGCACTGGATGCACACGGGCGACCTCGCCACGATGGACGCCGAGGGCTACGTGAACATCGTCGGCCGCATCAAGGACCTGGTGATCCGCGGCGGCGAGAACATCTACCCGCGCGAGATCGAAGAATTCTTGTACCGCCACCCGAAGGTGCAGGACGTGCAGGTGGTCGGCCTGCCCGACAAGAAGTACGGCGAAGAGCTGTGCGCCTGGATCATCGTCAAGCCCGGCCAGAGCGCCACCGACGCCGAGATCCGCGACTTCTGCAAGGGCCAGATCGCGCACTACAAGGTGCCCAAGTACATCCAGTTCGTCACCGAGTTTCCGATGACGGTGACCGGGAAGATCCAGAAATTCAAGATTCGCGATGCCATGACCGAGCAGCTCGGTCTCACGCAAGAAAAGACAGCATGAGCAAACTCGAAACCAAACTCAACGCCCGCTCTGCAGACTTCCAGGCCAACGCTGCCGCGATGCGCGCACTGGTCGATGACCTGCACGCGCAGTTCGCGAAAGTGGAACAGGGCGGCGGCGAGGCCGCGCGTGCCAAGCACACCGCGCGCGGCAAGCTGCTGCCGCGCGAACGCGTGGCCGAGCTGCTCGACCCGGGCACGCCGTTCCTGGAGATCGCGCCGCTGGCCGCGCATGCGATGTACCTCGATGCCAAGGGGGCCGAATCGGCACCCGGCGCCGGCATCATCACCGGCATCGGCCGCGTGAACGGTGTGGACTGCATGATCGTCTGCAACGACGCGACGGTGAAGGGCGGCACCTACTACCCGATGACGGTGAAGAAGCATCTGCGCGCGCAGGAAGTCGCCGAACAGAACCGTCTTCCCTGCATCTACCTCGTCGACTCGGGCGGCGCCAACCTGCCGAACCAGGACGAGGTGTTTCCCGACCGCGACCACTTCGGCCGCATCTTCTACAACCAGGCCAACATGAGCGCCCAGGGCCTCCCGCAGATCGCGGTGGTCATGGGATCGTGCACGGCGGGCGGCGCGTACGTGCCGGCGATGAGCGACGAATCGATCATCGTGAAGAACCAGGGCACCATCTTCCTGGGCGGCCCACCGCTCGTGAAGGCTGCCACCGGTGAGGTCGTGACGGCCGAAGACCTTGGCGGCGGCGACGTGCACACGCGGCTCTCGGGCGTGGTCGATCACCTCGCGCAGAACGACCTGCATGCGCTGGCGCTCGCGCGTTCAGCGGTGGCGAATCTCAATGGCAAGGCAGCGGCTCAACAGCCAGCCGCACACCCGGCAGTGAATGCACCCGCGTTCCCGCGCGAAGAGCTCTACGGCGTGATCCCCACCGACACCCGCAAGCCCTTCGACGTGCGCGAGATCATCGCGCGCATCGTCGACGGCAGCGAGTTCCACGAGTTCAAGGCCCGCTTCGGCGCGACGCTGGTCTGCGGCTTCGCCGAGATCGAGGGCATGCCCGTCGGCATCATCGCCAACAACGGCATCCTGTTCAGCGAATCGGCGCAGAAGGGCGCGCACTTCATCGAGCTGTGCTGCCACCGCAAGATTCCGCTGGTGTTTTTGCAGAACATCACCGGCTTCATGGTCGGCCGCAAGTACGAGAACGAAGGCATCGCGCGCCACGGCGCCAAGATGGTGACGGCCGTGGCCACCGCCAACGTGCCCAAGTTCACCATCATCATCGGCGGCAGCTTCGGCGCCGGCAACTACGGCATGTGCGGCCGCGCGTACAGCCCGCGCTTCCTCTGGATGTGGCCCAACGCGCGCATCAGCGTGATGGGCGGCGAGCAGGCCGCGAGCGTGCTGGCAACGGTCAAGCGCGACGGCATCGAGCTCAAGGGCGGCAGCTGGAGCAAGGACGAGGAAGAAGCCTTCAAGGCGCCGATCCGCCAGCAGTACGAAGACCAGGGCCACCCCTACTACGCCACTGCGCGGCTGTGGGACGACGGCATCATCGATCCGGCCGATACGCGCCGTGTGCTGGCATTGGGCCTGGCCGCTTCGCGCAACGCGCCGATCCCCGAGCCCAAGTTCGGCATCTTCCGGATGTGAGGAGACGCACCGCATGAGCAGCAACTTCACCAAGCTGAATCTCGCGATCGAAGGTACCGTTGCCCGCATCTGGCTCGACCAGCCCGACGCCCGCAACGCCTTCGACGACGTCGTGATCGCCGAGCTGACGCAGGCCTTCACCGAAGCCGGCGGCGCGCCGCAGGTGAAAGCCATCGTGCTCGGCGCGAGCGGCCCCGCCTTCTGCGCCGGCGCGAACCTCAACTGGATGCGCCGCATGGCCGACTACACGCGCGACGAGAACATCGCCGACGCGGGCAAGTTGGCAGCCATGCTGCGCACCATCGCCGAATGCCCCAAGCCCACCATCGCGCGCGTGCAGGGCGATGTGTATGCGGGCGGCATGGGGCTGGTCGCGGCCTGCGACATGGCCGTGAGCGTGGACACCGCCTGGTATTGCCTCAGCGAAGTGAAGATCGGCCTCGTGCCTGCGACCATCAGCCCCTACGTGCTGCGCGCGATGGGCACGCGCGCCTCGCAGCGCTACTTCCTCACGGCCGAGCGCTTCACCGCCGCCGAGGCGCACCGCATCGGCTTCGTGCACGAAGTGGTGGCCGCCGATGCGCTCGACGCCAAGGTCGACGAACTCCTGAAGGCGCTGACCGGCGCGAGCCCGGCCGCCGTGCGCGCCTGCAAGCAGCTGATCGCCGACGTGGACGGCCGCGAGATCGACGACGCGCTCATCGCCAAGACCGTCGAAGGCATCGCCGACATCCGGGCAAGCGACGAAGGCCGCGAGGGCGTGCAGGCCTTCCTGCAGAAGCGCAAGCCGGGCTGGCTGGCAGGCTGACCGACAAGGACGCGCGATGAACGCACTCGACATGCCCCAGTTGCTCGCCCTGGCCGCCGCCATCGGCTGGGCCAGCGGCGTGCGCCTGTACCTCGTGGTGCTACTGACCGGCATCGTCGGCTACTTCGGCTGGGTGCCGCTGCCGAGCGGCCTGCAGCTGCTGGCGCATCCGGTGGTGATCGCGGCGAGCGGCTTCATGGTGTTCATCGAGTTCTTTGCCGACAAGATTCCCGGCCTCGATTCGCTCTGGGACGTGGTGCACACCGCGATCCGCATTCCCGCGGGCGCCGCGCTCGCGGCCAGCGTGTTCGGCGCGGACCATGGCGTGATGGCCATCGTCGCCGCGCTGCTCGGCGGCGGCTTCGCAGCCACGGCGCATGCGGCCAAGGCCACGACGCGCGCGGCCATCAACACCTCGCCCGAGCCGTTCTCGAATGTGGGCGCTTCGCTGGTCGAAGACACGATGGTGCCGGTCGGGCTGTGGCTCGCTGTCGCGCACCCGATCGTTTTTCTCGTGCTGTTCGTCGTCGTGCTGGTGCTCAGCGTGTGGCTCATCCGCAAGAGCTGGCGCTTTCTGCGCGCGCTGTTCAGCCGCGTGGCCCGCATCTTCAGCGGCCGACCCGATCCGGGCGTCGTGCCTGCGTTTCAACTGAAAAAGAATCCTCCGGGAGACACCCCCAATGTTTAAGAAGATCCTGATCGCCAATCGCGGTGAAATTGCCTGCCGCGTCGCGGCCACCGCCCGCCGCATGGCCATCCGCACGGTCGCCGTGTATTCCGATGCCGACGCGCATGCCAACCACGTGCGCGCCTGCGACGAGTCGGTGCACATCGGCGGCAGTGCACCCAAGGAAAGCTACCTGCGTTGGGAGCAGATCCTCGAAGCCGCCAAGGCCACGGGCGCCGAAGCGGTGCACCCTGGCTACGGCTTCCTGAGCGAGAACGAGGAGTTCGCGCAGGCCTGCGCCGACGCAGGGCTGGTCTTCATCGGCCCGCCGCCCTCGGCGATCAAGGCCATGGGCCTGAAGGCCGAGTCCAAGCAGTTGATGGAAAAGGCCGGCGTGCCGCTGGTGCCCGGCTACCACGGCCACGACCAGGACCCGGCGCTGCTGCAGCGCGAGGCCGATCGCATCGGCTACCCGGTGCTCATCAAGGCGAGCGCGGGCGGCGGCGGCAAGGGCATGCGCGCGGTCGACAAGGCCGCGGACTTCGAGGCCGCGCTCGCCTCGTGCAAGCGCGAAGCCATCAACAGCTTCGGCGACGACGCGGTGCTGATCGAGAAGTATGTGCAGCGCCCGCGCCACATCGAGATCCAGGTGTTCGGCGACACGCAGGGCAACTACGTCTACCTGTTCGAGCGCGACTGCTCGGTACAGCGCCGCCACCAGAAGGTGCTTGAAGAAGCGCCCGCGCCCGGCATGACCGAGGCGATGCGCAAGCAGATGGGCGATGCGGCCGTCGCTGCCGCGCGTGCGGTGAACTACGTGGGCGCGGGCACGGTGGAATTCATCGTCGAGCAGCGCGAAGGCGGCGAGATGAACTTCTTCTTCATGGAGATGAACACCCGCCTGCAGGTGGAACACCCGGTGACCGAAGCGATCACCGGCCTCGACCTGGTCGAATGGCAACTGCGCGTGGCTTCGGGCGAGGCGCTGCCCGCCAAGCAGGCGGACCTGCAGATCCACGGCCACGCCATCGAAGCGCGCATCTGCGCCGAGAACCCCGACAACAACTTCCTGCCCGCCACCGGCACGCTGCGCGTGTACCGAAAGCCGCAAGCGACGGCCTTTCAGCGCAGCCGCGTGCGCATCGACGACGGCGTGCGCGAGGGCGGCGAGATCTCGCCGTTCTACGACTCGATGATCGCCAAGCTGATCGTGCACGGCAGCACGCGCGCCGAGGCGCTGGCCCGGCTCGATGCGGCGCTCGCGCAAGTGCAGATCGTGGGCGTGGCGACCAACGTGCAGTTCCTGCGCGGCATCCTTGCGACCGAATCGTTCTCGAAGGCCAACCTCGACACCGCGCTGATCGAGCGCGAACGCGCCGTGCTGTTCGACCGCGAAGCGCTGGGCCTGCCGCTGGCGGCCGCCGCCGCGATCACGCGTACGCTGATCACCGAGTGGCCCGCGAAGATGCCCGATCCCTTCGCCCGTCGCGACGGCTGGCGTGCGCTCGGTGAATACCGCCGCCACTTCGATTTCGAGTTCCGCGGCGCCGACCAGACGGCCGTGCTGACCTACAAGCGCGACGGCGGCCTCTGGCTTGAGGCCGGTGGAACGGCAGGGCCGCTGGTCATCGGCCAGTTCCCCACGGGCGAGTTCGAGGTCGAGTTCGCCGGCTCGCGCCAGACGCTCGACGTGCACCTGGACGGCGCCACGGCCCACGTGTTCGCCGCGAAGGGCGCCACGAAGATCACTGCCATCGACCGCCTTGCCCACGCGGGCGACACGCAGGCCGAAGGCGGCCGCCTCACCGCGCCGATGCCCGGGAAGGTCGTGTCCTTTGCGGTCAAGGCCGGCGACAAGGTCAGCCGCGGCCAGCCGTTGGCCGTGATGGAGGCCATGAAAATGGAGCACACCATCGCAGCGCCCGCCGACGGCACTGTCGAGGAACTGATGTTCTCGCCCGGCGAGCAGGTGGCCGAAGGCGACGAATTGTTGCGAATGGCCACGGCAACGGTTTAACCCCGTTGCGGGGTCTCGCCCGTATCAGCTGCGGTAGTCATCACTTCAAGGGATCTTTCATGACGCATCGCACGCTCTTCGTTTCGCCCCGTCTCGCCCGTCGCCGCACGGGCGTTGCCATGCTGGCCCTGGCGGCCGCGCTCGCGCTGGCCGGTTGCCAGCGCGCTGAGGTTGCTTCGCTCGACGCCGCACCGCCACCTGCCCCCATGTCGGCGCCTTCGGGCTTTGCGGGTGGCATGGCGATGAAGAGAGAGCAGTCGCGCGCCGCGCCGCAAGCCGAACAGGCCGCCGCCGATGCGGGCCAGTCCGAGCAGGCGCCGCTGCAGCGTTATCTCGCGGTACGGCAAGACCTGAACGTCGAGGTACCGCCTGAGCAGCTCGCCGATGCCTGGGGCAAGGTGCGCGACCTCTGCGGCACGCTGCAGTGCGAGCTGTTGTCGTCCTCGCTGCTGCGCGAGACACCGCAGCAACCCGGCAACGCGATGCTCGAGATGCGCGTGGTGCCGGCCGATGTCGACAAGCTGCTCAGCGGCCTCGCGGGCGTGGCCAAGGTGGTGTCGCAAAACACCACGAGCGAAGACAAGACCGCCGAGGTGATCGACGTCGAGGCGCGCATCAAGAACCGCGTCGAGTTCCGCGACAGCCTGCGGCTGATGCTGCGCGACACGGTCACCAAGCGCACCATGGCCGACCTGCTGGCGATCCAGCGCACGCTGTCGGACACGCAGGCCGAGCTCGACGCCATCGCCACCCAGCGCAAGGTGCTGGAGCAGCAGACAAGCAAGCAGCACATCCAGATCCAGTTCACCCCGACGCGCACGCTGTCGCAAGGCGGCCAGAGCTACAACCCGATGATGCGGGCGCTGCGCGAAGCCGGCTCGGTGCTGGCGGAGAGCGTGGGCATGCTCATCACCTTCCTGGCGGCGGTGTTGCCGTGGCTGTTGCTGGTGGGCTTGCCGCTGGGGTGGCTGGTGCGGGTGCTGTGGCGCCGCCGGCGCGGGGCCAGGGCGGCGTGAAGCGGGGGCGTGAAGAGAGAGGGGCGGGCGTTCAGCCCACCACCACCTCGCTGAACTGCATCACGGGCGCGATGTCGGTGTAGTTCTTCACGTCGTCCCTGACCTCCTTCGCATGCGGGCCGAAAGCCTTCTGGAAGGACTCGAGCGACTCGGCGAAGACGTGGCACATGGCGACGTAGACGGGCGGCGAATCGGGGGCGCCGCCGCCCAGGCCCTTGTCGATGGTGTACGAGAGGCAGGCGTCGCCCATGCGGGCCTTGAGCAGCGGCATGTGCTTGTCGCGGTAGTAGCCGTGGTCGAAGCGGGCGCCGGGGGTATGGGGATACATCACGCTGAACTTGATCATGGGTGTCTCTTGATTGAGGAATGAGGTGAGGTGGTTGACGTTCGAGCATAGCCATCCAGGCGCGCCTCGTCAGCGCTCTCACTAAGATTCGTCCCCATGCGAATCACCGTCTACCTCACCGACAACCGCCCAGACCCCTGGATCGAGGGCCTCCAGGCCGAACTCCCCGATGCCGTCATCGAAGCCTGGAAGCCCGGCGCCCCGCAGGCCGACCATGCCGTGGTGTGGGCGCCGCCACAGGAATTCATCGACCAGCAGCCGCAGCTGCGCGGCATCTTCAACATCGGCGCGGGCGTCGATGCGCTGCTCAAGCTCAAGGTGCCCGCGCACACGCGCATCGTGCGGCTCGACGATGCGGGCATGTCGGTGCAGATGGCCGAATACGTGTGCCACACGCTCATCCGCCATTTCCGCGAATTCGACGTGTACGAGGCGGATGCGCGCGAAGGCAAGTGGAGCTACCGCAAGCCGAAGCTGCGGCGCGACTTTCCGGTCGGGATCATGGGGCTCGGCGTGCTGGGCGAGCGTGTGGCCAAGGCGGTCGCGCAGTTCGAGTTCCCGGTGCTGGGATGGAGCCGCTCACCCAAGGCCATCGATGGCGTGCAGGTGTTCAGCGGCGAGGCGCAGTTCGACGAATTCCTTTCGTCCACGCGCGTGCTGGTCAACCTGCTGCCGCTGACCGATGCTACGCGCGGCATCCTGAACCGCAAGACGCTGGGCAAGTTGAAGCCCGAGGGCTATCTCATCAGCATCGCGCGCGGCGGGCATCTGGTCGAAGACGACCTCATTCCGATGCTCGATGCCGGTGAACTCGCGGGCGCGACGCTCGACGTGTTCCAGGTCGAGCCGCTGCCGGCCGATCACGCCTTCTGGCGCCACCCCAAGATCACGGTGACCCCGCACGGCTCGGCGCGCACGCTGCGCGAGGAGTCCATCACCCAGATCGCCGGAAAGATCCGCGCGATGGAAGAGGGCCGGCCGATCAACGGCATCGTCGATCCCGTCCGGGGCTACTGACTGACTGGCTGACGCCATGCGCTGCCGGCGATCCCGCCGCTGAAAGGCGGTGAATGAAGGGGAAACCCTGACGCTTTTGTTTTTCACATATGAAAAAATAAATTCATGGTTGTGAAAACAGCGTTTCGCGTGATCGAGATCGTCGAGCTCTTCGCCCGGGAGAAGCAGCCGCTGGCGCTGTCCGAGATGGCGCGGCTGCTCGACATGCCGGTGTCCAGTTGCCTCGGGCTCATCCGCACGCTCGAAGAGCAGGGCTACATGTACGAGACCGGGCGCCGCCAAGGCTACTACCCGACGGGCCGGCTGCTCGCGATGGCGCAGGTCATCGCCGCGCACGATCCGGTGCTCGACCGGGTGAAGGCCACGCTCGAGGAACTGCGCGACGCTGCCCGCGAGACCGTGGTGTTTGGCAAGTTCCGCGATGCGGACCACGTCGTCTACCTCGATGTGCTGAGCGCACCGCAGCGCATCCGTTATACGGCCGAATCGGGCGAGACGCGCCCGGCGTATGCCAACTCGCTCGGCCGCGCGCTGCTCTCCACGCTCGCGCCCGAGGCGCGCCGCAAGCTGCTCGAGAGCACGGCGTTTCTGCCGCTCACCGACGCCACGCTCACCACCGCCGACGCCATCGAGGACGAACTGCAGCGCTCCGCCGCGCGCGGCTGGTACGGCAACCTCGGCGAAAGCATTCCCGACCTGATCGGCCTGGCCTGGCCGCTGCGCATCGGCGGCCAGGCCTATGCGATCTCGGTCGCCGGCCCGCGCTACCGCGTGGAGCCGCGCATCGAGGACATCGCCGCGATGCTGCGCTCGGCGTGCCTCGCGATCGAACCCAAGACAGAAAACCCCCGATGACAACGACCACCGCCCCTCGCTATTTCGTCCGCGAAGCCGACATCGCTGGCTACCACCCCGCCAACCACACAGGCACGCTGAACAAGCGGCTCATCGGCCCCGAGACCGTGGGCGCGAAGCAGCTCGAGGTGCTGGTGGGCCACATCCAGAAGGGCAAGGGGGCGCTGCCGCATGCGCACCCGGGCATCGAGCAGGTCTGCTACATGCTCGAAGGCCGCGCGGTCGCCGAGGTGGACGGCCAGCGGCAGGAGCTGCATCCCGGCGACAGCTGCTTTTTTCCGGCCGACGCGATGCACACCTTCACGGTGGTGAGCGACGAGCCGGTGCGCGTGCTGGTGATCTACAGCCCGCCGTACGAGGAATCGCCGGAGCGCGTGATCCGGCCCTGAACGACAACCACCCGGAGACAAAAACCATGCAGACGAAGAACGCGACAGAAACAGTCGCGGTGGAAAGCCGCCGCCGTTTCATTTCCATCGGCGCTGCCGCGGGCCTCGCGGGCGCCGCGCCCTGGGCTTTCGCGCAGGAGGGCGGCTACCCGAAACAGCCGATACGGCTGGTCGTGCCCTTCGCGGCCGGCAGCGGCACGGACGCGGTGGCGCGCATCACCGGGCAGATGCTCGGCGAGGCGCTCAAGGGCTCGGTCATCGTCGACAACAAGGCGGGTGCCAACGGCGTGATCGGCGCGGAGGCGGTGGCCAAGGCGCCACCCGATGGCTACACGCTCTTCATGACCACCAACACCACGCACTCGGCCAACCCGAGCCTGATGAAGCACCTGCCCTACGACCCGGTGAAGGACTTCGCGCCGGTGAGCCGCATGGGCAACCTGCCGTTCATGCTGGTGGTGAACAACGACCTGCCGGTCAAGAGCGTGGCCGAGCTGCTGGCCTGGGGCCGCGCGCATCCGGGCAAGCTGACCTATGCGAGCGGCAACAGCACCGGCATCGTGAGCGGCGCCACGTTGTCGCGCATGAGTGGCGTGCCGATGCTGCACGTGCCCTACAAGAGCACGCCGCCTGCCATCGCCGACCTGATCGGCGGGCAGGTCTCGATGATGGTGGTCGACCTCGCCGCGGGCCTTGCCACGGTGAAGGCCGGCAAGATGCGCGCGATCGCGGTCACCACGCAGGAGCGCACCAAGCTCTTTCCCGAGCTGCCGCCGTTGGCCGATACGCCCGAGCTCAAGGGTTTCGATATCACCTCTTGGAACGGCGTGTTCGCGCCGGCCGGCACGCCGCGCGACATCGTGCTCAAGCTCAACAAGGCGCTGTCGGAGATGGTGAATGGCGCGGTCTTTCGCGAGCGCGTGAGCAAGCTGGGCTTCGATGCGTTCGGCAGCACGCCGGAAGAACTGGGCGCGTTCACTGTCTCCGAACTGGCGAAGTGGAAGAAGCTGATCCAGGCCGCGGGCATTCAACCCGAATGAGCGCTGATCTGATTTTTTCTTTCTCCCTCCCCCGCTGGGGGAGGGCCGGGGTGGGGGCAAGCGGCGTACCCATCGAGCGCTCTGCCTGCCCCCATCCCAACCTTCCCCCAGAGGGGGAAGGAGCGCACACATGAATACCTCCGGACCTCTCGACGGCATCCGCATTCTCGACCTCACGGCCGTGGTGATGGGCCCCTACGCCACGCAGACGCTCGGCGACCTCGGCGCCGACGTCATCAAGGTCGAGCCGCCTTCTGGCGACAACCTGCGCGCGGTCGGCCCGATGCGCCACGCCGGCATGGGTGCGATGGCGATGCACCTGAACCGCAACAAGCGCTCCATCGTGCTCGACCTGAAGCAGCCCGAGGGCCGCGAGGCCTGCCTGCGGTTGGCGGCGGGTTGCGATGCGCTCATCTACAACACGCGCCCGCAGGCGATGGCGCGGCTCGGGCTCGGCTACGAAGCGGTGGCGGCGGTCAACCCGAAGATCGTCTACCTCGGCGCCTTCGGCTACGGCGAAGAAGGCCCGTATGCCGGCAAGCCCGCCTACGACGACTTGATCCAGGGCGCGGCTGGCGTCGCCTCGCTCTTCGCACAGCAAAGCGGCGATGCGCCGCGCTACGCGCCCGTCACGCTGGCCGACCGCGCCGTGGGGCTGCAAGCCGCCATCGCGCTGCTCGCCGCGGTGCTGAGCGCGCAGCGCACCGGCAAGGGCCAGGCGGTCGAGGTGCCGATGTTCGAGGCGCTCTCGCAGTTCGTGATGGGCGACCACCTCGGCGGCCACAGCTTCGAACCGCCGCTCGGCCCCACCGGCTATGCGCGGCTGCTCGCGCCGCACCGCAAGCCCTATGCGACGGCGGACGGTTATCTGAGCGTGCTGATCTACAACGACAAGCACTGGCAAGCCTTCTTCGACGTGATCGGCCGGCCGGAGCTGCGCAGCTCGCCGATGTTCGGCACACACACCGCACGCGCCGCGAACATCGGCGCGGTCTACGCGTTCGTGGCCGAGGTCATGGCCACGCGCGGCAGCGACGAATGGATGGCGGTGCTCGAAGCGGCCGACATCCCGGTCGCGCGCCTGCACACGACCGAGAGCCTGCTCGACGACCCGCACCTGCGCGCGGTCGATTTCTTCCCCGAGTTCGATCACCCGAGCGAAGGCCGCATCCGCACGCTCGCGCCGGTCGGGCGCTACAGCGCCACGCCCGCCGCTATCCGCCGCCCCGCACCGCGCATCGGCGAGCAGAGCGTGGAGTTGCTGCGCGAGGCGGGCTACGCGGACGAAGACATCGACCAGATGCTCGCGCGCGGCGTCACCTTGCAACCGGAACCTGCGAAGGACAGCGAATGAATTTCTCTCTGAACGAAGACCAACGCTCGCTCGTCGCAGCCATCGAACGTCTCTGCGAAGACTTACCCATCGACTACTGGCGCGACCACGACGAGCGCGCCGTGTTCCCCCATGAATTCCATCGCGCTGTCGCCGAGAGCGGCTGGCTCGGCATCGCGATGCCCGAAGCGCAAGGCGGCGCGGGCCTGGGCATCACCGAGGCGGCGCTGATGATGCGCGCCATCAGCGCGTCGGGCGCGGGCATGTCGGGCGCGTCGTCGGTGCACATGAACATCTTCGGGCTCAACCCGGTGGTGGTGTTCGGCACCGAGGCGCAGCGCGAGCGCTTCCTGCCGCCGCTGATCGCGGGCACCGAGAAGGCCTGCTTCGCCGTGACCGAGCCCGACGCGGGGCTCGACACCACCAGCCTCAAGACCCAGGCGGTGCGCCAGCCGAACGGCAGTTACCTGCTGCACGGCCGCAAGATCTGGATCTCGACCGCGCAGGTGGCCGACCGCATGCTGATCCTCACGCGCACCACGCCCATCGACCAGGTGAAGAAGCCCACGCAGGGTCTCACGCTGTTCTACACGGCGCTGGACCGCAGCAAGGTCGAGGTGCGCGAGATCCACAAGCTCGGGCGCGCGGCGGTGGACTCGAACATGCTCTTCATCGATGGCCTCGAAGTGCCGGAAGAAGACCGCATCGGCGAGGAAGGCCGCGGGTTCGAATACATCCTGCATGGCCTCAATCCCGAGCGCATATTGATCGCCGCCGAAGCCATCGGCATCGGCCGCGCCGCGCTGCGCATCGCCGCGCAGTACGCGCAGGAGCGCGTCGTGTTCGGCCGGCCCATCGGCCAGAACCAGGGCGTAGCGCACCCGCTCGCGCGGGCCTGGGCGAACCTGGAGGCGGCCGATCTGATGATGCTCAAGGCCGCCACGCTGTACGACGCGAACGAGCCCTGCGGCATCGAGGCCAACGCCGCCAAGTACCTCGCGGCGGAGGCGGCGCACGACGCCTGCCAGAACGCGATCCTCACGCTTGGCGGCATGGGCTATGCGAAGGAATACCACGTCGAGCGGCTGCTGCGTGAGAGCTACATTCCGCGTATTGCACCGGTGAGCCCGCAGATGATCCTGAACTTCATCGCCGAGAAGGCGCTCGGATTGCCCAAGTCGTACTGACCACTGTTCATGAACGCCAACGCCATCGTCACCCGCCATCTTTTCGTCAGAGGCCTCGTGCAGGGCGTGGGCTATCGCTGGTCGATGGTGCAGGCCGCCGAGCGGCTCGGCGTGCGCGGCTGGGTGCGCAACCGGCGCGACGGCAGCGTGGAGGCGCTCGCGGCCGGAGATGCCGATGCCGTCGAGGCACTGGTCCGCTGGGCGCGCCAGGGGCCGGCCGGTGCGCACGTGGATGCGGTCGATGTGAACGATGCGGCGGCCACGGGCGATGTGCCCGACGGCTTCGCGCAGCGCGAAACCGTCTAGTGTGCTGTCCCGCAAATAACTGCGCATGAAATTGCGCCGTTCACGGCAGGGCGGCGTTGCAAATCCTCGCGATACCTACGGGTATCGCTGCGGTTTGCGCCTTGCCCTGCCGTGAACGGCGCAATTTCATTTTGCGCAGCTATTTGCGGGACAGCACACCAGCGCATCGCTTCAATCCACCCGGATGTTCTTCGCCTTCACGATGCGGCTGTAGATCTCCGCATCGCGCCGCACCGCCGTGGCCATCTCGGCCTGCGTGAGTCCGAGCGGTTCGCTGTTCAGGTCGCGGATGCGCTTGGCCAGGTCAGGGTCCTTGCTGGCCTCGATCATCACGGCGTTGAAGCGCTGCTGTATCGCGACCGGCGTCGCGGCCGGCGCCCAGAGGCCGTGCCACGAGGTCATCACGAGGCCGGGCACCACTTCGGAGAGCGTGGGCACATCGGGCATCGCGGGGTGGCGGCTCGGGCCCGAATAGGCGAGGGCCTGCACGCGGCCGCTGCTGATCAGCTGGTAGCCGGTGGCGATCGGCTCCATCACCGTGTCGACCTGCCCGCCCACCACGTCGGCCACGGGGCTCGCGCGGTAGGGCACGTGCAGCATCTCGGTGCCGGTCTCGTCCTTGAACCATTCCACGATCAGGTGCGACGGGCTCCCCGCGCCGTAGGAAGCATGCGAGATCGCGCCCGGCTTCGCCTTCGCGGCGGCCACCAGTTCCTTGACCGTCTTCGCCGGGAATTTCGGGCTCGCGATCAGCACCAGCCCCTGCCGCATCGTGGTCGCGACCGGCACCAGGTCCTTCTGCGGATCGAAGGGCAGCTTGGCGTAGATGTAGGGATTGATCGTGAACGCCGTCGACAGGTTGTAGAGGTAGGTGTAGCCGTCGGGCGGTGCCTTTGCCACCGCATCGGAGGCCAGGTTGCCGGCGGTGCCGGGCTTGTTGTCGATCACCACCGGCACGCCGAGCTGGCGCGCCATGTACTCGCCGTACAGCCGCGCGAAGATGTCCGGCGGCGTGCCGGGCGCGAAGCCCACCACGATGCGGATCGGCTTGCTGGGCCAGGCCGCGCCCTGCGCGAAGGCGAAGCTGCTCGCAAGGCCGAGGAACAGGCCGAGGAAGGTGCCGGCCAGCCATTTGAATGTCGAACGCATGAATGTCTCCTGTCGCGGGTCGTGCCCGCTTGTCTGCATGAATCGGCTCTGCGGCCTTGCTCTTCTTTTCCGCCCTGCTGGTCTGTCGAGGGCCTGGACTCCTTTGCGCTTGCGGGTTCGCGCGGTGCGCTCCGTCAGTCGATCTGCGCGCCAGAGCGGCGCACGGCCTCGCCCCACTTGGCGATCTCCGCACGCGCGAAGGCGTCGAGTTGGTCGGTGTTCATCTCGGCGTGTTCGATGCCCTGCTGCGCGAGCTTCTCGCACACCTCGGGCTGGGCCAGCACCTGGCGCGTGGCCTCGCGCAGACGGTCGCGCTGCGCGGCGGGCATGCTGCTCGGCGCATACAACATGAACCACGCGACAAGGTCGAAGTCCTTCACGCCCTGTTCCATCAGCGTAGGCACATCGGGTGCGGCCGCGCTGCGCTTCGCGCCCGACGCGCCGAGCGCGCGCAGCTTGCCCGCGCGCACCTGCGGCATCACCGCGGCCGGGTGATAGAACATGAACTGCACGTTGCCGGCCATCAGTTCGGTCAGGGCCTGGGCGCCGTCGCGGTAGGGCACGTGCATGAAGTTCTTCGCCAGGCGCACGTTGAGCAGCTCGCCCGCGAGGTGGCCCGAGGTGCCGTTGCCGGCCGAGGCGAAGTTCACGTTGCCGGTCGCGGTGCCCAGGTCGGCCACGCTCTTCCACGGCGAGTTCGCGGGCACCACCAGCAGCGTGGGCGTGGCGCCCGCGAAGCCCAGCGGCACGAAGTCGCGCAGCGGCTGGTACGGCAGGCGCTTGTAGAGCGAGGGGTTGATCGCATGCGTGCCGACCGTGCCCATTAACAGCGTCTGGCCGTCGCTGGCGCGCGCAACCTGCTCGCTGCCGATCGAGCCGCCCGCGCCGGGCTTGTTCTCCACGATCGCGGCCACGCCGAGCTGTCGGCCCAGCGCATCGGCCAGGATGCGGCCGACGATGTCGGTGGACGTGCCCGCGCCGAAGGGCACCACGATCTTCAGCGGACGCGGTGAACCTTGCGCCAGCGCGGCGCCCGCGGCCAGCAGCGTGCTGGCGAGCAGCAGCCGGCGCTTCATGCGGCGCTCCCGAAGCCCGCGGGCAGCTGGCCGTCGTACTGCAGCTCGCGCGTGGCCTGGTAGGAGAGGGCGAAGCCGCTCGGCGTCTCGGCCTCCTCGGCCAGGTGCGCGATCAGCCCCGCGGTGCGCGCAAGGATCGGCACGCCGCGCAGCGACGCCACCGGAAAGCCCACGCCCAGCAGCACGGCCGGGATGGCGGCCGAGACGTTCATACGCAGCTCGCGGCCCACGATGCCGGGGATCACGCGCTCCAGCGCCTGCGCGATGTACACGTAGCGCATGTCGGCGCCGGCTTCGGCGGCCACTTCGATGAGCCGGTCCACGCGAGGATCGTTCGCCTTGTGCAGCGGATGGCCGTAGCCCGGGATGGCCTGGCGGCTTTCCTTCAACAAGCGGATCGTGGCGGCCGCCACGTCGTCGAGCGCTTCGCCCGCATCCACGCGCGCCGCCACGTCGGCGAACAGGCGCCCCGCGGTTTCCGACGCGCCGAGGATCACCGAGCCGCAGCCCAGGATGCCCGCGGCGACCGCGCCCTGCAGTGCGTCGGGCGCGGCGGCGAAGGTCATGCGGCTGGCCTGCACGCTGGGCACCAGGCCGTGCTCGGCGATGGCCACCAGCGTGGCGTTGAGCACGGTGCTGCAGGCCGTGTCGGGTTGTTTGCCGGTGAGCAGCAGGAAGAAGTAGTCCGCGAAGGAGAGCTTGCCGATCAGGTCGCGGCACAGGTCCTGGCCGCGAACGACGATGGTGTGTTCGTCCGAGGTGCAGATGGCGGTGCGCGGGACGGTGGATTTGCCGATTTTCATGAGGACGTACGCAGTGGATCGGGGCTCAGGCGGCCTCGGGTTGGAGATGGAAGTCGTAGTGCGCGGACCAGTACGGCCGTTCGATCGCTCGGCCGTCGGGCGCCTTGCCGGGCGGGTGCGATTCGAAGTCGACGACGAGGCTGGGCCGCACGCCGAACACCGCGTCCGAGTCGATGTAGGGGCTGCCCGCCACGAAGAGGTGCGTGGTCACCGGCACGTGCCCGTCGGCCGCCACCTTCATGTGGATGTGGCCGGGCCGGTTGGGGTGGCGGCCCATGCCGGCGAGCATGCGGCCCACCGGACCGTCGACCGGCACCGGGTAGTAAGAGGGCTTGATCGACCAGAACCAGTAGCGGCCCTCGGCGTCGGTGCGGATGCGCGCGCGTGCCGCCATGCCCGCGCCTTCGACCTGCATGTCGTACACGCCCTCGCCGTCGCCCGACCAGATGTCGAGCAGCGCGTTGGCGAGCGGCTGGCCGCGGGTGTCGGTGACGCGGCCGCTGTAGAAGGCGGGTTCGCCGCGCACGCCGGGCGCGATGTCGGCGCCCAGCGGCAGGTCGGGCGCGCCGTCCCAGTAGTAGGGGCCCTGCACCGTGGCCTCGGTGGTCTCGGTCGCTTGCAGGGTCTTGCCGGCCTGGCCTGCGCGGGCGGCGGCGCGCAGCTGGTCGAGCATCACCACCATCATCGAGGCGCCCAGCGTGTCCGACAGCAGGATGAACTCCTGGCGCTTGTCGTCGCAGGCCTGGCCCACGGCGGTGAGGAACTCGATGCCGGCCATCCATTCGCCGGGCTGCAGGTCGACCTCGCGGATGAAGGCGTGCAGGTGGGTGATGAGCGAGCGCATCACCTCTGCGAAGCGCGGGTCGGTGGCGCCCTCCAGGCGCTGCAGCGCGGCCTGGGTGAGCTCGTTCTCGTTCGAGGGGGTCATGGGGCGTGTCTCCTTTTTCTTGTGGCGATGGGATGGATTCAGGCGGCTGGTCGCAGGCGCCGCCGTATCGGCCCGACGATGGCGTCGTTGTCCGCGCCCAGGAGCGGCGGCGCGGTGACCTCGAGCGGCCGTTCGCCGTCGAAGCTCACGGGCGAGCGGATGGTCCGCCACTCGCCACCTTCGGGGTGCGGTGCGCTCACTTCCAACTGCAGGTGGCGGGCCTGCGGGTCCTGCATCGCTTCGCGGGTGTCGTACATGGGGGCGTGGGGCACGTCCTCGGACTCCAGCCGCGCGCACCAGTCGGCGCGGGTGCGCGCGCGGAACAGGCCGTCGAGCAGCGCGATCATGTCGTTCTGGTGCGCGATGCGGCCCTCGCGCGTGGCGAAGCGCGGGTCCTGGAACAGGTTGGGTCGCTCGATCGCATTGGCCAGGCCCTGCCAGAACTTCTCGGGCGAGGACATGTGCAGCGCGATCCACAGGCCGTCGGCGCACTCCAGCACGTACGACTGCGAGACGCTCGGCCGGCTGAACGGACCCATGATCTCGTTCTCGGAAAAGTAGTGCGTGAAGGCATCGAGGTTGAAGTGGCACATGGCCTCGAGCATCGACACCTCGACCTTGCGGCCCTGGCCGGTGCGCCCGCGCTCCACCAGCGCGCCCATCACGCCGTAGGCCGCGTAGAAGCCGGTCATGGCGTCGGCCACGGCAGGGCCCACCACGCGCGGGTTGGCCGGGTTCACCAGGAGCTTGAGGAAGGCGCTGGCCGCCTGGGCCACCGTGTCGTAGGCGGGGCGGTTGGCGGCCGGGCCGGTCTGGCCGAAGCCGCTGATGGCGCAGTACACCAGCCGCGGGTTGAGCGCGCGCAGCCGCGCCTCGCCCGCGCCCAGCCGCTCGGCCGCGCCGGGGCGGAAGTTCTGGATGTAGACGTCCGACTCCTTCACCAGCTCGTCGAACACCGCCGCGTCCTCCGGCAGCTTGGGGTTGAGCGTGATGCTGCGCTTGTTGCGGTTGTAGGTCTGGAAGTGCGGGCTGTAGAGGCCGCCCCGGAACGAGCGGAACGGATCGCCGCTGCCGGGCTGCTCCACCTTCACCACCTCGGCGCCCAGGTCGGCGAGGAACATGCCCGCCGCCGGACCGGTGATGAACGTGCCTTGCTCCAGCACCTTGATGCCGCTGAGGACTTTGTGCACCGCGTTGTCTCCTGTGTGTTCGTGCTGGGTGCGAACTCTATGCAGGCGCGACGATTTTTAACAATGATGGATTTGCATGGATACCATCGACAGCATCGATCATTCGACAGACCGGGAATTTCCATGGAATTGCGTCACCTGCGCTACTTCAGTGCCCTGGCCGGCTCGCTCAACTTCACCCGCGCGGCCGAGCGGCTGCATGTGACGCAGTCGACGCTGTCGCACCAGATCAAGCAGTTGGAAGAAGAACTGGGCACGCTGCTCTTCGACCGTGTCGGCAAGCGCGTGGCGCTCACCGAGGCCGGCGAGGCCTTCCTGCACCACGCCACGCGCGCGCTGCAGGAAATCGACCGGGGCCTGGGCGCGCTGCGCGAAGACCCGCAGGCGGCGGCCGGCGAGTTGCGCATCGGCTCGACCCACACCTTCAACCTCGGCTTCATTCCGGACTGCATCGCGGGCTTCCAGCAGCGCTATCCGCGGGTGCGCGTGATGGTCGACGAGCTCGCGGCCGACCTGATCGCCGAGCGGCTGCAGGCGGGCACGCTCGACCTGGGCATCGCGTACCGGCCGGGTGTGCCCGGAACGCTGCAGTTCGAGCCGCTCTACAACGAGGAGATGGTGCTGGTGGTGGCCGAGAACCATCCGCTCGCGCGCCGCAAGCGCGTGCGCATGGTGGAGCTGCACAGAATGCCGATGGTGCTGCTGCCCGCGAGCTTTGCGACGCGGCAGATGCTCGACGAGTGCTTCCGCTCCTGCGGCGCCGAGCCGCAGGTGGTGGCCGAGATCAACACGCTGGCACCGATCATGGGGCTGGTCGCCAAGACGCAGCTGGCAGCCATCGTCTCGGCCAATGCGGTGCAGCCGAACTCGGGCCTGGCCACGGTGCGGCTGGAGAGTCCGACGCCGGTGCGCACGCCCGGCATGCTGTGGTCGCAGAAGGCGCGCGAGTCGGCGCCTACGCGCGCCTTCGCCGCGATCGTGCGCAAGGTGGCGTTCCGCACGAGCATGCTGGAGCGCGCGGAGACCTGAAACCCGAGCGATGAGCCAGGGCTGGCACCATTTGCAACCGCTCTGGCGCGCATTGCTACCTTCCGCGACTTGTGTACCAGGCAGGGCCTTCCCAGGTGTCCGACAATCGAAGACGGCTTTCCATCCTCCCGCGACACAAGAGACATCCCATGAAACTCCCCACCCGCGTCAAGCTCGTCGACGTCGGCCCGCGCGACGGCCTGCAGAACGAAAAGCAGCCCGTCTCGGCCGAGATCAAGATCGGCCTCGTGCACCGCCTGCAGGATGCGGGCCTCAAGGAGATCGAGGTCACCAGCTTCGTCTCGCCCAAGTGGGTGCCGCAGATGGCCGACAACGCCGAGGTGATGCACGGCATCACGCGCAAGCCGGGCGTTCTCTACTCGGTGCTCACGCCCAACATGAAGGGCTTCGAGGCCGCCATCGCCGCGCCGCGCGAGGAGTGGCCCGACGAGATCGTGGTGTTCGGCGCCGCGAGCGAGGCCTTCAGCCAGAAGAACATCAACTGCTCGATCGCCGAGAGCATCGAGCGCTTTGCGCCCGTGGTGGCAGCGGCGCTTGAGAAGGGCATTCGTGTGCGCGGCGCGATGTCGTGCACGGTCGGGTGTCCCTATGAAGGCGAGATCGCCCCGGCCAAGGTCGGCTACCTCGCGCAGCTGATGAAGGGCATCGGCGTGCAGCGCGTGGACGTGGCCGACACCATCGGCGTGGGCACGCCGCGCAAGGTGCAGGCGGCGATGGAGGCGACGCTCGCGCACTTCGATGTCGACGCCATTTCCGGCCACTTCCACGACACCTACGGGCAGGCGCTGGTCAACACGCTGGCGGCGCTCGAGATGGGCGTGTGGAACTTCCAGTCGTCCTCGGCGGGCCTGGGCGGCTGCCCCTACGCCAAGGGCGCGACGGGCAACGTCGCGACCGAGGACGTGGTCTACATGCTGCACGGCATGGGCATCGAGACCGGCATCGACCTGGACAAGCTGATCGACGCGGGCGTCTACATCAGCCAGGCGCTGGGGCGCGAGCCGAACTCGCGCGCATCGAAGGCCATCCGCACCAAGCGGGCCGGCTGAAACAACAACACACGCGCACAGGAGTTTTCGTGGACCTGCATGTCTGGCTTGCATTTCTGGTGGCCAGTTGCGTCATCGCAGTTTCGCCCGGCTCGGGCGCGGTGCTCAGCATGAGCCACGGCCTGAGCTACGGCGTGCGGCGCACCACGGCGACCATCGTCGGGCTGCAACTGGGGCTGGCCGTGATCCTGCTGGTGGCGGGGCTCGGCGTGGGCGCGGTGCTCACCGCGTCGGCCACCGCCTTCACTGTGATCAAGGTGGTCGGCGCTTGCTACCTGCTGTGGCTGGGTTGGCGCCAGTGGCGCGCGCCGGTCGCGAAAGTCGATGGCGACGCCGCGCAATCGGTCGGCGAGCCCGACCTCACGACACGGCAACGCGTGCTGCGCGGCTTTCTCACCAACGTGACCAACCCCAAGGGCATCGTCTTCATGGCCGCCGTGTTGCCGCAATTCATCCAGCCGACGCGGCCGTTGTGGCTGCAACTGCTGGTGCTGCTGGCCACGACGGTGATGGTCGACGTGACCGTGATGCACGGCTACGCCTGGCTGGCCGCGCGGCTTCAGGGCGTGCTGCGCTCGGTGCGCGCGCGGCGCGCGCAGAACCGCGTCTTCGGCGGCGTGCTGATGGCGATGGGCGCGTTCCTGTTCATGTTCAAGCGCAGCGCTTGAAAAACGCAGTCTTGTAGATTCGAATCCATGTGCGGCTCTGAACTCCACTCCCTCCCCGAAGGCGTGCAGCGCGTCTCCCGCGTGCTGCAGGACGCCGGCCACCCCCATTCCCCCCGCATGCTCGACGACGCCTGCCGCACCGCGCAGCAGGCGGCCGATGCGCTCGGCATCGCGGTCGGGCAGATCGCCAAGAGCATCATTTTTCGCCGCAAGAGCGACGACGTGGCGGTGCTGGTCATCACCTCGGGCGACAAGCGCGTGGACGAGAAGAAGGTCGATGCGCTCATCGGCAAGACCGGTCGCGCCGATGCCGAGTTCGTGAAGGCGCGCACCGGCTTCACCATCGGCGGCGTCTCGCCCGTGGGGCATGCGACCAAGCCGGTGGTGCTGATCGATCGCGAGCTCTTCCGCTTCGAGGAGATCTGGGCCGCGGCGGGCCATCCGCATGCGGTGTTCCAGCTCAAGCCGCAAGACCTCGAAACGCTCACCGGCGCGCCGGTGGCGGACGTGGTTTGAACTTCGCGGAAGCCGAGACCCTGGCCGCACGCGCGGTCGCCGTGCGCGACCTGCCCGAAGACGTTCCCTCGCCCTGCACCTCGGTGTGCCGCATGGACCGCCTGAGCGGCTTCTGCGAAGGGTGCCTGCGCACCATTCCCGAAATCGCGGGCTGGAGCAAGATGGAAGACGATGCGCGGCGCCACGTCTGGCGCGCGATCGAGTTGCGCGCCCGGGCCGGCATCTGGCGCATCCCCGAACCCTC
Organism: Variovorax trehalosi; assembly: GCF_051216415.1. Taxonomy (NCBI): domain Bacteria; kingdom Pseudomonadati; phylum Pseudomonadota; class Betaproteobacteria; order Burkholderiales; family Comamonadaceae; genus Variovorax; species Variovorax trehalosi. The sequence continues at coordinate 97,239 of NZ_JBPJZG010000009.1, forward strand.
CGGAGACCACGACGCATGAAGCACATCGACTTCTATCTCGACTTCATCTCGCCCTACGCGCACCTCGCGTTCGAGCACCTGCCAGAGGCGCTCGAAGGGCTGAGCTACAGCGTGGCCTACAAGCCGGTGCTGCTGGGCGCGCTGCTCAAGCAACACGGCCAGCTCGGGCCGGCCGAGATTCCGTCCAAGCGCAGCTGGACCTACCGCCATGTGCTGTGGCTCGGGCATGCGAATGGCATCCAGATCGAGATGCCGGCCTCGCATCCCTACAACCCGCTGCCGCACCTGCGGCTGGCGGTGTCGACGAGCGACGACGGCAGCATCAGCCGCCTCACGGCCGAGACCATCCTGCGCAACGTGTGGCGCGGCGGTGAAGAAGCCGGCGATACCGCGCGGCTCGCCGCACTCACCGCGCAACTGCAACCGAAGCGCGAAGCGGGCAGCGACGAGAGCAAGGCGCTCCTCAAGCGCAACACCGACGAAGCGCTGGCGCTCGGCGTCTTCGGCACGCCCGCCTACGTGGTCGACGGGCGCCTCTTCTGGGGCTTCGACGGCCTCGCGATGCTGCGCGCTTACCTGTCGGGCGATGCTTGGTTCGATGGCTCGCAATGGGCCGGCGCCGACCAGCGCCCCTCCTTGCTGCGCAGTCACAAGGCCTGAGTACAAACCCGCGCAGGGCCCGAATTTCTTACAAGCTGAAACCCGCCCCGCGGGTTTCACCTTAATCCGTAAGCATCGGTTCAGTTTCGCGCAAGTCTCGGGTCAGTCACGCCTCCAAGAATGCTTCACGGCCCCGGATACCGGGCGCCGCATGAACGCAAACACACAGGAGACGACGCAATGGCCGCCACACTAGATTCACGGGGAGTGCCGCACCCGGCCCCCCGGCCCATGTCCGCGGAGGAGAAGAAAGTCATCTTCGCCTCCTCTCTCGGCACCGTGTTCGAGTGGTACGACTTCTACCTCTACGGTTCGCTCGCGGCGATCATCGCCAAGCAGTTCTTCAGCGGCCTGGATGCGGGCGCTGCCTTCATCTTCGCGCTGCTGGCGTTTGCGGCCGGCTTCCTGGTGCGTCCGTTCGGCGCCATCGTGTTCGGCCGCCTGGGCGACATGATCGGTCGCAAGTACACCTTCCTGGTGACGATCCTGATCATGGGCCTGTCGACGTTCATCGTCGGCTTGCTGCCCAGCTACGCGACCATCGGCGTCGCGGCGCCGGTGATCCTGATCGCGCTGCGCATGCTGCAGGGCCTGGCGCTCGGCGGCGAGTACGGCGGTGCCGCCACCTACGTGGCCGAGCACTCGCCGCACGGCAAGCGCGGTGCCTACACCTCGTGGATCCAGACCACGGCAACGCTCGGGCTGTTCCTGAGCCTGCTGGTGATCCTGGGTGTGCGTACCTGGCTCGGCGAAGCGGTGTTCAGCGACTGGGGCTGGCGCATTCCGTTCCTCGTGTCGATCCTGCTGCTGGGCATCTCGGTGTGGATTCGTCTCTCCTTGAGCGAGTCGCCGGCCTTCCAGAAGATGAAGGCCGAGGGCAAGACCTCGAAGGCGCCGCTGTCCGAATCGTTCGGCGAGTGGAAGAACCTGAAGATCGTGATCCTGGCACTGGTCGGCCTCACGGCAGGCCAGGCGGTGGTCTGGTATTCGGGCCAGTTCTATGCGCTGTTCTTCCTCACGCAGCAGCTCAAGGTCGATGCGACCGCCGCCAACCTGATGATCGCCGCCGCGCTGCTGCTCGGCACGCCGTTCTTCGTGGTCTTCGGCACGCTCTCGGACAAGATCGGCCGCAAGCCGATCATCATGGCCGGCTGCCTGCTGGCCGTGGTCACCTACTTCCCGGTCTTCAAGATGCTGACCGAAGCCGCCAACCCCGACTTGGCCCGTGCACAGGCCACGGCCGGCGTCACGGTGACGGCCGACCCGGCGACCTGCTCGTTCCAGGGCAACCCGGTGGCCCGCGAGATCGACTTCAAGAGCTCGTGCGACATCGCCAAGCGCTATCTGGTGCAGAACTCGGTGAGCTATGAGAACGTGGCCGGCGCGCCGGGTTCGAAGGCCATCGTGAAGATCGGCAACAAGACGGTCGAGGCACCGGTGGGCAACGTCGTGAACCTCAAGTTCGACGAGAACTCCGCCAAGGAAATCGCCGCCTTCAAGAAGGGCGTGGCCGAAGACCTGAAGGTCGCGGGCTACCCCTCCAAGGCCGACCCCGCGAAGATCAACAAGGTGCTGACCATCGTGCTGCTGTTCTGGCTGGTGCTGCTGGTGACCATGGTCTATGGCCCGATCGCGGCGATGCTGGTCGAGATGTTCCCCACCCGCATCCGCTACACCTCGATGAGCCTGCCGTACCACATCGGCAACGGCTGGTTCGGCGGCCTGCTGCCGACCACGGCCTTCGCCATCGTGGCGTCGACCGGCAACATGTACAACGGCCTCTGGTACCCGATCATCATCGCGGGCATCACGCTGGTGGTGGGCACGCTGTTCATCCGCGAAACCAAGGACGTTGACATCTACGCCAACGACTGAGTTTCAGCCGCACAGGAGGGCTCGGTCCCTCCGTTCAACAAAGAGGCTTCATGCCAGGCGGCATGAGGCCTTTTTCTTGAGCACACCCATCCATTCATCCCTTACCCATTCAGGAGACAACACCCATGTGGAAAATCGTCGTCGGCTTCGTCATCTTTGCCGCCATTGCCCTGTACGTGATCTCGAAGGCCGGTGACAAGGTCGACATGTCGGGCGAGAAGCATGGTGGCGACACCACCACGCACGAGCCTGCGCCCGCCGCCGCGCCCAAGTAAGAAACAGGAAGCGCGACAGCGGAGGCGATCAACGTTTGAAGCGGCCCTCGCTGATGATCGACAAATCGACGTAGTCGATGCCCGAGTGGTCCGTCGGCGAGTAGTTCACGTCGAGGCCACCACCCACGTCGTACTGGAAGCTGTTGAGCGTGGCGAGCAGCCGGGCGCGCGTGGGCTTCGGGCCCGTGCGGCGCAGCGCTTCCACCAGCACCTTGGTGGCGACGAAACCTTCGAGCAGTGCGGGCGACAGCTCGTTCTGCCCCTTGGCCTTCGCGAGCGCCATGGCTTCCTTGATGAGTGGATGGCCGAAGGAGCGCTCGTACGGCAGCACCTGGGTGACGATCACGCCGCCGCTCGATGCGCCCAATTCCTTGATGAAGCCCGACGCGGCGTTGTTCGACAGCGTGATCACCTGCGCCGCCGAGCCCGCCGCGCGCAGCGCCTTCACGCCTTCGGTGACGGCCGTGCCCGAAGCGATCCAGAGCACGGCCTGCACGTTCGCCTGCGTCAACGGCGGAACGATGGTGCTGTAGTCGGGCTTGCGGCGGTCCGCCGGTACCAGCACCGCGGGCTTCATCTTCGCGCTCTCGAAGCCCTTGTTCGCGCCCACCATGGCGTCGGTGGCGAAAGCGGAATCCTGCTCCTGCACCACGCCGATGCGCTGGATGCCGATGGTGTTCAGGTGCTGCACGGCCTTCTCGGCCTCGCGCTGGTAGGTCGAGCGCACGTTGAAGATGTACTTCTGCACCGGCGCGTGCAGCACCATCGCGCCGGAGGAAGGACCGACCAGCGGCACGCCGTACTTTTCGAGCAGGGGCATCACGGCCGTCGCGTTGGGCGTTCCGCGGTTGAGCAGCAAGGCAATGACCTTCTTGTCCTCGATCAGCGTGCGCGAGTTCTCCACGGTTCGCTTGGGATCGAAACCGTCGTCCATGCGGATCACCTCGATCCGCTCGCCGTTGATGCCGCCCTGGGCGTTGACCTGGTCGATGAGCAGTTGCGAGCCCAGGATCGCCTCCTTGACGCTGGCGGAGACAAGACCGGAGAGGTCGGCCGACTGGCCGATCACGATCTGGGCCGACGCGCCTTGGGTGATCGCCGTCAGCAGGAGTGCGGCGGTGCAGGACTTGAACATCTTCTTCATCGAGCGAGGTCTTTCCACGATTTGTTTGTCATTGTCAAAAGATGTGTAGTGTGTTTCTACAAGTGACATTCATGTGCTTGTGGAAACCCTGCGGACCGTTGTTTTCAACAGCCCAAAAGAAACGGCCCGCCGGGTGTGCCGGCGGGCCGTGTTTACGGAGGAAGAACGGCTGCGGTCAGCGCTTGAAGCGGCCTTCGCTCACGATCGACAGATCGACGTAGTCGATGCCCGAGTGGTCCGTCGACGAGTAGTTCACGTCGATGCCGCCGCCCACGTCGTACTGGAAGCTGTTGAGCGTGGCGATGAGCTTGGCGCGCGTGGGCTTCGGACCCGTGCGGCGCAGCGCCTCCACCAGCACCTTGGTGGCAACGAAGCCCTCGAGCAGTGCCGGCGACAACTCGTTCTGCCCCTTGGCCTTCGCGAGCGCCAGCGCTTCCTTGATCATCGGGTGGCCGAACGAGCGCTCATAGGGCAACACCTGCGTGATGATCACGCCCGCGCTCGCCGAGCCCAGTTCCTTGATGAAGCCCGACGCGGCGTTGTTCGACAGTGTGATGATCTGCGCCGCCGAGCCCGCGGCCCGCAGCGCCTTCACGCCTTCCGTCACCGCGGTGCCCGAGCCGATCCACAGCACGGCCTGCGCATTGGCCTTGGTGATCTGCGGCACGATCACCGAATAGTCGGGCTTGCTGCGGTCGGCCAGCGCAAGCACCGCCGGCTTCAGGTTCGCCTTCTCGAAGCCCTTGTTCGCGCCTTCCATCGCGTCCTTGCCGAAAGAGTCCTCGGCCTGGACCACGGCGATGCGCTGGATGCCGGTGGTCTGCAGATGCTGCACCGCCTTCTCGGCCTCGCGCTGGTAGGTCGAGCGCACATTGAAGATGTTCTTCTGCAGCGGCTTGTGCAGCACCATGGCGCCGGTCGACGGGCCGACCAGCGCCACGCCGTATTTGTCGAGCAGCGGGATCACCGCGATCGTGTTGGGCGTGCCGCGGTTCAGCAGCAGCGCGACAACTTTCTTGTCCTCGATCAGGATGCGGGTGTTTTCCAGCGAGCGCTTGGCGTCCAGGCCGTCGTCGAGGCGGATCACCTCGATCTGCTCGCCGTTGATGCCGCCCTGGGCGTTGACCTGGTCGATCACCAGCTGCGAGCCCAGGATGGTTTCCTTCACGCTGGCCGCCACCGGGCCCGACAAATCGGCCGACTGGCCGATCAGGATCTGGGCCGACGCCCCGGGAACCACCGCCGCCAGGAGTAGCGCAACGGCGCAGGACGCAAACATCGTCTTCATCGAACAAAGCCTTTCCACGAGGCGGGCTTGCCTCTGTCAGAAGATGTGTAATGTGTTGCTACTAGTGACATTAGTTTGCTCGTGGAAACCCTGTCAAACCATTGTTTGCAGAACCCAAAAAGCAACGGCCCGCCGGGAACCGGCGGGCCGTTGCAAAGGGGGAAGAGGGCGGAAGGCTCAGCGCTTGAATCGCCCGTCGCTGATGATCGCCAGGTCCGCAAAGTCGATGCCGCTGTGGTCCTGCGGCGTGTAGCTCACCTCGAGCCCGCCGCCCAGGTCGTAGCTGCGGATGCTTTCCAGCGCGGCCAGCATCTTGGCCCGCGTGGGCCTGGGGCCCGCGCGGCGCAGCGCCTCGACCAGCACCTTGGCCGAGGCAAAGCCTTCGAGCGCGGCGGGCGAGAGCTCCGCCTGCCCCTTGGCCTTGGCCAGCGTGAGCGCCTCCTTCACCATCGGCTGGCCCAACGAGCGCTCGTTCGGGAACACCTGCGTCACGATCACGCCGCGGCTCGCATCGCCCAGTTGCTTGATGAAGCCCGACGAGGCGTTGTTCGACAGCGTGACCACCTGCGCCGCCGAGCCCGATGCGCGCAGTGCCTTGATGCCATCGACCACCGCCACGCCCGAGCCGATCCACAGCACCGCCTGTGCGTTGGCGTCCTTGATGGCCGGCACGATGGCCGTGTAGTCAGGCTTGTCGCGGTCGGCCGGGATGGTCACCGTCGGCGTGGCCTTGCCCTTGGTGAAGCCGGTCATCGCGCCTTCGAGCGCGTCCTTGCCGAACGAGTCGGTCACGTACACCACGGCGATGCGCGTGAGGCCGATGGTCAGGAGGTGCTGTACCGCCTTCTTGGCTTCGCGCTGGTAGGTGGCGCGCACGTTGAACACGTGCTTTTGCAGCGGCTTGTGCAGCACCATGGCGCCGGTGGAGGGGCCGATCAGCGCCACCTCGTTCTTGTCGAGCCACGGAATGATCGCCTGCGAGTGCGGCGTGCCGCGGCTCATGAAGAGCGCCACCACCTTCTTGTCCTCGATCAGCACGCGGGCGTTGTCGCCGGCGCGCTTCACATCGAAGGCGTCGTCCATGCGGATCACCTCGATCTTCTCGCCGTGGATGCCGCCCTGGGCGTTGGCCGCGTCGATCACCAGCTGCGCGCCGCCGATGGTCTCGTTCACGCTCGCGGCCACCGAGCCGGTCATGCCGGCGGTCTGGCCGATGAGGATCTGGGCCGAGGCGCCCATCGCCGTCAACGTCAGCAGGGCGGCGACGCAAAGCGTGCGGGTCTTGGTCATGAAAACCTTTGTGGAAATCTCTGAGGTGTTGCAAACAAACGTGCTATTTGTGTACAAAAGTGTCTTGAGCCGTATCCGGACAAACCCCTGCGCGAGCGCAGACCATGTGACGCAGTGCACGGATGCGTCACGGACCACTCCCTAGAATGTTTGCCCCACCCCCCAAGGCACTCATGACACAGGGCTCCATCCGGATTCGCGGCGCGCGCCAGCACAACCTCCAGAACCTCGACCTCGACATCCGCACAGGCGAGATGACCGTGGTCACCGGGCCCAGCGGCTCGGGCAAATCGAGCCTCGTGTTCGACACCCTCTACGCCGAAGGCCAGCGGCGCTATGTAGAGACCTTCTCCGCCTACGCACGCCAGTTCCTCGACCGCATGGACAAGCCGGCCGTCGACAAGGTGGAGGGCGTGCCGCCCGCCATTGCCATCGACCAGACCAACCCGGTGCGCTCCTCGCGCTCCACGGTCGGCACGATGACCGAGCTGAACGACCACCTGAAGCTGCTTTACGCGCGCGCGGCGCAACTCTTCGACCGCGAAACCGCGCTGCCGGTGCGCCACGATTCGCCGGACAGCATCTATGCGCAGATCGCCGAGCGCGCCGCTGCGGCGGGCGATCCGCGGCTGGTTATCACTTTTCCGGTGGAATTGCCGGCCGGCACCTCGGCAGAAGAAGTGACGCAGTGGCTCTCGGCCAGCGGCTTCACGCGCGTGCAGTCCGAGCGCGAGGTGGCCACGCCCACCGGCCCGCGCAAGGTGCTCGACGTGGTGGCCGACCGCTTCCGCATCTCCAGCGCCGAGCGTTCGCGCGTGGTGGAGGCGATCGAAGTGGCGCTCAAGCGCGGCAGCGGACGTGTCACCGTGCATGCGACCGGGGCCGAGGAAAACGCGCCCACCGATGTGTGGAAGTTCTCCACCGGCCTGCACTGCCCGGAAAGCGACATCCGCTACACCGACCCGATCCCGTCGATGTTCTCTTTCAACTCGGCCGTCGGCGCCTGCGACACCTGCCGCGGCTTCGGCCGCGTGATCGGCGTGGACCTCGGCCTCGTGATCCCGAACGACAAGCTCACGCTGCGCGCCGGTGCGATCAAGACCATCCAGACCCCCGCGTGGAAAGAGGCGCAGGACGATCTCATGCGCCACGCCGAGGCCGCAGGCGTCCCGCGCGACACGCCCTGGAACAAGCTCACCGACGAGCAGAAGCATTGGGTGATCGAGGGCACGCCCAACTACAAGGAAGGCAACTGGAACAAGCAGTGGTATGGCGTGCGGCGCTTCTTCGGCTACCTGGAGAGCAAGGCCTACAAGATGCACATCCGCGTGCTCTTGTCCAAATACCGCAGCTACACGCCGTGCCCCGTCTGCAGCGGCGCGCGCCTGAAGCTCGACAGCCTGCTCTGGCGCATCGGCAGCAAGGAAGACGCCGATGCAGTGCTGCCGCCCGAAAAGCGCTTCATGCCTACCGGCGTGAAGTGGTCGCGCGCGCAGCTCGAAGCGCTGCCGGGCCTCTGCCTGCACGACCTGATGCTGTTGCCCATCGAGCGGCTGCGCAGGTTCTTCGACCGCGTCGAGCATCACGGCAACGGCAGCCCCGCGAGCGAAGGCGAGGCGCAGGCGCTGAAGCTGCTGTTCGAGGAAATCACCACCCGCCTGCGCTACCTGCACGACGTGGGCATCGGCTACCTCACGCTCGATCGCCAGAGCCGCACGCTCTCGGGCGGCGAGGTGCAGCGCATCAACCTCACGACCGCGCTCGGCACCTCGCTGGTCAACACGCTGTTCGTGCTCGACGAGCCCAGCATCGGCCTGCATCCACGCGACATGAACCGCATCACCGAGGCCATGCTGCGCCTGCGCGATGCGGGCAACACGCTGGTGGTGGTCGAGCATGACCCGGCCGTGATGCTCGCGGCCGACCGCGTGATCGACATGGGCCCCGGCCCCGGCATCCGCGGCGGGCAGATCGTGTTCGACGGCACCACCGACCAGCTGCGCGACGCCGACACGCTCACCGGCCAGTACCTCGGTGGCCGCAAGAAGATCGGCATGGGCTTCAAGCGGCTCGTGAGCGAGAACACGCACCGGCTCATCCTCGAAGGCGCACGCGAGCACAACCTGCAGAACGTGACGGTCGAGTTCCCGCTCGCGCGGCTGGTGTGCGTCACCGGCGTGAGCGGCTCGGGCAAGTCGACGCTGATCCAGGACGTGCTCGCGCCCGCGCTCATGCGCCACTTCGGCAAGGCGACCGAAACGCCCGGCGCGCACGACCGCCTGCTGGGCGCTGATCACCTGGGCGACGTGGTCTTCGTCGATCAGTCGCCCATCGGCAAGACCGCGCGTTCCAACCCCGCGAGCTACGTGGGCGCGTGGGACGCGATCCGCGAGATCTTTGCCACCGCGGCGCTCTCGCGCCAGCGCGGCTACACCGCGAGCAAGTTCAGCTTCAACTCCGGCGATGGTCGCTGCCCGACCTGCGGCGGCTCGGGCTTCGAGCACGTCGAGATGCAGTTCCTGTCGGACGTGTACCTGCGCTGCCCCGATTGCGACGGCAAGCGCTACCGCCCCGAGATCCTCGAAGTGCGCGTGGAGCGCAAGGGCAAGAACTACAACGTGGCCGACGTGCTCGACCTCACCGTGGCCGAGGCGGCCGCGGTGTTCGAGGCCGACCGCGACGTGCTGCGCGTGCTGCAGCCGATCTCCGACGTGGGCCTGGACTACGTCAAGCTCGGCCAGCCCGTGCCCACGCTGTCGGGCGGCGAAGCGCAGCGCCTGAAGCTCGCGGGCTTCCTCGCCGAAGCCGCGAAGAGCGCAACGGCGAGCAAGCAATCGGTCGCGCGCAAGGGCACGCTGTTCCTGTTCGACGAGCCGACCACGGGCCTGCACTTCGACGACATCGCGCGGCTCATGCGCGCGCTGCGCAAATTGCTCGACGCGGGCCATTCGCTGATCGTGATCGAGCACAACCTCGATGTGATCCGCGCGAGCGACTGGCTGATCGACCTCGGCCCCGAAGGCGGCGAGGGCGGCGGCAAGGTGGTGGCCGAAGGCACGCCCGAGCAGCTCCGCGAGAACCGCGCCTCGCTCACCGGCGCGGCGCTGGCCGACTACGAACTGGCCATCGGCCCCGAGGCCTACAAGGTGGCCGAGCGCGCGGCACGGCGCTACATCGCGAACGCGAAGACGGCGCCCGGCAGCAACGCGATCGAGATCGTCAACGCGCGCGAGCACAACCTGAAGAACCTCAGCGTGGACATTCCGCGCGGCAAGTTCAGCGTGGTGACGGGCGTCAGCGGCTCGGGCAAGTCGACGCTGGCCTTCGACATCCTGTTCAACGAGGGGCAGCGCCGCTACCTCGAATCGCTCAACGCGTACGCGCGCAGCATCGTGCAGCCGGCGGGGCGTCCTGAAGTCGATGCCGTCTACGGCATTCCGCCGACCGTGGCCATCGAGCAGCGCCTCTCGCGCGGCGGCCGCAAGAGCACGGTGGGCACGACCACCGAGGTGTGGCATTTCCTGCGCCTGCTGTATGTGAAGCTGGGCATCCAGCACTGCATCCACGACGGCGCGGCCGTGCAGCCGCAGACGCCCGACAGCATCGCCGCGCAGCTGATGCGCAACTTCAAGGGCCAGCACATCGGCCTGCTCGCGCCGCTGGTGAGCAACCGCAAGGGCGTGTACACCGAGCTGGCTGACTGGGCGCGGCCGCGCGGCTTCACGCACCTGCGCGTCGATGGCGACTTCCTGCCGACGACGGGCTTCCCGCGCATCGATCGCTTCAAGGAGCACAGCATCGAGCTGCCCGTGGCCAGCCTCGACGTGCTGCCATCGAAGGAAACCGAGTTGCGCGAGGCGCTCACCAAAGCGCTGGAGCACGGCAAGGGCGTGGTCCATGTGCTGAGCCATCTCGATGGCCTCAAGGCCGCGATGATGGCCGGCGTGTCGGCCGCGGGCATCGGCCGCGTCAACGTGTTCTCCACGCTGCGCGCCTGCCCGGTCTGCAGCACCAGCTACGCCGAGCTCGACCCGCGCCTCTTCAGCTACAACAGCAAGCACGGCTGGTGCCCCGATTGCGTGGGCACGGGCGTCAAGCTCAGCAAGGACCAGCGCAAGGTCTTCGACGATTCGATCCGCGACGACGACAACAAGGGCCGCGAACAGACCTTCGCCGAACCCGAGGTGGAAGACCTGGCCGACACCGCCTGCCCGACCTGCGAAGGCACGCGCCTGAACGCCACGGCGCGCGCCGTGGGCTTCGGTACCGCGGCCGACGGCTCGGGCGGCATCGGCATCACCGAGCTTGCGCGCATGAGCGTGACCGAGGTGCGCCAGTGGTTCGAAGGGCTGTTGCTCACCGGCCGCGAAGCCGAGATCGCACGCGACCTCGTGCCCGAGATCAAGAGCCGCCTCGAATTCCTCGAGGAGGTGGGCCTGGGCTACCTGACGCTCGACCGCGGCGCGCCCACGCTCTCCGGCGGCGAAGCGCAGCGCATCCGCCTGGCCGCGCAGCTCGGCAGCAACCTGCAGGGCGTGTGCTACGTGCTCGACGAGCCGACCATCGGCCTGCACGCGCGCGACAACCAGATCCTGCTGAATGCGCTGCACAAGCTCGGCGAGAAGGGCAACACGCTGGTGGTGGTGGAGCACGACGAGGACACCATCCGCCGCGCCGATCACATCATCGACATCGGCCCGAGCGCGGGCAAACGCGGCGGGCGGCTGGTCGCTGAAGGCTCGGTGGCGGACATCGAGGCGGCGGGCGATTCGCAGACCGGCCGGTACCTCCGCGATGCCATCAAGCATCCGCTGCAGGCCCGGCGCCTGATTCCCTCGCCGAATCCGAAGGCCGAAGACAGCGGCCAATGGCTCACCGTGCACGGCGCCGACCTGCACAACCTGCAGGACGTGACGGCCACGCTGCCGCTGCACCGCCTCGTGGTGGTCACCGGCGTCAGTGGTTCGGGCAAGTCGACGCTCGCGCGCGACGTGCTGCTGGCCAGCGTGCAGGGCATCGTGGTGCAGCGCATGACCAAGGCCGGCCGCGACGCCGACGCCGCGGGCAAGCGTGCGGCCTGGGCCGGCTGCAGCAAGGTCGAGGGCTACGAGACTATCGACCGCGTGCTCGAGGTCGACCAGACCCCCATCGGCAAGACGCCGCGCAGTTGCCCGGCCACCTACATCGGCTTCTGGGACACCATCCGCAAGCTCTTCGCCGACACGCTCGAAGCCAAGGCGCGCGGCTACGGCCCGGCGCGCTTCAGCTTCAACACCGGCGAAGGCCGCTGCCCGGGCTGCGAAGGCGCGGGCGTGCGCACCATCGAGATGAGTTTCCTGCCCGATGTGAAGGTGCCCTGCGAGGTCTGCCACGGCGCGCGCTTCAACCCCGAGACGCTGGCCGTGAGCTGGCGCGGCAAGAGCATCGGCGACGTGCTGAAGATGGAGGTGGACGAGGCGGTCGAGTTCTTCGCGGCCATGCCCAACATCAGCCATCCGCTGCAGTTGCTGAAAGACGTGGGGCTGGGCTACCTCACGCTGGGGCAGCCCTCGCCCACGCTCTCGGGCGGCGAGGCGCAGCGCATCAAGCTGGTGACCGAACTGAGCAAGGTGCGCGACGACATCACCCGCCGCGGACAGAAGGCGCCGCACACGCTGTACGTGCTCGACGAGCCGACGGTGGGCCTGCACATGGCCGACGTCGAGAAGCTGATCCACGTGCTGCACCGGCTGGTGAACGGCGGGCACAGCGTGGTGGTGATCGAGCACGACCTCGACCTGATCGCCGAGGCGGACTGGATCATCGACCTTGGCCCCGAGGGCGGGAATGCCGGCGGACGCATCGTCGCCGCCGCGCCACCGGAAGAGGTAGTCCGTTTGGGTACCCACACCGGCGTCGCATTGGCACCGGTACTGGCGCGGTGATGCAGGCAGGCGCAGAATGGCTTGAACCCTTGGCGCAGGCGCATCCTGAATCAGCCACGGTGGAGTGAACATGTGAGGGGATGAAGCGCCGTGCCGGGCTACGCAAGGAGCCATGTCATGACCCGCTTCATCGATGTTCACAGCCTGGTTCGCCTGGTGGATGAAACTGGCGTTCCGCAATTCCTTGAGGCGCTGGCCGACGCGCTGCGCGACGACTTCCTGCGCTGGCGCGAGTTCGACAAGAAGGCGCGCGTCGCGAGCCATTCGCACCTCGGCGTGATCGAGCTGATGCCGGTGGCCGACGATGGCGCCTACGCCTTCAAGTACGTCAACGGGCATCCGCACAACACCTCGGTCGGGCTGCCGACCGTCATGGCCTTCGGCGTACTGGCGGAGGTCGACACCGGGTATCCGGTGCTGCTGTCCGAACTCACCCTCACCACCGCGCTGCGTACGGCCGCCACCTCGGCGATGGCGGCCCAGGCCTTGGCGCGGCCCGATTCGCGCAGCCTCGCATTGATCGGCAACGGCTCGCAGAGCGAGTTCCAGGCGCTGGCTTTCCACGCGCTGCTGGGCATCGAGGAAGTGCGCGTGTTCGACACCGACCCGCACGCCACCGACAAGCTGGTGCGGCATCTCTCGGCCTGCACGCCGATGGACATCGTGCGCGCCCGCTCCGTGGCCGATGCGGTGCGCGGCGCGGACATCGTCACCACCGTCACCGCCTACCAGGGCCGCGCGACCGTGCTCACGCCCGAGATGATCGAGCCGGGCATGCACATCAACGCCGTCGGTGGCGACTCCCCCGGCAAGACCGAGCTGCACCCCGACGTGCTGCGCCGCGCGCGCGTGTTCGTGGAGTACGAGGCGCAGACCCGCGTCGAGGGCGAGATCCAGCAACTGGCGGCCGATTTCCCGGTGCACGAGCTGTGGAAAGTGCTGCTCGGCGAAGTGCCCGGGCGCGAGAGCGCCGAGCAGGTCACGGTGTTCGATTCGGTCGGCTTCGCACTGGAGGACTACACCGCGCTGCGCTACATCCACCAGCTCGCCATCGAACGCGGCATCGGCCAGAAGATCGCGCTGGTGCCGGAGCTCGACGATCCGAAGGACCTGTTCGGGCTCACCGCGTCCGGCAGGCGCCGGGCGGTGCTGCGGCGTGCGGCATGATCGGCGGCATCCGCAACGCCGATCCTGTTTTTCTTCTTCATGCTCACCATCTACAACGACCAGCACGCACTGCATCAAGGCAAAGTCGAAATGTTCCGTGGCGAGCTGGTGCCTTGCTTCGAGGTGCCCGCCCGCGTCGACCATGTGAAGCATGAGCTGGAGCGCCGCGGCCTCGGCCCGCTGCAGGCGCCCGATGCGATCGACGATGCGCTGCTCGCGAAGGTGCATGCGCCGCGCTACCTGGACTTCATCGCAGGCGCGTGGGACGAGTGGGTGGCGCTCGATCCGGCGAATGCATCGCGCGATGCGCTCCCGTCGTACTGGCCCACGCGCGGCATGCGCACCGATGTGCTGCCGCAGAGTTTTCCGGCGCGCCTGGGCCTCTTCTCGTTCGATGCGGGCACGCCGCTCACGGCCGGCAGCTGGGCCGCCGCGCGACAGGGCGCGGCGTGCGCATGGACCGCGACGCAGCGCGTCCTCGGCGGCGAGCGCTCGGCCTTCGCGCTGACGCGGCCGCCGGGTCATCACGCGGGCCTCGATTTCTTCGGCGGCTACTGCTTCGTCAACAACGCGGCGGTGGCCGCGCAGGCGCTGCGCGATGCGGGCGTCGAGCGCGTCGCAGTGCTCGATGTGGACTACCACCACGGCAACGGCACGCAGGCCATCTTCTACGAGCGCAGCGATGTGCACTTCGCCAGCCTGCACGGCGATCCGTTCACCGACTACCCGTACTACCTCGGCCACGCCGACGAGCGCGGCGCAGGGCAAGGCGAGGGCTTCAACCACAACCTGCCGCTGCCGCGCGGCACCGATTTCGCCGCATGGCGCGCGGCGCTCAAGACCGCACTCGACGGCATCGCGAAGGTGAAGGCCGGCGCGCTCGTGGTCTCGCTCGGTGTCGACACCTTCGAGGGCGACCCGATCTCCGGCTTCAAGCTGAAAAGCGACGACTACCTGCGCATGGGAGAAGACCTCGCGCGCGCAGGGTTACCCACGGTGTTCGTGTTCGAGGGCGGTTATGCGGTGGCCGAAGTGGGCGTCAACACGGTGAACGTGCTCGAAGGTTTCGGCCACGCAGCCGGCTGAGGAACGTCGGCGACAGCAGTCGGGTGAGCCCCGATTGCCGCATCGGGCGGGGCAAGGCCCAATGCGCGGTTCTTCAAGTTTCAGGAGCCTCCGCCATGTCCCGCCGTTCCCTTCTCTGTGCCGCCACGCTCGCCGCGTGCGGCCTCGCTTCCCCGCTGGCGGCGCTTGCCCAGGCTTTTCCGAACAAGCCGATCAAGCTGGTCATCGCGTTCCCTGCAGGCGGCCCGACCGATATCACGATGCGCCAGCTCGCCGACAACGCGAGCAAGATCCTCGGCCAGCCGGTCATCGTCGACAACAAGCCCGGCGCCGGCGGCACGCTCCCCGCGCAGGCGCTGCAGACCGCGCAGCCCGACGGCTACACGGTCGCGCAGATTCCACTCGGCGTGTTTCGCCTCGGCTACACCACCAAGATCAACTGGGACCCGCTCAAGGACATCACCTACGTCCTGAACGTCACGGGCTACGCCTTCGGCATCGTGGTGCCGGCCAACAGCCCGTTCAAGACCTGGGCCGACTTCGTCGCCTACGCCAAGGCCAACCCTGGCAAGCTCACCTACGGCTCGACCGGCACACTGACCAGCCCGCACCTGACGACCGAGATCGTCGCGCAGAAGGCCGGCATCGAACTGCAGCACGTGCCCTACAAGGGCAGCGCCGACCTGATGCTCGCGGTGGTCAGTGGCCAGTTGATGGCGGCCGCCGACAGCACCGGCTTCGCGCCGCAAGTGGAGGCCGGCAAGCTGCGCGTGCTGAACACCTGGGGCGAGAAACGCCTGGCCAAGTTCCCCGATGCGCCCACGCTCAAGGAACTGGGCTACGACGTGGTGCAGAACTCGCCCTTCGGCATCGGCGCGCCCAAGGGCACGTCGCCCGAGGTGGTGAAGAAGCTGCACGACGCGTTCAAGCAGGCGATGGAAGAGCCGAGCTACGTGGCCGCGCTCGGCCGCTACGACATGCTGCCGGACTACATGAGCTCGGCGCAGTACACCAAGTTCGCGCAGGACACGGTGGTGAAGGAGAAGGTGGTTATCGAGAAGCTGGGGTTGGCGAAGGAACAGCCGAAGACGAACTGATCGCGAACAGCTCGCCCACCAGCCGATCCGCCAGCTCCGGCTTCACCGGATCGGCCCCAAACACCAGCCGGAACACGATCGGCGCAATCAGGTGATCGATCACCTGCTGCGCATCTGGCGCGTGCTCGCCGCGGGCATGGGCCTGCTCGACCAGCGTCAGGGCTTCCTTGCGGCGGTTGCGCAGGCAGTCGGTGTCCGCCTCGCCGGTGGCCAGCGCGGCCGCGGCTTTCAACAGGGACTTGCTGCAGGGCTGCGCCAGGTGCGTGATGAGTTCCTGCGCCCACGCGGTCAGGTCCTCGCGCAGGGTGCCGGTGTTCGGCAGCGGCCGGTCCGGGTCCAGCCGGCGTGTGGCCGTCTCGGCCAGGAGACCTGACAGATCCCCCCATCGGCGGTAGATGCTGGAGGCGCTGACCCCGGCGCGTTCGGCCACGGCCGGCACGGTGACGCGCTCGCTCCCCTGCTCGGCCACCAGTTGTTCGAGGGCGGTGCGCACCAGCGCCTGCACCTGGGCGCTGCGGCCGCCGGGACGCTTGCTGGGAAGGACAACATCGTTCATGCTAGGACTTTAACGCAAAGTAATTTGCTTTAGTGAATCTACAGGTCTAGAATCACAAAAGCTAAAAAAGTTGCGTTAAGGACATCCAATGCCTTCCTCTTGCCCTGAACTTGCCGTTGCCACCGCTGATGTCGCTGCCCGTTCCAAGCCCTGGCGGCTACCTGCAGCGGTCGGCTTCCCGCTGCTGGCCGCGGTGCTCTTCGCCTTTTTCTTCGCGGCCGCCGCACCCACGCCGTTGTTCGTGGTGTTCCAGCACGCCTGGGGCTTCTCGGCGTCGATGCTCACGGTGGCGTTTGCGATCTACGCGATTGCGCTGCTGATCTCGCTACTGGTGGCCGGCTCGCTGTCCGACCACATCGGCCGTCGCCCGGTGGTGCTGGGGGCGCTGGTGCTGCAGGCGGTGGCAATGGGGCTTTTCGTGTTGGCGCAGGACATCGGCGGGCTGATCGGCGCGCGCGTCGTGCAGGGCGTGGCCACGGGCATCGCGAGCGGCGCGTTGAGCGCTGCGGTGGTCGAAGCGGCGCCGGCATCGCGCAAGCGCCTGGGCGCGATGATCACGAGCGTGTCGCCGCTCGCGGGGCTCGCCGTGGGCGCGCTGCTCACTGGCATGGCGGTCAAGTTCACCGCCCAGCCCGTGATGCTGGTGTTCGGCGTGCTGGCCGTGGTGTTCGCGGTCGGCGCGGCCGTGGTGCTGTGGATGCCCGAGACCGTCACGCCGCGCGCTGGTGCGCTGGCCTCGCTGGTGCCGCGCGTGTCGATTCCCGCGCGGGCACGGGCCGACTTCGTGCGCGGCCTGCCGGTGTTCATCGCGGTGTGGGCGCTGGGCGGCCTGTACCTCTCGCTCGCGCCGTCGTTGATGCTGCATGTGTTCCACATCGACAACGGCGTGGTCAACGGCCTCACGGTGGCGGTGCTCTCCGGTTTTGGCGCGCTCGCGCCGACGCTGCTCAGTCGCGTCTCCGCACCGCGGACCGTCGTCTTCGGCACGGCGAGCATCGCGATCGGCCTGGTGCTGCTGCTGGCGTCGCTGGCGACGAAGTCGCTCGCGCTGTTCTTCGTCGGCACCGCGATCGCGGGCCTGGGCTTCGGCGGTGCGTTCTCGGCGCTGGTGCAGACGCTGGCGCCGCTGGCCGATTCGCACGAGCGTGGCGAACTCTTCGCCGCCATCTTCGTGGTCTGCTACCTCGCGTTCAGCCTGCCGGCGATGCTGGCGGGCTTCCTGGTGAAGCCGCTCGGCCTGCTGAACACGGTGGAAGGCTACGCGGCGGTGCTGCTGCTGATCGCGGCCTTCGGCATCTGGCGCCAATCGGCGGTGCTGCGCCGCACGGTGCGCAGCCTGCCGGTCAGCGAGTAGCGCCGCGCACCGAGAGCATCGCGCGCGCCGCCTCGGCGAAGCCCACGCCGCGTTCACCTGGCGTCACATAGCGCGGCAGGTGCTCCAGTTGCGGCACGAAGCGCGCCACGTTCGCCACGCCGATGCTGCCGGCGAAGGTGCGGAACATCAGCTGGTCGTTGGTCGAATCGCCCACATAGGCCCAGCGGTCGAGTTCGTCGTCGAGCGTGCGGCCCCAGAGCTCGCGCACGATCCAGCGCGCGCCCTCGAGCTTGTCGTTGTCGCCGTACCAGCCGTTGATGTGGATGCTGCTCACGGTGGCGTGCATGCCCTCGCTGCGCATCAGCGCGACGACATGCGCGATGGTCTCCTCGCTCAGCTGCACGAACTCGCTGTGGTCGATGGCAATGTCGGTCTCGCGCCCCGCCGAGTCGGTGGCGCGCTGCGCGCCCGGAATCTCGCGCTCGATGCGCGCCAGCACCGCCTGCATGCGCTCGAAGTTGGCGGCGCGTGTGGGCGCATCCTGCTGGTAGCGCTTCTCGATCTGCCCGTCGGGCGCGGGCAGCAGCGCCACCGCGCCGTTTTCCGCCACGATCGCATCGACCGGCCAGGTGTTGACGAAGGGCAGGCTCCAGCCCACCGGCCGGCCCGTGATCGCCACGATGGCGAAGCCGGCCGCCTTCAGATCGCCAAGCGCCTGCAGCGCATCGGCCGTGATCGCGCCATCGGTGGTGAGCGTGTCGTCGATGTCCGTGAACACGCCGGCGATCGCGCTACGCGCCGGTGCTGCCCAGCGGTCGAGCGGCAGCAGATGAGTGGGCGAGGCGGGCAGGGGAGACGACGAAGACGACATGGGCGATGAATCTCTGGAGAGCCCGAGATCGTACCGGCGCTTTCGTGTAGCATCCCGCCCCCGCCGCGCCTTCCAGGCCGGCGCGGCACTTTTCCATGCCCCACATCCTCGTCGACCACCTCCTCAAGACCTACCGGATTTCCGAGCGCGACCCCGGCGTGATGGGCGCGCTGCGCGGCCTGGTGCAGCGCCGGCACCGCACGGTGGAGGCACTGTCCGGCGTGTCCTTCGAACTGCAGCGCGGCGAACTGCTCGGCTTCATCGGGCCGAACGGCGCGGGCAAGTCGACCACCATCAAGATCCTCGCGGGCATCCTGCGGCCCGACGGCGGCCGGGTGGAGGTCGACGGCCGCGATCCCTTCGCGGACCGCGAGCGTCACGTGGGGCGCATCGGCGTGGTCTTCGGCCAACGCACGCAGCTGTGGTGGGACCTGCCCGTGGGCGACGGCTTCGACCTGCTGCGCGACATCTACCGCGTCGACCCGCAGCGCTATCGCAGGACGCGCGACGAGCTGGTCGCGCTGCTGCACCTGGAGCGCGTGCTCGACCAGCCGGTGCGCCAACTCTCGCTGGGCCAGCGCATGCGCGCCGAGATCGCCGCCGCGCTGCTGCACGAGCCCGACATCCTCTTCCTCGACGAGCCGACCATCGGCCTCGATGCGCCGTCCAAGCTCGCGGTGCGCGACTTCGTTCGCCGCGCCAACCGCGAGCGCGGCACCACGGTGCTGCTGACCACGCACGACATGCACGACATCGAGGCGCTGGCCCAGCGCGTGATCGTCATCGGCCACGGCCGCGTGCTGGCCGACAGCCCGGTCGAGGCACTGCGCGCGCAGGTGATGGCCGAGCGCCGGTTGATCGTCGACTTCGCGCAGGACGCCGCGCTGCCCATGCAGGTGCCTGGCGCCATGGTGCGCGCACGCGACGGCCAGACGCTGGTGCTCGATTTCGATCCTTCGGTGACCACCGCGCCGGCCTTGATCGCGCGCATCGCGGCCGAGCATGCGGTGGAGGACATCCGCCTCGAAGGCATGGCGATCGAGGCGGTGATCGCGCGCTTCTACGCCATGCACGGAGCGGCCGAAGCGTGATGAGGCTGCGAACCCTCGCGCGTCCCTACGTCGCGGCTTTCGCCTCGCGCTTCCTGCAGATGCTGCAGTACCGCACGGCCGCGCTCGCGGGCTTCGCGACGCAGTGCTGGTGGGGCGGCATCAAGGTGATGGTGTTCGCCGCCTTTTATGGCGGGACGGCCATCGCGGGCGCGAGTTCGTCGATGTCGCTCGAACAGGCCATCACCTACACGTGGCTTGCGCAGGGGCTGCTCGTGCTGCTGCCCTGGCTGGGCGACCCGGAAGTGGCGCAGGCCGTGCGCACCGGCGCGGTCGCCTACGACCGGTTGCGCCCGGTGGACGCCTATGCGCTGTGGTTCGCGCGCAGCGCCGGATGGATCGCCGCGCGCGTGCTGCCGCGCGTGGCGCTGATGGCGGCGTTCGCAGCGGTTGCATTGCCTTTGGCCGGTCTGGGCGAATGGGCCTGGCAGTTGCCTGCGAGCTGGGCCGCGGGGCTCGCATTCCTTCTGTCCACAGTGTTGGCACTGCTTCTGTCGGCATCGATGGTGATGCTGCTCAACGTGGCGGCCACCGCTGCGCTCAACGAGCGCGGCATCAGCGCGGTGGCAACGCCCGTGGTCATCGTGCTCTCGGGCAACCTACTGCCGCTCGCGCTGCTGCCGGACGCCTGGCAGACGGTGCTGTTGCTGCAGCCGCTGGCCGGGCTGATGGACATTCCGGCCCGGCTGTACTTCGGGCAACTGGGCGGCTGGCATGCCGTGGCCGCACTGGGGCTGCAGTGCTTCTGGATCGTCGTGCTGGTCGCGGCGGGACGCCTTGCGATGGGTCGCACGATGCGCAGCCTTCAGATCCAGGGGGGCTGACCGAGGTGGGCTCGCTTTCTCTTTTCTTCCGACTCGTGCGCGCGTCCATCGGCGGCCAGGCGCGCTATCCCGCCTCGGCGCTGATGCTGACCGTCGGCCAGTTCCTCGGGACCGGCATCGAAGTGATCGTGGTCTGGGCGCTGTTCCATCGCTTCGGCGACGTGCAGGGCTGGCGCATCGGCGAAGTGGCGCTGTTCTACGGCTTGGTCAACTGCATGTTCGCGCTGGCCGATGCATTGGGCCGCGGCTTCGACGTGCTCGGCACCGAGTTCCTGCGAACCGGCGCCTTCGACCGCTTGCTGCTGCGCCCCCGCCCCTTGGCGCTGCAGCTGATGGGCAACGACTTCCGCATCAGCCGCGCGGGCCGCCTGCTGCAGGGCCTGGCCGTCGTGGTGTTCGCTACGCACCAGGCAGGCATCGAATGGACGGCCGCCACTGTGGCGATTGCGCTGTTCGCGCTGGCCGGCGGCGTCGCGTTGTTCCTCGGCATCCTGGTGCTGCAGGGCACGCTGTCGTTCTGGACCGTCGAGAGCCTGGAGATCGCCAATGTGCTCACCTACGGCGGCGTGCAGGCGGCGCAATACCCGCTGGCGCTGTATGCGCGATGGTTCCGCCGGGTGCTGACCTTCGTGGTGCCGCTGGCCTGCGTGGCCTATTACCCGGCGCTGGCGATCCTGGGCAAGGCCGATCCGCTCGGCGCGCCGGCGTGGGTCGGCATCGTGTCGCCGGCCACGGGCTTCGTGTTCCTGGCGGCTGCCTTCGGCGTGTGGCGGCTGGGGGTGCGCCGCTACGCGTCGACAGGCAGCTGAGTCTTCTTTCTTCCGGCCTTCTTCCTCAATCCACCAGATTGAGCTGGATGTAGCCCTGCGTATTGACGTTGAGTCGCGCACCCACCAGCACGCTGAGGCCGGACGATCGCGCCTCGAAGTACGTCTTGTCGTTGTGGGGTCCACGGCCGTTCACCACGCGCAGCGCCGACAGGCTGCTGATCGTGTCCACGGGGAAGCTCAGCGTTCCCGTGGTTCCGTTCACGCTGGTGCTCGTGCGCCGGTTCGCGTAGTTATCCAGCACGGAAGAACCCCATGACCCGTCGGTGGCATGGCCGTGGGCCGTGACCGAAGGCCAGGCATTCGATTCGGGCAACCCGATGCGGAAGATCGTGCTGGCCTGGCTGGCGCCGAATGCGCCGCGCAGCTGGACGTTCTGTCCACTGATGCGCGCCATATGGAAGATCTGGCCCTGGTTCGGGTCCGGGTTGTCGAGTCGGATCGCCTGCCAGCGCGCATTGGCGGCGTCCCAGCTGACCGAATACGCGATCTGGGACCCGCTGGGGCACGCATCGATGGCCGAGATGGCGTTGCTGTTGCACAGGACCATGCCCGTGCCCGCACCCTGGAGCTTGAACGTCGTGATGGAGGAGTCCGCGCCGGCGGCGTTGCGCGTCACGGCCACCTGGTTGTAGGTGCCGTCCAGATCCGCGGCGCGGGTCACGAAGGTCCGGGCCGCAACGAACGGCTGCGCCGCGTAGGTCGCCGGATTCGAGAGCGCCACCGCGAACGGGAACCCACCGACGACGGCATCGCTGGAGACCCGGAAGCGTGCCGTGTTGTACGGGGTGTTGGCGACCCGGCCCGTTGCGAAGATATACGTGCCCGCTTCCGCGCCGTCGTCCGCAATCGCCCCGGCCACGGTCGCGCCCGTGTTGTCGGTCATCTCGTAGCGCTTCGTGTCGAGGTTGAGCTTCAGCGTTTGCTGCGTGCCGTTGGTGGCGAAGACCTTGTAGCGGCCGTTGCGCGAGTCGCCGGGCGCGCGGCTGTCGACGAGGCCGAGCGCGATGTAGCCCACGGTGCTTGCAACGGTGCGGAACCCGGTTGAGACCACCAGGCCGCTTCCCTGTACGGCGTGGTACTTGTCGGTGCCGTTGGTCAGCACGCGGATGCCTGTCGGCCCCGACGCCAGCGGGGTGACGGGCATGGTCAGGGTGTTGTAGTTGTCATCGGCGGACGAAGACGCGCGCAGGTAGGTGGTTGCGTTCAGCGTCGTCGTACCCCAGGTGCCCCGTGTGGAGCCGCCGCGCATCGTGACGGCCGGCCAGCTGGACGACTCCGGCACGGCCAGGCGGAAGACTTGGGTATCGGGATCGATCGTGCTGGCGCCGGCCGAGAGGTAGACGTTCTGACCGCCGATGCGGGTCATACGGAACCCGATCTTGTCGTCGGGGTTGGTGACGCTGGTGCCGGTCCACTTCGAGTTGGCGTCGACGGCCAGCGAATAAGCGCGTTTCGACCCCGTGGGGCAGGCGTCCATCGTGTAGATCGTGTTGTCGAAACACATCTCGAGCAGCGTGCCCGTGCCGGAGATGCGCATCGGCACGGCCTGGGAGTCGACGCTGCCGTTGCGGTTGTGGCTGATCCCCAGGCGGTTGTAGACGCCGTCCATCGCCGCGCCGGCCGTCACGAAAGTCCGCGCCGCGATAAAGGGCTGCACCGCGTAGGTTGCGGGGCTCGAGTAGGCGTTCGCGAACGGGAACTGGCCGACCGCGGCGTCCGCGGTGATGCGAAAGCGCGCCAGATTCAGTGCGGCGGGGACACGCGTGGTGTCGAAGACGTAGGTGCCGGGCTCGGTGAAATCTTCGGCAAAGGTGCCCGATGCCGATTCCCCTGCCGGGTCGGTCATCACATAGCGCTTCGCGTTCAAGTCGATCGACAGGGTCAGCTGCGTCCCGTTGGCCGCGTAGACCGCGTAGCTGCCGTTTCGCGGGTCCGGGGCATCGAGCCGGGCCTGGGCACCCGACAGATCGGGGCCAGCGTTGTCGGTGACCTGCGCCGAGAACGAAGGAGCCGGCTCGTCGCCGGGTGCCTGGAGCATTGCCGAGGAGGACTGCGCATCGGACCCAGTCACCTTGCCAAGGCCGGCTCCCCCGGATGAAATGCCCCCCGAACCGACTGAACTCCCTCCGCTGCCGCCACCACCGCAGCCCGAAAGAACCAGACACACAAGCGCTGCACTCGACAGCGACTTCGACCAACCGACAGCGAACATCAGTCTCCCCCCCCCGCGTGTAAATCGACGATCTGCCGCAGCCTTGCGAGGCCGCGATGCTTTGTCGCCAATCGTAACCGGAAGGGCCTACTGTAAGCGTGGACTATGCGATTTCACAGTCGGTTCGCAGCCCAGCTCAGCCCGCGCTCTGCAGCGCCAGCCCCGCGTGTTCCCGCAGCGGGTGGAAGTGGATCTTCGGAAAACGCTCCTGCGCCAGCCGCACGTCGTAGGGCGAGGTGCACAGGAAGGCCAGCGTGTCGGCCGCGTCCTTGGCCATGCGCACCGGGTAGGCGTTGACGAACTCGCGCAGCTCGGCCGGCGTGTCGGCCGTGATCCAGCGCGCGCCCGTGTACTGGCAGCCCTCGAGCCGCACGTCGGCGTCGTACTCGGCCTTCAGGCGGTGCTGCACCACTTCGAACTGCAGCTGGCCGACCGCGCCCAGCAACATCGGGCCGCCGACCTCGGGGCGGAACACCTGGATCGCGCCTTCTTCGCCGAGTTGGGCCAGGCCCTGCTGCAACTGCTTGGTGCGCAGCGGGTTCTTCAGGATCACCGTCATGAACAGCTCGGGCGCGAAGAAGGGCAGCCCGGTGAACTGCAGGCTCGCGCCGTCGGTGATGGTGTCGCCCAGCTGCACGCCGCCGTGGGTGGTGAAGCCCACGATGTCGCCCGCATAGGCTTCTTCGACGGCCTCGCGGCGCTGGCTCATGAAGGTCACGACGCTGGTGGGGCGCAGTTCCTTGGACGTGCGCTGCACCTTGAGCTTCATGCCCGGCGTGTACTTGCCCGAGGCCATGCGCACGAAGGCGATGCGGTCGCGGTGGTTCGCGTCCATGTTGGCCTGCACCTTGAAGACCACGCCCGCGAAGTCCTTGTCCTCGGGCTGGATCTCTTTCACCACCGGCTGGCGGTTGACCATGGTGGTGCTGGTGCGCGATTGCGGCGAGGGCGCCAGGTCGACCAGCGCATCGAGCACTTCCATCACGCCGAAGTTGTTCACGCCGGAGCCGAAGAACACGGGCGTCTGCTTGCCGGCGAGGAACGCCTCGCGGTCCCAGGTGGGCGAGGCGCCGGTGGCCAGCTCCATGCTGTCCATGGCCGACTCGAAATCGGCGCCGAAGCGCTGGGTGAGCTTGTCGCGTTCCGTCAGCGGAATCGTCTCGAAGTCATGCGGCAGCCGCTCGCTGCCCGACTCGAACACCGTCATGGTCTGCGTGCGCAGGTTCATGATCCCGCGAAAGCTCTTGCCCTGGCCCACGGGCCAGGTCATCGGCACGCAGGGCATGCCGAGCTCGCGCTCCACTTCGTCGAGGATGTCCAGCGGCTCGCGCACTTCCCGGTCCATCTTGTTGACGAAGGTGATGATGGGCGTGTCGCGCTGGCGGCAGACTTCGATGAGGCGCCGCGTCTGCGCTTCCACGCCGTTGGCCGCGTCGATCACCATCAAGGCCGAGTCGACGGCGGTGAGCACGCGGTAGGTGTCTTCCGAGAAGTCCTTGTGGCCGGGCGTGTCGAGCAGGTTGATCACGTGGTCGCGGTACAGCATCTGCATGACCGACGAGGCCACCGAGATGCCGCGCTGCTTTTCGATTTCCATCCAGTCGGAGGTGGCGTGGCGCGAGGCCTTGCGCGCCTTCACCGAGCCGGCGATCTGGATCGCACCGGAGAAAAGCAGCAGCTTTTCGGTCAGCGTGGTCTTGCCGGCGTCAGGGTGGGAAATGATCGCAAAGGTGCGGCGACGGCGGGTTTCGGCAACAAAAGACAAGGTGGGCAATCTGCGGGGGAATCACCCGATTTTAGAAGGACGCACCCCCGGCGGCCCCGCCAGGGTGGATTGCGTCGATCCCGCGGTCAATCCGCCAGGCCGATGTGCAACTGGCTCGCATCGCCGTTCGACGGCATCTCGAACACGAAGCGGCCGTCGTTGATTGCGAGGAACGGCGTGCCGACGGCATCGGTGCCGGTCATGAACCACCCGTTGTTCGTCACGGGGCCGAGCGTCAGTGCGAACGGCGCCGTCGTGCCGTCGGCTCGCCGGTAGGAGCCCCCATGGCTCGACGGGCCGATGGCCAGTGCGCCCAATTGCCCGCGCTCGAATAGCTGTGCACGTTGCCGGTGAGCCATGTCGCGGGCCCCGTGGCAGGCTGGCGCGGCCCCAGGAGCAGGTAGGAGCCGAGCTTGCCGTCGCTCCCGTAGGCCTCCCGGCCGAATGCCAGCATGATCTCGCGGCTTCGCACGTTGGCCACGACGAAGGTGAAGAGCGCCGAGCCGCCGCCCGAGAACAGGTACCACTGGTTCGATGCCGGGGACACGATGAAGGCGTCCGGCGATGCTTCCTCGGCGCAGGTCGTGACCGCGGTCAGCCTGCAGATCTTCGTCAGCTCGCCGTCCGGCCCGATGACCACGCGCACAATGCTGGACGACAGGTAGCGGGGTTCGAGGGCTGCAGGCGTGCCGGCCACGATGAGGTCGCAGCTGCCCGGGAGATCGGCCTGGCTCGTGACCAGGTTGCGCACCGCGAAGAAGGGCTGGACCTGGTGCGGCGGCGTGGCGAGTGCGCTCACATACAACGGGAATGCACCGCCGATCGCATCGTCGGTCACCCGGAACCGCGCCGTGTTCACGGCGCCTGCGATGCGCGGGCTGGCGAAGACCTAGCTGCCGGGATCGGAAGGGTCGGCACTGAACGTGCCGCTGCTGGCCTGTTGGAAGGCCTCGTTCATCTGGTAGGTGGCGGCATCGAAATCGAGCGTCAGCCTCACCGGATCGCGCTGTGCGGAGTAAGCCTAGTAGCTGCCGCTTCGCGGATCGACACCGCCGTTGTCCTTGAACAGGCCGATCTGGATGTAGCCCTGTGTTCCGGGATTGCGCGCGCCGACGATCACCGCCAGCGTGCCGTTCTGGGTCGCGAAGTACCTGTCCACGCCGCTGCCGTTGATCAGGCGGATGCCCTGGGGCATGCGAGGGTCGACGTCGTTCACCGGCAGCGTCAGGGTGGCGGATGTTCCTGTCGCATCGAAGCTGGTGCGCGACGTGCTCGCGGGCCCAAGGAGGTTCGTGCCCCAGCGGCCGTCCGAGGAACTGCCGACGTAGCGCGCCGTCGGCCAGGTGGTCAGGTCGCGCAGCGCGATGCGGAAGGGCCGCACGTCGGGGGCCGTGAGGCTGGCACCGCCGAGCAGCGCCACGTTCTGCCCGCCGATGCGTGCCATGCGGAACCCCAGCACGTCGGTGGGCGCATTGACGTTGGTGCCGGTCCAGACGAAATCCGCCCCCGGCGTGATCGTGTAGACGCGCCGCGATTGGAGCGGGCAAGCCTCCGGCTGGTAGATCGCGCTGTCGAAGCACATCATCAACTGCGTGCCCTTGCCCGAGATGACCATCGGCACGATCTGCGAGTCGGCGCTGCCGTCGCTGTTGAGGCTGATGCCCAGGCGGTTGTATTCGCCGTCGAGCTGTGCGGGGTCGGTCACGAAGGCGCGTGCCCCGATGAAGGCGGTGACCTGATAGCTGACCGGGTTCGACCACGGCTTCTCGAACGGGAACGCGCCGACGATGGCGTCGGCGGCAATGCGAAAACGCGCCGTGTTCACTGCGCCGGTGATGCGGCTGCTCGCGAAGAGGTACGTGCCGGGCTCGCCCGGGTCTTCCCCGAAGGTGCCCGACGTCGCCTGGCCCAGGTGGTCCGTCAGCATGTAGCTCCTGGTGTCGAAGTTGACGCGGAGCTTTTGCCGCGTGCCGTTGGTCCCGTTCGCGGCATAGACGTAGTACAAGCCGTTGCGTGCATCCGCGCCGTTCAGTCGCGCGGTGATGGCTTGTGCGTCCAAGGCTGCGCTCGTTGCCGCCTGGGCCGTCAGCGACGGCGCCCCTTCGTCGCCCCGCGCCTGGAGTGCCGGCGAATCTGAAAGGGCAGGCCCGCTGGCATCGGCAGCCATTGGCGCGGCGATGCCGTTCCCGCCGCTATTTCCTCCACCCCCGCCGCAAGCCGTCAGGCCCAGGCACAGAACAACCGCGCTCCACAGCGCAGCAAGTGTCGTCTTCATTGTTTTTTCTCCGATCCGCTCACCGGTGCCATGTGCACCGACCTCGCGCCCCCTCCGGGCACCGATGGATCGTAGCTTTAGACGCTAATTTTTTAGATGCTTTTGATTACAAAAACCGCGCAATTGTTGTCGCCGAACCCTAAAAAGCCTCTGCCATCCCATACGCCCGCATCTGCGCCTCGAACTGCGCCACGTCGTGGCTCAGCACCACGAGGTCGTGCGTCACGCCCTGCCGGTCTTTCACGTGCTTGCTCAGCAGCGCCTCGGGGCGAAAGCCCAGCGCCTGGAAGACGGCGATGGCGCTGCGCTGGTCGACGGTCATGCGCGCGACGAGTTTTTCCGCGCCGCGTTCGATGCCCAGCGCGCAGGCCTCCCGCGCGAGCCGATGGCCGAGGCCGCTGCCGCGCAGTTCGGGCGCGGCCAGGAGGCGCAGTTCGGCCACATGGCTGGACCAGGAGTGCGGGTCGCGGATCACCGCCGCGCAGCCGAGCACGGTGGTGCCGCGCACCGCGAGCACGCTGTCGATGTCGCCACGCTCGATGGCGCGGACCCAGGCGTTCATCACCTTGGGCTCGGTGATGTCGCGCGGCAGGAAGAGCAGGTCGTGCGCGGGCAGGCCCTGCGCGAAA
Organism: Variovorax trehalosi; assembly: GCF_051216415.1. Classification (NCBI taxonomy): domain Bacteria; kingdom Pseudomonadati; phylum Pseudomonadota; class Betaproteobacteria; order Burkholderiales; family Comamonadaceae; genus Variovorax; species Variovorax trehalosi. The sequence goes on from NZ_JBPJZG010000009.1 coordinate 125,410, forward strand.
GCCAGCACGGCGGCCGCGTCGTCCGCATTCATCAGGCGCAGGACGATGTTGCCGTCACTGCTCGTCACGGTGCGCGGATAGGTTCGCGAAAAAGAGTCGGAGACAGCAGTGATGGTCATGTCGAGCGCACTCCAAGCCAGTCGTCGAGTTTGGGCCACAGCCGGCGCACCGCGTTGGCGCCCGCGGCCAGGCTGACGTGGCCGCCCTTGAGCACCACCTCTTCCTTGTCGGCCGAGCCGATGTTGGCGATCAGCGGCTGGCCGGCCTCATAGGGAACGATGTGGTCGTGCTGCGCGAGCGCGTGCAGCACCGGCACCTTGATGTTCGCGAGCAGCACCTTGCGGCCGCCGAGCACCAGCTCGTTGCGCAGGAGCTTGTTGTCCCACATCAGTTCTTTCACGGTCTGGCGGAAGTACTCGCCGGCCAGCGGCAGCATCTCGGTGCCCCAGCGGTCGAACATGCGGTACGACTTGACGAATTCGTCATTGGCCATGTTGTCCCACAGCTGCACCACGCCGGCGCTGCGGCCTGCGGGGCGCAGCATGTCGAAGGAGGCGAACAGCATCTCGGGCGGCACGTTGCCCACGGTGTCGATGAGCCGATCGACGTCAAAGTAACGCCGGTCCGACCACGCATGGAAGAGCTTCATGCGGCTGAAGTCGATGGGCGTGGTGAAGAGCGCAAGGTTCTTGATCGGCCCGTCGGGATGCAGCGCCGCGTAGAGCGTGGAAAGCACGCCACCCATGCAGTAGCCCACGAGCGTGACGTCCTCCTCGCCGGAGCGCGCCTGCACGCGCCGCAGCGAATCGGGGATGAAGTCGAGCACGTAGTCCTCGATGCGCAGCTGCTTTTCCTGGGGGCGCGGCGCGTTCCAGTCCATCATGTAGACGTCGTAGCCTTGGAGCAGCAGGTGCTCCACCATGCTCTGGCCCGGCGCGAGGTCCAGGATATAGCCGCGATTGGTGGTCGCCATGACGATCAGGAGCGGCACGCGATAGATCTCGTCGACCAGCGGGCGGTAGTGGTACAGGCTCAGCGTGCCGCGGCGGTGGATTTCGTCCCGGCTCGTCTGCCCCATGGCCGGCGCGGCCGAAGTCAGGAAGTCCAGGCCCTTGAGGTTGCGCTGGATCGCGCGCTCGATCTCGGCGCCGATGTCGGGCAGGGCGAACGCGTCCGCGGTGGCGCTCATCGTGCCCGCTTTCCGGCGGTGCGCTTCGGGGCGGTCGGAGCCGGGGCGGCTGCCTTCGCCTGCGGGGGCTTCTTTGTGCGGCGCGGCTGGGGCGGCGCATGGGCGGCCGAAGATACAGCCGGGGAGCGTCCGCTTTCAATGGCGCGGCTGATGTTCGCCAGGTGATCGTCGATGCTTTGCAATTGCTCGCCCAGCGCCTGGATGTCGGCACGCGTGGGCAGGTTCAGCATCGTGAGGTAGCGCGCCATCAGGTCGCCCAGCCCCTTCTGCGCGGTGAGCGAGGCGTTCATGCCGCCGTGCATGCCCTGGCGGAACGGGTCCGAGGCCATGGTCTCGTTGGCGAATTCGTTGGTGCTCTTTTCCCATTGGGCCGTGAGCTCGCGCCACATGGCCATCGGGTCGAGGGGGGAGAACTTGTTCATGGACAGAGGCCCCGTCGTCTATCGGTCGTTCAATGGTCGCGACGCTGCCCGGTGTGCGCGGCAATGGCGTCGATGATCTGCGGCCACATCGGGATCGGCAGCGCATGGCCCATGCGCGGAATGCGCAGCAGCTTTGCGCCCGCAATGGCATCGGCCACGTCGACGCCGCACTCGACCGGCACCAGCGGATCGGCATCGCCGTGGATCACCAGCGTCGGCACGCGCACGTCGCGCAGTGCGGGCCTGCGGTTGCCGGACGCGAAGATCGCCGCCAGCTGGCGCGCCACACCGCCCGGATTGAGCCCGCGCAAAAAGATGAGCTGCGCGCGTTCGGCATCGCGCGCCTCGTCGAGCGGAAAGTCGGGGCCGCGCAGCACGCGCCAGACCTTCCTGTAGTGCGGCAGGTAGGTGTCGAAGGTCAGCGGCGTCGGCGAGAACAGCACCGCCATCGCCTCGGGCGTGGGCGGCGGGAGCGCCGGGTTGCCGGTCGTCGACATGATGCTGGTGAACGAGCGCATGCGCTCCGGGTGATGGATGGCCAGCTCCTGCCCGATGGCGCCGCCCATCGAGGCGCCCACGATGTGCGCGCGGTCGATGCCGAGCGCATCGAGCAGGCCGATGCAATCGGCCGCCATGTCGCGCAGCGTGTAGGGCACCACGAGCGGCTTGCCCGCCATGGCCTGCAGCATCAGCGCCTGGATGTCGGGAATGCCCAGGTGCGGCAGGTGCGTGGAATGGCCGATGTCGCGGTTGTCGAAGCGGATCACGCGGTGCCCGCCGGCTTCGGCCAGGCGCGCGCAGAACGCGTCGTCCCAGGCGACCATCTGGGCGCCGAGGCCCATGATCAGGAGAAGCGGCGGCGCGTCGGGATCGCCGAAGCTGTCCCACGCGATGTCGATGCCGTTGGCGAGCGTGCGGCGCTCGGTGCGGGGTGGGACGGCGGTCATCGCGCGGGCGCCTTGCGCCTACTTGCGCTGCAGCAGCTTGGTCACTTCGTCCACGTTGGACTGGATGCGCTGGCGCACCACGTCGAAGGCATCGGCCTGCGACTTGGCCGCGAGGTTGGCCAGCTCCTTGATGTCGTCGATGGCGCGCTGGAACGACTGGCGGCCGAGCTCGTCGAGCTTGGCCAGGTTGGCCTTGGCGTCCTTGCCGGGCATTTCCTTGGCGGCCGTCTGCCATTCGGTGATGGCGCTCTTGATCATCTCGGTCTGCCGCTGCACCACGGTCTGCAGGCCCTGGTAGGACTTTTCATTGGCCTGCATCAGCGCCTGCAGGTCCTTGCGGCCGCTCTCGAGCAGCTTGCCCGCGCCGCCGGTCAGGTTGAGTTCCTGCAGGCGATCGGTCATGCCCTTGAGATTCTTCAGCGGATTGAGCATGTCGGCGGCGCTGGGAGCGGCCGTCTTGGCGCTGCTGCTACTGCTGGCAGTGGTCTTCTTGGCGGCGGCTTTCTTGGCAGTGGCCATGGTGCGGTATCTCCTGTGTCGGGTGAACGGGTGAATGGCAAACAAGGACCGGCCGGACGGCAAAAGTCCCTCGCCACGATACGCCGCACCGGCACGCCCGCGGTCCCCGCAGCGACAAATTTGCCTGCGGGATTTCCCTTGGGTGACTTGCCTTACATCGCTTACATCGGCGGCGCGAAGCCGTTGCGCCCGGCCGTGACGCGCAGCGCCGTCGGCGTGCCGTTCTTTTCCTGTGCATTGACCAGCACCTTGGCGCCGGGCACCAGCAGCGCCTCGGTGCCGGGGCGGAAGGTCACGACTGGCACGTCGGGCGGCACGATGACGGTCTTCTCGCCGCCCTTGTAGGTCAGGCGCAATTGCTGCCCGCCGCGCACCGACTTCGGCGCCGCGGCCAGGTCGGCGACGGTGGCGTTGGTCATGGTGCTCTCCGGCAGCAGGTCCCACGGCCGGTGGCCTTCGCCGGTGCCGCGCGCGGCCTCGGGGAACACCACGACTTCGAGCGCCTTCTGCGTGCCGTCGGCCTGCGGTATGGCGGCGGTGCCGATGAAGCTGCCTTTCTTGATGTCGGCGAGCTTGATGCGGTAGACCTCCGCCAGCTGCATGTCGGCCGGCCGCGCGAGGCTGACGACTTCGCCGCCGCGGTCCTGCACGACGAGTGTCTTGGCGTCGACGCGGACGATGGTGCCGCGGATGCGGACTTGTTCGGAAGGGGCTTGTGCCGAAGCGGCGACCGGCGCGGCCGCGCCGGCAAGAAGGGCGGCCGAGGCCAGCAGGGTCGAGGAGATTCTGGAGAGCATGGGAGGGGTCTTGGTGTTGGAGTGCGGATCAATGTACGCCTCGAAAACGAAACGCGCTTCCCGTCATGCGGGATACCCCAGCGGTTGGCTCGGCCTGGCACCCCGTCTACAATCCGCCGTTCCGAGGAGCGTTGCAGCGCCATCAAGGCGTGAGGCTCGGACCACATCGCAACCACGCTCACCCGCTGTTCTCGCGGTGAGTCCCTTTTCCGTCAGACCCCGTACGCAGTGGCATCTTTCAAACCAGTTTTGGAGTTCTCATGAGCGCCGTTCTCAAGCCCACCCCCGTTTCGACCGCCGACCAGGCGATTGCCGATCTGTCCCTCGCCGCCTGGGGTCGTAAGGAAATCCGCATTGCGGAAACCGAAATGCCCGGCCTGATGGCCATCCGTGAAGAGTTCTCGAAGGCGCAGCCGCTCAAGGGCGCGCGCATCACGGGCTCGCTGCACATGACCATTCAAACGGCCGTGCTGATCGAGACGCTGCAAGCCCTGGGCGCGACCGTGCGCTGGGCCTCGTGCAACATCTTCTCGACGCAGGACCACGCCGCTGCAGCGATTGCCGCTTCGGGCACGCCGGTGTTCGCGATCAAGGGCGAGTCGCTCAAAGACTACTGGGACTACACCCACGCGATCTTCGACTTCGGTCCCAAGGACTCGAAGGGCGAAGGCCCGAACATGATCCTGGACGACGGCGGCGACGCCACGCTGCTGATGCACCTGGGCCAGCGCGCCGAAAAGGACCAGAGCTTGCTGGCCAATCCGGGCAGTGAAGAAGAACGCATCCTCTTTGCGGCGATCAAGGCCAAGCTGGCTGTCGATTCGACCTGGTACACCCGCAAGTCCGCCGAGATCATCGGCGTGACCGAAGAGACGACCACCGGCGTGCACCGCCTGAACGAGATGAGTGCCAAGGGCACGCTGCTGTTCCGCGCCATCAACGTGAACGACTCGGTCACCAAGAGCAAGTTCGACAACCTGTACGGCTGCCGCGAATCGCTGGTCGACGGCATCAAGCGCGCGACCGACGTGATGATCGCCGGCAAGGTGGCCTGCGTGGCCGGCTACGGCGACGTGGGCAAGGGCTCCGCCCAGGCGCTGCGCGCACTGTCGGCGCAGGTGTGGGTCACTGAAATCGACCCCATCAACGCCCTGCAGGCCGCGATGGAAGGCTACAAGGTCGTGACGATGGAATACGCCGCCGACAAGGCCGACATCTTCGTGACGACCACGGGCAACAAGGACGTCATCACGCACGACACGATGGCCAAGATGAAGGACCAGGCCATCGTCTGCAACATCGGCCACTTCGACAACGAGATCGACGTCGCGTCGATCGAGAAGTACGAGTGGGAAGAGATCAAGCCGCAGGTCGACCACATCACCTTCCCGGATGGCAAGAAGATCATCCTGCTGGCCAAGGGCCGCCTGGTGAACCTGGGCTGCGGCACGGGCCACCCGAGCTTCGTGATGTCGTCGTCGTTCGCGAACCAGACCATCGCGCAGATCGAACTGTTCACCAAGCCCGATGCGTACCAGGCCGGCAAGGTCTACGTGCTGCCCAAGCACCTGGACGAGAAGGTCGCGCGCCTGCACCTGAAGAAGGTCGGCGCGATGCTGACCGAGCTGACCGACGCGCAAGCTGCCTACATCGGCGTTAGCAAGAACGGCCCGTACAAGCCGGACACGTACCGCTACTGATCGGGTTCATGCGCGCCGATCAATTGCTGGTGGAACGCGGCCTCGCCGCCTCGCGTTCGCAGGCCGTGCGGCTCATTGCCGGCGGCATGCGCTGGCGCGATGCGGGCACGAGCGACGCATGGCGCTCGGTCGTCAAGAACAAGGACGAAGTGCCCGACTCCGCCGAGCTCGAGCTCGACGATGCAGCCGAGGCGCGCTACGTGTCGCGGGGCGGGCTCAAGCTCGAAGGCGCGCTGGCTGTGAGCGGTATCGATCCTGCGGGCAAGCTGTGCCTCGATGTGGGCCAGTCGACCGGCGGCTTCACCGATTGCCTGCTGCAACGCGGTGCGACGAAGGTGGTGGGCGTCGACGTCGGCCACGGGCAGTTGCATGCGAAGTTGCGCGACGACGAGCGCGTGGTGGCCATCGAAGGGGTCAATGCACGGGCGCTGTCTGCGGACGACCTGCGAGAGGATCGCGATGAAGAAGAAGGGGACGCGCCAGAGGGCGGGGAACCTTCCGACCCGCGCTTCGACCTCATCGTGGGCGACCTGTCGTTCATCTCGCAGACGCTGGTGCTGCCGGCCGTGGTCCAGTTCCTGGCCGACGACGGCCACCTGCTGATGCTGGTCAAGCCGCAGTTCGAGCTGCAGCCCGGCCAGGTCGGCAAGGGCGGCATCGTGCGTGACGCGGCGATGTACGAGATCGTCGAGAAGCGCCTGCACGACGCCTGCGCGGCGCTCGACCTGAAGGTGCTGCGCTGGTTCGACAGCCCCATCGCCGGTGGCGACGGCAACCGCGAGTTTTTCATTCACGCTGTGCGCGCGACGGGCGCGAACGGTTCCTAAGGAGACGCAGGTGCGCCTTCCGCTGAGTTTCGAATTCTTCCCGACCAAGACGCCCGAAGGCGCGGTCAAGCTGCGCGCGGTGCGCCAGCAGCTGTATGTGCGCACGCCCCAGTTCTGCTCGGTCACCTATGGTGCGGGCGGCTCCACGCACCAGGGCACCTTCGGTGCGGTGCAGGAGATCCTGAACGAAGGCGTCGATGCCGCCAGCCATTTCTCGTGCATCGGCGCTACGCGCGCCACGGTGCGGGAGCAACTGGCCGAATTGAAGGCCATGGGCGTCAAGCGCCTCGTGGCCTTGCGTGGCGACCTGCCGAGCGGCTACGGCATCGGCGGCGAGTTTCACTACGCGAGCGATCTCGTGGCCTTCATCCGCGAGGAAACGGGCAGCGACTTCCACATCGAGGTGGCCTGCTATCCCGAAGTGCATCCGCAGGCACGCTCGCCCGAGGCCGACCTGCAGGCTTTTGCCGCCAAGGTGAAGGCAGGTGCCGACTCGGCCATCACGCAGTATTTCTTCAGCCCCGAGGCCTACTTCCGCTTCGTCGACGACGTGCGCAAGCTCGGCATCGACACGCCGATCGTGCCGGGCATCATGCCAATCACGAGCTCGACGCAGCTGATGCGTTTCTCGGACGCCTGCGGCGCCGAGATTCCGCGCTGGATCCGCCTGCGCCTGCAAGGCTTTGGCGACGACACCGCATCGATCAAGGCCTTCGGGCTGGACGTGGTGACCGACCTCTGCGCGCGCCTTCGCGACGGCGGCGCACCCGCGATCCATTTCTACACGATGAACCAGTCTGCGGCGACGCTGGCTGTGCTGGAGCGCCTCGATTGAGAGGGGGCGCCGCAGGTTCGTCGCTGCGCGCGGGGCTTCGCCTCGCGATCGTCGCCGCCACCTGCGTGCTCGCGGGCTGCGCCATGCCGCCTGCCACCGAAGGCGGCACCGATCCGGGTGCCGCAGCGGGCTCGCGGCTGCGGCCGCTCTCGAAGGGGCTGGCGGTTCCGCCGGGCGCCTCGGCGCGGTCGGATGTGCCGTCGGTGCGCTATGACCTCGCAGTGTCCGGCACCGGCGAACTGACGCCCGACGACGGCGTGCCCGGCGACGACGGTCCGCGCGAGATCTTCGAGCGCGGCGGCGCGTCCTGGTACGGCATCCAGTTCCACCAGCGCAAGACAGCGAGCGGCGAGCGCTTCGACATGACGGCCCTGACGGCCGCCCACAAGACCCTGCCGTTCGGAACGCGCGTCTGCGTGCGCAGCCTGGTCAACGGCAGCGAGGTGCTGGTACGCATCACCGATCGCGGACCCTATGCGCAGGGCCGCGTGATCGACCTGAGCCGTGCCGCGGCCGAGCGCATCGGCCTGATCGGGCTTGGAATCAAGCAGGTGGCACTGTCGGTCGTCGGCCCCGCGGGCATGCGCTGCGGCGGTGTCGATGTGGAGCCGGGCGAAGCGGCTGCGCCCGTGGCGCCGGGCGCCGATCGCGCCAAGGCCACGGTGCCGGCACGGCGCAAGGCGATCGTGCCGCCGCGGCGTCGCCGCTGAATCGCTGAACGGGCGGATCAGCCGCCGCTGTCGAGCGAGAAGGTCGCGTTGCGGTCCTGCGCCAGCTTCTCGGCCAGTTGCGGCAGCGCCGCCGCGAGCAGCGGCTTCAAGGTGTACGGCGGGTTGATCAGGAACATGCCGCTGGCCGGCAGGCCGGGGCGCTTGGTCTCGCCGGTCGGCGTGGCCGTCAGCTTGCTCGACTTGACCGTCAGCGTGGCATGCAGCCACGGCTTGCCGGCCTTGGTCGCCATGGTCTTGAGCCGGCGCGGCAGGTCGTGCGCTTCGGGCCGCGGAATGATCGGATACCAGACCGCATACGTGCCCGTGGCAAAGCGCTTGAGCGCCTCGGCCGCGAAGTCGAGCACCCGGGCGTAGTCGCTCTTGATCTCGTAGCTCGGGTCCATCAGCACCAGCGCGCGGCGCGAAGGCGGCGGCAGGAACTTGGTGGCGCTCCCGAAGCCGTCCTCGGTCAACACGGCGATCTGCCGGCCGGCTTCGAGCTGTGCGATGTTGGCGCCGAGCGTGCGCGAATCGGTCGGGTGCAGCTCGAACAGCTTGAGCTTGTCGTGGTCGCGCAGCAGGTGCTGCACGATGAACGGCGAGCCGGGGTAGACGCGGGCGCCGCCCTTGGGGTTGAAGTCGTGGATCACGCTGAGGTAGCGCGCGATCGCGTCGGCCAATGGGGCCTCGGCCTCTGGCGCGACTTTCTTGGCGGTTGACTTCGCGGCGGGCGCAGCTGCGGCGGGCTCCTTGGGTGGAGCAAGCAGGCGCAGGATGCCGTCGGCCGCTTCGCCGCTGGTGTCGGCGTAGTCGCCATCGAGCCGGTAGAGGCCCGCGCCGGCGTGGGTGTCCACGACCGTGAGGGCGGCCTCTTTTTCGAGCAGGTGGTCGAGCGTGGCAATCAGCACCGTGTGCTTGAGCACGTCGGCGTGGTTGCCGGCATGGAAGGCGTGGCGGTAACTGAACATGAGGGATTCCGGGATAGGTGGCAGATGCGCAACAGCCTCTTCAATGAAGCCGCGGTAACATCAAATTACAAAACTAGAGGGAAACAGGATGAGTCCGTCGAACTGGAGATTTTGGGGCCTCGCGGCCACGATGGGAATTTTGTCGGCCCTGGGCGGCTGCGCCGCCATCAGCCAGGGACTCGATCAGCCGATGCGCGTCGACGTCCTGTCGCAGACCGGGGAGATCATTCCCGATGCGAGATGCAGGGCCGTCAACGACAAGGCCAAGGTGAGGATGCGATCCGGCCGGGTCATCGGCGTGCGCCGCTCGCGGGCCGACCTGATGATCCAGTGCACCGTCGACGGCCAAGGCGTGGCCACCGGGCAGGCGGTCTCGCGTCCCAACATCGGTTTCCTGGGCAACTTCGTCGTGGCCGGTGGCGTGATCGGCGCGGCGGTGGACGACAGCGCCGGCACGGCCTACACCTACCCGACCTGGATCCAAATGGTCATCGGCGAAGAGCGCCTGTACGACCGCAGCGGCCACCGCGACGAAAGCCTGGACACCGGCACGCTGGTGCGCAAGCTCGATGCGCCGGCTACCAAGGCTGCGGTGCTGACCGGGCCGGTGACCGCGCCGGTGCGCTGACCGGGCCAGACCCGAAATTGGCCAGATCGGCCAATTCTTCATATAATCGCGGGCTTCGCAGCGTTTTTGTGGCCCCGCGGCGAAGGCATTCAACCCGTCTTGCGGGGCGAATGAAACCCCACCTAAGAGATTCCCATCAGAGGAACGCCGACCGTGGAAAAGGGCTCGCCAAACCCTCTTTTCAAGAGAAAAACTCATGACCAAAACGTTCAGCGCCAAGCCCGCTGACGTGACGCACGAGTGGTTTGTGATTGACGCGACCGACAAGGTCCTCGGACGAGTAGCCAGCGAAGTTGCTCTCCGTTTGCGCGGCAAACACAAGGCCATTTACACGCCTCACGTCGATACCGGTGACTTCATCGTCATCATCAATGCCGCGCAACTGCGCGTCACCGGCGCCAAGTCGATCGACAAGGTGTACTACCGTCACTCGGGCTACCCGGGCGGCATCAGTGCCACCAACTTCCGCGACATGCAATCCAAGTTCCCGGGCCGTGCCCTGGAAAAGGCCGTCAAGGGCATGCTGCCCAAGGGCCCGCTTGGCTACGCGATGATCAAGAAACTCAAGGTCTACGGTGGCGCAGAGCACCCGCATACCGCCCAACAGCCCAAAGTGCTGGAACTGTAAGGAGCCTTGAGAATGATTGGTGAATGGAACAATGGCACCGGCCGTCGCAAATCCAGCGTCGCCCGTGTGTTTCTGAAAAAAGGCACCGGCAAGATCACGGTCAACGGCAAGGACATCCAAGAGTTCTTCGGCCGCGAAACCTCGATCATGATTGCCAAGCAGCCCCTGGCGCTGACCAACAACCTCGAAGCTTTCGACGTGATGGTCAACGTGAACGGTGGCGGCGAATCGGGTCAAGCCGGCGCCACGCGCCACGGCATCACCCGTGCCCTGATCGACTACGACGCAACGCTCAAGCCCGTGCTGAGCCAAGCCGGCTTCGTGACGCGCGATGCGCGTGAAGTCGAACGTAAGAAGGTCGGTCTGCACTCCGCCCGTCGTCGCAAGCAGTTCAGCAAGCGCTGATCCTGTTCATTGCGAACCAAAGCCGCCTTCGGGCGGCTTTTTCGTTGCCAGTACTTGGCGGATGCGGCATCCGACCCCACTTGCGTTGGGGTGCACGCCACAGTCAGCCTGCCTGAAATGCGGCATTGCAGTAGCATTCGTTCCCTTGGCCGCATGTTCGGCCACCCCCAAGGAGTTACCTCTCATGAGCGCCGTAGCCGAAAACATCCAGACCCAGATGCCCGAGCCGATCGTCTTCACCGACAGCGCGGCAGCCAAGGTGGCCGACCTGATCGCCGAGGAAGGCAATCCCGAGCTGAAGCTGCGCGTGTTCGTGCAGGGCGGCGGTTGCTCCGGCTTCCAGTACGGTTTCACCTTCGATGAAATCACCAACGAAGACGACACCACCATGACCAAGAATGGCGTGTCGCTGCTGATCGATGCCATGAGCTACCAGTACCTGGTCGGCGCCGAGATCGACTACAAGGAAGACCTCCAGGGCGCCCAGTTCGTGATCAAGAACCCGAACGCCACCAGCACCTGCGGCTGCGGATCGAGCTTCTCGGCCTGATGCCTGGATGCCGCTGACAAGGCTCCCCCAAGAAAGCCGCCTCCGGGCGGCTTTTTGCTGCCCGTTGTTTTCCGCTTTCCTTCTGCCCTCATGACGTCCGAAGCCGCAACCGCCGTCGATCCCTCCCGCAAGAGCCTGCTGTGGCTGGTGGCCGTCGGCTTCTTCATGCAGACGCTGGATGCCACCATCATCAACACCGCGCTGCCGGCCATGGCCGCGAGCCTGAACGTGAGCCCGCTGCGCATGCAGTCGGTGGTGGTGGCCTATGCGCTCACGATGGCGATGCTGATCCCCGCCTCGGGCTGGATCGCCGACCGCTTCGGCACGCGGCGCATCTTCTTCGCGGCCATCGTGCTGTTTGCGGCGGGGTCCGTGCTCTGTGCGCTGTCGCAGGGGTTGGGACAGCTCGTGGCCGCGCGGGTGGTGCAGGGCCTGGGCGGCGCCTTGCTGCTGCCCGTGGGGCGCCTGGCGCTGCTGCGTACGGTGCCGCGCGGCGAATTCCTCCAGGCGATGAGTTTCGTCGCGATCCCGGGGCTCATAGGCCCCTTGCTGGGCCCGACGCTGGGCGGCTGGCTGGTGCAGTACGCCTCCTGGCACTGGATCTTCCTGATCAACGTGCCGGTGGGCCTGGCGGGTTGCATCGCCACGCTCAAGTACATGCCGGACCTGCGCGGCGCCATTCAGAAGCGCTTCGACAGCGTGGGCTACGCGATGCTGGCCTTCGGCATGGTGGCGATTTCGCTGGCGCTCGACGGCGTGTCCGAACTCGGCCTGCGCCAGGGCGGCGTGATGGTCGTGCTGATCTTCGGTTTCGCGAGCGTGGTGGCCTACTGGCTGCGCGCCGCGCGCACGCCCGAACCGCTGTTCGCGCCCTCGCTGTTCCGCGTGCCGACGCTCAGCATCGGGCTCATCGGCAACCTGTTCTCGCGCCTGGGCAGCAGCTGCATGCCCTTTCTCGTGCCGCTGCTGCTGCAGGTGTCGATGGGCTATTCGCCTGTGCGGGCCGGCCTGATGATGCTGCCGATCGCGCTCGCGGGCATGGCCATGAAGCGCTTTGCCACGCCGCTGATCACCCGCCACGGCTACCGAAAGGTGCTGGTGGTCAACACGGTGCTGGTGGGCTGCACGATGGCCAGTTTCGGCCTGACGGCGCCCGGCCAGCCCATGGCGCTGCACGTGCTGCAGTTGCTGGCCTTCGGTGCGGTCAACTCGCTGCAGTTCACGGCGATGAACACGATCACGCTCAAGGACCTCGACGGCACCATGGCCAGCAGCGGCAACAGCCTGCTGTCGATGGTGCAGATGCTGGCAATGAGCCTGGGTGTGGCGGCCGCGGGTGCCGTGCTGGCGGGCTACAACGGAATTTTCGGCACCGAGACAGCCGCCCACACGCTCAATGCCTTTCAGGCCACTTTTGCAAGCATGGGTTTGATCACGGTGGCATCTGCGCTGATCTTCTGGCATTTGCCGGCAGAAGTGCGCGCGGCCCAGCCTGCGCAGCCGGAGGTTTCCGGCCAGGGTTGAAGCTCAGGCCGGGTAGATCGCGCCCAGCACCCGCGCGCCGCGCGCCCCGGTCACGCTGGCCAGATTGCCCGCATCGCGACGCACCGTGCAGCGCGCGAGCCAGGCAAAAGCCGCGGCCTCGACCTGCTGCGGCGGCAGGCCCTGGTCGGTCGATGCCACCACCTGTACGCCGGGAAGCAGCGCGCGCAGGCGCCCGAGGAGATGGTCGTTCAGCGCGCCACCACCGCACACGATCAGCAGCTTGCTATCTTTTCCGTAGCTGAGGAGGTCGGCGGCGCATGTGCTGGCCGTCAGTTCGGTCAACGTGGCCTGCACGTCGGCCGGCGCCATGGCCGTGGTGCCGAGCTGCGCGGCCAGCCAGGTCGGGTTGAACAGGTCGCGCCCTGTGCTTTTCGGCGGCGCCTTGGCGAAATACGGATCGGCCCGCAGTTGCGCGAGCAGTTGGGGCAGCACCTGCCCGCTCGCCGCCCATTGGCCGCCGCGGTCGAAGGGCTGGCCCTGGTAGGTCTGGCACCAATGATCCATCAGCGCATTGCCGGGGCCGCAGTCGAAGCCCCGCACGATGGCGCCGTCCGGCGCATTGGTGGCCGGGAGCAGGCTCAGGTTGGAAATGCCGCCGATGTTCAGCACGGCGACCGTCTCGTCGGCACGCGCGAACAGGGCGCGGTGAAACGCCGGCACCAGCGGCGCGCCCTGGCCGCCGGCGGCGAGATCGCGGCTGCGAAAGTCGCCGACCACATCGATGCCGGTCAGCTCGGCCAGCAACGAGGGATTGTTGATTTGCAGCGTGTAGCCGACGTCGTCGAATTCGAGCGGTCGGTGGCGCACCGTCTGGCCGTGCGCGCCGATGGCGGCGATCGCGCCGGCGGCAATGCCGCTGTCCGACAGCAACTGCTGCACTACGCCGGCATAGGCTCGGGCGAGTCCGTTGCCGGCCAGCGCCGCGCGATGCAGTTCGTTGTCGCCGGGGGTGTTGAGCGCCAGGAGCTCCGCACGCAAGGTCACGGGAAACTCGGCAGTGGCGTAGGCTTTCACCGCGATCCGGCCGTCGGAAAAGTCGGCAAGCACGCCGTCGACGCCGTCGAGCGAGGTGCCTGACATCAGGCCGATGAAAAGTTCGGCGGCCATCTCAGGATCGGTGTCTGGAGACCGCCGCGGTCGTGATCAGTCCGCGCTGGCCTGGATGACGGAGAAGGCGGCTGCCAGTTCGGTGCGAGCGCCGACGGCAATCCGTTCGAACGCCGGGCGCAGGGCCGCGGTGATCGGAGCGCCGCCTTCTTGCGCGATGGTGGCGGGGTCCTGGTAGACGCCGCCCACGCGGAATTCGAAGTGCAGGTGCGGGCCGGTGGCCCAGCCGGTGGAGCCCACCGCGCCGATCGCCTGGCCCTGGCTCACGCTCTGGCCGGCCTTGACGTCGATGCGGCTCAGGTGCGCATACGCCGTTTGCTGGTTGTTGCGGTGATTGATGATGACGATGTTGCCGTAGCCGCTCTGCGTACCGGCGAAGTCGACCGTACCGTCGCCAACCGTGCGCACCGAGGTGCCGGTGGGGGCTGCGTAGTCGATGCCGTTGTGCTGGCGCCAGCTGTTCAGGATCGGATGCATGCGCATCGCGAAACCGCTGGACACGCGCGAGAACTCGACCGGCGTCGCCAGGTAGGCCTTGCGCAGGCTGTCGCCGTTCGGGCGGTAGTAGCTGCCCTTCTGGTTCGCGCCCGGGGGCTGGAACCAGACAGCCTGGTGGATCCTGCCGTTGTTCTCGAACTCGGCCGAGAGCACGCGGCCGCTGCGCAGCGCCTGGCCGTCGGCCTCGAAGGTCTCGTAGACCACGGCGAAACGGTCGCCCTTGCGGAGAGCGCGCACGTCGACGTCGCCTGCAAAGATGTCGGCCAGCTGGCTCGCCACTGCGTCGGGAATGCGCGCGTCGTCGGTGGCTGCGAACAGCGAGGTGCGGATGGTGCCGCTTGCCAGGCGCGTGCCCGGCGTCAGCGTGTCGCGCTCGGTGAGGGCGACGAAGCCGACCGGCGTGCGCTCGATCACGAAGCGCTTGAAGCCGCCGTCGCCGTCGGGAATCCAGCGGGCGCTGAGCTTCTTGAGCTGGTTTTCCTGCGTGGCTTCGGCGGTGACGGTGCGGCCGACGCGCGCGAACAGCGCACCGCGGGCTTCGCCGCTGCTGCGCACGAAGGCGGCGGCGGCGGGGTCCGAAATGCCCAGGCGCTTGAGCAGGGCTTCGGCCGTGTCGCTGGAGCGGGTGGTGTCGGTGCGGAACAGCGTGAAGCTGAAGCCCTCGAGCGACGCGCTCTGGTCTGCGAAAGAGACAGGCGCGGTGGCTTCGAGAATCTGGTGGACCGGAAGGTCGGAAGCGTCAGGACCCAGCGAGGCCACCGCGAGGGTGCCGGCGCTCAGCAACGCCGCCGCGATGACCGCGGTGATCTGCTTGGGGTAGGTCCGGAACGTATAGGCCACGCGAGAAGCGAGAAGCTCCTCGGCGGCAAGAATGCCGTTGATCAAACTATGAATTCCAGCTCAGGTTCTGCAAATCCGTGCTGCAAGGCCCAGTACGTTCAGGGCGGCAGGAGACGGTGCGGAAAAAGCGCCGCTTAGAATTCGGCGCTTGAAAAGTCGGGCTGAGTATAGCTTCGGCACCCAAAAAGTCAGCTAAAAAAGCCCGTAAAGGCCGAATCTGTTACATCCATGACCCTCTCAAATAGTGTAGGACGTGCGCTCGAAATATCCCTCCGTGGGGCTGACGAGCTGCTGCCGCAGGACGAGTGGGTGCGCAAGCTCCAGCGCTCCGAAGCCACCGGGACCCCCCTGCGCATCAAGCTCGGGCTCGACCCGACCGCCCCGGACATCCACATCGGCCACACCGTGGTGCTCAACAAGATGCGCCAGCTCCAGGACCTGGGGCACCGGGTGATCTTCCTGATCGGCGACTTCACCAGCACGATCGGCGACCCCTCCGGCCGCAACAACACCCGCCCGCCACTCACCCGGGAGCAGATCGAGGCCAACGCCCAGACTTACTACAAGCAGGCCAGTCTGGTGCTGGACCCCGAGAAGACCGAGATTCGCTACAACTCCGAATGGAGCGACCCGCTGGGCGCCCGCGGGATGATCCAGCTGGCCGCCAAGTACACGGTCGCCCGGATGATGGAGCGCGACGATTTCAACAAGCGCTTCAAGGCCGGCCAGTCGATTTCGGTCCATGAATTCCTCTACCCGCTGATGCAGGGCTACGACTCGGTGGCGCTCAAGAGCGACCTTGAACTGGGTGGCACCGACCAGAAGTTCAACCTGCTCGTCGGCCGTCATCTCCAGCAGGAATACGGTCAAGAACCGCAGTGCATACTCACTATGCCGCTGCTGGAAGGGCTCGATGGCGTCGAGAAGATGTCCAAGAGCAAGAACAACTACATCGGCATCAGCGAAGACGCCAACACCATGTTCGCCAAGGTGCTGTCGATTTCCGACGACCTGATGTGGCGCTGGTACACGCTCCTGAGCTTCCAGTCGCTGGAGCAGATCGAGGCGCTGAAGGCCGAGATCGCCGGCGGCCGCAATCCGAAGGACGCGAAGGTCGCGCTTGCCAAGGAAATCACCGCACGCTTCCACAGCGCGGCGGCGGCCGAAACGGCGGAGCAGGACTTCATCAACCGCAGCAAGGGCGGCGTGCCGGACGAGATCCCCGAGGTGTCACTGGGTGGCGCGCCGCTGGGCATTGCCCAACTGCTCAAGCAGGCGAATCTGGCGCCGTCGACCTCGGAAGGCAACCGCTTGATCGACGGCGGCGGCGTGCGCGTCGATTCGGTCGTGGTCAGCGACAAGGCGCTGAAGCTGCCCGCGGGCACCTACGTGGTGCAGGTTGGCAAGCGCAAGTTCGCCCGCGTGACCCTGAGCTGACCCCAAAGAAAAGGCCCCTCGGGGCCTTTTCTTTTGACTACCGGACTTCGATGGTGACGCGCCGGTTGCGCGGCTCGTCCACCTCGTCGGCGGTCGGCACGGCCAGGTCGCGCTCGCCGCGGCCCACGGCCTCGACGCGGTTGGCCGGAAACCGCTGCTCGACGAACAGCTGAACCACTTCCTGCGCCCGTCGGCGCGACAACTGGTCGTTCGATTCGCCGCTGCCCTTGGTGTCGGTGTGGCCGGTCACCACGATGTCGCCGCCGCTGCGCGCCAGCGCCGCGGCCAGCGCCTCGGCCATGATCTGCTGCGACGCCGGGGTCAGCGTGGTGCCGCCGACCTCGAAGAACACCGTGTAGCGCTGCGGCAGGGGCGGGCGCATGTCGAACAGCGCCTTGTTTTCCGCCTGGACCTTGGCCGCATCGGCCTGGTCGACCACCGGCGCACCGCTGGCACCCACCGCGGCCGTTGCGCGCTGGTAGGGCTTGGAGAGGACCTCTTCCCCATCCTTGGCGCGCACCACGACGGCGGAAGGCTTGCCGTCGGCCTGCGGCAGCAGCACGACCCGCGTGCCCGGCGTCGAGCAGGCGGCAAGCAAGGCGGTGATCAGTGCAGTGGAAAGAAGGAGGAGCGGGCGGCGCGACATGCTCGTCGTCATCATGGCTTTCCGTCGGTTTGAACGATGAAGTCGGTGCCGCGAATGCCGATGGTGGCGGTTTGCGTCTCGACCCGCACCGCGTCGGGGTTGGTCTTGCCGATCAGGCCCGTGATCATGCGCATCGAACCGCGCAGCAGCGAGACCAGGAGGCCGCCGTCGCGCGTGGTCGAGTCGAAATGGAATTCCTTCAGGTCCAGGCGCGAGGAGGGGCCGACCACCAGGGTCGTGTCGTCGCGCAGAACCACGGCGGCCGAGGAGTCGGGGCCGGTCACGATGCGGTCGACGGACCCGAGGGCATCGCCCGCGGCAGCGGTGCGTGCGGTGCCGGCGGCGCTGAGCAACTGCACATTGCCGCGCACCGATTTCACGAAACCGGCCTGGAGGTCGGCGACCGCACCGGCCGGGGTGGCTGGGGCTGGGGTTGTCTGGGCCTGGGCCATCATGGCGGCGCCCAGCAGGGCGAGGCCGCCCAAAACGTTCAAGAGGTTTTTCATCGTCCCGACTCTCTGCGAAGAATGTTTCGCAATGGTCACAAATATTAAGCCGAAGGCGTTACATATGGACACTGCGCCGATAATTCAGCGTCATCTTGCGGCCTTTTGCCGTTTTTTGCGTCGCCTTTTGTCGATTCGCGGTCCCGATTGCCCATGACGCTCACTCCCAAAACACTGCTTCGCGTCTCTGTGGCCGTTGCCTTGGTCACCATCGTGCTCAAGGGGGTGGCGGGCTACATGACGAACTCGATGGGCCTGATCTCCGATGCGATGGAGTCGTTCGTCAATCTTGCCAGCGCCATGTTCGCCTTGGCAATGGTGACCATTGCCGAGCGGCCGGCCGACGACGACCATCCCTACGGCCACCACAAGGCCGAGTACTTTTCCTCCGGCTTCGAAGGCATCCTGATCGTCGGCGCCGCGGGGGCGATCCTGTGGGTGTCGGTGCAGCGGCTGCTGTCGCCCCAGCCGCTCGAGCAGCTGGGCTGGGGCCTGGCGCTGTCGGTGATCAGCTCGGGCTTCAATGCGGCGCTGGCGGTCGTGCTGTTCCGCGCGGCGCGCACCCACCGCTCCATCGCGTTGGAGGCCGACGGCCGCCACCTGATGACCGACGTGTGGACCTCCGCCGCCGTGGTGATCGGCATCGTCGGCGTGCATTTCAGCGGCTGGCTCTGGCTCGATCCGCTGCTGGCCATCGGCGTGGCGCTCAACATCGTGCGCGAGGGCGTCAAGCTGGTGTGGCGCTCGTCGCAGGGGCTGATGGACGAAGCCCTCGACGCCGAAACGCTCGCCACCGTGCGCGCCACGCTCGACACCTTCGCGGCGCGCCAGCCCGAGGGCGGCCGGCTGCGTTTCGACGACATGGTCACGCGCGGCGCCGGCCAGCGCCGCTTTGCCGACCTGCACATGCATGTGCCCGGCGACTGGACCCTGCAGCGCGCGGCGGGCCTGCGCGACGAACTCGAGCAGGCCTTGATGGACGCTGTGCCCGGCCTGCGCGTCACCATCCAGTTGCTGCCGCTGACCATGGAAGCGCGCGCAACCCAGATCGTGGAAGAACGGAACCCATGAAAGCCATCCTCCAGCGCGTCGCGAATGCCCGCGTCGACATTGCCGGCCAGACCGTCGGCGCCATCGATGCCGGCCTGCTGATCCTCTTGTGCGCGGAACGCGGCGACGTCGACGCGCTCGCCGACCGCATGCTCGCCAAGATCCTCAAGCTGCGCATCTTCTCGGACGAGGCCGGCAAGATGAACCGCAGCGTGCAGGACATCGGTGGCGGGCTGCTCGTCGTGAGCCAGTTCACGCTGGCGGCCGACGTGAGCGGCGGCAACCGCCCCAGCTTCACGCAGGCCGCGCCGCCCGACGAGGGCCGGCGGCTCTACGCGTACTTCGTGGCACAGGCGCGCGCCGCGCATCCAGTGGTGGCGACCGGTGAGTTCGGCGCCGACATGCAGGTGCACCTGCTCAACGACGGGCCGGTCACGATCCCGCTGCAGATGACTCAATGACTCGGTAGGGCAGAGGCTCAAGCAACGCTTCCCATGCGACCTTCGGGTGCGCGTAGCGGTCGATCGTGACCTCTTCGAGATGCCGCATGCGCCAGCCGTCTGCAAAGAGCCGCTCCACCGCGGCGCGGTCAAAAAAGCGCTTGGGAAAACCGTCGAACAGGTAGAAGCAGTCTTCATCCCGTCCGGTGGCCGACGACGGACCGCGCCCGCCGTAATGCCGGTCATTGATCGAATTGAGGCGGCACAGCAGCACGCCGTCCGGGCGCAGCACGCGATGAATTCGCCGTACCAGTTCCAGCGTCGCGCCCCATTCGAAATAGTGCAGCGACAGACTGGCCAGCACCACGCCGACACTGGCGCCGTCCGCCAGCGGAAACGGATCACGGAAATCCTGGCAATGGAACTGCGCGCCCACCGGAATCCGTGCCTGGGCACGCCCTACCGCCTCCGACGACAACTCGATCGCCACGACCTGCAAGCCCGCATCGACCAGCGTGGCGCTGTCGCGGCCCTCGGCACAGCCCAGTTCGAGCACGGGGTCGGCGCCCGCCCGTTCAACGAGCAAGGGCAGCCATCGCTCCAGCCAGCGATCGCCGCCCTCGGCCGTCATCCCTTGCCGTACGGATTGCGGATGCCCAGCTCCGCAAGAATCTGGATCTCGTACGCCTCCATCTCGTCGGCGTCGGCTTCGCTGGTCTCGTGGTCCCAGCCTTGCGCGTGCAGCGTGCCGTGCACCAGCAGGTGCGCGTAGTGCGCGGCCAGCGTCTTGTGCTGCTCCTTCGCCTCGCGCGCGACCACCGGTGCGCACAGCACCAGGTCGGCCATGGCGACCGGGCTCTGCGCATAGTCGAAGGTCAGCACGTTGGTCGCGTAGTCCTTGCCCCGGAACTCGCGGTTCAGGCGCTGGCCCTCGTCGGCATCGACGATGCGCACCGTGATCTCGCCGTCGATGTCCAGCGCATGGCGGATGCAGCGCGTGACGCTGTGGCGCGGCAGCGCGATGCGGTGCCGCTCGACGCCCTTGAAGCGCCCGAACTGCAACGAGAGGGAAAGTGCCGGCAGCGCCATCTCAATGCGCGCCGGTGCGTTTGCGCTGGCCGTCGTAGGCGTCGACGATCTTTGCCACCAGCGGATGCCGCACCACGTCGGCACTCGTGAAGTGCGTGATCGCGATGCCGCTCACGCGCCTGAGCACGCGCTCGGCGTCGATCAGGCCGCTCAGCTGCTGCTTGGGCAGGTCGATCTGGCTCACGTCGCCCGTTACCACCGCCTTCGCGCCGAAGCCGATGCGGGTGAGGAACATCTTCATCTGTTCGACCGAGGTGTTCTGCGCTTCGTCGAGGATCACGAACGCATTGTTCAGCGTGCGCCCGCGCATGAACGCCAGCGGCGCAATTTCGAGCGCGTTGCGCTCGAAGGCCTTCTGCACCTTCTCGTAGCCCATCAGGTCGTAGAGCGCGTCGTACAGCGGACGCAGGTACGGATCGACCTTCTGCGTCAGGTCGCCCGGCAGGAAGCCGAGCCGCTCGCCCGCTTCCACGGCCGGCCGCGTGAGCACGATGCGCTGCACCGCCGCGCGCTCCAGCGCATCGACCGCGCAGGCCACAGCAAGGTAGGTCTTGCCGGTGCCGGCCGGGCCGATGCCGAAGGTGATGTCGTGCTTGGCGATGTTGTCCAGGTAGAGCGCCTGCGTCGGCGTGCGCGCGCGCAGGTCGGCGCGGCGCGTGACGAGCATGGCCGCGTCCTCGTCGCTCATCGAGCCGTCGCCTGCCAGCGTGAGCTGCACCACGGCCGGGTCGATCGTGCGCTGGGCGATCTCGTACAGCGCCTGCAGCACGTCCATCGCGCGCTGCGCCGAGGCCTTGGGGCCGTCGACCTTGAACTGCTCGTGGCGGTGCGCGATCTTCACGCCCAGGGCTTCCTCGATGCGGCGCAGGTGCGCGTCCAGCGGTCCGCACAGGTGTCCGAGGCGCGAGTTGTTCGGTGGGGTAAAGGTGTGTCGCAGAATCACGCCGGACATTTCAAGGAAAAAGGGCACCCATGATAGGCAAACTCACCGGCATCCTGGCCGAGCGCAATCCACCGCAAGTGGTGGTCGATTGCAACGGCGTCGGTTACGAGGTCGATGTGCCGATGAGCACGTTCTACAACCTGCCCGGCACCGGAGAGCGCGTTTCGCTGCTCACGCACTTCGTGGTGCGCGAGGACGCGCAGATTCTCTACGGTTTCGGCACCGCCGAGGAGCGCGCGGCTTTCCGCCAGCTCATCAAGATCACCGGCGTGGGCCCGCGCACTGCGCTCGGGCTGCTCTCGGGCATGAGCGTGGGCGAGCTGTCGCAGGCGATCACGACACAGGAGCTCGGCCGGCTCGTGAAGATCCCCGGCATCGGCAAGAAGACCGCCGAGCGGCTGCTGCTCGAACTCAAGGGCAAGCTGGGCGCCGACATCGGCCTGCCCGCGCATGCGGCCTCCGACGCGCAGGCCGACATCCTGCAGGCGCTGATTGCGCTGGGTTACAGCGACAAGGAAGCCGCGCTCGCGCTCAAGGCGCTGCCCAAGGATGCGACGGTGAGCGAAGGCATCAAGCTGGCGCTGAAAGCCCTGGCCAAGTGAGCCTGCGAGCAGCATGGTCGCGCGTCGAGTCGCTGCGCCACGAGTCGGTTCACAGCGACTCGCTGCTCATGCGCGCGGCCCTGATCGGCTGTGTGCCGATTCTCCTGGCCTACGGATGCGCGGGCGTCGTCTACGGCAATCTGCCGATGATGACGCCGGCCGGCTTCATCGACATGCCGGGCGCCTGCGCATGGCTCACCGCCGCGATGGCGTTCGCACTGGCGATCCTTGCGATTGACTGGCTGGTCCGCGGCGAACTGACACCGCCGCAGCCGCAGGCCGTCGTGGTCACCAAGCGCTGGAGCCGTGGCAGCTACACGCAGAGCGTCATGCCGCCGCATGTTTTCCCCGAACCTCGTTCGTCTCTGCTACGCATCGGCTGCCTGGGCGTTGCGGCTGTGGGTTGTGTGTCTGCGCTGGTCGGCCGCGCCACCCTCGCGCTGGGGTGGCAGGCCTTCGCGCGGCCGGGCGGTCTTGCGCCGCAGGCGGAGTGGCCGCTGTATCCGCTGCAATGGGTTTGGCCCTGGCTGCTGCCGCTGGCCCGGCGGCCCATCGTGCTCGGCCTCATCGGCGCGGGCGCGGTGCTGCTGGTGGCCGCCTACCTGCTGGAGTGGCGCAAGGTCCGCGGCGCGTGGTTCCCGTTCCTGACGGTGCTGCCGATGCTGGTGACGCTCAATTTCCTGGGCGACGCGGGTTTCGATTTCGCCGCCGCACGCGGCCTGGGCGGACTGGTCGAGCCTGAGCTCGCGAGCGCGCTGGCGCAGCAGCCGGGCCGCTACAACGTCTTCAATTTCCTGAGCCTCTGGGGCGCCATCGGCTTCGGCACGGTCGGCTTGATCGTGGGGTTCTGGCTCGGCCGCTCACGGGTGATGGACGAAGACTAGGGCCGCCTTCGCCTCAAGGGTGGATCTTCTCGCCCTTGGCCAGCATCGCCACGAACTGCGCAATGCGGCGTGCGCGCGTCTCGGCCTTCTTCGCACCTTGCGTGCGGAACAGCACCGCATAGCGGTTGCGCGAATCCAGCGTGGCGAAGAACTTCGCAGCCTTCTTGTTCGCGTCGAGCGCGGCCTGAAGATCGGGCGGCACGGTCGCCACGCTCGCTGCGTCGTAGGCGGCTTCCCAGCGCCCGTCGGCCTTCGCGCGTTCCACCTCGGCCAGCCCGCCCGGCTGCATGCGCCCGTCGTCGATCAGCTTCAGCGCCTTGTCGCGGTTGATCTTCGACCAGGTGCTGCGCGCGGTGCGCGGCGTGAAGCGCTGCAGGAAATACTGTTCGCCGTCGCTCTTGTCACTCTTGCGCTGCCCGTCGATCCAGCCAAAGCACAGCGCGATCTCGAGCGCCTCGGGGTGGTCGATGGAGGCGATGCCGCTGGCCTTCTTCGCGATGCGCAGCCACACGCCGGCGTGGGTGGCATGGTGGCTTTTGTACCAGCGCTTCAACGCGGCGGCGTTGGCGCATTCCATCGGCGCGTCGTCGACGATGCGCTCCGCTTTCGCGGCGGGCTTCGCGGCCTTCTTGGCGGCCGCCGTGCTCACGGCACCCACCAATAGCGCACTGCGTGAAAGTAGATCGGCGCCGCGAAGATCACCGAGTCCAGCCGGTCGAGCATGCCGCCGTGGCCTTCGATCATCGAGCCCCAGTCCTTCACGCCACGGTCGCGCTTGATGGCCGACATCACGAGCCCGCCGAAGAAGCCCATGAAGCAGATCATGAAGGCCATCAGCGCCGCCTGCCACGGGTTGAACGGCGTTGCCCAGTAGAGCGCCGCGCCCAGCGCGGTGGCGCTGGCCACGCCGCCGATCAAGCCTTCCCAGGTCTTGGAGGGCGAGAGCTCTGGCGCGACCTTGCGCTTGCCGAAGAGCTTGCCCCACACGTACTGCAGCACGTCGCTGCCCTGCACCACGATCACCAGGAACGCGATCAGCAGCAGGTTGCGGCCCTCGAAGCCCGGGATCTGCAGCGTCAGCAGCGCGGGCACGTGGCTGATGCAGAACACGCACACCATCAGGCCCCACTGGATCTTCGAGGTGCGCTCCAGAAAGCGCTGCGTGTCGCCGCCCACGGCAGCGAGGATCGGCAGGATCAGGAAGGCGTAGACCGGGATGAAGATCGAATAGAGCCCGTACCACTCGATCCAGATCAGGAAGTACTGTCCCGGCAGCGCGACGAAGAACGCAAGAGCGATCGCGGCATGGTCGCCGCGCCGCGTGTACGCGAGGCTGATGAACTCGCGCAGCGCGTAGAACGAAATCAGATAGAACAGCACGATCACGCCGCCCTTGCCGAACGCGAAGGCCAAACCGATCACCGCCACCATCACCCACCACGCATTGACGCGCGAGTTGAGGTTGTCGATCACCGAATGCGGCTGGCCGTGCGCCACCCGCCACTTGAGCAGCGCACCGATGGCCGAGGCCAGCACCAGCACGCCGAAGACGCCGCCGAAGAGCTTGAGCGTGGTCCAAGCGAAGGGAGAGAGTTCCATCATGATGCGGCGCCCTCGGCCTTGTCGTTGCGGTCGTATTCGGGGCGCAGGTCGAGCATGGCGGCTCGGGCGCGGGCGATGAAGGTGTTCTTGTCTTCGTCTTCGGCCAGCACGATCGGCGTGCCGAAGCGCACCGTGCAGGCCAGCGGAATCGGCACCAGCGTGCCCTTGGGCAGCACGCGCTTCAGGTTCTCGATCCACACCGGCACCAGCCGCACGTTGGGGCAGGCGCGCGCCAGGTGGAAGAGGCCGCTCTTGAGCGGCAGCAGGATTTCGTCGCCAGTGTTGCGCGTGCCTTCGGGGAACATGATGAGCGAGTCGCCGCCTTCCAGCGCCTCCTTCATCTGCTCGACCGGGTTGTCGCCCTGGCCCGAGCCGTCGCGACGGATCATGAGCGCGTTGAACACGTCGGCGCCAATGAAACGGCGCACCTTCGAGGCCATCCAGTAGTCCTGCCCTGCCACCGGCCGGGTGAGGGCGCGCAGGTCGGGCGGCAGCGTCGCCCACAGCAGCACGAAGTCGCCGTGGCTCGTGTGGTTGGCGAAGTAGAGCGTCTGCTCGGCCTTGGGCGTGGTGCCGCTCCAGATGGCGCGCACGCCGGTCAAAAGGCCCGCGGCACCGATGATCAGCTTGCCTGCCACCACGGCGAGCGCGCGGCGCAGGACCGTGCTTTCCGGCTTGTCGTTGTTCTCGTTTTCGTCGGTCAAGAGAAATCCTGTGTCATCAAGGCAAGAAGGAACATGGCGCTTTGGCAGGCGACCACGATGGCGTGGCGCTGCATGAGCTGGCGGGTGCCTTGCACGCGGTCGTCGAGCGGGCGGGGCGTGTGCGATGTAGGCGCGCTGCGGAGACCCAGGCGGTCCAGCGCGCGGTCGAGTGCGTCGAGCGAGGCGATGGTGCCGCGCGCCAGGTCGTCGAACAGCGTCTGGTCCAGCCGCAGCCGGAAGGCGAAGTAGCGCTCGAGCACGCCGAGGATCACGACCGCGCCGAAGCTCATGGTGGGCGTGGTCGGGAGCGAACGCAGCGTGAGCGCGAGCACCAGCGCCGCGATGCATGTCAGCGCGAAGCCCCAGATCGCCAGCACCGTGAAGGCGCGCAGCAGGCCGGCGAGCGCGGCGCAGGTGGCGCGGTCGTTGTCAGTCATGGGGTGGCACCTCCCGTGCGGGATTCAGGGGTGCGAGCGAACGCAGCCACGCCGGGCGCAGCACGATCTGCGGCCGGGCACGGCGCACCGCGTCTTCGGCCTGCGTCAGGTCGCCGGCCGAGCCGTAGCGGCCCAGCCATGCAATCACCGCCGCGGCGCTGCGCGAAAAGCCGAGCGCGCAACAGACCCACACCGGTGCGCCATCGGCGTTGCGTCGCTGGCCTTCGATGACCGCCGCTGCGCGCTGCAGCCGCACCGTCGGCGGCACCGTCAGGTCGAGCAAGGGCACGCAGCGTGCATGCGGCACATCGGCCGGCATCTGCAGCTCGGCGCACAGGCTCACGAGCCGGGGTTTGCCGGCGGCGAGCCACTCGGCATGCGTGGGTCGCCGGCCGAGCCGCAGGCCGGGCACCACCTCGACCGAGGCGGGCAGCTTGCGCGTCCAGAGCCAGGCGTTGACCGCGGCGCCCAGGCGGTAGGGCGCGAACAGCCAGCGCGCCGCCCAGCCCATGCGCCCGCGTCCGTCCATCTGGAAGCCGCGCGCGCCGAGGCCGATGTAGTTGAGCGCCACGAAAGCGAGCGACGCCGCCGGCCATGCGAGCCACAGCCACACGCCGCCGTACAAGGCAGCGGCAAGAAACAGCGCCGCACCCACCGTATAGAAGCCCGCGAGCTTCCACTGCTGTGCATCGCGCGTGACCTGCCAGGCGCAACGCATCGACACCACGCGCTCCAGCGGCCAGAGCCACACGCACAGCACCCCGAGCAGCGCGCCGGTCGGGATGTCGATGAAGTGGTGCTGCCACGTCGTGAGCACCGAGGCGCAGATCGCGAATGCCCACACATGCAGCACCAGCCGCGCCCACATCGGGCGGATGAATTGCCGGTACCAATCCCACAGGATCACGGCCAGCGCGATGTGCAGCGAGGGCGCCTGGTTGAACGGCTGGTCGAAGCCGCGCAGCGCGTTGAAGAGAAATGCCGGCGCGCCGTCGACCGGCGGCTGGCCGAAGCTGAAGTGCAGCGGCCAGGCGATGAAGCAGGTGCAGGCGACCAGCGTCGCGGTGACGAGCCGCAGCGCATGCCGGTCCAGCGTGTGTTTGCTGCGCGCGAGGAACAGCGACAGCGCGTAGAAGACGTTGATCGTCCAGTACGGAAAGATCGTCCACGGCCAGAACGGGATCTGCCGCTCCCAGTCGAAGGCCATCGACGGCACGTTCGCGCGCGTGGTGGCCCACCAGTTGGCGAAGCCGTAGGTCGCGTAGAACAGCGGCCCGAGAAACACGAGCCATGCGGCGGCGCGTTTCCAGGGCCGTTGCGCGAGCCAGGCAGTCATCGGAGAGCCTTCGTGCTGCGCACTGCGGCGCGAGCTTGCTTGGGGCGGCCCGGCGCGGCGCTCATCGCCCGGTGCGCACCGCCAGCGACACAGTGAAGATGCCCCACTCGTCGACCCGCTGGTCGATCTTGCGAAAGCCCGCTTCTTCCACCAGCTGGTCCATCTCGACCTGCGTGCGGCGGCGCATGACCCAGGCTTCGCCCTGGCGGTGGCTGGTGAGCGCGCGCGCGATCATCTCCAGCTGCGGGTGCCACGGCTGCCCGGTGTAGACGAGGTAGCCGCGGTCTTCCACCGCGTCGCCCACGCCCGCGAGCGAGCGCTGCACCATCTCGTTGTCGGGGAAGAGTTCGTACAGGCCCGACACCACCGCGAGCGTGGGCCGCGGCGTCACGGTCGCCAGGCTGATGCGGTCGAAGGCATCGGCCTGCACGAACTGCGCGGTGTCCTGCAGCCCCTTCTCGGCGATGAGCGCGCGGCCATCGCGCACGTTGATGTCGCTGTAGTCGCGCAGCAGGATCGAGCTGGCCTTCACGGGGCTCGCGAGCACCGCGTCGAGCACGTAGCGGCCGTGGCCCGCGGCGATGTCCATCACCCGCACCTCGCGGTGCATCTCGGCCAGGCGCTCCATCGCGATGCGCAGCAGCTCCTCGACGTGGATCTTGCGCTGCCGGATGCCGCGCCAGCCGATCGAGTTGAGGTACGTGTTGTCGATGCTGCGGCCCAGCGGCCCCTTGCCTTCGGGGTGGTTGCGGTAGACGTAGTCGAGCGTGCTGCCCGAGTCGAAGCCGGTTTCGTGGCCGAGCGCGATGCCGCTGGAGAGCTTGCCGCCCACGCGCAGCCCGCCGCGCGTCAGGGCCCAGTAGGCGCCGCGCGCCGACAGCGGCGAGAGCGGCTCGGCCAGCGCGCGCGATTCGTCGGCCGTGTCGCCGGTCAGGTGCGCCGCGGTGCGGTCGACCGGCACGGCCGGCGCGTCGAAGCGCTGCAGAATGAATTCGCGGATCTGCGCCACGGCAGGCGCCCGGTCTTTCTCGCCCAGCGTGTCGTGGAAGAAGCCCGGCAGTTCGGTCTTCGTCTTCACGGCGCTGCCCAGCCGCTCGAAGAACTGGTGCTGCGGCTTGTGGTGCACCACCCAGTCGGCACCGGAGATCAGCAGTTGCACCGGCAGCGTGATCGCGTTGGCGTCGGCCACCACGCGGTCGGCCGCTTCGTACAGGCCCAGCAGGATATTGACCGCGATGGGCCGCGAGATCAGCGGATCGCTCTCGTAGCTCGCGATGCGTTCCGGGTCGTGCGTGAGGAACTTCGCCTTCACATAGCTGTTGACGAAGAAGAGGCCGCGCAGCTTGTGCATCAGCCCGAGCCCTGCGCGCGCGAACGGCACGTAGAGCTTCACCTTGAAGGCGGGCGAGGCCAGCGTGAGGCCGCGCACCTTGGGCGCGTAGTCGTGCGCCCAGGTGGCGATCAGCACCGCACCCACGCTCTGCGCGACGACGTGGATGTCCTGCTCGGGCACGCCGTGGGCGCTGCCGATGTGATGCACGAAGGTCTGCACGTCGCGCACCGAGGTGCCGAAGCTCGGGCTGTAGCCGCGCTGGCCGGGCGAGCGGCCGTGACCGCGCGCGTCCCAGGCGAAGAAGTCGAAGTCAGGAAGGTCCAGCTCGTCGACCAGGTGGGCCATGCGCGCGCCGTGCTCGTGGCCGCGGTGGAACAGCACGATGGCGCCGCGGCGCACAGCGCCCGTGGCCGGCCAGTGGCGGTAGAAAAGCGATTCGCCGTCGTGCGTCTGGAAGTGATGCTCTTGCGCGATGCGTGGCGTGATGTCGGTCATTGAATCCCTGTGAATCTTGTCTTGGTCTGTGTGTTCAGCGGCCGGCGGCATCGGCTTCGGCCAATGCGCGGCGAATGCGGTTGACGATGGTCCAGGCCACGAGCGCCGCCAGCAGCGGCATGAGCCAGGCCGTCCAGGCCGCAAGCGGCCAGCCCAGCGCCACGTAGAGCCCGAGCGCGCCGAACACGAAGGCCCGGTCGCTCTTGCCCAGCGGTCCGTCGTAGCGGCGCGAGGCGCCCACCGTGGGGCCCAGTGCGCCGGCGAATTCGCTCAGCCCGGCCAGCACGATCACCGTGCCGACCCAGAACGGGCTGAAAGGCGCCACCAGCGCGAAGGGCAGGTAGAGCGCGGCGTCGGAGACCACGTCGGTCAGTTCGTTGAGAAAGGCGCCCAGCCTGCTTTGCTGGTTGTGCTCGCGCGCCAGCATGCCGTCGATGGCGTTGAAGGCCATGCGCAGGAACATCCAGGCCGGAATGAGCGCGAAGGCGGCCGGCGAGCGCACGAAGAAGAAAAGCCAGAGCCCGAGCACGACCGAGACGACGCACGCCGCCAGCGTGACCTGGTTGGCCGTGACGCCCATCGCATGCAGGCGGACCACCAGCGGCCGCAGCAGCGCCTGGAAACGCGGCTTCAATTCGTAGATCGACACGTGCTGCCTTCCCTCGTTCGTTATATGGCCGAAGCATTCTGCCAGTGAAGGCAGGCACTAAACTCCCCTGAAAACCCACCAAATGACGATCCAGACCGACGATTTCGCACCCGCCCCCCAACGTGTGGTGTCCGCCGCCCCCGCTTCGCCGAATGAAGAGGCGATCGAGCGGGCCCTGCGCCCCAAGCTGCTCGACGAATACGTCGGCCAGGCCAAGGTGCGCGAGCAGCTCGAAATCTTCATCGGCGCGGCGCGCAAGCGCAAGGAAGCGCTCGACCACGTGCTGCTGTTCGGCCCGCCCGGCCTGGGCAAGACCACGCTGTCGCACATCATCGCGGCCGAGCTGGGCGTCAACCTGCGCCAGACCTCCGGCCCGGTGCTGGAGAAGCCCAAGGACCTGGCGGCGCTCCTGACCAACCTGGAGCCCAACGACGTGCTCTTCATCGACGAGATCCACCGCCTGAGCCCGGTCGTCGAGGAAATCCTGTACCCCGCGCTGGAGGACTACCAGATCGACATCATGATCGGCGAGGGACCCGCGGCGCGCAGCATCAAGCTCGACCTGCAGCCCTTCACGCTGGTGGGCGCCACCACCCGCGCCGGCATGCTGACCAACCCGCTGCGCGACCGCTTCGGCATCGTCGCGCGGCTGGAGTTCTACACGCCCGAGGAGCTCGCACTCATCGTGACCCGCAGCGCCCGCCTGCTCAAGGTGGAAACCGACGCCACCGGCGGCTTCGAGATCGCCCGGCGCTCCCGCGGCACGCCCCGCATCGCCAACCGCCTGCTGCGCCGCGTGCGCGACTACGCCGAGGTCAAGGGCAACGGCCGCATCACCGAAGAGATCGCCCACAAGGCGCTCGCCATGCTGGACGTCGATCCGCAGGGCTTCGACCTCATGGACAGGAAGCTGCTCGAAGCCGTGATCCACCGCTTCGACGGCGGCCCGGTGGGCCTGGACAACGTCGCGGCCAGCATCGGCGAGGAGCGCGACACCATCGAGGACGTGATCGAGCCCTACCTCATCCAGCAGGGCTACCTGCAGCGCACGCCGCGCGGTCGCATCGCCACGCTGGCGGCCTACCGGCACCTGGGCGTGACGCCGCCTTCGAGCCGTTCGGACGGACAGGACCTTTTCGGAGTCTGACAACCCATGCACACCCATGACCTGAGCGCCTGGCAGCACGACCACCAGTTCGGCGCCGGCAATGCCTCCGCCGAGCGCAGCACCCGCCTCGTGATGTGGATCACCGCCGCGATGATGGTGGTCGAGATCGGCGCCGGCTGGTGGTTCAACTCGATGGCGCTGCTGGCCGACGGCTGGCACATGAGCTCGCACGCGCTGGCCATCGGCCTGAGCGCCTTCGCCTATGCGGCCGCGCGCCGCTATGCGCGTGATCCGCGCTTTGCGTTCGGCACCTGGAAGATCGAAGTGCTCGGCGGCTTCGCGAGCGCGCTGCTGCTGCTCGGTGTGGCGGCGCTGATGGTGGTGGGCTCGCTGGAGCGGCTGTGGTCGCCTTCGGCGATTCACTACCCCGAGGCGATTTCGGTGGCGGTGCTGGGGCTCGTGGTCAACCTGGTCTGCGCGCGGCTGCTGGGCGGCACGCACCACGACCATGGGCATCACCACCACGGTCACGATCACGGTCATTCGCACGAACACGGCCACGACCTGAACCTGCGCTCCGCCTACCTGCACGTGGTGGCCGACGCCGCCACCTCGGTGCTCGCCACCGCGGCACTGCTCGGCGGCTGGTTCTACGGCTGGGCCTGGCTCGACCCGGCGATGGGCATCGTCGGTGCGGTGCTGGTCGCCAGCTGGGCCCGGGGCCTCTTGAAGGAAACCGGCAAGGTGCTGCTCGATCGCGAGATGGACCACCCCGTCACCGAAGAGATCCGCGAAGGCGTGGAGACCACGCTGGCCGCTTCGGAAACCCGCGTGGCCGACCTGCATGTCTGGCGCGTCGGCCGCGATGCCTATGCCTGCGCGCTCACGGTCGTGACGCATTCGCTCACGCTCACCGCCGACGAGGTGCGTGCCTGCTTCTCGATGCACGAGGAAATTCGCCACTCGACGGTGGAAATCCAGCACTGCGTCGACTGACGAATCAGCCTGGTGGGCGGTGAACGTGCCGCACGATCAGCACCTGCGCCGCGTAGTAAGTCGCCAGCACCCACAGCTGCGCGAGCGGCAGCGGCAAGACGAAGCGGTTGGTCGCCAGCAGCGCGTCGCTCAGCATGAAAAAGCACGCACCCACCGCCACCCACGTGGCTGAAGGATCGGCTTCGCGCAGCACCGCCGCGCGCCCGATGGCCTGGGCCGCCATGCAGGCGATCACCACCACGTAGACCCCGACCGGAATCCGCAGCGCTGGCGGCAGCCCGCCCTGCCAGAGAAACGCATACATGCCCGCGCCGATCAGCAGCGTCGCCGCCAGTGCCCCGCGCCGCGGGAACAGGCCCACGCCGATGCGGAACAGCGCGATGTACGCCAGGTGCGCGAGCAAAAAGCACACGAGCCCCGGCACGAACAGCTTGGCCGAGCCCATCAGCAGCACATCGCCCGCCAGCGAGGCGACCAGCCCGGCCAACAGCAGCCCGTCGAAGCGGGTGACTGCACCAGACGCCATCGCACGCCGCGCGGCAAAGACGATCGCAATCGACAGCGCCAGCGGCTTGCAGATGTGGTGCAGCCAGCCGATGCCCAGCGCCGCGCTCGCCGTCGCCAGCGCGGCGGCCTCGACCAGGAGCACCTCGGTCACCGACAGCCGCCCCTGCAGCACGGCGCCGATGGCCCACAGGCTCGCCGTCAGCGTGGCCAGCCAGACGGCGGAGCGCTGCAGCGGCATGTCGTCGGAAAACCAGAGAAAGAAGGCCACGCCGCCCAGCATCAGCAGGAACTGAATGCCAGCGAACCACTGCACCCCGCGGCTCACGACGGGCTCGTAGCGCGTCACTTTCGCGATGTCGAACGCCGGCTTCGGAAAGCGCGCCGCCACGTCGGCCGGCCGCCAGCCGGGTGGCTTGAGCCACACGCGCAGCTTGTCGGCCCAACTGCGTGCGTGCCACGAATCCTTGGCCAGCCCCCAGTACACCTCGGCATTGGCCCAGAGCGGGTCCCAGCTCTTCAATTCGCCGCGCGTGCCGTAGACGCAGCGTTCGTCCTCTTCGCGGAAGGTGCCGAACAGGCGGTCCCACACGATCAGGATGCCGCCGTAGTTGCGGTCCAGGTACGTATCGTTCACCGCGTGATGCACCCGGTGATTCGACGGCGAGCAGAACCAGCGGTCGAACCAGCCGAGCTTGCCCACCTGCTCGGTGTGCACCCAGAACTGGTAGAGCAGATCGATGAGCGCCACCACGACGAACACCAGCGGCGGCACCCCGGCCACCGCCATCGGCATATAGAAGATCCAGCCGAGCAGCGCCCCGCTCGACGTCTGCCGCAGCGCGGTCGACAGGTTGTAGTGCTGGCTCTGGTGGTGCACCACATGCGCCGCCCAAAGCACCGCCGACTCGTGGCCCATGCGGTGCAGCCAGTAGTAGCAGAAGTCGTAGAACACCAGCGCCAGCAGCCAGCCGTACCAGGTGGTCCAGAAGTCGCTGGCCGCCTCCTTGGGGAACAGCGCCACCTCCGAATACACGGCGGTGTAGATGCCGATGCGCAAGAGCCCGGTGAGCACCGCGCTGATCTGGCTCAGCATGCCCAGGCCGATGCTGTTGACCGCATCGGCCAGCCGGTAGGTGTCGTGCCCCGTGCCGCGACGGGCCCGCACGCGGCCCACCGCGAATTCGATCGCGATCAGCAAGAAGAACACGGGGGTCGCAAGAACGATGATCTGGCCAGGTCGCATCGCGCGATTGTGGCGTTGCGCAGGGGCCACGCGTCATCGGGATGTCACGGGTGTGCCATCGCAGCGTCACGCGCGGGTGGGAGCCTACCCGTCCATGCAACGCGACGACGCTTTCCTTCGCGCATGGCGCGACACCGCGACCGGGACTCCTGAGCCGGAGGACGACGATCGCCAGCGTCCACCGCTGCACTTCCGAACGCTCTGGATCTCCGACCTGCACCTGGGCACGCCCGGCTGCCAGGCCCGCGCGCTGCTCGACTTTCTCAAGCACACCGAGTGCGAGACGCTGTTCCTGGTCGGCGACATCATCGACGGCTGGCAGCTGAAGCGGCACTGGTACTGGCCGCAGGCGCACAACGACGTGATCCAGAAGCTCCTGCGCAAGGCGCGCAAGGGCACGCGCGTGATCTTCATTCCGGGCAACCACGACGAGTTCGCCCGCAAGTACCTCAATCACAACTTCGGCGGCATCGACGTGGCCGACGAATGGATCCACGAGACGGCCGACGGCCGCAAGTTGTGGATCATCCACGGCGACCTGTTCGATGGCGTGATCCAGTGCGCCAAGTGGCTCGCCTACGTGGGCGACTCGCTCTACGAATTCACGCTCAAGCTGAACCGCCACCTCAACTCGCTGCGCGCGCGGATGGGGCTGCCGTACTGGTCGCTCTCCAAGTACCTCAAGGGCAAGGTCAAGCGCGCGGTGAGCTACGTGGGCGACTTCGAGAACGCGGTGGCGCGCGAGGCCCGCAAGCGCGGTGCGCAGGGGGTGGTGTGCGGCCACATCCACCATGCCGAGATGCGCGACATCGACGGCATCCTCTACTGCAACGACGGCGACTGGGTGGAAAGCCTCACGGCGCTGGCCGAGCATGCCGATGGCACGCTGGAAATCATCGACTGGGCCCAGCACATGCCGGTGCCGTCGAAGGCGACGCCGGCGCGCGAAGCCGTGGCCGCCTGAGCGAGCAGCCGGTTCAGCCGCGGCGCTTGGGGTCCCTGGCCGGCTGGCCGAACTGCTGTTCGCGCCAGGCGTCGTAGTGGCGCCACATGCTCTTGTTCATCTCATCCATCCACAGCCACCAGTTCAGCGCGAGCTTCTCGGGGTCGTGGGCGAGGGGTGAAAGAGACGTGGCCGGCGCGGACAGCGCATGGCGGGCCGGCGGATCGGGCAATTCGTAGTCGCACAGCCGCTCGACGCTGGCGTGCGAGAAACCGGGTGTGGTGGTCGCGTGCATGGTGCTCTCCATTGAGCGCAGCGCATTCTTTGGCGCACAGAACAACTCCCGACTGGCAATTTTGCGTGGTCGTCCGGAGGCGCTGGAGAGGGCTATCCCGGGTGTGCGCGCAAACTACCGAAACCGGTGAGTCTTCGTCCGATCCGACGATGCCCCCGCCGCACTCCCCAGGTGCACACTCGCCGCTGCACTCCAACGGGACCGCACCATGGCTTGGACACTCAGCGCCGCCGAAACGGCATTCCAGAACGAGGTTCGCGACTTTCTCTCGCGCGAGTTGACACCCGAACTCCGGGCAGCCGGCCGGCGCTGCTCCGGCATCTTCAGCGACTACGCCGAAGGCAACGGCTGGCACCGCATTCTTGCCAGGCGCGGCTGGAGCGTGCCGCACTGGCCGGTCGAGCACGGCGGCACCGGCTGGACGCCGATGCAGCACTACCTTTTCGCGGCCGAGCTGGCCGCGGCCGACGCGCCGCAGCGCGCGCCCATGGGGCCGGGCATGGTCGCGCCGGTGATCGTCGCCTTCGGCACCGAGGCGCAGAAGCGCGCGTGGCTGCCGGGCATCCGCTCAGGCGAGGACTATTGGTGCCAGGGCTATTCGGAGCCGCAGTCGGGGTCCGACCTGGCCTCGCTGCAATGCAAGGCCGTGCGCGACGGCGATCACTACGTCATCAACGGCACCAAGATCTGGACCACCCACGCGCAGTACGCCAACCGCATGTTCTGCCTCGTGCGCACCACCTCGGGCAGCAAGCCGCAGCAGGGCATCAGCTTCCTGTGCTTCGACATTCCGACGCCGGGCATCACCATCCGGCCGATCATCAGCATCTCGGGCGACCACGAACTCAACCAGGTGTTCTTCGACGACGTGCGCGTGCCCGCCGAGGGGCTCATCGGCGAGGAGAACCGGGGCTGGACCATCGCCAAGTACCTGCTGCAGCACGAGCGCGGCGGCGCGTGGACGCCGATGCTGCGCGCGCGCCTTCGCCGGTTGCGCACGGCCGCCGATGCGATCTCCGACGCGCAAGAGGCCGACGACATGGCGCTGCACCTGGCCGAAGCCGAATGCGCCATCGACGCGCTCGAGGCCACCGAGCTGCAGTCGCTGCGCGCGCAGGCGCGCGGCGAGCCGCCCGGCATCCGCCCCTCGATGGGCAAGGTGCTCGGCTCCGAGTTGCGCCAGCGGCTGACCGAACTCGGCGTCGAAATTGCCGGCCACTACGCCGCCGTCAACCTGCCGCTGGACGACGGGCTGCAGGGTGAACTGCCGATCCCGGAGGAGGCCGTGTTCTCGATGTCGGCCTACCTCAACGACCGTGCCGCTTCCATCTACGCCGGCTCCAACGAGGTGCAGCGCAACATCGTCGCGGCCCATCTGCTGGCCCGCTGAGGTCCTTGCCATGAGCACACTCACCACCGAAACCGACGACACCCTCGCGATGCTGCGCGACAGCCTCGCGCGCTACCTCGACGACCACCACGGCTTCGAGCAGCGCCTGCATGCGCTCGCGAAGGCCGACGATGAACCGCCGCCGTTCTGGCAGGGCCTCTCGCGCGAACTCGATCTGCTGGGCGCGGCGCTGCCCGAATCGCAAGGCGGCCTGGGCCTGGGCATGGCCGCGCACCTCGCGCTGATGGAAACATTGGGCGGCGCACTCGCGGCCGAGCCCTACCTGTCGACGATGGTGATCGGCGCCGGCCTGCTGCAGCGCCACCCCGGCGCACAGGCCACCGCATTGCTCGCGCGCATCGTCTCGGGACAAGCCGTGCTGGCTTTCGCCCACGGCGAACCGCAGAGCCGCCACGACCGCACCGATGTGCAGATGCAGCTCGTGCGCGAGGGCGACGGTTTCCGGCTCGATGGCCGCAAGGCCGTGGTGCAGGCGGCGCCGTGGGCCAGCCACTTCATCGTCACGGCGCGCAGCGGCAAGGGCCTCTCGCTGCTCGTGGTGCCGAGGGACACGCCGGGCCTGCGCCTGCGCGCCTACCCGACGCGCGACGGCGGCCGCGCCGCCGACATCGCCTTCGACAACATGCGACTGCCCGCCGACGCATTGCTCGGCACCGAAGGCGGCGCGCTGCCGCAGATCGAACGCGCGCTCGACGAAGCCACGCTCGCCATCTGCGCCGAATCGGTCGGCGTCATGCGCCGCCTGCTGCGCGACACGCTCGACTATGTGCGCCAGCGCAAGCAGTTCGGCGTGCCCATCGCCAGCTTCCAGGTGCTGCAGCACCGCCTGGCCGACATGCACATGGCGCTGGAGCAGGCCGCGGCGCTCACCACGAGCGTCGGCGAAATCGTCGACACCGCGAGCGACGACGAGCGCGCCCGCGCGGTCTCGTCCGCCAAGGTGGCCGCCGCCAAGGCCTGCAAGGCCGTGGGGCAGGGCGCGGTGCAATTGCATGGCGGCATGGGCATGACCGAGGAGTTGGCCGTCGGCCACTACGTGCGCCGCGCCACGCTCATCGAAGGCCAGTTCGGCCCACCCGCATGGCACCTGCGCCGCGTGGCGCAGCTGCGCGCCGCCATATAGAAGGAGACAGGGAAGGAGATAACAGGCGCATTCGTCGCTTTGGACGATGCACCCCCAACCGCCCCCGCGCCAAGATGCCTCCACATACAGGAGACAGACCATGGCAGGTCCATTGCAAGGCCTTCGGGTGATCGAGATGGCGGGCATCGGCCCCGGGCCGTTCTGCGCGATGCTTTTCGCCGACATGGGCGCGGAGGTGATCCGCATCGAGCGCCCCGGCACGCGCACCGCGCCCTACGACATCCTCGCGCGCGGCCGCAGCACGCTGCAGATCGACTTGCGCGCCGAAGGAGCGGCGCAATCGGTGCTCGATGCCATCGCGAAGGCCGACGTGCTCATCGAGGGCTTTCGCCCCGGCGTGATGGAGCGCCTGGGCCTCGGCCCCGCCGAATGCCATGCGCGCAACCCGCGCCTGGTCTACGGCCGCATGACCGGCTGGGGCCAGCACGGCCCGCTCTCGCACGCGGCGGGCCACGACATCAACTACATCGCCATCAGCGGCGCGCTGCACGCCATCGGCCGCGCAGGCGAGCCGCCGGTGCCGCCGCTCAACTACGTGGGCGACTTCGGCGGCGGCGCGATGCTGCTGGCCTTCGGCATCCTCGCCGCGCTGCACGAGGCCAAGGGCTCGGGCCAGGGCCAGGTGGTCGATGCCGCCATGACCGATGGCGCGGCGCTCCTGTCTTCGATGATGTACGGCTTCAAGTCGGCCGGAATGTGGAGCAACCAGCGCGGCGAGAACATGCTCGACGGCGGTGCGCACTTCTACGACACCTACGCCTGCGCCGACGGCAAGTACGTGGCCGTGGGCGCCATCGAGCCGCAGTTCTATGCGCTGCTGCGCGAGCGCTGCGGCATCGCCGACGACACCGCCTTCGATGCCCAGATGGACGCCGACCGCTGGCCGCTGCTCAAGCTACGCATGGCCGACCTGTTCCGCACCCGCACGCGCGACGAGTGGTGCGTGCTGCTCGAAGGCAGCGACGCCTGCTTCGCGCCCGTGCTCGATTGGGACGAGGCGCCCGAACACCCGCACAACGTGGCGCGCGGCACCTTTGCGAACGTGGGCGGCGTGGTGCAGCCCGCGCCCGCGCCGCGCTTCAGCCGCACTGCGCCGGTGATGCCGCCTGCGACTGCGCACGACGACGGCGAGGCGATGCTGCGCCGCTGGGGCGCGACGACTGCGTCCGTCACCTCCGGCTGAGCGCGCTTTCACAAAACAACCCAAAAGGAAAACACCCATGCCCATCGACTTCCGCCGCTCCTGGAGCGATGAAGACCTGGACCTCTACCGCGACAACGTGGTGCGCTTCGTCGAAACCGAAGTGCTCCCGCACGACGAGGAAGCCCGCAAGCGCGGTCACGTCGGCCACGAGGTCTGGCGCAAGGCCGGTGCGCTCGGCCTGCTGTGCGCCGACATTCCCGACGACTACGGCGGCGCCGGCGGCGACTTCCGCCACGAGGCCGTGGTGTACGAGGAGATGTCGCGCCGCGGGCTCACCGGCATGGCCACCTCGGTGCACGCCATCGTGGCGCACTACATCCTCAACCACGGCACCGAGGAACAGAAGCAGCGTTACCTGCCCCGCATGGCGAGCGGCGAAATGGTCGGCGCCATCGCCATGACCGAACCCGGCGCCGGCTC
The DNA here is from genome assembly GCF_051216415.1 of Variovorax trehalosi. NCBI lineage: Bacteria > Pseudomonadati > Pseudomonadota > Betaproteobacteria > Burkholderiales > Comamonadaceae > Variovorax > Variovorax trehalosi. The sequence goes on from NZ_JBPJZG010000009.1 coordinate 163,949, forward strand.
CGACCTGCAGGGCGTGCGCACCCGCGCCGAGAAAAAAGACGGCGGTTACCTCATCAACGGATCGAAGACCTTCATCACCAACGGCTACCTCGCCGGCCTGGTGCTGGTGGTGTGCAAGACCGACCCGGCGCAGGGCGCCAAGGGCACCTCGATCCTCATCGTCGAGACCGAGGGCTGCGAGGGCTTTCGCGTGGGCCGCGTGCTCGACAAGATCGGCATGAAGGCGCAGGACACCTCCGAGCTCTTCTTCGACGACGTGCGCGTGCCCGCCGATGCGCTGCTCGGCGGCCAGGAGGGGCAGGGCTTCTTCCAGTTGATGAGCGACCTGCCTTACGAGCGCACCATCATCGGCGTGACCGCGCTCGCAGCCATGGAAGGCGCCTACGAGGCCACGCTCGACTACGTGCGCGACCGCAAGGCCTTCGGCAAGCCGATCGCCGAATTCCAGAACACCAAGTTCAAGCTCGCCGAGATCGCCACCCAGATCAAGGTGGGCCGCGCCTTCATCGACCGCTGCGTCGAAGACCTCGTGGCCGGCCGGCTCGACACCGCCACCGCCTCCATGGCCAAGCTCTGGGGCACCGAGGCGCAGGGCCGCGTGATGGACGAATGCCTGCAGCTCTTCGGCGGCTACGGCTACATGAGCGAATACATGGTCGCGCGCATGTATGCCGATGCGCGGGTGCAGCGCATCTACGGCGGCACCAACGAGATCATGAAAGAGGTGATTTCGCGGGCGCTGTGAGGCGCAACGCCCGCGCGTTCGAATCGTCTACGTCAGCCGGCGGATTTCTGCACGCGCGATCTCGCGGTGGTGGTACGAAGGCGAGATGCCGATGAAGCGCGTGTAGCGCTCCACCGCGGCCACGGTGTTGCCGGTGTCTTCCAGCTCCAGCGCCTCGAGCATGAACTGGGTGAAGAGCTTGTTGGCATCGGCCTCGCGGTCGGACGCCGCGAGCGTCTTGGGCCGCAGCTCGGGCCGCTCCGCGAAGATCTTGCGCTGCACTTCCATCACCTCGAGGAGCGCGCGGCCGATGCTCTCGATGTTCTCGGAGGTCGGCTCCAGCTGCGCCTCGCGCACCTCCGTGGCCGCCTGGTCGAGCAGATGGGAAGCCACCCGCAGCAGCTGGTGGAGGGGCTTGAGGTTCGTCATGGCCGGGCCGTCTGGCCGCCGGCCCTGCGTGCAAGAAAGAGGTCGGGCGGCGATGCCTGCTGCTGCTGCTCGGCCTCCTTCAGTTTTTCGGCCAGTTGGCGCTCGCGCTCCGCGATGGCGAGGCTCTTGGCCATGTCGTGGCCGTGCTCCTTCACCGAGAAGGCCTTGCACACGCTGCCCTTGCCCGCGGTGAACGTGGTCGCCAGCCAGTAGCCGGGATGGCCCGCGTTGGGCATCTTGAACTGCACCCCGCTCACGCCGCTGGAGTTGGTGATGCGGGTGATCTCGGACTTGGTGCGCTTGGTGGTGCGCGGCCCCGGCGGCTGCAGCGTCAGGCCCTGGCGGATCGCCTCTTCGGCCGGATGCAGCCGCGCGAGGCCGGACATGCGGTCCAGCTGCTTCTCGCGCTCCTCGATGGCGAGGGCCTGCGCCGCGCTGCCCACCGCGTCGACCGGAAAGTCGGTGCGAAGGATTTCGTCCTGCCCGATGTAGGTTTTTGCGACCCATGCCCGCACCCGGCCGCCGGACGCGACCTGGCAGAAGACGCCGGAGACGCCCGTGGTGTTGTTGGCCCGCAGTTTTTCGGCCCGCGTGCGCCGCGCCACCGGCGGCACGCTGCGCACCACTGCGTCGCGCCAGTCCTGTGCCTGCAGCAGCGCCTGCTCCAGGCTGCCGTAGCTGGCCTTGCCGAATTGCCGGTAGTAACGGGTGCCGTTGCGCACGAGCGAGACTTCAAAGCCCCAGGGGCGAGGGGCGATGCCGTACATGGCGGCGGGGTTGGGGATACCTCTGGGCATTTCTTCAGACGCGCTGCTTCTTTCAGCATTTCTGCTGGGGGCTCCCTGGCGGGTTTGGGCTGTTCTGTCAGCCATGCTAGGGATTGCGCGGGGGTGGCGGTATCACCGATTTCCGTAGTCCTGAGGCGACTGGACGGAAGGCCGCGGGTGCGCGCCGGCAGCGGGCTGCCCCACGGCAACGCTGTGCCATTGCGGCGCGGTGGGGGGACGGGGCGCTGGAACTACCGAATCACGCCCAGCCGTCGCGCAATCGCCACCGCCTGCGTCCGACTCTTCGCATCCAGCTTCATATTGATATTCCGCAGGTGCGTCCGCACCGTGCTGTCCGACACGAACAGCTTCTCCGCCATCGCATTGTTCGAGTACCCCTCGGCCAGCAGCTGCAGCACCCGAATCTCCTTGCGCGTCAGCGGCTCCTTGATCCCGTCGCCGGCCGGCGCCGCTTCCACATCGACCGCCGCCATCGGCCCCATCGCCTGCAGCAATCGCTGCAGGTAGTCCGCAAGGATCGGATCGCCGCGCGTCGAAGGGGACGCCGCAGCCTCCTGGGCAGCCGCATTCGCATACCGCTGCACCAGCATCCCCACCGCCGGCCCTTCATCGAGGATCAACCGCATGAAGCCTTCCTGGCTCGCCGTCTGCAGCACGGCGCTGATCTCATCGATCGCGGCGGCGACGTCGCCCGCGCGCTGCAGCGCCATCGCGCGCAGCACGCGCAGCTTCAGCACGCGGCGATAGCGGTTCGATGCGACGGCCGCATGCATCTCGGCATCGAGCACCGTCAGCGCCGCGCGCGCATCGCCGAACGCGATGTCCCAGCGCGCCTTCGCCAGCGCCAGGTAGTCGAGGTCATGCGCGGGCAGGCGCTGTCGCCGCTCGCGCGCCCACAGCTCCGGATCGTCCGCGCGCAACAGCTCATCGCGTGACGCGGGTCCGTTGCCCTGCAGCAGCAGCATGCGCGAGCGCTCCAGCTTCGCGCCGGCCACCACGCGGGGCAGTTGCCGGTGATGCCCGAGGTATTCGAGTTCGGTCAGCGCCTGCACGGCGGCGTCGATGTCGCCCGCATGGAACGCGATGCGCGAGCGCATGACGTGGCTCAGGATCATGTGGTCCGGCAGGCCGACGTCGCGCGCGAGCGGCAGGTACACGTTCAGCAGGTGATCGGCCTGCGGCAACTGGTTCGACTCGTACACGACGCCGGCATACAGCACGCCCGCCCAGGCATTGCCGTGGCTGTGGTTGTAGGAGACGGCATGCGTCGTATCGACCGCCATGCGCAGCCGCGCGGTCGCCTGCCGCAGCCGGCCTTCGTGCAGGTCGAACAGGCCCGCCAGCGATTCGGTGTACATGCGGTTGAAGGTGCTGTTCCCTTGCTCCCGCCGCGCGGCATCGAGCAGCCGCTGCGCCTCCCGCTGGTCGCCGCGCACGGCGAGGATGTGCGCCATCGCGTTGAGCAGCACGCTGTCGGCAAAGGGCAAGCCCGTTGGCAGCCGCGCGAGGCTGGTGCGGCCCACTTCGTAGGCCTCGTCGTGCCGGTCCTGCATCGCGAGCAGCAGCGGCACGAGCGTGTGCGCGCTCGCACGCACTTCAGGGATCTCGCTGTCGATGCAGCCCGATTGCTCGAGCATCTGCATCGCCTCCCACGGCCCGTGCGTGAAGCAGGTGGCCCACAGCGCGATGGGCTGCAGGAACGGGTGCGCGCGCAACTGGTGTTCCGGAATGGCGGAGAACCATCGCGCCAGCATGCGCATGCGGCCTTGCTCGAGAAACTGCCCCGCGTAGCTGTCGAGCAGCGTCAGCGCATGCGGATGGTCGCCGCCTTCGATGGCGTGGTCGATGGCGGGCACCGGCCGGTCCTGCGATTCGTACCAGCCCGAGGCCGCGAGGTGCAGCCGCTCGATCTCGCCGGGGTGCTCGCGCGCCAGTTGCGCGCGCAGGAAGTCGGCGAACAGGCTGTGATAGCGCCACGCGCGGCCGTCTCCGCTCACGGGTGTCAGGAAGAGATTGGCCGCGGCCAGCCGCTCCAGGATGGCCGCGCAGTCGATGCGCGGGTTGAGCGCCTGGCACACCGAGGCATCGAGCTGCCGCAGGATGCTGGTACGCAGCAGGAAGTCGCGAATCTCCTTGGGCTGGTGCGCGAGCACGTCTTCGGCCAGGTACTCGGCCACCGCGCGGTCGGAGCCCGAGAAGCGCTCGACAAAGCCGGTCTCGGTGCCGTGCCGCTCCAGCGCCATCGACGCGAGCCAGATGGCGGCCACCCAGCCCTCGGTCTTGCGGTGCAGCTGCGAGAGCAGGTCGGCCGGCAGCGTCTGCAAGCCTTGCGATGTCTGCGATGCATGGGCCTGCCGCAGGCCGAAGAAGGCGCTGGTTTCCTCCAGCGTGAAGCGCAGGCGATCGGTGTCGATCTCCATCAGCTGGCCGCGTGCGCGCAGCCGGCCCAGGCTCAGGTCGGGCAGGCTGCGCGAGCCGATCACGATCTGCCCGCGGCGCGGCAGCTGCTCGATGATTTCGCGCACGAGCCCGAGCACGGCGGGCTCCTGCACCACCTCGAAGTCGTCGAGGAACAGGGTGAAGGGCGCGTCGTGCGCGGCCAGCGCGGCGACCGCATCGAAGGGGCCGTTGGTGCGGGGCTCTTCCACGCCCAGGCGCTGCGCGGCCTCGGCCAGGCAATTGAGAAAGCGCGAGACGTCGTTGTCGGCGCGGTCCAGCGTGAGCCAGGCGGTGGCGGTGCCTTGCGCCTCCATGCGCTCGCGGATCTGCGCCATGGCCGTGGTCTTGCCGAAGCCGGCCGGGGCACGCACCAGCACCAGCTTCACACCGGCCGCGGCAACCTCTTCGCCGATGGTGGTGCGCGGCACCTGCGTGGCCACGAACGCCGGCGGGTTCAGCTTGGTTTCGAGAATCCGGGGAGAGGGCGGTGGAGAAGCAGGGGAAGGCATCGCAAACGGGGGAGTGAGCGCCTTGAAATTCCGTCGCTTCCGACGATTCCGGCGGTCGATTCTGCTGCCTAAACTGGTTTTCGAACAACCTTCCGGAGACAAGCCAAGATGCAACTCGATGCCAGTATTTCCGCCGTCGTCACTGGCGGTGCCTCGGGCCTGGGCGCCGCCACCGCGCGCCGCCTGGCCAGCCACGGCGTGAAGGTCGCGCTGTTCGACCTCAACGCCGAGCAGGGCGAGGCGCTCGCCAGGGAGCTGGGCGGCGTGTTCTGCAAGGTCGACGTGACCTCCGAAGAGCAGGTCGACGCGGCCTTCGTCAAGGCCCGGGCGGCGCACGGGCAGGAGCGGGTGCTGGTCAACTGCGCGGGCACCGGCAACGCGGTCAAGACCGCGAGCCGCGACAAGGCGACGGGCGAGATCAAGCACTTTCCGCTCGCCAATTTCGATCGCATCATCCAGATCAACCTGGTGGGCACCTTCCGATGCATCGCCAAGTCGGCGGCCGGCATGCTGACGCTCGACATGCTGCAGGACGGCGAGCGCGGCGCCATCGTCAACACCGCCTCGGTGGCGGCGCAGGACGGGCAGATGGGGCAGGCGGCCTACACCGCGTCGAAGGCCGGCATCGTCGGCATGACGCTGCCGATTGCGCGCGACCTGATGAGCGAAGGCATCCGCGTGAACACGATCCTGCCGGGCATCTTCGACACGCCGCTCCTGCAGGGCGCGCCCGACAACGTGAAGGCGGCGCTCGCGGCGTCGGTGCCCTTCCCCAAGCGACTCGGAAATCCGGCGGAGTACGCGACACTGGCCGAGCTGATGATCACCAACGGCTATTTCAACGGTGAGAGCGTGCGGCTGGACGGTGCCATCCGCATGGCGCCGCGGTAAGACAATCTTTTTCGCCAACCAACAACTGGAGACCCGAATGCCCGAAGCCTATATCGTCGCCGCCGCCCGCACCGCAGGCGGCCGCCGCAACGGCCGCCTGTCCGGCTGGCACCCCGCCGACCTCGCCGCGCAGGTGCTCAACGCGCTGGTCGAGCGCACCGACGTCGACCCCGCACTGGTCGAGGACGTCATCATGGGCTGCGTCGGCCAGGTGGGCGAGCAGGCCTCGAACATCGCGCGCAACGCGGTGCTGGCCTCTCGGCTGCCCGAGTCGGTGCCGGCGACTTCGGTCGATCGGCAGTGCGGCTCGTCGCAGCAGGCGCTGCATTTCGCGGCGCAGGCCGTGATGTCGGGCAGCATGGACATCGTCATCGCTGCCGGCGTCGAGAGCATGACGCGCGTGCCCATGGGCACGCCGAACATCCTGCCGATGAAGAACGGCCTGGGCTTCTATGTGAGCCCGCTCATGCAGAAGCGCTACCCCGACATCCAGTTCAGCCAGTTCACCGGCGCCGAGATGATCGCGAAGAACTACGGCATCGAGAAATCCGAGCTCGATGCCTACGCGCTGCGCAGCCACCGCAACGCCATCGCCGCGACGAAGGCGGGCCTGTTCGATGCCGAGATCGTGCCCGTGGCCGCGCGCCTGAACGACGGCACCGAGCCGGGCGACATGCACACCACCGACGAAGGCATCCGCTATGACGCCACGCTGGAGAGCATCGCCGGCGTGAAGCTGATTGCCGAAGGCGGCCGCTGCACCGCGGCCACCGCGAGCCAGATCTGCGACGGCGCGAGCGGGGTGATGGTGGTGAACGAGCGCGGGCTCAAGGCGCTGGGCGTGAAGCCGCTCGCGCGCATCCACCACATGAGCGTGATGGGGCACGACCCGGTGATCATGCTGGAGGCACCGCTGCCCGCCACACAGCGCGCCTTGAAGAAGGCCGGCATGAAGATCGAGGACATCGACCTGTACGAGGTCAACGAAGCCTTCGCGCCGGTGCCGCTGGCCTGGCTGCAGGCATTGGGTGCCGACCCGGAACGTCTGAACGTCAACGGCGGTGCGATTGCGCTGGGCCACCCGCTGGGCGCCTCGGGCACCAAGCTGATGACCACGCTGGTCCACGCGCTCGCGCAGCGCGGCAAGCGCTATGGGCTGCAGACGATGTGCGAAGGCGGCGGCATGGCGAACGTGACGATCATCGAACGGCTTTGAGGGCGGGCGCCAGCAAGCACTCAGGCCTGCCAGGCCTTCAGCGCGGCCCGCAGGCATTCCTCGAAGCCCCGCTCGACGCGCGACGGGTTCACCGACTCGATGCCCAGCGCCTCGTGCGTGACGCCGTGTTCGCCCGAGCGCTGGTCGTAGGAAGACACGTGGTGCACCTGCCGTGTCGCCGCAAAGGCACGCAGCGTGAAGACCGACTCCCGCGAAGCCAGGTCCGCCAGCCTCACACCGGCGACCGGCGAGAAGCGCACCGAGATGTAGGGCTTGTACGGGTTGGCCAGGTCGTCGTCGACGATCGCATCGTGCCGCGAGGCGACGAGGTCCGCGACGAAGGCGTCGAGCAGCGGCCTCACGTCCGCCTCGACCCGCGTCTTGAACTCCGAAAGAAACGCTTCGCGCGCGACCTGCGTGTTGACGGCGGCGGCGGCCTTGCTGGCGGCACGCGCGGCGATCGCGGCCTTGTGTTCTTCGATTGCTTTCTTGACCAGCGACATGGGGTGCTTCAGGTGTGTGCGTTCGCGTTCGCCCGAGGCGTCGAATGCTCGGTTCAGGATCGGGGGCGGGAGGGGCCCGGGAGATTCTTCAATGCAGAAAAATCGGGCGCGGCGACTGTAACGGCGCAACCTGGCTGTCCCCTGCGCAAAGGAAAAAAGTATCGCCTGGCGATACCGAAGGTAGCAGTCAGGGGCGTGGCTTGAGCGGCTTGCGCGCGATATGGATCGCCACGATGCCGAGCGACAGCCGCTCGAACGCGACCTCCGCGAACCCCATGTCCCGGAGTTCGGCGGCCAGCCCTTCGGCCGTGGGGAAATCCTGGATGCCCTTGAGCAGGTAGCGGTAGGCCGAGGCATCGCCGCCGGTCGCCGCCCATCCGATGACGGGCATGCACACGGCCATGTAGCCGAGGTAGGCGCGGTGAAGCCAGCGCACGGAAATGTTCGATGCTTCCAGTGCGATGAAGCGGCCGCCCGGCTTCAGCACGCGGAGTGCTTCGCGCAGCGCCAGCTTGCGCTCGCAGATCTTGAGGCCCAGCGAGATGGAATAGAGATCGACGCTGTTGTCCGCGATCTCCGGCATCGCGTGCGCATCGAGCACCCGGAACTCGACGGGCACCTTCAACTGCGTGGCACGCCGACGCGCGATCGCGAGCATCTGCGGGCTGATGTCCGTGGCGACGATCTTCTGGCCGGACTGCAGGCCTTTGCGCTGCGCCACCTTCAGGACGACGTCGCCTGTGCCTGCGGCGACGTCGAGGAGATCGGTCCACGGCTCTTGCGCGATGAGCGCTGCCACCCTTCGCTTCCACAGCCGATGAATGCCGAAGCTGAAGAGGTCCGACAGGAGGTCGTAGCGTCCGGCGATGCGGCCGAACACGTCATCTTCCTGCGTATGAAAGTCGGCGGCGTTGTTCATGGGCTCATGCGCTCCGGGAAAACAACCGGAACGGCGAGCTCAGCAAGCAGCCGAGCCACAGCGACGCGAGCCCATCCGATGCCTTGTCGTGCCAGCCGTGCTTGTCGTCCCACAGCAGCGCGTCGTCTTCGATCTGCACGCTCCACGTCGCATCGGCGAGCACTTCGCGGCGGATTCGGTTGAGGCAACCGACCCAGTGGCGTGCGCCCTTGTGCATGGCGAAGGGCTTGTTGTCGGGGAGCGCGGTTGCGCCCGAAAGCACCTCTTCGCCCTTGAGGCGGGAGGTTGCGTAGAGAGTGAAGCTTTCCCAGTTGAGGCCCTTGCCTGTGTGGGCGTAGCGCTCGATTTCGGTGGCGACATCGAACGATTGCACGATCGCGTCGATGCGCTGTACTTCGATGGGGGTCAGCGGCGTGGCCCGCTTCGCGGTGTAGTAGATGCTGAAGCCCATGGTGTTCTCGTTTTGATTGAAGCCCGTGTGCGGCGGGATTCTGCGACAGGAGTCAGATATCCACGACCTGCGTCGAGAGAACGATGAAAGTGCTTTCTCCAGTCGTGGACTCCACTCCATCCGGATGGGTCGTTCCAACGCGAAGCAACGAGCGCCCATTCGCGTCTACCCACTCTGCTTGGACTTCGCACGCGACGGCACCTGAAAGCGGATAGCTGCTCTGGGGGCCAATGCTTTCTGCCGTGACGACTGGGGCTTTCTCCGTGAAGAGATGGAGCCGACCTTCGGCATCGATCAATCTGCATTCGACCCATCCGGGCTGGTGGTCATCGATCCAGCGGGAGATCTCGACGGAGATGGCCTTCATCTGTGCTTTCCTATCGCGCGCTCACCGGTGGCGCCTTGCGCCGGATTCTGCCTGTGAGCCCGGCATTCGCTTACCGTAACCGCAGCCGAACGTCCCTTCGAATCGCCCCACTCGCAAGCACGATCCCCGGCACCACCAGTGTCAACGCCATCACCACCGCCACCGTGATGGGCTCGCCCATGAAGAAAGCCGCCCCGAGCGTCGTCAGCACCGGCACGGCCGCCGCCGACAGCGAGGCGCGTGCCGCGCCGAGGTGCGAGATGGCCACCCCGTAGATGACCAGGCCGAGCGTGCCGGCGACCACGCCTTGTCCCACGGCCTGCAGCGCCACATCGGGCCAGGGTGCGCCGAGCAGCCGCGGTATGCCTGTGAAGCACAGCAGCGGCAGCAGCAACAGCGTCGACCAGCCGTTGACGAAGGCCGCACCCTGCCATGCTGTCAGGCCGCAGTGTCCGAACGCGAGTGAGTAGACGGCCCAGAGCATCGCGGCGCCGAGAAAGAGCAGGTCACCTTGCCAGCTCAGCGAGCCCGGCCGGAAGCTGCCCACCGCGAAGAGCGCCATGCCGAGGGCGATGCAGCAGAGACCGATCAATCGGACGCCTTGCACCCTCTCTCCCTTGTGGATGCGCGCGCCGATGGCCGTGAAGAGCGGCAGGCTGCCGGCCATGAAGATGCCCATGTGACTGGCCGGCGCCCACTGCGCGCCGGCGAGCACCAGCAACCCGAAGGGCAGTCCGCCGCCGATGACCAGCAGCGCGAGCGCAATGCGTGGCGCCTTGGGCGAACCTGGCGTCTTGCCGAACAGGAAGGGGCAGAGCAGCAGCGCTGGAATGCCGTAGCGCAGCAGCGCGATGTCCAGCGGGCCGAGCGTGGTGGTGACACCGTGGCGCGAGATGAGTTGCCAGGCGCTGCCCACGAGCGCCGCGGCCAGTGCGGCGAAGAGGCCGATGGGAAGGTTGCGGTCCATCGGGCGAGTCTCGCGACGGCCCGGCGCGAAAGCTATCAGATTCGTGCGCCCTGGCCGAGCAGGCGGCGGGCCTCGCCCAGCGTGACGCCGACCTCCTGTTTGAATACCGCACCCAGGTGGCTCTGGCTGCAGTAGCCGAGGTCGTGCGCGATGCCGGCGAGGTCGCGGTCGCCATCGACTAGGCGTTCCATTGCCGTGGCCAGACGCAGATGCTGGCGATATTGATGCAGGCTGAGGCCGGTCTGCTTCCTGAAACTGCGTGCCATGTGGAATGGAGAGCGCGAGACCGCATCGGCGATTTCGTGCAGCGACAGGCCTGCATGCCGGTCGGCAGTTTCCGCCAGCAATCGCCGGGCGCTGGCGGCGGGGCCTGTCAGCGGCGCCAGTCGTCGTGCAGAGCGCAGTTCGTCGACCAGCGAAGCGATGGACGATGCATCCTCGCTGCCCGATCGAAGCTGCTGCTGTGCGGCATGGACGCGATAGAGCGACCTCGGCGAGAGCAAGGAGAAGGCCGGCTCCGGATGCCCTGAGATCAATGGATGCCGGCTGACGACCACGCTGCGTCGCGTGGCCTGCGCGCCCGGTCGCAACTGGTAGACCGCCGCGTCGCCGAAGCTGATGGCGGTCAGCCCATCGACCAGCCAGGTGTCGTTGCCGAAGCGCAGGTCCAGCATCGCGCGGCTGATCGGAAAGACGATGCGCTGCGACGCCATGACGTACGGCGCACTCCATTCATGGCCGTGCGCGTGGGAGCGAACATGCGCCACCTCGAACTCGCGTCCGGTGTAGAGGAGGGTGCGTTCCTGGGGCATGGCGTGCGTGCGAAGTCGTGGGCGGCAGTGTCAGGCAAACGGATACGGCCCGTCCAGCTTTCCGACATGGCTCACATGGCTCACCATGCCCTCTGCCTCATCCCACAGGTGCAGCATGCAGCCCGGCCGCCCCAGGTAGGACGCGGGCGCCGCATCGGGCGCGAGCTGCAGCGCGATCTCGGTCGTGCTGCTCGGGCACGAACAGACGACGGTGCCCGCCCAGCGCCTGAGCATCGTGCGGTGTACATGCCCGCAGAGCACCAGCTCGATGTTGCCGACGCTTCGCACGATGGCTTCGAGCGGTGCCGTGTCGATGTACCGGTAGCTGTCCATGTACGGAATGCCGCTGGTGAAAGGCGGGTGGTGCAGCATCAGCAGCGTCGGCTTCTCGCGGTCGGATTCGAGCGTGCGCTGCAGCCACGCAAGGCCCTCGGCATCGACATGGCCGTGGTGAAGACCGGGAATGCACGAGTCGAGCGCGACGATGCGCACCGGGTGCGTGTCGATGCAATAGTGCAGCGCGCCCGTGGCGGGCATGTAGGCGTGGTCGGCGAAGGCAGCACGGAAGTTCTCGCGATGGTCGTGGTTGCCGGGAATGACGAGGTAAGGGATCGAGAGCTTTGCGAGCAGACGGCGGGCTTCCGCGTATTCCTCGGGGCGGCCTTCATCGACGAGGTCGCCGGTCAGCAGCACCAGGTCGGGTCGCCGGTCGAGCGCGTGCAGGTGCGCGATGGCCTCTTCGAGCATCCGGTTCGAATCGACCACGCCCTGGTACAGCTGGCCGGCAGGCCGGACATGGGGATCGGAGATCTGGGCGATGAGCATGGGACGGAGTTTCGTGGGTTCCTCCTGCCAAGCAGGATTCGTTCCCTCTGCCGATGTCCTGTCGATCAGATGCCGATGAATTCGGCCACTTCGCCCAGTGGTGCGCGCTCCGTCACCAGCGCATCGAGCGGCTTGCTGCGGTCCGCATACCCGATGGCCATGCCGGTGAACAGCATGCGCTCGGGCGGCAGTTCGATGAACTGGCCGATGGTCTGCGGATAGATCGCCCAGCATTCCTGCGGGCAGCTGTCGAGCCCTTCGGCGCGCAGCAGCAGCATCACGTTCTGCAACATCATCCCGAGGTCGGACCACTGCGGCGGACCCATGCGGCGGTCCACCGTGCAGAACAGTGCGAGCGGCGCACCGAAGAACTGGTAGTTGCGCGCAAACCATTGGCGGCGCGCGGCCTTGTCCTCGCGCGGAATGCCCAGGCGCGCATACATCGCCTCGCCGACCGCGAAGCGGCGGTCGCGGTAGGGTGCGACGAGCTCGCGCGGGTAGATGTCGTATTCGCTGCCTTCGCCGGTCGGCATTTCCTGCACGCGCGTGCGCATGAGCGCCTTGAGTTCGTCGAGCCGCTCGCCGCCCACCACGTGCAGGTGCCAGGGCTGCAGGTTGCCGCCCGAGGGCGCGCGAAGCGCTTCCTGCAGCACGCGGCGGATGACGTCGGGCGCCACGGGCCGGTCGAGGAATTCGCGCACCGATCGACGGCTCGCAACGGCTTCGTACACGTTCATGCTTTGGCTTTCATTCGGGAGGAGAGCGGGGATGGGTTCATCTTGAATGAGGTCGATGCTAGGGACAACCCCGGGGTGCTCAATCGTCCGTTCCGACGATGTGGCATGCAAAGGCCCCTGCCTACGATGCAGCCGGCCGCTGCATGAGATTCCCCCGGCGCACAGGAGACAAGAACATGTTCGGATTGATGCAAGACCGCCCGCTGTTGATCTCTTCGCTGATCGACCATGCGGCCACCTTTCACCCGCATGCCGAGATCGTCGGGCGCACGGTGGAGGGGCCGGTTCATCGCACCAACTATGGCGAGGTGCAGCGCCGCGCGAAGCAGGTGGCCAACGCGATGAAGGTGCTGGGCATCGAGCCTGGCGACCGCGTGGGCACGCTCGCATGGAACACGTACCGCCACCTCGCGCTGTACTACGGCGTCTCGGGTTCGGGCGCGGTGCTGCACACGGTGAACCCGCGGCTCTTTCCGGAGCAGATCGACTACATCGTCAACCATGCAGAAGACAAGGTGCTGTTCTTCGACACCACCTTCGCGCCGCTGGTCGAGAAGCTCGCGCCGCAGCTCAAGTCCGTGCGTGCCTTCATCGCGATGACCGACCGCGCGCACATGCCCGCCATCGATGTGCCCAACCTGCTGTGCTACGACGAGCTCGTCGACGCGCAGAGCGAGCACTACACCTGGCCCGAGTTCGACGAGCGCACCGCCTCGTCGCTCTGCTACACCTCGGGCACCACGGGCAACCCCAAGGGCGTCTTGTATTCGCATCGCTCCACCGTGCTGCATTCGCTGATGGAGTGCGCGCCCGACACCTTCGGCGTCAACTCGCAGATGACGCTGCTGCTCGCGGTGCCGATGTTCCACGCCAACGCATGGGGCATGCCGTATGCGGCGGCCATGACCGGCATGAAGCTGGTGATGCCCGGCCCGCACATGGACCCCCAGAGCCTGTACGAGCTGATGCGCGATGAAAAAGTCGGCTTCTCGCAGGCCGTGCCGACCATCTGGCTGATGCTGTTCCAGTACTTCGATGCGCACCCCGAAATCGACACGCACGCCGTCGGCCTGAAGCGCATCGGTGTGGGCGGCGCGGCCACGCCGCGCGCCATGATCGAGCGCTTCGAGCGCGACTTCGGCGCCGACTTCGTGCAGGGCTGGGGCATGACCGAGACCAGCCCGATCGGCGTGATCGGCAACCTGCTGCCCAAGCACCGCACGCTATCGAAGGAGGAGCAGACCACGGTGAAGATGAAGCAGGGCCGCGGTGTGTGGGGCGTGGAGATCAAGATCGTCGGCGAGGACGGCCAACGCCTGCCGCACGACGGCAAGGCCTTCGGCCACCTGCATGTGCGCGGGCCGTGGATCGCGAGTGGTTACTTCAAGGGCGAGGGCGGCAGCGTGCTCGACGTCGAAGGGTTCTTTCCGACGGGCGACGTCGCCAACATCGACGAAGACGGCTATGTGCAGCTGGTCGATCGCGCGAAGGACGTCATCAAGTCGGGCGGCGAGTGGATTTCATCCATCGACTTGGAGAACGCCGCGAGCGCGCATCCAGCCGTGGCCGAGGCCGCGGTGATCGGCATCGCGCATCCGAAGTGGCAAGAGAGGCCGTTGCTCATCGTGGTGAAGCGCGCGGGCGCGGAGGTCACGGGCGAGGAACTGCTCACTTTTCTTTCGACGCGCGTGGCGAAGTGGTGGCTGCCCGACGACGTGGCTTTCGTCGACAGCCTGCCGCATACAGCCACCGGGAAGCTGCTCAAGACGAAGCTGCGGGAAATGTTCAAGGGATATGTCGCGGCGAAGTCAGTTTGATGACTTGTTCGATTTTTCTGTGGACAACTCTGTGGGTTGCCGGAGGAGGGCGACCGTCAAAGCGAGCATTGACGGGCCTTCCCACCACGTTGCCTGTTGAATGAGCAGCCCTTCGGCCGGCAGGGAACCCGGGCTACGCAAACCGGTGGGTTCGTGACCGGCATAGGGGGAAATCCTCAGCAGATTTCTTGTGCGATGCGCGGCGGTCTTAGGTAATATCGCCGGCCGTTCGTGTGCAGCGTTTGAACGAGCGATCAATCGCTCGCGACGTTGCTCAGTGCCTGTGCTCGCCGTGCGCGGCAGCGGGCTTGGCCGCGCTGTTGAGCGCGCGCACCGGCGCCTTTACCTCCAGCGTTTCGCGCTTGCCGTCCTGGCCTTCGAACACCAGCGTGAGCGGCACCGTGTCGCCTTCCTTCACCTGCTGCTTGAGGTCGAGCAGCATCACGTGATAGCCGCCCGGTTTGAGTTCGACCGTCTTGCCCGCGGGCAGCACGACCGAGGGCACCTGGCGCATGCGCATCACGCCGTCCTGCATGGCCATCTCGTGGACCTCGACGATGGGCGTGACGGGCGAGCTGGCCGAGATGAGTTTCGTGTCCTTCGCGGCGTTGAGCTGCATGAACGCGCCCGTGGCCTGCTGCTGCGGCACGGTGGCGCGGACCCACGCCTCCTTGACGGTGACCTGCGCGTGCGCGGTGGCCACGAGGAACGAAGCGGCGGAGAGGGCGAGGATGCGGGCGATGGGGGGCATGTTCGTCATGAGGGAAATCTCCTTGATTGATTGATTGAATGAATGAATGAGTGAATGGATCGCGTCGAACTGAAGTTCAGGCGGTCGTCTTGAGAATCTTGCGCAGGTCTTCGGCGCATTCCGGCGCGCCCTGTTCGTGGCGCAGCACCAGCCGGATTTGTCCTTGCGGGTCGTACACGTAGCTGAAGGCCGAATGGTCCATCGTGTACGAGGAACCGGTGGGCACTTTCTTGTAATAGGCCTTGAAGGCCTTGGCCGTCTCGCTGGTTCTCTGCAGGTCGCCGTAGAGGCCGATGAAGCTCGCATCGAAAGCGTTCGTGTAGGCCTTGAGCACGACGGGCGTGTCGCGCTCCGGATCGACGGTGACGAAGATCACCTGCAGGCGCTCGCCGTCGGCGCCGAGCATGTGGCGGATCTCGGCGGCGCGCAGCAGCGCGGTGGGGCAGACGTCGGGGCATTGCGTGAAGCCGAAGAACAGCATCACGGCCTTGCCCTTGAAGTCGGCCACGGTGCGCTCGCGGCCGTCGGGGTCGGTCAGGCGGAAGTCCTGCGCGTAGTTGGCGCCGGTGATGTCGATGCCGTTGAAGCTCACGGGCAGCACCTTGCCGCAAGCGGCGAGGGACAGCGCGGCGAGGCCGCCGCCGGCAACGAGCAGATGGCGGCGTGAAAATTGTCGAGGTCGTGTCGTGTGCATGAAAGCTCTCTCTGGCGGTCGCACGAACGCGAGCGCATGAATGGCGGGAACGCGCGATGTGCGGCAACCACCATCGAGGCGGCATCTCACATGCGCAGGAACCGGAAGCGAATCAGCAAAGAGCGGGAGGCCCGCGCGCCGGTGGCGGCGCTGCGGTGATGGTGGCGATGTGCGTGTGCGCAACCGACGCGGCCGCGTGGACCGCGGGCACGACGGCCGGCAGCGAGACGCCGGGCGTTGCGGGTGGTGCGCCGCCGAGCACGCACAGCGGGCAGTCGAGATGACCGGTGCCCAGCTCGCGCGCGCCGTCATCGGTGTGCACGATGGCCTTGACCGAACCGCTGGCCGAACAGACCAGCTCCATCGACAGCGGATGCACCATCGGCGAGGCGATGGCCGCGCCGATAGACAGTGCGAACCACAGCAGCGCCCATCGGATCAACGGCACGCCGGGACGCCGCCAGACCGCATGGGCTGCGTGCCTGTTCGGTGCGGCGTGGAAGGGCGTGGGCATTGGCGTGGATTATCGGCGACGTGTGCGGCCGGGGGCCTGTGCCTGCACTTCGCGGATGAAAGGGCTTTGCTTATGCTCGGCCCCATGAATCAACTTCGAATCTCCACCGCGATCGAGGATATGGACGTGCCGCTCATCCATCGCTTCCTGTCGGAAGAGTCGGCATGGGCGCGGCAGATTCCGATCGAGACCGTGCGCACGTCCATCCGCAATTCGCTGAACTTCGGCGGCTTTCTTGGCGACTCGCAAGTGGCGTTTGCGCGGGTCGTGTCCGACTACGCGACCTTTGCGTACCTCGTCGATGTGTTCGTGCTGAAGGAACATCGCGGCAAGGGGTACAGCGCGGCGCTGGTCGCTGCGGTGATGGCCCATCCGCAACTGCAGGGGCTGCGGCGCTTCATGCTGGCAACCGGCGATGCGCATGGGCTCTACGCGAAGTTCGGCTTCACGCCGCCGTCGCGGCCGCAGACGCTCATGGAGAAGTACGTGCCGGATGTCTATGCGCGTGCGCCCTGAACGGACGATGCGAACGCATGCCCAAGTCTCCCAACCCTGCATTCGACCTGCCGCGCGTTGCCGATGCCGGCATGCGCGAGCTGCATCCCGAAGACGGCGCGCTGCTGCTCATGCACTTTGCATTCCGCGGTCTCGTGGTGAAGGCTGACGCGTTCCTTGCGGAGCAAGGGCTGTCGCGCGTTCATCACCGTCTGCTGTACGCGGTGGCGCGCGCCGACGGCATCTCGATCGGGCAACTGATCGAGATGCTCGGCGTGAGCAAGCAGGCGCTGCACCGACCGCTCAAGTTCCTGCAGGACGAGGGCTACGTCGTTGCGGAACGCGATCCGCAGCAGCACCGGTCAAAGCAACTGCGCCTGACGGTGCGAGGCGCCCGCATCGAGAAACAGGCCTCCGCGCATGAGCGCGAGGCGATGGAGACGGCGTTGCGCGGCGTGTCGGCTGGCGAACAGGACGCGTGGCGCAAGATCATGATCGTGCTGGCGCGGATGGCATGACAGCACGGGTGGGGCTTGGGTAAGATCCTCAGGTCAACTTTATTGACCTGAAGGAGCGCCGATGCAAACCACCGCCTGGACCGTGCTGCTGATCCTGAACACCTTGTGGTTCGGCCTCGGCGCATTCCACTTCTCGCTGAAGCCGGAAGCCTCGGCCAGTTCGCTGGTGCCTCGCGACCAGCGCGCGAGCCCGCTGTTTCGCACGCTGAGCGATTCGATCCGCTTTCTGGGCGGTCTCAATTTCGGATTCATGGTGCTGTGCGCGATGCTGCTGGTGTTCGCCGACCTCTTTCCGCACGCGCTGCAGCAGGCATTCTTTGCAGCGGTGATCGCCGTGGCGCACGCGAGCCAGTTTGCGGCCAACGTTCCGATGATCGGCAAGTGGCGTCGCAATGCACCAGGTGCGTGGCGCGTGCTCGAAGGGCCGATGCTCTTCATCTTCGCGACGGACGGCGCGCTCATGCTCGCGAATGCGGCTTTCGCTGCATGGGTTGCGATGCGATAAGTCTTTCGGAAATTCGATACTTCGCCATTTCGCTTACAGATCCTGGCATGCAGGGGTGTTTACGATTTAGTCACAATGCGGGCATGCCAAACATTGCATCCATCCTCAAAGCCGAAATCTCACGCGTTGCCAGGAAAGAAGTGCGCGCGGAGATCGACATCCTCAAGAAGGCATCCGCCAACCATCGCGCCTCGATCGCGGCATTGCGTCGACAGGTGAGTGCGTTGGAGAAAGAGTTGCGACGTGCCGCCAAGGGCTCCGCGCGGCGGGCACCCGCCGACGATGCCGATGCGGCGGGCGAATCGGCGCCGAAGCGGCGATTCAGCGCGGCGCGGCTGGCTGCGCATCGCGGAAAGCTCGGTCTCTCCGCTGCGTCCTACGGAAAGCTGGTGGGCGTGTCGGGCCAGACGATCTATCACTGGGAGCAGGGGAAGGCCCGGCCGCGCGCGGCGCAGCTCCAGAGGCTTGCCGCTGTCAGAGATCTAGGCAAGCAGGAAGTGGCTGAGCGGTTGGGCGCCGAGTAGGCGCATCGGCCGCAAGCTGGCGGCCAATCGCTTCACCAGGGCTTCCACCAAGGCCGCACAGATTGCCAGTCGGCCAGAGGGCGGGTGTCCAGATCATGGGCTGCAATCGGCGCTCCGCCGCGCAGCCTTCGCACCTCCACTTCGAGCGCATGGGCGATGCCCCGCGCGTCGCGATCGCCTCGAAGCGCGCGCCGTCGCCACTCGGCCGCCTGGGCTGCCAAGCCGTGGGAGTCCGGATCTTCCATTTCGAGCATGGAACGGATTTTTCATTTCCGCGAGCGACTTCCTGTAGGCAAAAGGAGTAAGCCTCTGTACGAAGAGATACAGATAGCTTCGCGCCGGCATCGGACGCGGGTCGAAAGCCGAGCGCAGTTGGCAGGATCTACGGCTTCTCGGTCCTTGTGATGCACCTTGGATGTTCGTAGGCTCGCGGTTTCGAAAGGAAGAACCATGAGCACCAACACGGTCAGACTGCATCGCGTCCTCGCCGCGAAACCAGAAAAGGTCTATCGGGCATTCCTCGATGCCGACGCCAAGGCGCGTTGGCTGCCGCCCAACGGTTTCACCGGGAAGGTCCACGAGATGGACGCCAGGGTGGGTGGCAAGTACAGGATGTCGTTCACCAACTTCACCACGGGCAAGAGCCACTCGTTCGGTGGTGAATATGTCGAACTCGTGCCGAATCAACTGTTGCGCTACACCGATGTTTTCGACGATCCCAATCTGCCCGGGAAGATTCAGGTGACCGTCACGTTGAAGCAGGTGTCGGTCGGCACCGAGCTGAGCATCGTCCAGGAAGGGCTGCCCGAGGTGATTCCTGTAGAGGCCTGTTATCTCGGCTGGCAGGAGTCGCTGCGCAACCTGGCGAGGTTGGTCGAGCCGGAGATCAACGAGTAGCGTTGCAGCAGGCTGCGGTCTCAGAGCGCCAGCAGCCATCCGGCGACTGCGGCCAGCGCGACGACCAGCACCGGCGAAAGACGCGCGTAGACCAGCAGCCCGAATGCCGCCAGTGCCAACCCGAAATCAGCCGGCGAGTGGATGGCGCTCGTCCACACCGGATCGTAGAGCGCCGCCAGCAGGACGCCGACGACTGCGGCATTGACGCCGGCCATCGCGCGCTGGATGCCGTCGCGTTGGCGCAAGGTCTCCCAGAAAGGGAGTGCGCCGATCACCAGCAGCGCAGCGGGAAGAAAGATGGCCAGGAGCAACGCCAGCCCGCCCAGCCAGCCGCCGAACGGGCTGGCCATGACGGCGCCAAGGAAGGCTGCGAACGTGAACAGAGGACCCGGCACCGCCTGGGCGGCGCCGTAGCCCGCCAGGAACACATCGTTGGAGACCAGGCCGGTGGGCACCACGCCGGCTTGCAGCAACGGAAGCACGACATGTCCGCCGCCGAAGACCAGGGCCCCTGCCTTGTAGAACCCGGCGACGGCGGACAGCGCCGGTGATTGCATCGCCGCGGCCAGCAACGGCAATGCTGCGAGCAGGACCACGAAGAGAACCAGCAGGGCAGTACCGGTCACCTTGCTCACCCCGTAGTCGCGGTGTTGTGCTGCGGGAAGCTGACCCAGCTTCAGCGCCCATCGCCCGACCAGGCCCCCCGCGACGATGGCTGCGATCTGTCCCATCGCCGTGGGAACTGCCAGCACCAGCAGCGCCGCGACGATGGCCACGCCCGCACGCAGGCGATCCGGGCACAGCGACCTGGCCATTCCCCACACCGCCTGTGCGACGACGGCGACCGCGACGACCTTCAGGCCATGCACGGCGCCCGATTGCGAAAGGGCCGCCCATCGCGTGACGCCGGCCGCAAAGAGGATGAGCGCCGCCGCCGAAGGCAGCGTGAAGCCGATCCACGCCGCCATCGCACCGCCCCAGCCCGCGCGCCCCAGTCCCAGCGCGATGCCGACCTGGCTGCTCGCGGGGCCGGGCAGGAACTGGCACAGCGCCACCAGGTCCGAGTAGCTCTTGTCGTCCAGCCACCCGCGGCGCTCGACGAACTCTGCGCGGAAGTAGCCCAGGTGCGCCACCGGTCCGCCGAAAGAAGTCAGGCCGAGCTTGAGGAATGCGAGGAAGACTTCGAGGACCGTGCCGCGTGAGCGGTGTTCCGGTTCGGGTTGCTGCGACAGGTTCATGAGAGTGGCGTCTTGGGCAAGACCAGACGAAAAAAAGCCCTAAGTAGTTGATCTACCTAGGGCTTTTGACTTTAGCGGAGAACCGCGAAAGTAGTGTTGGTGGCTCTTCACGGACTCGAACCGCGGACCTGTGGATTATGATTCCATCGCTCTAACCGACTGAGCTAAAGAGCCGTTTCAGCGTTTTGCGCTGAGCCCAAAATTATAGCCCAGTCCGCAGGACCAGTTCAACCACCCGCCGGCAACTTGCCCAATTCTTCCGATACCAGCCGCACGATCAGCCGGTCCAGCGTCTGGACCGAGTAGTTCGCCACGTCGTGCCGCGTCTCCGAACCCGGCCCGCTCGCGGGGCTCGAGCCCTCCTTGTAAGTCAGGAACACGAAGCGACCGCCCGTGTACTGGGCGATCTGGCGCTGGATGTATTCGCCCTGCTTGTCGAGCCCTGAGGCGCCCACGCTGAACACCTTGATGCCTTTGCCCAGCGCCGCGACCATGCTGTCGTCGTACTGCGGACCGCTGTAGTCCAGGTGCGGCGGCGCATCGGCCAGCAGCACGACGAGGCGGGTGGTGCCGGTGCCGCGCCAGCTCAGCTGGTGCACCGTTTCGGCCAGCGCCTCGTTCATCGCCTCGGGGTAGTCACCGCCGCCCGCGGCTTGCAACGCGTTCAGCACGCCCTGGAAGGCATCGAGGTTGTCGGTGAAATCGTGCCGGCGCACGACGAAGTCGTCGGTGACGTCGCGGTAGGCCACCAGCCCGAAGCAGGTGTCGGGGCGGCTCGGCAGCCGTGCCACCTCGTCGGCGATGGTGCGCAGCGTGGTCTTGAGCCTGGCGATCTCGTCGGCCATCGAGCCCGTGGCGTCGATGAGAAAGACCAGGTCGAGTTGCGTGCGCGCGGGCGCGGCGCCGGGCTTGTCGATCACCACGTCGACCGCGCTCTTCTGGCCGCGCCGCAGGAAGGCGGTGCCTTGCCGGCCGTTCTTGCGGACCGTGACCTCGTACATCCGGCTGTGCGTCCTGTCGAAGGCGAGCGGATGCAGCCAGGCGCGCCCGCCCGCATCGGTGCGGGCCCACATGGCGGCGCCGCTGGGCGCCTGCACCGCGACTTCGGCATCGGGCACCACGGCACCGCGCGCGTCGCGCACCTGGAGCAGGTAGCGCATGCTGATGTCGCGCTCGCGGTGGGCCACCTGGGTGCGGCCGCGGAAGTTCAGGTATTCGCTGAAGTCGGCGTTGTCGTCGACCATGCCGGCGGTGACGGGCTCGTTCGCCGGGCGGCCGGCCTGGGCGATGCTGGCGCGCGAGGTCGGCGGTGCCGGCGATACAGGCGCCACGGCGATCGGTGCCGGCGCAGAGTCCGCCACGGGAGGCAGGGCCGCGCTCAGCTCGCGGGCACTCGATCCGTAGGCCTTCGTCTCGGCCGCCGCAGCCGGTGTCGGCTTGCGCAATGCCCCGGACGGCGTGGCGTCGAGGCGCCCCATCGTCGGCGCAGGGGTGGGCCTGGGCCTTTCGAGCTGAGCGTTCCGCACGCCCGGCGTCTCATGGGTCTGCACCGGCCGCGCGCAATGGGTGGCCGAGGGTGCCTGGAAGTTCGGTTCGGTCTGCGAGATCTGCAGGGCAGGTTGGGGCCAACGCGCGTTGGCGCCCGTGGCCGGGATTTCGGTCGCGCCGCAGGCGCTCAACAGGAGCTGGGCGCACAGCAGCACGACCAGCGGACGGCGAAAACGGGGAGCGAAGGGCTGGGCCATGAAGGACTCCGGGTTGTGGGATGCAGGCTGATACGGCCGGCCTGCGGCCACGGGGTTAGGCCGTGCGACTTTTTTTCTGGAGGCGAACCCCGATGCCCTCCGCCGTCCGTACAAGCTCAGGTGAAAATCCGCCGATGTCTGCGCTCCCCCGCGCCCCTTCCGCCAAAGCCGCCACCGAGCGCGACGCCATGCCCGACGATCAGTTGATGCTGGCCTACGCTCATGGTGACGCCGCCGCCTTCGACGTGCTCTATGCACGCCACGAGGGCGGGCTGTTCCGCTTCGTCAAGCGCCTGCTGGGCGCACGGCTCGCGGCGCAGGCCGACGAGGTGTTCCAGGACACCTGGGTGCGCATCATCTCGGCGCGCGACAGCTTCTCGCCGCAGGGCGCCGCGTGGCGCACCTGGGCTTTCACGATCGCGCACAACCTTGCGATGGACCGGCTGCGCGTGAGCGGGCGCGAGGTGACGCTCGACGCGCATCCGGACGACGACGGCGATGCCGTGCCCACGCTCGACCGCGGCGTGCGCGGCGCGGTCGATGCCGCGGCGCATCCGTCCGCCGAAGAGCTCGCCTTTTGGCGCGCCGCCGGCCGGCGTCTCCTGGCCTGCCTCGACGAGCTGCCGGCCGACCAGCGCGCCGCGTTCCTGCTGCATCACGAAGACGGCCTGACCGTCGAGGCGCTGGCGGCGAGCCTGGAGATCGGTTTCGAGACGGTGCGCAGCCGCCTGCGCTACGGGCTGCAGAAATTGCGCGGCTGCATGGAACGCTACCTGTCGGTGCTGGAGCAACGCGCATGAGCAACGACATCGATCTTCAAGGCAAGGACGACGGCGACCTGCGCGACCTGGCGCTGCGCCGCGCGCTCGACCATGCGCCCGACCGCGATGCAACGCCCGATCCGCGCACGCGCGATGCGATTCTGAAAATGGCGCACAACCTGGCCGCTGCGCCCGCATCGGCGCCGGCCTCCGCCGCCAACAACGCGAGCGCCGCGCCCTGGTGGCGCCGGCTGTTCGGCGGAGGCGACACGCGCGCGCGCATGCCCTGGAATGCGGCCTTTGCCACCGTGCTCGTCGCCGGCTTCGTGACCGTGCTGTGGCACCGCGAGCCGATTCCCGACGCGAGGCTCGATGGCGAGGCGAAGGTCGCCAGCGCGCCGGCACCCGCTGCGGCGCCGACGCCACCTTCGGCAGAGGCCGCATCGCAAGCGCCCAGCCCTGCCATCGCCGCGCAGCAGGCACCGGCCGCGCCAGCCCCAGTGGAACCCGCGCGCGATGCTGCAGCCAAGGAAGCGCCGGAGCGCGCCACGGCCGATGCCGCACGCAAGCTGCCACCGGCATCGGCTCTTGCCCGCAAACAAGCCGCCCCCGCGCCCGAGACGAAGGTAGCGCCCGCAGAATCGGTGCCGCCTCCCGCGCCGGCCATTGCACAAGCGCCTGTAGCGCCTGCCCCGCCGTCGGCCGCCATCGCAGCTGCGGCGCCGCCACCGGCACCCGCGGCACCTGCGGCGGAGGCGCCGGCCATCGCCGAATCACCGGCGCGCACACGCCAGAAGAGCGAAAGCGTGCAGGAAGAAAGAGAGCTGGAGAGGCGCAGTGCGTATGCCGCTGCGACTGCGCCCCGGGCGGCGCCTGCCCCCATCGCCGTGCCCGAAGGAAGCTCGCCCGCGATCGCGGCTGCGCCCGCCGCGCCGGCCGCACCTGGTGCCGCACCGCCCTTGCGCCGCGAATCAGCGGGCAGCGCCTCCGGGTCGGTTGCGCTGGGAGGCAGTCCGAATGCAGACGTTTCCGGTGCTGTGCGCGATGCGGCCCCGCCGCGTGCCGCAGCTGCCAAGGCAGCCAGGTCGCAGGCCGGGGCTTCATCGTTCTCCGCGCTGGACCGCTGGACGTCCTTCGATTTCATGCGCGCAGGCCTGGGCGTGCGCCACGCACGCGGCGACATCGAAGGCCTGGCGGCATTGGTGAATACGGTGGCCCGCTCGGCCACGGCGGCCGATGCCCAACTGGCGGCGCCGGTCGAGGCGCGCCTGTCGCTCTATCAGGGCGGCACGCTGATCGCCGTGCTCGAGATCGCAGGCGACCAGGTGCGCTGGACGCCGCAGCCCGGCGGCACCGCAACGGTCGGTACGCCGCCGTCGCAGACGCTCGCCGCGCTGCGGGCGCTGCTGACGCGCTAACCAATAGTCGCGCGCCGAAACGCCTCAGGCGTTCTTGAAATCAGGCGCCCGCTTGTTCAGGAAGGCGTCCATGCCTTCCTTCTGGTCCACCGTGGCGAACAGCGCGTGGAACAGCCGGCGCTCGAACATCACGCCGTCGCTCAAGCCGCTTTCGAAGGCGCGGTTGACCGATTCCTTGGCCGCCATCACCGAGATCTGCGAGAAGCCGCAGATCACCAGCGCCGCGCCCAGCGCCTCGTCGGCGAGTTTTTCGTAGGGCACCACGCGGCTCACGAGGCCGGCGCGCTCGGCTTCGGCGGCGTCCATCATGCGGGCGGTGAGTACCATGTCCATCGCCTTGCTCTTGCCCACCGCGCGCGGCAGGCGCTGCGTGCCGCCGGCGCCGGGGATCACGCCGATCTTGATTTCGGGCTGGCCGAACTTGGCGGTGTCGGCCGCGATGATGAAGTCGCACATCATCGCCAGCTCGCAGCCGCCACCGAGCGCAAAGCCGGCAACCGCGCCGATCACGGGCTTGCGGATCGTGCGGATGGTCTCCCAGTTGCGGGTGATGTAGTCGCCCTTGTAGGTGTCGATGAAGCTGTACTTGGCCATCGCCGCGATGTCGGCGCCAGCCGCGAACGCGCGCTCGCTGCCGGTGAGGATGATGCAGCCGATGGCGTCGTCGGCGTCGAAGGCCTTGAGCGCCTGGCCCAGCTCGGTCATGAGCGCGTCGTTGAGCGCGTTCAGGGCCTTGGGGCGGTTGAGGGTGATGATGCCGACCTTGCCTGCTTCGGTCCGCACT
The DNA here is from genome assembly GCF_051216415.1 of Variovorax trehalosi. Taxonomy (NCBI): domain Bacteria; kingdom Pseudomonadati; phylum Pseudomonadota; class Betaproteobacteria; order Burkholderiales; family Comamonadaceae; genus Variovorax; species Variovorax trehalosi. The sequence continues at coordinate 189,187 of NZ_JBPJZG010000009.1, forward strand.
TCGATGTTTTCGTAGCTCATGGTGTCTCCGGGAGAGGTGGGAAAAATTCGTTCGGGCCACTATACCGAGCAAGGCTTCTGGCCTGCTGACACCTGAATCCTTCCAATTGAGAATCGCTCTCATCTAGAATGGCCGCATGGAGTTCCCGATGCAAGAACATGCCGTGTTGCTGCGGGCGTATGCCCGGGTGCAGGAACGCTGCTCGCGCCTGCTGGCCGAACAGGCTGCGCTGGTCGAGCGGCTCGAGGCGCAGATCGTGCGCCTGCGCGGCGCGCTGGTGGCGCGCGATTCGGCGATCGCGATGGTGCGTGAAGAGCTCGCGGTGCGAGCGGCCGTGGGTGGCGCGCTGCCCAAGCGCCTGCACGCGCTGCTGTCGCCAGCCGGCCGGCGCCACGAGATGCCGCCCACGCCCGAAGCGCCCGGCGATCTGCGCGAAAAGGCTGTGCTGTGCGTCGGCCGTGAAGAAGAGGCGCCGTCGCTCGCACGGCAACTGGTCGAAATCGCCGGCGGGCGCTACCTGCATCACGACGGCGGCGACGATGCCGACGACCCCGCGCTCGAAGCCGGCCTGCGCGCCGCCGATCTTGTGATCTGCCAGACGGGCTGCGTGAGCCACGGTGCCTACTGGCGCGTGCAGGACCATTGCCGGCGTACCGGCAAGCCCTGCGTGCTGGTGGGCGAGCCGCAGCCGATGCTGTTCGTTCGGCAGCAACCCGCGGCGACCGAAAAAGTCGATTAGCCGGCCAGCCAGCCGGTGACTTTGGCGGCGTCGTGCGTAAAGAGGCGCCAGGTCGTCACGCCTGTCGGCAACGTGAGCGGCAGCCGGAGCAGCTTGCGGTCGCGCGCGACGATGGCAGTGAACTTCGTTGCATCGCCCAGGTACAGCGCGAGGTCGTCGAGCTTGGCGATGCGCCAGGCCTGTGACGATTTTTTCTTGCCGACGGCGGGCAGCTCGATGCCGATCCACTCGTCGTTGGCGGAGAACCCGGCCTTTTCAGCCGCACCGCCGCGCAGCACCACCTTCACCTGCACGCTGCCGTTGGCTTCGGCCACGCGCAGGCCGAGCACCTGCGCCTGCTGCGACGGGTCCTCGAGCGTCGCCACGCCATGCGCGCGGAGCAGTTGCGAGAGCGGCAGCTCCTCGGTCGAATGCACCCAGCGTGCGAGTTCCTGGGCATACGAGCGGCCGCTCACGGCTTCGAGTGCGGCCGCGATGTCCGCTTCGCTGATCGGCCCGCCACTGCTGTGCGTCCACAGGTGGCGCATCACGTCGTCGAGCGAGCCCTTGCCCTCGTGGCGCAGCGTGAGGTCGAAGCACAGCGCCACCAGCGCGCCCTTGGTGTAGTAGCTCACCGTGCTGTTGGGCGTCTGCTCGTCCTGGCGGTAGTACTTGACCCAGGCGTCGAAGCTCGCGTCGGCCACCGGCTGCACGAGCCGGCCCGGCGTCTGCTGCACCTGGTTGATGGTCTTGTTGAGGAGGCGCAGGTAGGCCGCGTCGTCGATGCGGCCCGCACGGCGCAGCAGCAGGTCGTCGTAGTAGCTGGTGAAGCCCTCGAAGAACCACAGCAACTGCGTGTAGTTCTCGCGGCTGTAGTCGTAGTGGGCGAACTCCGCCGGCCGCATCCGCTTGACGTTCCAGGTGTGGAAGTACTCGTGGCTGATGAGGCCCATCAGCGTGGTGTAGCCCTCGGGCTGCTTCTTCTTTTCACCGCGCTGCGGCAGGTCGCGGCGGTTGCAGATGAGCGCCGTGGAATGGCGGTGCTCCAGCCCGCCGTAGCCGTCGTCCACCGCGTTCAGCATGAAGACATAGCGGTCGATCGGCAGCTTCGGTCCGCCGCGCTTGCCGGCCTTGTCGCCGTGCCAGAAACGCATCTCGGCTTCGCAGATGGCCTTGGTGTCGGCAATGAGCCGGTCGCCGTCGAACGAGGCGGCGGCGCCTGCGATCACGAAGCGGTGCGGCACGCCGCAGGCGTCGAATTCGGCGCTCCAGAAGGCGCCCATTTCGACCGGACTGTCGGCCAGCTCGTCGTAGCCGCTCGCCTGGTAGCTGCCGAAGCCCTGCTTGTCGACCTTCGAAGGCACGAGCGCGGTGGCGCATGCCCAGGCGGTGCCGTCGGCCGTCGATGACGGGGCGACGATGTCGAGCGCATGCGGCGCATCGGTCTGCCCTTCGACGCGCAGGCACAGGCTGGTGCCGTTGAAGAAACCGCGTTCGGCGTCGAGCCAGGCAGTGCGCACCGAGTTGTCGTACGCGCAGACCTGGTAGTGCAGCACCAGCGGCTGACCCGGCGCGCAATCGACCAGCCAGCTGCATTTGTCGACCTGCGTCAGCGTGGGTTTGCGGCGTCCCTGCGTGGCGCGCAGGCCCTGCAGGTTCTTGGCGAATTCGCGTACGAGGTAACTGCCCGGAATCCACACCGGCAGCGTCACCCGCTGCAGCGCGGCGGGCGCGTCGATGGTCAACGTGACCGAGAAGAGATGCGCATGCAGGTCCGCGCATTCGATGCGGTAGCGCACGCCCGCAGCGGGCGCGGACGCGGCGCGCCGCGTAACGGCTTTCGTCGCCATCAGCTGGCGGAAGCGGCGAGTTGCTTCTCGACCTGCTCTGCGGGAATGGCGCCCGGCGTGCGCGTGCCGTTGCTGAAGATCAGCGTGGGCGTGCCGGTGATGTTGTACTTGCGGCCGAACTCGACGTTGCGCTGCAGCGCGGTCACGTCGCAGCTGCTCGCCGCCGTGGCGGGCTTGGCGTTGCCTTCCATCCAGTCGCTCCAGGCCTTGCCCTTGTCCTTGCTGCACCAGATGTCGCGCGACTTGGCGCTCGAATCGGCGCCGAGCACCGGGTAGAGGAACAGGTAGACGGTGACGTTGTCGATCGTCTTCATGTCCTTCTCGAAGCGCTTGCAGTAGCCGCAGTTCGGATCTTCGAACACCGCCAGCTTGCGCTTGCCGTTGCCGCGCACGATCTTGATCGAGTCCTTCAGCGGCAGCTTGTCGAAGGCGACTTCGCTGAGCTTCTCGACGCGCTCCTCTGTGAGGTTGCGGCGCGTCTTCACGTCGATCAGGTTGCCCTGGATCAGGTAGCTGCCCTGCTCGTCGGTGTAGAAGATCTGCGAGCCGTTCACGCGCACTTCGTAGAGCCCGTTGACCGGCGATTTCGTCACTTCGTCGATCGCCGGGAACTGCGGAATGTGCGTGGGGAGGTTCTTGCGAATCTCGGCTTCGCCGGCGGCGGCGGTCATGACCGCGCCCAGCGTGCAGGCGGCGAGAAGAAGGGTGCGAGCGAGGGTCATCGAGAAGTCCGTGCTATTCATTCGGGTATGGGGTGTCATGCCTTCAAGCCCATGGCTTGTGCGGTGATCCAGTGCTTGACGAGGCGCGTGCGGTCGAATCCGCGCATGCCCCAGTTGCGCAACGCAGGCAGTGGGCCCAGGTTGTGCGAGAAAAGTTGCTGCAGGCCGTCCGTCGCCAGGCTCATCTGCAGCACGTCGGCGCGGCGGGCACGTTCGTAGCGGCGCAGGAGGCGTGCATCGCCCACGCTGCGCCAGTAGTCGCGCGTCTTGATCACTTCGGCCAGTGCTGCTGCATCGGCCAGGCCGAGGTTCAAGCCCTGGCCCGCGAGCGGATGCACCGTGTGGGCGGCATCGCCCGCGAGTGCCCACGACCGGTTCGGCTGCCCGGGCATCGCGCCGGTCCAGCGGTCGGCGATGGCGCGCGCGAGCGGCCAGGCCGCGCGTTCGCTCGCGAGCTTGAGCGCACCGAGCGCGCCTTGGCTGGCTTCGGTCACCGCGGCGTTGAATTCGTCGTCGCCCTGTGCGAGCAGTGCCGGTGCGCGCAGCTGGTCGACCGACCACACCAGCGCGACCGTCTTGCCGTGCGTGCCGCCCAGCGGCAGCAGCGCGAGCACCTCGCCCTTGTCGTTGAACCACTGGCGCGCGATGCCGTCGTGCGACTGCTCGGCTTCGAGGCGCGCGGCGACCGCGTGCTGCGGATAGCGCGTGAATTCGTAGCTCACGCCGAGCGCTTCGCGCGTGGCGCTGGCCTTGCCTTCGCACACCACCGTGAGCGGTGCGGGCACGGGCACGGGCTCGGTCACGACTTCGATCTGCGGTTGGAAGCGCACCGCATCGGCCAGTTGCTGCTCGAGCGCCGGTACATCGACGATCCAGGCCAGCGCATCGACCTTCTGGCGTGCCGCGCTGAACTGCACGCGGCCGCCTTCGTCGCCATGCACCAGCATCTCGCGCACCGGTGTGGCATGGGCCGCATCAGGCCAGGCGCGCAGCGATTCGAGAAGAGTGCGGGAGGCGGTGTTGAGCGCGTAGGCGCGGATGTCCTGTTTGCCCTGCGCAGTTGGTGGCACCACGAGCGCCACGCGCACGCGCTCGCGAGCGAGCAGCAGGGCCAGCGTACGGCCGACGATGCCGGCGCCGCGAATGCAAACTTCTGGGGGGAGGGCCATCTGACAATTGTAGGAGTTGCCCGTTCGCCGGCGCCCTGCGCCTGCCCCCGGTGGGCGAGGGGCTTCCCGACGGCGCGGATGCGGGACAATCGCGGTCGCTTTCCAAGGATCCAAGGAACCCCACCGTGTCGCAGCCCGTTTTCGACCTCGAAGCCACCATCTCGCGCCTGTTCGTCTACCCCGTCAAGTCATGTGCCGGTGTCGAGCTGAATGAAATGCTGCTGACCGAAACCGGCCTGGAGTTCGACCGGGCCTGGATGGTGGTCGATGCCAACGGCGAATTCGTCACCCAGCGCCAGATCCCGCGCATGGCGCTCATCAAGCCGCAGATGAAGCACATGGAAGTGGTGCTGCGCGCCCCCGGCATGCTGGCCCTGCACCTGGCCTTCGACCGGGTCGAGAAGCCGGTGCGCGTGCGCGTGTGGAAAGACGAAGTGGCTGCCTACGACATGGGCGACATCGCCGCCCAGTGGTTCAGCGATTTCCTCTCCGAGCCCGGCAAGCCGCAGACCTTGCGGCTGGTGCGCTTCGACCCCGAGCAGAAACGCCTGTCGAGCCTCAAGTGGACCGACGGTGTCGAGGCGCTGAACCAGTTTGCCGACGGCTATCCGCTGCTGGTGGCGAGCGAGGGTTCGCTGGCCGAACTCAACGGACGGCTCGCGGCGGCGGGGCACGAAGCGGTCGGCATCGAGCGCTTCCGGCCCAACATCGTGCTGGCCGGCATCGAGTCGCATGACGAAGACCGCGTCGATGCGCTGCACGTCACCACGGGCGAAGGCGAAGCCGAACTGAAGCCGGTCAAGCCCTGCACGCGCTGCCCGATTCCCGACATCGACCCGGCCACCGCCGTCAGCAGCCCTGAGGTCGGCAACGTGCTGCGCACCTACCGCGCGGATGCGCGCGTCGATGGGGGCATCACCTTCGGCATGAACTGCATCGTGGTGCAGGGCGTCGAATACATGCTCAAGGTCGGGCAGACCGTGGGCGCGAACTACCGGTTCGAATGACTCAGAACGTCACGCCGGCGCACAGCACGATGTTGGCGTAGGGCGTGCATTCGCCGGTGCGGATGACGGCTCTGGCCCGTGCGCTCAGGCGTTTGAGTTCCTCGTGCGAGATCGTCTCCGGCACCACGGCCAATTGGCCCTCGCACCATGCGGGCAGCGTGCCGGCGGGCAGTTGCTCCACCGCCTCGCGCGCCAGCAGCGCGCGCTCCACCTGCATCTCCGACAGCACGGCCTTGAGCACGTCTGCAACGCGCGGAATGCCGGGCGTGAGCGCGAGGTCGATGCGCTTCGGGCCATCGGGAATCGGCAGGCCCGCATCGCCGATGACCACCATGTCGCCATGCCCCAGCGCGGCAATCACTTGCGAGAGTTCGGCGTGCAACAGGGGAGAGCGTTTCACAGCGTGATCCAGTCGGGAGGCAGGGGACTCTGCAGCACGGCGTCGCGCTGCGGAATGGAGGGTTGGGCGCCGGACTGCTGGATGCAGAGCGCCGCAGCGCGGATGCCCAGGCGCACGGCTTCGTCGAACGATTGGCCTTCGCCCAGCGCCACGGCCAGCGCACCGAGAAAAGTGTCGCCGGCGGCGGTGGTGTCGACCGCCTGCACCTTCGGCGCGGGATGGTGACGCGCACCATCGGCGTCGACGGCCACCGCGCCGCGCGAACCGAGCGTGACGACCACGCGCGCGATGCCCTTGGCGCGCAGCGCCTTGCCGGCCAGCGCGGCTTCCTGAGGACTGTCGGCGGACTGGCCGCACAGCGTCTGCGCTTCGATCTCGTTGACCACCAGCGTGTCGATGCGCGGCCAGAGCGGCTCGGCAATCGCCTGCACCGGCGACGGGTTGAGCAGCACCTTGCAGCCCGCTTCATGCGCCACCGAGATCGCGCGCGCGATCTGGTCCATCGGCGTCTCGAACTGCATCACGAGAAAGGCCGCGCCCTGTACTTGCTGGCGCAGCGCCGCTTCGTCGATTTCGACCTTCGCGTTGGCGCCGGGAATCATCACGATGCGGTTCTGCCCGCTGTCTTCCACCAGGATCAGCGCCGTTCCTGTGGGCTCGGCATCGACCGTGCGCAGCGCGGCAGTGTCGATGCCGTCGCGCTCCAGCGATTCGCGCAGCGCGCGGCCGTGGGCGTCGTTGCCCACGCAGCCGATCATGCGCACCTGTCCGCCTTCGCGCGCGCAGCTCACCGCCTGGTTGGCGCCCTTGCCGCCGGGAATGTTGGCGATCGAATGGCCGATCAGGGTTTCGCCCGCGGCCGGTGCATGGGGGACGCGCAGCACCAGGTCCATGTTGAGGCTGCCGAGCACCACGATGCGTGGTGCCGACGAATCGGGGCTGCGGGAAGAAGGCTTCGAACTCACGGGGTGCGGGACTTTCGGTTTTCCGTTGAAGGCGCCGCGCCGGAGGCGGGCGTCGAAGAAGAAGGCGCGGGCGCGGTGGCTTCCTTGAAGCTCGCATGGCGCGCGGTCGAGGCGCGCACCCGCAACTCGGGCTGCAGCACCACCTTGCGCGCATCGCGCCGCTTGCCGCCCACGCGCTCCAGCAGCATGTCGACCGCCAGCGCGCCGATGCGCTCCTTGGGCTGTGCCACGGTGGTGAGTGGCGGGCTGGTGTAGGCCGAGAGTTCGATGTCGTCGAAGCCGACGATCGAGAGCTCGTCGGGCACGTGCACGCCGCTTTCGTGCGCGGCGCGCAATGCGCCGATGGCCATCAGGTCGTTGCAGACGAACACGGCCGAAGGCGGATGTTCGGTGCGCAGGATGGCGTGCATCGCCTCGTAGCCGCTCTGGCTGGTGAACGCGCCGCGCCACAGCAGCGCATCGGCGTTCGGTGTGGTTCCGGCCTCGGCCAGCGCCATGCGCCAGCCTTCGATGCGCTGCTCGCTGGGCGTGAGGCCCACCGGTCCGCCGATGCAGGCGATGCGCTTGTGGCCGAGCGACAAGAGGTGCCGCACCGCGAGCAGGCCGCCCTGCATGTGTGCGGTTTCCACCAGGTCGCAGCTCGGGTCGGCGATCTCGCGGTCGACCAGCACCGTGGGGATGCGCAGGCCTTGCAGTTGCGTGACCAGCGAATCGTCGTCGCCCGTCGACACCACGATCAGCCCGTCGATGCGGCGCTCGGCCAGCACCTGCAGGTACACGCTTTGGCGACGGGGCTCGTCGTCGGTGTTGCACAGCACCAGCGTGTAGCCGGCGCCGAAGCACCGGTCTTCCACGATGCGCACGATCTCGGCGAAGTAGGGGTTGGAGCTGTTCGGAATCAGCATCCCGAGCGTCGAGGTGGTGTTGCTCTTCAGGCTGCGTGCCATCGCGTTGGGCACGTAGCCCAGTTCGCGGATGGCGAGCTCGACCCGCTCGCGGCCCTTGGCGCTCACATGGCGCGTGTCGTTGACCACGTGCGAGACGGTGGTGACGGAGACTCCCGCGCGCAGCGCGACGTCCTTGATGGTGGCCATGGTTTTTCCTCGTTCCTCGTGAGGCGTCAGGCCAGGCGGCGATCCGCGCGGCGTTGGCGCAAGGTGTCGATGATCACCGCAACCACGATCACGGCGCCCGTGATGATCCGTTTGCTCGGCTCGCTCGCGCCCACCTGCGCGAGCCCGGCCTCGAGCACCGCGATGATCAGCACGCCGAAGAAGGTGTTGACCACCGAGCCGCGCCCGCCCATGAGGCTGGTGCCGCCGATGACCACGGCCGCGATCACCTGCAGCTCGATGCCGACACCCGCATTCGGGTCGGCCGCTTCGAGGCGCGCCGACTGCATCAGGCCCGCAAGCCCTGCGAGAAGACCGGTGACGGCGAACACGATGATGCGGATCGGCCGTGGATCGACGCCCGCGAGGCGCATCGCCTCTTCGTTCGTGCCGATGCCCACCACATGCCGGCCGAACACCGTGCGCGTGAGCACCATCTGCCCGACGATCACCAGCACCACCGCGAGCACGAAAGCAGCGGAGATACCGCCGATCCACGGCGCGGCCAGGCCCGAGATCGCATCGCCGACGTACTGCGTGCGCGAATCGGTGACCAGGTACGCGCCGCCGCGCACCGCTTCGAGCATGCCCAGCGAGACGATGAAGCTCGGCAGTCGCCAGGCGACCGACACCGCGCCCGTCACCGTGCCGCAGATCAGGCCGGTGGCCAGGCCGAGCACTGCGGCCAGCGGCACGGAGAGCTTCCATTCGAGGATGGCCGCAGCCGTCACGGCCGCGCTAAGCGCGAGCACCGAGCCGACAGACAGGTCGATGCCCGCGATGATCAGCACGAAGGTCATGCCCACCGCCATCACGGCGAGCGCGGGGATTTCGTTGGCGATCGAGATGAAGGTGTCGCGCGTGAGGAAGTATTCGCTCATCGAGCCGAAGAGCGCGACCATGCCCACCAGTACGACCGTGAGGCCGAGGTAGGTGCCCAGCTGGCCTTTCAGTGCAGAGGTGCGCGGGTTGGAATTCGAGGCGGCTGCGTTCATGGTGTCTCGGCGGTGGCCGGTTGGGCCGGGTTCGAATCGGGGAGGGCGGAGGGAGATGCCGGCGTGGCGGCGGGGCGTCCGGTGGCGTCGCTGAAGGCGGCGGCGAGCAGCGATTGTTCGCTCCACTCGCCGCGCTCGAACACCGCGACCAGCCGGCCCGCGCTCATCACGCCGATGCGGTCGCACATGGCCATCAGCTCGCGCAGGTCGCTCGAGACCATCAGCAGGGCCTTGCCGGCGTCGGTCATGCGGTCGAGTTCGGCGTACAGGTCGGCGCGCGCACCGACGTCGACGCCGCGCGTCGGTTCGTCCAGCAGCAGCACCTTGCATTCGCGGTGCAGCCAGCGTGCGAACACCACCTTCTGCTGATTGCCGCCGCTCAATGTGGCGACGGGTTGTTCGATGCTGCGCGAGCGGATGCGCAACAGTTCCACCAGTTGCCGCGCGATGTTGCGCTCCTTGGCGCGCTGGAGCCAGCCGGCGTGCGAGATCGCGCCCAGGTCGCTCAGCGTCGCGTTGACGCGGATCGATTGCGTGAGCAGCAAGCCCTGTGACTTGCGGTCTTCGGTGACGAGGCCGATGCCGGCGCGAATCGCCTGCATCGGCGAGCGCCAGCCCTTGCGCACGCGTTGCACCGGTTCTGCACCGGTCTTCGCGTCGTAGAGAGAAATTTCGCCGCGGTCCGCGCGGTCGGCGCCGAACAGCAGGCGAACCAGCTCGGTCCGGCCCGAGCCGACCAGGCCGGCGAGGCCCATGATTTCTCCGGCGCGCAGGTCGAGGTCGACATCGCGCACCATCTGCGCCCGGCCGAGGCCGCGCGCGCTCAGCAGCACCGGCCCCGCGACGCGGCGCTCGCGCCCTTCGTGCTCGTGCACCGCGCGGCCGACCATGCGCTGCACCAGCTCGGACTCGCGCACGCCGGCCATGGCGCGAACGTCCACCAGCCTGCCGTCGCGCAGCACCGCCACGCGGTCGGCAATGCGCTGCAGTTCTTCGAGGCGGTGCGACACGTAGACGATCGCCACGCCGCGCGCCTTCAGCAGTTCGATCTGCTCGAAGAGGTGCGAGGTCTCGCGCGGCGTGAGCATCGCGGTGGGCTCGTCGAGCACCAGCACGCGCGTGTCGTCCTGCAGGTTGCGCGCGATCTCCACCATCTGCTGCTGGCCGATGCCCAGTCGCGCGACGGGCGTGGCCGGGTCGATGTTCTCCATGCCGATCTTGGCGAGCTGGCGCGAAGCCAGTTCGTACAGCTTCGCCTTGCGGATCCAGCCGGTCTTGTTGGGCAGGCGGTCGAGCAGCAGGTTCTCGGCCACCGACAGCGTGGTGACCAGCCCCAGCTCCTGCATCACCATGCGCACGCCCAGGCGCTCGGCATCGCGGCGCGAGCCGGGCTGGAAGGGCTTGCCGTCCAGCAGCATCTGGCCGCGCGTGGGCTGCACCAGGCCGCAGACGATCTTGGACAGCGTGCTCTTGCCGGCGCCGTTCTCGCCCGTGAGGGCGAGCACTTCGCCGGCGTTCAGGACGATCGAGACGTCGTCCAGCACCGGCGCCGCATAGTCCTTGCCGAGCGCGCTCAGCGAGAGCACAGGCGTACTGCGATCGTTTTCAGCCATCGATGGCAACCTCACTTATTCCAGAAACACCGAGGAACCGGCTTTGCCGGGCCTCAGGTGTTGCCCCCGGTAGGGGGTTGGCGAAGCGACACGAAGTGCGCGAAGACTGGGGGCGAGCAACATTTACTTGGAGTCTTTGGTGACGAGCACCACGTCGGTCTTCACTTCGGCGGGCATCTCCGACTGCTTCTTCTTGTCGGCGATGGCCTTCAGAGCGGTCTCGATGCCGAACACGGCCTGCTTGGCTGCGAACTGGTCGGCGGTGGCGAGCACGCGGCCGTCCTTGAGCATCGGCTTGATGGCGCCGATGTTGTCGTAGCCCACCACCAGCACCTTGCCGGTCTTGCCCGCGGCCTTCACCGCTGCCACGGCGCCCAGCGCCATGCTGTCGTTGCCGGCGAGCAGCGCCTTGAGGTCGGGGTGCTCGCGCATCATGCCGGCGGCCACCGTGTTGCCCTTGTCGATTTCCCACTGGCCCGACTGCATGCCCACCACCGTCACGTTGGCGGCCTTCATGGCGTCCTGGTAGCCGAGGGTGCGCTGCTGCGCATTGAAGGTGGTCGAGACGCCTTCGATGATGCCGACCTTGTCGCCCGCCTTCAGCTCCTTGGCCAGCGCATCGCCCACCAGCTTGGCGCCGGCGCGGTTGTCGGGGCCGACGAACGGCACCTGGATGCCCTTTTCCTTCAGCGCGGCGGCATCGAGCTGGTTGTCGATGTTGACGACCAGGATGCCCTTGTCGATCGCGGCCTTGATCACCGGGACCAGCGCCTTCGAATCGGCCGGTGCGATGACCAGCGCATTGATCTTCTGCGCCACCATCTGCTCGACCATCTTGATCTGGGCGGAGGTGTCGGTCTCGTCCTTGATGCCGTTGGCCACCAGCGTGTACTTGGCGGCGTTGGCCTTGTTGTGTGCCTTGGCGCCGTCTTCCATGGTGCGGAAGAACTCGTTGGCCAGCGACTTCATGACCAGCGCGACCTTGGGCTTGTCCTGTGCGAAGGCGGGCGTGGCGGCGATGGCGCCCAGCAGCGTGAGCGCGGCGGCGCTTTGCAGGGTGCGGCGGGTGAACTTCATGGTGTGTCTCCTGGGGTGGTTGAGCGGTACGCCGGTCTGTGCCGGGGGTGTCGATATTAACCAACGAAAACGTTTGCGCAAACGTTTGCTAATCCGGTTTAACCCTGAGATTTCGGGTGATGGAGGAAGTGGCCGATGACCTGTGGCGCGGGCATGAAACCATGGTCGCCTAAAATCGCGGGTTACCCAAGAGGACCTCCCATGAGTTTGCAATGCGGCATCGTCGGCCTGCCCAACGTCGGTAAATCCACCCTTTTCAATGCGTTGACCAAGGCCGGCATCGCAGCGGAGAACTATCCGTTCTGCACCATCGAGCCCAACGTGGGCGTGGTGGAAGTGCCCGATCCGCGCCTGGCCCAGCTGAGCGAGATCGTGAATCCCGAGCGCGTGGTGCCCGCCATCGTCGAATTCGTCGACATCGCCGGCCTCGTGGCCGGCGCCAGCACCGGCGAAGGCCTGGGCAACAAGTTCCTCGCGCACATCCGCGAGACGGATGCCACCGTGAACGTGGTGCGCTGCTTCGACGACGAGAACGTGATCCACGTGGCCGGTAAGGTCGACCCGATCTCCGACATCGAAGTGATCCAGACCGAGCTTTGCCTGGCCGACTTGGCCACGGTCGAGAAGGCGCTGCACCGCCACACCAAGGTCGCGCGCTCGGGCGACAAGGAAGCGCAAAAGCTCGTCGGCCTGCTCGAACGCTGCCAAGCCTCGCTGAATGAAAACATCCCGGTGCGCGCGCTCGAGTTCACGAAGGAAGAGCAACCGCTGGTCAAGAGCTTCACGCTCATCACCGCCAAGCCCGCGATGTTCGTGGGCAACGTGGCCGAAGACGGCTTCGAGAACAACCCCTACCTCGACCGCCTGCGCGAATACGCGGCCAAGCAGGGCGCGCCCGTGGTCGCCATCTGCGCCAAGATCGAAGCCGACCTGGCCGAGATGGACGACGAGGACAAGAAGATGTTCCTCGCCGAAATCGGCCAGGACGAGCCGGGCCTGAACCGCCTGATCCGCGCGGCCTTCAAGCTCCTCGGCCTGCAGACCTACTTCACCGCCGGCGTGAAGGAAGTGCGCGCCTGGACCATCCACATCGGCGACACCGGCCCGCAGGCGGCCGGCGTGATTCACGGCGATTTCGAGAAGGGCTACATCCGCGCCCAGACCATCGCGTTCGACGACTACATCGCCTTCAAGGGCGAACAAGGCGCGAAGGACGCGGGGAAGATGCGGTCGGAAGGCAAGGAGTACGTCGTGAAGGATGGCGACGTGATGAACTTCCTGTTCAGTTCCTGAGCGTGCAAGTCCCGTTTCGATGAGCCATCCCAAGATCGTTGTCATCGCGGGACCGAACGGTGCGGGCAAAACCACTTTCGCCCGTGCCTTCCTGCCGGAAGAAGCGCAATGTCCGCGGTTCATCAATGCTGATCTGATTGCGGCTGGCCTTTCTCCTTTTGCGCCGGAAGACCAAGCCATCAAGGCAGGACGCCTGATGCTGGAAGAGATGGCAGGTTGCGTCGGCCGCAGAGAGAGCTTTGCATTCGAGACGACGCTGTCGGGGCTGGGCTATCTGCGTCATATCCGCGCGTGGCGTGCGTCGGGCTATCACGTCAGCCTTTTCTTTCTGGCGCTACCGACCGCAGAATTGGCCATTGCGCGGGTGGCCGAACGCGTCAGGCAAGGCGGCCATCACATTCCAGAGGACGTGATTCGCCGCCGCTTCCGGGCAGGGCGACAGAATTTCGATGGACGCTATCGCACTGCGGTAGATGCCTGGGCCCTGTACGACAGCGCTGGCGATGCGCCAGCTCTCATTGAGTGGAAGGAAGCACAATGACCCGTGACCAACTCAGCCAAGCGAAAGACAAGGACTTGCCCGCGTCCCTGATTGCGATACAGCGCGCCGCGCGGGCGGCACGCGAGGCCGCGGTGCGCACAAACACTGCCATCGTTGTGCAGCGCGACCAGAAGCTGGTTCGCATCACGGCGGAGGAGCTCCGCAAGGCGGGGGTGAAGTAAGCCCCGTCTACTTCGCGGCTTGCTGCTTGCCCCACACCACCGTGTTGTCCACCGCATAAGCCGCACACACCACCTTGCGCTCCGCGCATCCCTTGAGATGCTCGGTCAGCGCCGCCGAGTTGGTGGCCGTGCCGAACTTGTTGTCGCTCGTGATCAGGAAAGCGCGCGGCCGCGCCTGCAGCAGAAACTGGCGGTACGCGACGCGTATCTGCGCGGGGTCGGTGCCGACGACCGGCAGGCCGGCTTCGTCGGCCAGGTCGGCATGGCCTGAAGGCGCGGGCTCGCCGTTGGCATTGAGCGCCACGCCGACGTTCTTCAGCAGCTCGCGCCACTTCGTCATCTCCGCGATCACGCGCTGCGGCAGTTCCATCACCCACTGCGCCGGATAGGCAAAGCCGAGGTTCGCACCGCCGGGCGCCACGCTGTCGGTGACGCCGACGAGCCGGCCCTCCTCATCGAACAGCCCGCCGCCGCTCGAACCCGAAGACACCGGCGCGGAGGTCTGGATGATCGGCAACTGGCCTTGCGACCGGGGCCGCAAGGCGGAGATCAGCCCTTCGCTCAATGTGAGTTCGAGTCCGTGCGGGCTGCCGATGGCGAACACGCGCTGGCCGACACGCAGGCCTTCGACCGGTGCGATCTGCACGGCTGGCAACTGCAGCGGCGTTTCCGTCATCAGCACGCACAGGTCGCGCGATGGGTCGGGGTCGCGCAGGATGCTCTTGATCTTGATGGTGGTCTGGCCCTGGGTCACGGTGGCCGACATGGCGCCGTTCACCACATGGCAGGCCGTGGCCAGTGCCGCGGGCGTGACCGCCACTGCGCTGCCGACGCTGGTCTTGTTGTTGCCTTGGTCGCCCTTGACGGTCCAGACCGCGGGCGATGCCTTGCGAAAGATTTCTTCGGGCTGCAGTGCCCACGTGTGCGAAGCCAGGGCGCCGAGCCAGAGGCCGGCTGCGAGGGGCTTCCAAGGCCAGGACTGCAGGGAGTTTTTCATCTGGACGAGTGTAGGAAGCGGCCCTCCGGCTCCCCGTAGGCGGGGGCGCTGTATCGGTGGGTGTCAAAGCCCCGTGGTCGCTGCCGTTGGTTAGACTGCGCGCGCCCCGATTTCTCCACAAGGCCCGCCGCCATGCTCACCGTTCACCACCTCAACAATTCGCGCTCGCAGCGCGTGCTCTGGCTGCTCGAAGAGCTCGAACTGCCGTACGAGATCGTTCACTACCAGCGCGATGCGCAAACCATGTTGGCGCCCGCTTCGCTCAAAGCCATTCACCCGCTTGGCAAGTCGCCGGTGGTGACGACCGACGACGGCCTCACGCTCGCGGAATCGGGCGCGATCATCGAGACGGTGATCGAGCGCTACGGCCACGGCCGCCTCGCGCCCGCGGCCGGCACGCCGGAGGCGTTGCGCTATCGCTACTGGATGCACTTCGCCGAAGGCACGGCGATGTCGCCGCTTCTGCTCAAGCTGATCTTCGACCGCATCGAGACGACAAAGATGCCCTTCTTCGCAAAGCCCATCGCCAAGGCCATTGCGGCCAAGACCAAGGGGGCTTTCATCAATCCGAACATCGCGAGCCACCTGAACTATATGGAGTCCGAACTCGGCAAGAGCGAGTGGTTCGCCGGCGATGAATTCAGCGGCGCCGACATCCAGATGAGTTTCGTGATCGAAGCCGCACAGGCGCGCGGCGGGCTCGATGCGAAGCGGCCGAAGCTGATGGCGTACCTGGAGCGCATTCATGCACGTCCTGCGTACAAGCGTGCGCTGGAACGCGGCGGCCCCTACGGCCTGCTGAGCTGAAGTTCCGTCACGACGGGAACACGTAGAGCAGCGCGACCGTCATCGTGACGTAGCGCAGGAGTTTCCCGATGGCCATGTAGCCCAGGCACGGCCAGAACGGCAGCTTGAGCCAGCCCGCAACTGCGCACAGCGGATCGCCCACCAGCGGCAACCAGCTCAGCAGGCACGCCTTCGGTCCCAGGCGTTCGAGCCACCCGAGCACGCGCACGTGATGTTTCGAGTGCGCGTATTTGTCGGCGACCTTGTGCGCGCCGTAGCCCATCCACCAGTCGACTGCGCCACCCAGCGTGTTGCCTACCGTCGCGACTGCGATGGCCGGCCAGAACATCTCGGGGTTGAGCCTGAGCAGGCCGAACAGGATGGGCTCGGAGCCCACCGGCAGCAGCGTGGCGGAAACGAAAGCGGCGACGAAGAGCGTCGAGAGGCCGTACTGCGGCAGCGCCAGCAGCGCCATGAGGGAGTCGAGCCAAGCTTGCATAAGGTCGGCGGAGTATAGGCAGCGCCCACATCGCAACCACGTCGGAGAAAGCCCCGCGAAACATTGGTGTTTACGCCTGTTCTGCAGGCGCAAATCGTTTCAGTCGCTGAAATCGCAGGTGGCTACAATCGTGCCTCATTTTTCAGCAGCCGAACGCGCACCGCCTCCTTCCCCATGACCTTGCAGATCGGCACCCACACGCTGGAAAACCGCCTGTTCGTCGCGCCCATGGCCGGCGTGACGGACCGGCCCTTCCGCATGCTGTGCCGCGAACTCGGCGCGGGTTATGCGGTCAGCGAGATGGTCACCTCGCGCAAGGAACTCTGGGGCACGCTCAAGACATCGCGCCGCGCCAACCACGACGGCGAGCCGGGCCCCATTGCGGTGCAGATCGCCGGCACCGATGCGGCCATGATGGCCGAGGCCACGGTCTACAACATCGAGCGCGGCGCGCAGATCATCGACATCAACATGGGCTGCCCGGCCAAGAAGGTCTGCAACAAGTGGGCGGGTTCGGCGCTGATGCGCGACGAGCCGCTGGCACTTGAAATCGTGCAGGCCGTGGTCGATGCGGCGCAACCCTACAACGTGCCGGTCACGCTCAAGATGCGCACCGGCTGGAGCGAAGACAACCGCAATGCAGTGAAGCTCGCGCGCGATTTCGAATCGGCCGGCGTGCAGATGCTCACCGTGCACGGCCGCACGCGTGAGCAGGGCTACAAGGGCCACGCCGAGTACGACACCATCGCGGCAGTGAAGGCCGCGGTGCGCGTGCCGGTGGTGGCCAACGGCGACATCACTTCGCCCGAGAAGGCGCGCGACGTGCTCGCGGCCACCGGCGCAGACGCGGTGATGATCGGCCGCGCGGCGCAGGGCCGGCCCTGGATCTTTCGCGAGATCTCGCACTTCCTGGATACCGGCACTTACCTTGCCTCGCCGCTGGTGGTTGAAGTCCGCCGCCTGCTGCTCGATCATCTGGTGGAGCACTACGCGCTCTACGGCGATTTCAGCGGCGTGCGCACCGCGCGCAAGCACATCGGCTGGTATGTGCGCGCGCTGCCCGACGGCGAAGCGTTCCGCGGCCGGATGAACACCATCGAGGACTGCGCGGAGCAACTGCGTGCGGTCGGCGACTATTTCGACGGGCTTGCGGACCGCATGGACCGCATGCCCGCACACCAGGCGGCCGAAGAACTGTCCGGTGAAGAGGAGACGGCCTGCGCCGTCGATTGAGAGAAGAAGAGAAGAAGCAATGAGCAAGAAACACATCGAAGACTGCGTGCGCACCAGTCTGGATAGCTACTTTCGCGACCTGCGCGGCACCGAGCCCGACGGCATGTACGAGATGCTCGTGCGCGTGGTCGAGAAGCCTTTGCTCGATGTCGTGATGACGCGCGCCGAGGGCAACCAGTCGAAGGCCGCGCAATGGCTGGGCCTCAACCGAAACACGCTCCGCAAGAAATTGGTCGAGCACAAACTTTTGAAATAACTTCACGGCATACCCATGGCTCAGACCGCACTCATCTCCGTTTCCGACAAGACCGGCATCCTCGAATTCGCCCAGGCGCTGCATGCGCTGGGCATCAAGCTGCTGTCCACCGGCGGCACCGCCAAGCTGCTCGCCGATGCGGGCCTGCCGGTGACCGAAGTCGCCGACCACACCGGCTTTCCCGAAATGCTCGACGGCCGCGTGAAGACGCTGCACCCCAAGATCCACGGCGGCCTGCTCGCGCGGCGTGACCTGCCCGCGCATGTGGCGGCGATCAAGGAACACGGCATCGACACCATCGACCTCCTGATCGTCAACCTCTATCCGTTCGAGTCGACCGTGGCCAAGCCCGGCTGCACGCTGGAAGACGCGATCGAGAACATCGACATCGGCGGCCCGGCCATGGTGCGCAGCGCGGCCAAGAACTGGAAGGACGTGGGTGTGCTCACCGATGCGGCGCAGTACCCCGTGGCGCTCGCCGAGCTCAAGGCAGCCGGCAAGCTCAGCGACAAGACCAAGTTCGCGTTCTCGGTGGCCGCGTTCAACCGCATTGCCGACTACGACGGCGCGATCAGCGACTACCTCTCGGCCATCGACTTCGACGCCAGCATCGGCCAGCCTGCGCCCACGCGCTCGCTGTTCCCTGCGCAAAGCAACGGCCGCTTCGTGAAGGTGCAGGACTTGCGCTACGGCGAGAACCCGCACCAGCAGGCTGCGTTCTACCGCGACCTCTATCCGGCGCCCGGCTCGCTCGTCTCGGCCAAGCAGCTGCAAGGCAAGGAGCTCAGCTACAACAACATCGCCGACGCCGATGCGGCATGGGAATGCGTCAAGAGCTTCGACGTGCCGGCCTGCGTGATCGTCAAGCACGCCAATCCCTGCGGCGTGGCCGTGGGCAAGGACGCGAACGAGGCCTACGCCAAGGCCTTCAAGACCGACCCGACCTCGGCCTTCGGCGGCATCATCGCCTTCAACCGGCCGGTCGACCTTGCCACTGCGCAAGCTGTCAACAAGCAGTTCGTCGAAGTGCTTATGGCACCGGGCTACACGCCCGAGGCGCTCGAGGTGTTCCAGGCCACCAAGGCCAAGCTCAACGTGCGCGTCCTCGAAATTGCGTTGCCGCCGGGCGGCGCCACCGATTGGGACAACGGCCGTAACCTGATGGACGTGAAGCGCGTCGGCTCGGGCCTGCTCATGCAGACCGCCGACAACCACGAGCTCGCCGCGAGCGACCTCAAGGTGGTCAGCAAGAAGCAGCCCACGCCGCAGCAACTGCAGGACCTGCTGTTCGCATGGAAGGTCGCGAAGTACGTGAAGAGCAACGCGATCGTGTTCTGTGCCGACGGCATGACGATGGGCGTCGGCGCGGGCCAGATGAGCCGCCTCGACTCGGCCCGCATCGCAAGCATCAAGGCCGAACACGCGGGCCTGTCGCTCAAGGACACGGCGGTGGCGAGCGATGCCTTCTTCCCGTTCCGCGACGGCCTCGATGTGGTGGTGGATGCGGGCGCGAGCTGCGTGATCCAGCCGGGCGGTTCGATGCGCGATCAGGAAGTGATCGATGCCGCTGATGAGCGCGGCGTGGTGATGGTCCTGTCAGGCGTGCGCCACTTCCGTCATTGACGGAAGCGCGGTTCGGTGCCCGCCTATTCGTGGGTGCCGAACCGGTACTTCAACTGGAAGGTGATCGCGCCGTAGAGGCGGTTCCTGATCGTCGGCACGTAGGCGATGTTCAGGCCCCAGTTCTTGCCTTCGATGGCGGCCGTCGGAAGGATCGCCGGGAACCAGTTGCCGTTGCGATAGTTGGGGTAGCCGTCGAAGCCGCCCACCACAGCGCCGAACTTCACGCCGTAGAACTCGAAGGGCAGCACGTACAGCCCGACGTAGTGCGACTGCCTGCGGTCGCTGTTGTGGAACGCACCCGCAGTGATGCGGTAGGTGTCGTTCAGCGGGTACTCGAAGCCCAGGCCGAAGTTGGAATTTTCCAGGCCCTTGCCGCTGTCGAAGTGCGCCGAATAGAAGCCCGGATTGACCCAGATGTTCTTCGGCTCGAAGGACTGCGCTTGCGCCAGGCCGGGTAGAAGAAGAGCAAGAGCAACACTCGATACCGGCAGCAGGCGCAGGGCGTTCATGGACTAAGGCGTTCTGAAAATCTCTCGTGCCGCTTCTATGGTGGCTGCGATGTCGTCCTCCCCGTGCGCTGCGCTCACGAAGCCAGCTTCGTAAAGCGCGGGGGCAATATACACGCCGCGATCGAGCAAGCCATGAAACAACGCATTGAACTTGGCGTTGTCGGTTGTCATCACGGTGGCATAGTTTTGCGGCAGGCCCTTCATGAGGAAAAAGCCGAACATGCCGCCTTCGCTGTCGGCGTTGAAGGGCTGGCCTTCCGCGGCTGCGGCGGCCTTCAGGCCCTCGACCAGCGAGCGCGTCTTCTTGCCGAGCGCTTCGTAGAAACCGGGCTTGGCGATCTCCTTCAGCGTGGCGAGACCGCAGGCCGTGGCCACCGGGTTGCCCGAGAGCGTGCCCGCCTGGTAGACCGGACCCTGCGGCGCAAGCTGTTCCATGATGGCGCGCGGACCGCCGAAGGCCGCCAGCGGCATGCCGCCGCCGATGACCTTGCCGAGCACCGTGAGGTCGGGCTTGATGCCCAGCACGCCCTGCGCGCCGTGCAGGCCGACGCGAAAGCCGGTCATCACCTCGTCGAAGATCAGGAGCGCACCGTGCTTCGTGCAGAGCTCGCGACAGCGCCGGGCGAATTCGGGCGTGGCGCGCACGAAGTTCATGTTGCCGGCGATGGCTTCGATCATCAGGCAGGCGATGTCGTTGCCGTGCAGCGAGAAGGCCTCCTCGAGCTGCTGCAGGTTGTTGTACTCGAGCACGATGGTGTGCTGCACCACCTCGGGCGGCACGCCGGCCGAGGTCGGGTTGCCGAAGGTGGCGAGGCCGGAGCCGGCCTTCACGAGCAGTGCGTCGGCATGGCCGTGGTAGCAGCCTTCGAACTTGATGATGCTCTTGCGACCGGTGGCACCGCGCGCCAGGCGCAGGGCGCTCATCGCGGCCTCGGTGCCCGAGCTCACGAGCCGCACCATTTCCATGGAGGGCACGAGCGCGAGGATGGCCTCGGCCAGTTCGATCTCGCGCTCGGTAGGGGCGCCGTAGGAGAAGCCTTCGAGCACGGCCTTCTGCACCGCCTCGACCACCGCGGGGTGGCCGTGGCCCAGGATCATCGGACCCCAGGAGCCGATGTAGTCGATGTAGCGCTTGCCGTTGGCGTCCCAGAAATAGGCGCCTTGGGCGCGCTGGATAAAGCGCGGCGTGCCGCCGACGGCCTTGAAGGCGCGCACGGGCGAATTCACGCCGCCGGGGATCACGGCGCGGGCGCGCTCGAAGAGGGTGTCGTTCTTGTCGGTCATCAATTCAACAATCAGTGGCGGGTGTCATGGGGAGGCAAGGCGAAATCCTGGGGCGCGTCCGGGTCATCGTCGCCCTCATCGTCTTCGGGCTCGGCCCAGAACAGGCGGTCGGGCAGCACGTGGCCCATGCCGGGGCGGAAACCCGCGTCCAGGCACCGGTCCATGTAGGCGAGGGCTTCGCTCGTGGCGGCCACTAGGTCGGTGCCGCTCGCAAGCAGGGCGGCCAGCGCGGCCGAGAGCGTGTCGCCCGCGCCGGCGAAGACCGCCTCGAGCCGCTCGTATTTCTCGTTGGCGAGCACCGACTGCGGCGAGGCCAGCACGTTGTCGATGAACTGGTCGGGCAGCACCATGCCGGTCACCAGCGTGTAGGGCACGCCGAACTCGCCGGCGGCCTTGGCGATGTCTCGCGCACCGGGCGCTCGCTCGCCGCTCCAGTCCGGAAGCAGCCACCGCCACAGCGTGCTGTGGTTTCCGACCAACACCGTCGTCTGGGGCAAAACGAGCTCGCGAAAGGCGTCCAGATAGGCTTCGATCTGGTTCTCGTCCCACCAGGACAGGTTGGGCATGTAGGCCACGACGGGCACTTCGGGATAGTCGGAGGCGGTCTCGGCGATCGTGCTCAGGGCATCGGGCGTTCCGACGAAACCCACCTTGATCAGCTGGACTTCCACGTCCTCCAGGATGGCCCGCGCCTGCTCGGCGATGGCTTCCTCGTCGAACGCGAAATGGTCGAATATCTCGGCCGTGTCCCGGGCGTAGGCGCCCGTCACCACGGGCAGAATGTGTGCGCCCACCGACGCCATGGCGAGGGCGTCGGCCGCCAGGCCGCCGGCACCGCTCGGATCGCTGGCATTGAAGACCAGCACGCAGGGCGGATTCAGGTCGCGTTCGGCGACCTCTTCGGCGTCCTGCGAGGGGTCGTTAAGATCGCCCGGTTTGCGGGCGTTGTCTGCTGGAAGTAAGTAGATGGTCATACGCCGGGCGGAATCCCCTGGATGGTGGCATAGGCGCGACGTTTATCGCTCGCCAGTGAGATACGCATAGATACACTCGTTGCATTTAATGAACAAGGACTTTAAGCTCCGATGAATACGAAAACTTGGATGTGCCTGATTTGTGGGTGGATCTATGACGAAGCGGTGGGTGTACCGGAAGACGGGATCGCGGCAGGCACGGCCTGGGCCAATGTTCCGATGAACTGGACCTGTCCTGAGTGCGGTGCACGCAAGGAAGACTTCGAAATGGTTGAAATCTGAAGATTGGCATAGGGCTACGCGATCTGCGTCGATGTACGGCGCGGCGGGCATCCAAGTCTCATGAGCAGGAGCGTTTGCAATGGGCCCGAATGGATCAGGTTACAAGGTGCTGGTCATTGATGACAGCAACACCATCCGGCGCAGTGCCGAGATTTTTCTGAAGCAGGGTGGGCACGAGGTTCTTCTGGCGGAAGACGGTTTCGATGCGCTCTCCAAGGTTAACGACCACAAGCCCCACCTGATTTTCTGCGACATCCTCATGCCGCGTCTCGATGGCTACCAGACGTGCGCCATCATCAAGCGCAACGCCCATTTCTCCAAGGTTCCGGTCGTCATGCTGTCTTCGAAAGACGGTGTATTCGACAAGGCCCGCGGCCGCATGGTCGGGTCGCAAGACTACCTGACCAAGCCTTTCACCAAAGACCAACTGCTGCAGGCCGTGCAGCAGTTTGGCATCGTTCAACAGGAAGTGCAGTAATGCCTATTCGAAAAATCCTCGTCGTCGACGACTCCAAGACTGAATTGGTGTTTCTGACCGACCTCCTCCAGAAGAACGGCTTCGCCGTGAAGACGGCCGAAAACGCCGACGACGCGATGCGCCGCCTCGAAGAAGACCAGCCCGACCTGATCCTCATGGACGTGGTCATGCCCGGCCAGAACGGCTTCCAGCTCACGCGCGCCATCGCCCGCGACCCGAAGTACGCGGCCATCCCGATCATCCTGTGCACCAGCAAGAACCAGGAAACCGATCGCGTCTGGGGCATGCGCCAGGGCGCACGCGACTACATCGTGAAGCCGGTCAACGCGGCGGATCTGATGTCCAAGATCAGCGCGCTGGCCTGAGCGGGAGTCGGCTGAGTCCATGGCGAATCGCGACGCACTGAGAGCCTTCCAGTCCCGGCTTGCAAGCCGTCTGCAGGCTGCGCGCACGACAGGCGTGGCCGCGACGTGGCTTGCCGTCGAGGCGGGCGAGGGCAAGTACCTCTTCCCGCTGGGACACGCCGGCGAAATCTTTCCCTGGACGCCGCCGCAGCCCGTGCCCTACACGGCGCCGTGGTTCCTCGGCGTCGCCAACCTGCGCGGCGGCCTCTATGGCGTCGTCCAGCTCTCGGGCTTCGCCACAGGCGGGCCCGGCGCACTGGCCGCCACCGAGGCGGCGCGCATCCAATCGCGGCTCGTTGCGTTCAACGAGCTGCTCGAAGTCAACTGCGCATTGCTGGTCGACCGACTGGCGGGGTTGCGGGGCGCGGAGGCCTTCACGGCCTCCGAACCTCCGGGCGCAGAAGCACCTGCGTGGCATGGGCATCTGTACACCGACGCAGCAGGAGAGCGCTGGCAGGAAGTCAACCTGCAAGCACTCTCGCAGCAACCCCAGTTTTTGAGTATTGGTGCGTAGTGCCTCGGCACGAAGCACTGGCAACCACCTGAAGGACCGACCGTGAGCTCGATCGCCGACAAGTTCAAGAAATTACTGCCCGTGAGCAACGGGAACGACAAGGCCCGCGTCGACGGCTCCGGTTCGATATCGCTCGACGATGTCGATACGGTTCAGGTTCCGGACGAGAAAACCGTGCGCATCGCCAGAAAGGGCGAAAGCGCCTTCGCCGCTGCGCCTGTGCCCACCGGCTTCGCCGATGGCGACGGCCTGGCCGGCGGCGAGAATCCCGACGCGGCGGCGCTCGAGGCCATCCCGGCCGCGGGCCGGACAGGCTCCAGCCAGGCAAAGCAGCAGCGGATCCTGGCCATCCTGCTGGCCGTCACGGTGCTGCTGCTGCTCCTGGTGGCCGGCTCCGCCATTCTTCGCGCGGAACGCCTCGCCCAGCAGGTGGCAGCCACCGGCCAGTCGCTGATGCAGTCGCAGCGTCTGGCGAAATCGATTTCCCAGGCCCTCGTCGGCAGCGCCTCGGCGTTCGTCGAAGTGAAGGACAGCGCCGACGACCTGACGCGCCGCGTCTCGGGCCTGACCAACGGCGACGACGCATTGCGCCTCGAACGCGTGGGCAACCAGTACGACGAGGAGATGAACAAGATCAATCCTCTCGTCGCACGCGCCGACACCAGCGCCAAGGCCGTGCTGGCCCAGCGCCAGATCCTGACCCAGGTGGGTGCCGCCTTGCGCGACATCAACCAGCAGTCGTCCACGCTGCTCGAAATGACGGAAACCGTCGCCTCGCTGAAGATGCAGCAGAACGCCACGCTGCCCGAAATTTCGGCGGCCGGCCAGCTCGTGATGCTGACGCAGCGCATCGGCAAGTCGACCAACGAATTCTTCACGGTCGAGGGTGTGAACCCCGACGCCGTGTTCCTGCTCGGCAAGGACCTGAACACCTTCCAGGAAACCACCCGCGGCCTGCTCGACGGCAATGCGCAACAGCGCTTCCCCGGCTCGAAAGACCCGCAGACGCGCCAGCAGCTCGAAGCCATCCTGAAGACCTACGAGCAGATGCGCACGCAGGCCTCCGCCATTCTGGGCAACCTGCAGGGTCTGGTGGCCGCGCGTGAAGCGCAGGCGTCCATCCTGACCGACAGCGAACCGCTGCGTAAGTCGCTCGGCGACCTGCAGGACAAGCTGTCCGCCCGCACGGGCCTCGGCGCCGGAACGATCGTGCTGCTGTTCGTGCTGTCGCTGGCCGCCCTGGCCCTCGCCGGCGCCATCGGTTTCGTGCAGGTGCGCGAAGGCCGCGAACGCGCCGCAACCGCCGAACGCGAGCGTCTGGCTGCCGAGCAGACTTCGGAAGAAGCCGGCCGCATCAACAACGCCAACCAGGCCGCCATTCTTCGGCTGATGAACGAACTGCAGACAGTGGCCGAAGGCGACCTGACGCAGGAAGCGACCGTGACCGAGGACATCACCGGCGCCATCGCCGACTCGGTGAACTACACGGTGGAAGAACTGCGTTTGCTGGTGGGCAACGTGCAGAACACGGCAACCCGCGTGGCGCAGACGACGTCGCAGGTGGAAAACACCTCGACCGAACTGCTCGCCGCCTCGACCGAACAGCTGCGCGAAATTCGCGAAACCGGTCAGTCGGTGCTGACCATGGCCGAGCGAATCAACGGCGTGTCCACGCAGGCGCAAGAGTCCGCCACGGTGGCGCGTCAGTCGCTGCAAGCCGCATCGTCGGGTCTGCAGGCCGTGCAGAACGCCATCGGCGGTATGAACTCCATTCGCGACCAGATCCAGGAAACTTCCAAGCGGATCAAGCGCCTGGGCGAGTCGTCGCAGGAGATTGGCGAAATCACCGAGCTGATCTCGGACATTACCGAACAGACGAACGTGCTGGCGCTGAACGCCGCCATTCAAGCGGCATCC
This sequence comes from Variovorax trehalosi, assembly GCF_051216415.1. NCBI lineage: Bacteria > Pseudomonadati > Pseudomonadota > Betaproteobacteria > Burkholderiales > Comamonadaceae > Variovorax > Variovorax trehalosi. Next base: position 214,587 of record NZ_JBPJZG010000009.1, read on the forward strand.
GCCGGTGAAGCCGGTCGAGGCTTCTCGGTGGTGGCGGAAGAAGTTCAGCGACTGGCCGAACGCTCCGCAGACGCCACGCGCCAGATTTCGGCGCTGGTGAAGGCAATTCAGACCGACACGCAGGATGCGGTGGGCGCCATGGAGCGTTCCACGCAGGGTGTGGTCGAAGGGGCCAAGCTGTCCGACAACGCGGGTACCGCGCTGACCGAGATCGACCGCGTGTCGCGCCGCCTCGCCGAGCTGATCGAGCAGATTTCGCAGTCCGCCTCCCGCGAAGCCGATTCGGCGAACGTGGTGGCCGCCAACATCCAGCACATTTTTGCGGTGACCGAGCAGACCGGTGAAGGTACGCGGACCACGGCCCAGCAGGTGCGGGAGCTGTCGCAGATGGCGGAAGAACTGCGCCGCTCGGTAGCCCGTTTCAAGATTGCCTGACGACAACAGATAGATAAGAACGGCGAGCAACCACGTGTCGATTCAAACCCCTGCCACGGCCCCCATCGCCGGCAACCTGCCGGCCACCGAAGACCTCGGGCCGTTGGCCTGGGTGCTGGGAGAAATCCAGAAATCCCTCGACGGTGTGGGCAAGTCGTTGCGGCGCTTCGTGCGCGACGTGGGCGGTGCAACGGAGCCCGAGAGCGGCCCGCTGCAGATGGCCCGCCAACAACTGCACCAGGCCGTCGGTGCGCTGCAGATGGTGGGACACGCTTCGCCCGCGCTGGTGCTCGGTGCCATCGAATTCGCGGTGCAGGGCTTCATTGCCGAACCGCAGCGCTGCACCGACAGCGCCGTGCTGAAGATCGAGCGCGCCGGCTTCGCCGTGACCGATTTCCTCAGCGCGCTGCTGGCCGGCAAGTCCGTGTCGTCGGTCGCCCTCTTTCCCCAATACCGCGATGTGCTGGAACTGGGCGGCAACGAGCGCGTCCATCCGGCCGATCTCTGGAGCACCGCCTGGCGCTGGGTCGAGGTCAAGCCTGCGCTCACGCAGGCGGCTGTCGCCTATGACCCGTCCGTGCGCTCGCGGCTCGACCGCGAAGTGCTGCAGCTGGTCAAGGCCGGCGACATGCAGGCCGCCAAGAACCTGCAGGGCCTGTGCCTGGGGCTCGGACGCGGCGCGCTGCTGCCCCGCGTCGCCAGCTTCTGGACCCTGGCCGCGGGCTTCTTCGAAGCGCTGTCGCTCGGCCTGATTCCCGCCGACGCCTACGTCAAGCGCGCCGCCACGCGCGTGCTGCTGCAGTACGCCACGCTGGCGCGCGGCGACAGCCTGGTGTCCGACCGTCTTGGCCAGGACCTCCTGTTCTTCTGCGCACAGGCCGTGCCCACCGCCCGCGACGAGGCCGCCACGCTGCGCACCGTGCGCAGCGCCTGGGGCGTGGCCCATGAGCAGCACATCGACTACACCGTCGAGCAGTTCGGCCGCTTCGATCCGCTGGTGCTCACGCAGGCCCGCAAGCGCATCGAGACCGCCAAGGAAATGTGGTCGGCGCTCTCGGGCGGCGACATCACCCGCACGCGCCAGGTGGCCGACACCTTCGCGCAGCTGGGCGAATCGCTGCAGAAGTTGCACCCGCCGAGCCTGCCGATGGTCGAGGCGCTGACGCACGCCGTCGAGGCTTCCGTGAAGTCGGGCCAACCGCCCGACACCGAGCTGGCGATGGAAGTCGCCACCTCGGTGCTGTACCTGGAAGCCGCGCTCGAAGACCTCGATCCCAGCGATCCGCAGCTCACCTCCCGCACGCTGCAGCTCGCGGGCCGCATCGAACGCGTGCGCGCGGGCGGCCATTCCGAGCCGCTCGAGCCGTGGATGGAAGACCTGTACCGCCGCGTGAGCGATCGCCAGACCATGGGCACCGTGGTCGACGAGTTGCGCAGCCACCTGAGCGAGCTCGAGAAGTCGCTCGACCAGTACTTCCGCCGCCCTGCCGAAAAGGGGCTCCTGCGCACCGTGCCGACGCAACTCATGCAGATGCGCGGCGTGTTCTCCGTGCTCGGCCTCGACCAGGCCGCGCTCACCGTGCAGCGCATGCGCGACGACGTCGAGGCCATGCTGATCAGCACCTCGCCCGCCGAGGAAATGGCCGGCTTCGACGCGCTGGGCAACAACCTGGGCGCGCTGGGCTTCCTGATCGACATGCTGGGCTACCAGCCCGCGCTGGCCAAGCGCCTGTTCGTGTTCGACGCCGAAGCCGGCGAACTCAAGCCGCTCATGGGCCGCCAGGCGGCCGACAGCCACGAAGGCGAAGTCGCGGCGCCCGTGGCCGAGCCCGTGCTCAGCATCGACGAAGTCGACGCCCAGATCGCCTCGAAGCTCGCTGCGCTCGCCGCGCCTGCCAAGAAGACCAAGCCGACGCCGCTCGAGGAATTCAGCCGCAAGGCCGCGAGCTGGACCTCCAAGATCACCGGGCCGGGCGCATTGCCCGACACCGAGGTCACCGAGCTCGAGGAAGACGATCTCCAGAACATCTTCCTGGACGAAGCCCGCGAGGTGGTGCACAACGGCCTGGCCGCGATCACTGAGCTGGGCAACCATCCGGACGACATCGAAGAACTCACCATCCTGCGCCGCGCGTTCCACACGCTCAAGGGCAGCTCGCGCATGGTCGGCCTCACCGACTTCGGCGATGCCGCCTGGTCGCTCGAACAGGTGCTCAACACCTGGCTGGCCGACCAGCGTCCGGCCACGCCGGAGATGCTGTCCGCCACCGAGCGCACCCTGCGCGACTTCGGCCAGTGGGTCGAAGCCATCGCCTCGGGCGAATCGCATTCCTGGCAGGCCGGCCCGTTCAGCCGCGTGGCCGATGCGCTGATGGCCGGCGAGCCCGTGCCGCCGCCGGTGCGCGTGGCCGACGCCGAGCAACTGGCCGTGGCCGCCCGCCACATCGCCGCGGAGCCCGAGCTGCCGCCGCTGCCCGACCTGTCGTTCCTGCCGGACCTCCCGGTGCAGGTCGTGTCCGAGCCGCTCCCCGAACTGCCCGCGCTCGAGGAGCCGCAGAAGCCCGTGTCCGCGGACGTGGACGACGATTTCACGTCCACCGACTTCATCGATTTCGAGACGAAGCAGCCCACCTCGCCCGCACCGCTGGCGGCACTGCCCAGCGGAGACGACTTCGATTTCCTGTCGCCCGCGAAGACGCCGGCGCCCGCCGAGCCGGCCGCTGCGCAATTCGTCGAGCCCGAAGCGGGCATCGAGGCCACCGTGCCGACCGCCACCAGCCTGCCCGACTTTGCCTGGGACCTGAACCCGTTGCCTGTGCCAGCGAACGAGCCCAAGGCCAACGACATGGCCCTGCCTCCGCTGGAGGCGTTGCCCGAGTTGGAATTGACCCTCGAGACGCAGCCGGAGCCCGAACCCGTGGCTGCGGTCGAAGCTCCCGCCGAGCCGCCGGCCGTCGTGGCAGAAGAAGAAACGCCGGAGCCTGTTGCCGAACACGAGCCCGTCGAGACGGTGGAAGCCATCGAAGTGACGGAAGCCGTGGAGGTGGTGGAAGAAGAACCCGCCGCCTCCTCCAGCGCCGAAGACCAGGTCAAGGTGATCGGTCCGCTGCGCATCGGCATCGCGCTCTACAACGTCTACCTCAACGAAGCCGACGAATGGTCCAGGCAACTGGCCACCGACGTCGGCGAATGGGCGCTCGAATCGCACGAGCGCCTGCCCGACTCGACCATTGCACTGGCGCATTCGCTGGCCGGCAGCTCCGCCACCGTCGGCTTCCACAGCCTCTCGGGCATGGCGCGCCTGCTCGAATCGGCGCTGCAGCACCTGCAGATGCAGGGCAGCGGCACGCGTGAACAGGGCGTGGTGCTGGTCGCCGCGGCCGACGAGCTGCGCCGCCTGCTGCATCAGTTCGCCGTGGGGTTCCTGCGCGATCCGGCCGAAGGCACGCTGCAGGCGCTGCGCGACATCGCGGCGGCACCCATGCCGCTCGAAGCCGCCGTGCGCAGCGAAGTCCGGCCGTTCCAGCAGATCGTGTCCAGCGACGGCATGGCCGACGTGGCACTGGACGATTCCGAAGACGCCATCGACCTGGCCGATGCGGTCGATGCCGACCTGTTCCCGATCTTCGAGGAAGAGGCCGCCGACCTGCTGCCCCAGCTGGGCGAAGCGCTTCGCCAGTGGTCGCATCACCCCGACGACAGCGCGCCGCGCGCCTCGGTGCTGCGCACGCTGCACACGCTCAAGGGCAGTGCGCGCCTGGCCGGCGCCATGCGCCTGGGCGAACGCGCGCACCGCATGGAGTCCGAGATCGAAGTCCTGGGCTCCCAGGGCGCGGAGCGGGCCGACATCGAAAAGCTGCTGGCCCGCCTGGACGCCCTGCAAGCCACCTTCGACGCGCTGCGCGCGGCCGACGACGCCACGCAGGTCGAAATGGCCCAGTTGGTGGCCGCGGCCACCGCGCCGGTGCCGGCGGTTTCCGTCGCCCAGGTCGCGGCAGCCGATGTCGGCGTGCCCGCGAACGACGAAGAAGCCTTGCCCGTCGAACCGGGCGAAGCTGGTGCGGCCGCCGAATCGGCCGTCACGATGCTGCAGCCGCGCCCGGCGCCCGCCTTGCTCGCGCCACTGCGCGCCGCATCGGGCCAGGCCGTTCGCATCCGCACCCAGCTGCTCGACCGCCTGGTCGCGCAGACCGGCGAGGTCATCATCACGCGCTCGCGCCTGGAAGCCGAGCTCGGCCAGCTGCGCGGCTCGCTCTCCGACCTCACGGGCAACCTGGACCGCCTGCGGCAGCAGCTGCGCGACATCGAGGTGCAGGCCGAAAGCCAGATGCAGTCGCGCCTGGCGCAAGCCAAGGACTCGCAGCAGAGCTTCGACCCGCTCGAATTCGACCGCTTCACCCGCGTGCAGGAACTCACGCGCATGATGGCCGAGTCGGTGAACGACGTGGCCACCGTGCAGCGCACGCTGCAAAAGACGGTGCAGGCGACGGAAGACGATTTGAGCGTGCAGGCACGCCAGACCCGCGAACTGCAGCGCGGCCTGCTGCGCACGCGCATGGTGGAGTTCGAAGGCATCTCCGACCGCCTCTACCGCGTGGTGCGCCAGGCATCGAAGGACACCGGCAAGCAGGTGCGCCTGGACATCGTCGGCGGCTCCATCGAAATGGACCGAGGCGTGCTCGACCGGATGACGCCCGCCTTCGAGCATCTGCTGCGCAATTGCGTGGCGCACGGCATCGAGGATTCGGCGGCGCGCGAGAAGGCCGGCAAGGAAGCCAGCGGCCTCATCGTCATCGACCTGCACCATGAAGGCAACGACGTCTCGGTGAGCTTCCGCGACGACGGCGCCGGCCTCGACCAGAAACGCATCGCCGAGCGCGCCCGCGCACTCGGGCTGCTGGCGGGCGACCAGGAACTCACGCCGGAAGAAGCCACCGAGCTGATCTTCAAGCCCGGCTTCTCGACGGCCGGACAGGTCTCCGAACTGGCAGGCCGCGGCATCGGCATGGACGTGGTGCGCGCGCAGATATCGGCGCTCGGCGGCCGCATCGAAACGCACAGCACGGCCGGCCAGGGCACTACCTTCAAGCTGGTGTTGCCGCTGACCACCGCCGTGACGCACGTGGTGATGCTGCGCGCCGGCGAGGTGTCGATCGGCGTGCCGTCGAACCTGGTGGAACTGGTGCAACGCGTGGCCGGCACCGACCTGGAGGCGGCCTACCTGCACAACAGCCATCCGTTCGGCAGCGAACAGGTGCCGTTCTACTGGGCCGGCGCGTTGCTGCAGGCCTCGACCCGCAGCGAGCATGCCGGTGCCAAGAACAACACCCTTGTGATCGTGCGAAGCGCGGCACAGCGCGTTGCGCTGCACGTGGACGAAGTGCTGGGCAACCAGGAAGTCGTGGTCAAGAACCTCGGCCCTCAACTCGCGCGGCTGCCCGGCCTGGCCGGCATCTCGGTGCTGGCCTCGGGCGCGGTGGCGCTGATCTACAACCCGGTGGCGCTCGCGGCAGTGCACGGCGAACAGGCGCGCCAGCGCCAGGCCGCCGCGCTTGTGGCGTCGGCGCACGCAGCTTCGGCCACGGCCGACCAGGGCGCGCCGCAGGAGCCGATGCCGGTGCTGGCCCCGGTGGCGCCGCAGGTGCCGCTGGTGCTTGTGGTGGACGACTCGATCACTGTGCGCCGCGTCACGCAGCGCTTGCTGCAGCGCGAAGGCTATCGCGTGTCGCTCGCGGCCGATGGCCTGCAGGCACTCGAACGCCTCCAGCAGGAGCGTCCGTCGGTGGTGCTGTCGGACATCGAGATGCCGCGCATGGACGGCTTCGACCTGGCCCGCAACATCCGCGCCGATGCCGCACTGGCCGAGCTGCCGATCATCATGATCACCTCGCGCATCGCCGAGAAGCACCGCGACTACGCGCGCACGCTGGGCGTGAACCACTACCTGGGCAAGCCGTACTCGGAAGAGGAACTGCTGCGCCTGGTGCGTGCGTACACCACCGAGCCGACGCTCGCGGCTGCCGCCTGACGCGCTCCGGCGCGCTCCAAAAAAAGGCCCCTCGGGGCCTTTTTTATTTCTGCAGCGCCTTGGCCCGTGCCACCCCGTAGCGTTGCAGCGTCTTCTCGCGTGCCTCGGCATGGTCCACCACGGGCATCGGATAGGTCTCGCCGAGCTGGATGCCCGCGGCCTCCAGCTCCACCGGCGACGCCATCCACGGCGCATGGATCGCCGCGTTCGACAGCCCCGCCAGCTGCGGCAGGTAGCGGCGGATGAACTTGCCCTCGGGGTCGAAGCGCTCGCTCTGCGTCACCGGGTTGAAGATGCGGAAGTAGGGCTGCGCATCGCAGCCGCTCGAACTCGCCCACTGCCAGCCGCCGTTGTTGGAGGCCAGTTCGAAGTCGTTCAGGTGCAGCGCGAAGTAGCGCTCGCCCCGGCGCCAGTCGAGCCCCAGGTCCTTGCACAGAAAGCTCGCCACCACCATGCGCAGGCGGTTGTGCATGTAGCCGCTCTGGTTGATCTGCAGCATGGCCGCATCGACCAGCGGGTAGCCGGTGCGGCCTTCGCACCAGGCGTCGAAGAGCTGGTCGGCGTGCTTGCCGTGGTGCCACTGGATCTTGTCGTACTCAGGGCGAAAGCTCTTCGATTCGCCGCCTTTGTGCACATGCGGGAAGTGCGTGAGGATCTGGAAGTAGAAGTCGCGCCAGATCAGCTCGCTCAGCCACGTCGCCGCGCCGGCGTTGCCCTGCAGCGAGAGCTGGTGCGCCACGTTCGCCACCTGGCGAATCGACACCGTGCCAAAGCGCAGGTGCACGCCCATGTAGCTGGGGCCGCGCACGGCCGGGAAATTGCGCGCTTCGTCGTAGCGGTCGATGCGCTCGAAGAAATCCTCGAACAGCACGCCGGCGCCGAGCGCGCCGGTCGGTATCTCCAGCGTCCCGAGGTTGGTCTTTTCGAAGCCCAGCTCGCCCAGCGACGGCATCGGCTCCCGGTAGGCCTGCGGCGGCGGCACCAGCGCATCGGCGTGGCCGCGCACCGGGTAGGGCTTCAGGAAGAACGAATCCACCTTCGCGAGCCAGGCGCGCTTGTAGGGCGTGAACACCGTGTAGGGCTGGCCGGTCTTGGTCATCACCTCGTCGCGGTCGAAGACGGTCGAGTCCTTGTAGGTATGGAAGGCGATGCCGGCGTTGGCCAGCGCGCCGAGCACCTTGGCGTCGCGCTCCAGCGCATCGGGCTCGTCGTCGCGGTTGGCGAACACGGCCTGCACGCCGAGGTCGCTCGCGAGCGCGGGGATTTCCTGCACCGCGTGGGAGTGCCGCACGATCAGCCCGCCGCTCAGGGCGCCCAGCTCCGCCTGGAGTTCCAGCAGCGATTCGCGGATGAATTCCAGCCGCCTGTCAGCGGTGGGCAGCCCCTCCAGGATCGCCTTGTCGAACACGAAAACGCAGACCACCTGGCGGCACGCCCGAAGGGCCCGGTAGAGCGCCGCGTTGTCGTCCACCCGGAGGTCGCGGCGGAACCACATGAGCCCCTTGGGGTAGGTCTTGTCGACGGCCAGTAAAATGGGTGGCATATGGCCGCCGATTCTGCCCCGATGAACCTCACGCATCACTTTTTGATAGCGATGCCCGGGATGGAAGACAAAACTTTCAACCGCAGCGTCGTGTACCTCTGCGAACACAGCGAGCGCGGTGCGCTCGGCCTGGTGATCAACAAACCCAGCGACATCAACCTGAAGGTGCTGTTCGAGAAGATCGAACTCCACCTGACCCGCCCCGAACTGGGCGAAGCCCCCGTTTTCCAGGGCGGCCCGGTGCAGACCGAGCGCGGCTTCGTGCTGCACGAACCCGTCTTCGCCCATGCCGAGAAGCCCGAGGAATCGGTCTATGCCTCGACCATGACCATCCCCGGCGGGCTGGAGATGACCACCTCCAAGGACGTGCTGGAGGCCCTGGCCACCGGCGCGGGCCCCCGCAAGGTGCTGGTCTCGCTGGGCTATTCGGCCTGGGGCGAGGGCCAGCTGGAGTCCGAACTGGCCGAGAACAGCTGGCTTACCGTGAGCGCCGACCCGGCCGTGATCTTCGATACGCCGATCGAGCAGCGCTACGACAAGGCGCTGATGCTGCTGGGCCTGGAGGCCTGGAAACTGTCGCCGGAAGCGGGCCACGCGTGAGCGCCGTCATGCCAGACGCTCCAGCCCCAGCTCCCGCCAATTCTTCCGTTCCCGTTCCGGTCCCTTCCCATTTCCAGACCTTCCTGGCCTTCGACTTCGGCCTGAAGCGCACTGGCGTGGCCAGCGGCAACCGGCTGCTTCAAACCGCCACCCCGCAGGCCACCATCAAGGCCGAGGGCGATGCCCGCTTCGCGCAGGTCGAGGCCCGCATCAAGGAATGGCAGCCCGACGCGCTGGTGATCGGCGTGCCGTATCACCCCGATGGGGCACCCCACGAGAACACCCGCCGCGCGCAGAAGTTCGCGCGCCAGCTGCGGGGCCGGTTCAATCTGCAGGTGTTCGAGGTCGACGAGCGCTACAGCACCACCGAGGCGCTGTCGTCCGGCGCAAGAGACGCCGATGCCGCCTCCGCCTGCATCATCCTGGAGCAATTTTTGAGGAGTCTCCCGTGAGTTCAATACCCGATGCCGAAGCGCTCTACACAGGGCTGCTGGCCGGCGTGAAGGCGCTGCTGCGCCCTGAAACGAAACTGGTCGGCATCACCTCCGGCGGCGCCTGGCTGGTCGAGCGGCTGCAGAAAGACCTGGGCCTGGCCGGCGCGCCCGGCGTCATCTCCTCGGCGATGCATCGCGACGACTTCGCGCGCCGCGGCCTTTCGGCCAGCGCGCAGACCGCGCTGCCTTTCGACGTGAACGGCACCGATGTGCTGCTGCTCGACGACGTGCTCTACACCGGCCGCACCATCCGCGCGGTGCTCAACGAGCTGTTCGACTTCGGCCGCCCGGCCTGTGTGCGGCTCGCCGTGCTGGTCGACCGTGGTGGCCGCGAACTGCCGGTAGCGGCCGATTTCGCGGCCGCCAAGCTCACGTTGCCCAACACCCAGCTCCTAGCGCTCGCCCGCGCCGACGACGGCGCCTTCAGCCTCAAGGTGGAGGAAAGCAAGTAATGCTCTACAAGCGAAATCCGCAGCTCAACAAGAACGGCGAGCTCATCCACCTGCTGTCGATCGAGGGCCTGCCCAAGGACATCGTCACGCACATCCTCGACACCGCCGCCAACTTCACGAGCGTGAGCGACCGCGAGGTGAAGAAGGTGCCGCTTCTGCGCGGCAAGAGCGTGTTCAACCTGTTCTTCGAGAACAGCACGCGCACCCGCACCACCTTCGAGATCGCGGCCAAGCGCCTGAGTGCCGACGTCATCAACCTGGACATTGCGCGCTCCTCGGCCACCAAGGGCGAGTCGCTGCTGGACACCATCGCCAACCTGAGCGCCATGGCGGCCGACCTGTTCGTGGTGCGCCACAGCGAGTCGGGTGCGCCCTACCTGATCGCGCAGCACGTGGCACCGCACGTGCATGTGGTGAACGCCGGCGACGGCCGCCATGCGCACCCGACGCAGGGGCTGCTCGACATGTACACGATCCGCCACTACAAGAAAGACTTCTCGAACCTCACGGTCGCGATCGTCGGCGACGTGCTGCACTCGCGCGTGGCGCGCTCCGACATCCATGCGCTCACCACGCTCGGCTGCGCCGAAGTGCGCGTGGTCGGCCCCAAGACCCTGGTGCCCGGCGACATGGCCGGCATGGGCGTGCGTGTGTGCCACACGCTCGAGGAAGGCATCAAGGACTGCGACGTGATCATCATGTTGCGCCTGCAGAACGAGCGCATGAGCGGCGCGCTGCTGCCTTCGTCGCAGGAGTTCTTCAAGACCTACGGCCTCACGCCAGAGAAGCTGCAATTGGCGAAGTCGGATGCCATCGTGATGCACCCGGGGCCGATCAACCGCGGCGTGGAGATCGACTCCGCCGTGGTCGACGGCAAACAGAGCGTGATCCTCCCGCAGGTCACCTTCGGCATCGCAGTACGCATGGCCGTCATGAGCATCGTGGCAGGGAACGAAGCATGAGCAGAACACTGATCACCAACGGACGCGTCATCGACCCCGCCTCGGGCACGGACAAGAAGACCGACATCGCCATCGCCGACGGCAAGATCGCCGGCATCGGCAACACGCCGGCCGGCTTCAAGGCCGACCGCACCATCGACGCCGCGGGCTGCGTCGTCGCACCGGGTCTCGTCGACCTCGCCGCGCGCCTGCGCGAGCCGGGCTACGAGCACGAAGGCATGCTGGAGAGCGAAATGGCCGCGGCCATCGCGGGCGGCGTGACCAGTCTCGTGTGCCCGCCCGACACCGACCCCGTGCTCGACGAGCCCGGCTTGGTCGAGATGCTCAAGTTCCGCGCCGAAAAGCTGCAATGCGCGCGTCTCTTTCCGCTCGGCGCGCTCACGCGCAACCTGGCCGGCGGCGTGCTCACCGAGATGGCCGAGCTCACCGAGGCCGGCTGCATCGGCTTCAGCCAGGCCGACGTGCCGCTCGCCGACACCCAGGTGCTGCAGCGCGCGCTGCTCTACGCGAGCACCTTCGGCTACACCGTGTGGCTGCGCCCGCAGGACCGCGACCTCGGCAAGGGCGTGGCCGCCAGCGGCCCGCTCGCCACGCGCCTGGGCCTCTCGGGCGTGCCCGTGTCGGCCGAGACGATTGCCATCTTCACCATCGTCGAACTCATGAAGAGCACCGGCGCGCGCGTGCACCTGTGCCGCATCTCCAGCGCCGCGGGCGTGGCGCTGGTGCGCGCGGCCAAGGCGCAGGGGCTGCCGCTGACCTGCGACGTCAGCATCAACTCGCTGCACCTGGCGGACACCGACATCGGCTACTTCGACAGCCGCGCGCGCCTGAACCCGCCGCTGCGCCAGCAGGGCGACCGCGATGCGCTCTCGGCCGGCCTGGCCGACGGCACCATCGACGCGCTGGTGTCCGACCACACGCCGGTCGAGGCCGATGCCAAGACGCTGCCCTTCGCCGAAGCCGAGCCCGGCGCCACCGGCCTCGAACTGCTGCTGCCGCTTGCGCTGCAGTGGGGCGAGCGCAGCGGTGCGGGCATCGCGCGGGCCATTGAGGTCATCACTTCCGCGCCGGCGCGACTGCTGGCCACGGCCGACGCGGGCACCGGCATCGGGCGCCTCGTCGAAGGCGGCGTGGCCGATCTGTGCGTGATCGATCCGACGCTCGAATGGCAGGTCGAGCCCGATGCGCTCAAGAGCCAGGGCAAGCACACGCCGTTCGCCGGCTACCCGGTGCAGGGCCGCGCGCGCCACACGCTGGTCGCCGGCCGCGTCGTCCACGGTTAAGAAGAAGGAAACCCGCCCTCCATGGTTCATTCGCTGAAGGCCTGCTGGCGCCTGCTGCACGCGGTGGGGCATGCGCTGGCCGGGTGGTGGACGATCCGCTTCACCTTTCCCGGCCTGTCGCAGGCCGAGCGCAATGCGCGCGTGCAGGAATGGTCGCGCCGCATGCTCGAGATCATGGGCATCACGCTCAAGGTGCAGGGCACGCCGCCGCCCGCAGGGCCGGTGCTGCTCATCAGCAACCACCTCTCGTGGCTCGACATCACCGCCATCCATGCGGCGCGCCACGTGCGCTTCGTGTCGAAGGCGGGCGTCAAGCACTGGCCGCTGATCGGCACGCTCTCCACCGGCGCGGGCTCGCTCTACATCGAGCGCGAACGCCGCCGCGACGCGCTGCGCGTGGTGCACCACATGACCGAGGCGCTGCGTGAGGGCGACCTGATCGGCGTGTTCCCCGAAGGCACCACCAGCGACGGCCGCGGGCTGCTGCCGTTCCACGCCAACCTGCTGCAGGCCGCGATCTCTTCAGGCGCGCCGGTGCTGCCAGCCGCGCTGCGCTTCGCCGATGCCGCCACCGGCGAGACCAGCCAGGCCCCGCGCTACATCGACGACGACAACCTGATCACCTCGCTGTGGAACACGCTGCGCGCGCCACCGCTGCTGGCCATCGTGCGCTTCGGTGAGCCGCAGGATTCGCACGGCCGCGAGCGCCGCGCCTGGGCGCAATCGCTGCATGAAGACGTGCAGCAACTGCGCCGCGAGACGCACTGAGCTGCCTCCCAAAAAAAGCGCCCTTGAAAGGGCGCTTGAACGGCGCACGGATGCGCCGCGAGGAGGAATCGGAAATCCCTGGTGGTCAAAGAATGCCGAAGACCTTCAGTCCGATGATCACGATCAGCGGTACACCGCAGAGCCAAAGAATGATGCTTTTCATGATCGAGGTCTCCGTGAGGTAAGTAGGCCTCTACATTCGCCGTGCATTCGGCCGGCGCTTGCGGGAGAAGGCAAACCGTGCGCGTGGGCGCCTGCCTACAAGCCCTGGACGACGAAGAAGCCGATCGCCACCAGCCAGGAGAGCGCCAGCGCCACGCAGAGCCACAGGCCCCATTCGGTGAGCCTCTGGCGCAGTGGCGAGGCGTCCTCGTGAAGGTCGCGCTTCAACAGGGCGAGAAGCGCCTGCCCGCCGTTCATCGCGGGCAGCGGCAGCAGGTTAAACGCGGCGAGCTTGGCGGCGACCATGCCCACGAGCGGCACGAAGCCCTGCTGCGCAGCGAAGGCACGGGCGCCGTCGATCAGCCCCTGCGCGGTGCCGAGCGGCGAGAGCCCGCCGGCCACGATCTGCACGAAGCCATGGCCGACGCTGGCCAGCGCCGAATCAGGGTGAAGGAGCAGCGCGACCAGCGCGAGCGATGCGGCGCCTGCCAGCGGCAGGAGCACCTGCACCGCGCGCGGCTTGTGGTTGAAGGCGTCATCGACATGGCCGTGCTCGACGGGTGCCTCGTCGGTCGTGTCTTCGGACCGCGTGTCCTTGAAGGTGACAGCGCCGCCGAAGGGCAACACGCGGAGCTGGAAGATGCCGAGAGAAAACAGCACCGGCCCGAAACCCAGCGAAACCCGCCGGACCGCAATGCCCAGCCAGTGGCCGAGGGCCGCCATGACAGAGACATGGAGTGCCGCCAGCAGGGCGATGGCAGCAATGAACTTCAGCGCGACGAGCATGGCCCACGGATGGTAGCGGGCCCTCGCGGCGAAAGATCAATCAGTCGCGATCTTCGTAGTAGCGCCGATGCTGCTCGCGCTCCCACTGCCGGCGGCGCCATTCACGGCGCTCTGCACGGCGTTCTTCCCAGCGTTCGGCGCGACGCTCTTCCCAGCGGGAGCCCGGCTCGTAATAGACAGGCGCGGGCGTGGAATAAACCGGTGCCGGAGGCTGGTAGTAGGTCGGTGCCGGCCGTGAGTAAACGGGTGCGGGCTCGTAGTAGACCGGTGCCGGTTGGCCGACGACCAGGCCGGGCAGGTTGACGCCGACGGACCAGTGGGTCTCCGCGTTGGCTGCTGCACCGGCGAACAAGGCGCCTGCGGCCACGATGCCGGCGGCGGCCAGCTTGAGAACGGTTCGGGGAATGGACATTTCATCTCCTGAAGCGGGCGGAAAACAGCCCGGATGAGACCTCCAACGCCCGTCCGCACGAGCTCGCTCACATCGCCAACGTGAAGTACCGTTCCCAAATGTCACGGGGCTTGGCGAATGAATGAAATCTTCTACCCCCAAAACGCATCCTCCGCCGCCTGGTCTTCGGAAAACAGCCACACCTCGCAGATGCGCCCATCTTCGATGCGCAGCACGTCCACCCCCGACATCGCCATCGACGCCCCCGGCTTCTCCGCGCGAAAGTGCAGCGGCGTTGCAACCTTGTCGCCCTGCGCCATCAGCGGCCCGACGCTGTCGATGCGAAAGCTCCCGCCGCTGCGCTCCATGAAGCGCCCCAGCAGCGCGTAGACGGCCTCCTTGCCCCGGTGCGTGCCCGAGAGGCTGCCGTTGCCCGGCTGGTGCCAGACGATGCCGTCCGCGAAAATCTTGCCGACCGCATCGAAGTCGCCCTTGGCGACGGCGTCGAAGTAGCTGCGGACGAGTTCGATATTTTTCTGTGAAGTGGTGTTCGTGTTCATGGCGCGGACAATAGCCATCGGCATCCCCTCCCGCAAGAACGCACCCCAACGTGCCCAAGGCACTCAAAAGTGACCATGGACGAACAACAAGACCTGCAACGACCCAAGGCGCCTGCGTGGAACCCATACCTCGCCACCTGCCCGACGCGGCAGGTGCTCGACTGCATCGCCGACAAATGGGCCGTGCTGGTGCTCGGGCTGCTGCTGGGCGGAACACACCGCTTCGGCGAACTGCGCCGCGATATCCAGGGCGTGTCGCAGAAGATGCTCACGCAAACGCTGCGCTCGCTGGAACGCGACGGCATCGTGCGCCGCGAGGTCTACGCGACCGTGCCGCCGAAGGTGGAGTACTCGCTGACGACGCTGGGCGAATCGCTCGCGACCACGCTGGACGAGCTGCGCCTCTGGGCGGAGCGGAACATCGAGGACGTGCTCCGGCATCGGGAGACGTTCGATGCGGCAGCGGGGGAAGGTCTCCCGGCGCCAATGAAAAGTCGTTGAGTGGCCGCGGCTTCGTTCATTCATTCATTCATGCCACACCATCTCTGGACCTGCTTCACATGACCATGACTCCTGTCGTCATCTACCCCAGCCGCCTGCGCGTCAGCCTGCTCCTCGTGGCCGCCGCCCTGTTTGTTGCGGGAGGCATCTGGCTGCTGATGTACCCCATCCGAGGTGACGAGGTCATGGGCTGGGTGATCGGCTGGGCAAGCATCGTCTTCTTCGGCGCGGTCGCGCTGTTCGCGTTGAGCCGGCTCGTCTCGAGAAAGCCGGCGCTCACCATCGATCACACGGGCATCACCGACAACGCGTCGGGGCTGTCGGCCGGTTTCATCCCCTGGTCCGACATCGTCGATGCGCAGATCGTGAATTTCCAGCAGCAGAAGTTTCTCGGGGTGTCGTTGCGCAACCCGCAGGACTATCTGGCCAAGGCGTCTCCCTTCAAGCGCATGTTGATGAAGGCCAATTCGTCGCTGGTGGGCTATGTCATCAACATCCCCCGGATCGCGTTGCCCGTGACCCTGGAAGAAGTACTGGGGCACATCGAGGGCTTCAGGCGGGCAGATGCGGATGCACCTCGCGTGTGATGGAGGCCGCGCATCGGGCACAGGCAAGCCTGTGCGCTCTTCTTTTCATCGGCCTGCTTTCGCTGCCGTTGCCGGCTCGGGCAGACCCGCAGGCTTGCCTGGTGGTTGCCGTCAGCGAGGGCGACGTGTTCACCGCGCGCTGTGGCGCGGCAGGAAATCATGAACAGATCAAGGTGCGCATCGCGGCCATCGATGCACCGGAGATGGACCAGCCCTTCGGGCTGCGCGCGCGCAATGCGCTGCGCGATCTTTGTCACGGCGAGACGGCGAAGATCGATCCGATCACCATGGATCGACATGGCCGCACGGTGGCCTATGTCGAATGCCGCGAGCAGGATGCTGCGCGGTACATGATCACCCGAGGCCTCGCCTGGGTGGACCCCCACAGCGACGGGATCGAGGCTGTGCCGCTCTACAAAGCCGAGGCCGTGATGCAAGACGCAAGAGTGGGGCTGTGGCGCGATCCCCATGCGGTAGCGCCGTGGCAATGGCGCAGCCGCAAGGCGCAGCGCGCAGGTAAACCTTAGTTCGGGTATCCCGCGCAGGGACATTCCCGAATTTGCCCCGCGGTGCGCATTGCTGAATGATGGCCGCCATGAAAGAGATCCGCCTGGGCTGGTCGCTCGACGTCAGCCACCTCAAGCATCAGATTCAGGCGGCCGCGAGCTGGAAGCGCGAAACGGCCGCGCTGCGCCGCGATCTGGAGATCATGGTCGAGGTGGGCAACGAGGTCTTCGGCGAAGGCACGCACTGGATCGAGGAGCGGACGGTGCCCGATCCCCGATGAATGGCGATATCAAGCTCGGGTTCAGGCTTGCAGCTCCGAGAGGCTTCCATGCGCCCGCGCTCCCCTGCGCGCGATGATCGCATGCGTCGCCTCCGCCAGCACCAGCGCCGCCAGGATCATGGCCGCGCCGATCAGGCTGAGGTAGTGCCTGTCGATGAACAGCAGCACGAGCCCGCCCAGCATGCTCGAGCAGGCGAGGCCGCCGTAGGTGGCCGTGTTGTTCAAGGCCAGCAGCAGCGGGGCCACCTTGGGTGCGATCTTCACCAGCCGATGCTGCTGCGGCACGATGACGGCCCAGCCGCAGAAGCCCCACAGCACCAGCGAGACGACGGTGCCCGCCATGGACGCCGAAGCCCACGGCAGTGCGCAGAACACGGCGATGGCGATCGCGAGAGACGCATTCATCACGCTGCGGCTCCCGAAGCGGTCCACGAGCCGGCCGGCGAACAGGTTCCCCACGGTGGCCGACACGCCCCAGACCAGCAACACGGTCGCGAGGGTTCGCTCGCTGCCGCCCGTCGCGCGATCCAGCACGAGGCCCGCATAGGTGTAGACCATCAGCAACCCGCCATTCGCGGACACGTTGAGCGCGACGACCAGCATCGGCTTGCGCGGCCATCCGCCGCCCACCGCCGCCGTCACTGGCGCGAGGATGGCGAACGACAGCGCATATACCGCCACCATCTGGCCGGCCAGGCTGACGGAGGTTCCAAGCGAAGAGGCCACGCTGGGCAGGATGCCGGCAACGACGAAGTTGTCGGTGCCCATGGCAAACATGCCGAGGGCGAGAACGATCAATCGAGGATCCGTGATCTTGTTGGGTCAAATTGCGATGTTCGGCGCACGGCGCATGGAAGGGAACTGATGGTTCTTCAAGAGGACAGTGCAGGCCGTGCACTTTCATCGCGTCCAGCTTGATGTCCGTTGCGCATCGAGTGGCCGCTGAACGCCGTGCAATATGGAACTGCAGAACCATCAGTTCCGTTCATTGCACGCCTCGCCCATGATCGCGCCCTGTCATTCAGCAGCAGGAGACGAAACCATGGCGGCCGATACCCTCATCGAAGAACCAGAAGCGGTCCAGGCGACCGCCGAATGGTCCCAGGAGGCGATCGCGCAATGCGTGGCCACCGTCGTGCGCTCGCGCCGCGCGACGCGCGCCTTCAAGGCGCAGCCGCTGCGCCGCGAACTCGTGGAAGAGATCCTGGCGGATGCGGCGCACGCACCGAGCGGCGCCAACATCCAGCCCTGGCGTGTGTACGTGGTCAGCGGCGCGGCCAAAACCGAATTGACCGACGTGCTGGTCGCCGCGTCCCGCGCCGGAACCGCACCGGCGCCCGAGCACTTCCCCGAGCCGCTGCCCGACACGTACCGCGCAAGGCTGATGGACTTCGGCGCGCGCTACTACGCATCGCTCGGCATCGAGCGCCACGACACGCCCGCGCGCACGCGCCAGACCGAGCGCAACTACGCCTTCTTCGGCGCGCCGGTGGGCCTCATCTTCAGCATCGACCGCCGGTTGAAGGCCCACAGCTGGATCGACCTGGGCCTCTTCGCGCAGAGCGTGATGATCGCTGCGAAGGCGCGCGGCATCGACACCTGCCCGCAGGTCGCGTTCGCGCAGTTCCATGAGTCGATTGCGGCGCACCTGCACATGTCGCCCGAAGAGGTGACGGCCTTCGGCATGTCGATGGGCTACGGCGACCCGGAGGCCGAGGTCAACCAGACAAGGATGCCGCGCGAGCGTGTGCAGGACTTCGCGCGGCTCCTGGGCTTTGCAGCCTGAGCGCTTCGACTGTTTCACCAAGGAGATCACCCATGAAGAACACCTCATGGCTTGCCGCCGCTATTGCGGCCGGCGCCATCGGAGTTATCGGCGCCTTCACGCCCACTGCAGCCACCGCGCATGCGGCGGCGGAACGCGTCACGCCCGCCCTCCAGCAGGCGATTCCCAACATCCCCGGCAAGTCGCTGGTCGCCGTGGTGGTCGACTACCCGCCGGGCGGCGCGTCGCCGGCCCACGAGCACGCGAAGTCTGCGTTCATCTATGGCTACGTCGTCTCGGGTGCCATCGAATCCCAGGTGAACGATGGCCCGAGGCAAGTCCTTCGCGCAGGGGAGAGCTTCTACGAGCCGCCCGGCGCGAAGCACCCCGTCAGCCGCAACGCGAGCAAGACCCGGCCCGCGAAGCTGCTCGCCGTGTTCGTGGTGGACACCGACGACACCGCGCTCACGACACCCACGCAATGACCCCTCCCGATCTTCAGTAACACCACCATGAGCCAACGCCTCGACTACAACCAGATCGCCCCGGCCGGCATCAAGGCCATCGGCACCGTGTACGGGTACGTCACGCAGAGCGGCCTCGCGCCCGTGCTGGTCGACCTGGTGTATTTGCGTGTCTCGCAGATCAACAACTGCGCGTACTGCCTGGATATGCATACGCGCGACCTGTTGAAGAAAGGGCAGGCCGTTGAAAAGCTGGCGCTGCTGCAGGCGTGGAGAGAGGCGGGTGCGCTCTTCGACGAGCGGGAGCGTGCTGCGCTGGCGTGGGCGGAATCGGTGTCGCGGGTGGCGGAGACGGGTGTTCCCGATGAGGCGTACGAAACGGCGCGGGCCGTCTTTGACGAGCGTGAGCTGGTGGACCTCACCATCGCGATCGGGTTGATGAATGTGTACAACCGGATGGCGATCAGTTTCCGCAGCACGCCTCAGGCGGTCGTGGCCGGGTAAAGCCGCGTCGTCTGGCCCGGCGTTGGCGCGGGGTCCGATGAAACCTGACTGCTCAATCCGTTGGCTGGTGGTGCCTTCGACAGGAATCGAACCTGTATCTGAGTCTTAGGAGGACCCCGTTCTATCCATTGAACTACGAAGACGACTGGCGCGAAGGGCTTGATACCCGGCCGGCGAGGGGTTGCCGGTGCGCGCCGCGATTTTATAGGGTTCCTGCGGCGGCTTCGCTGCACTGCAAAAAACCGGCCAGCACGGGCTAACCCCCATACGAAATCTCCAAGAAGTTGACCACGGTCAAGTCGGCTTGCCAGCGCCTGCGCGCAACATCCGCCCTGTTCGTATCTCCGCTCAGATCCAAGAATAAAAAAGGGCGAACCCTACACAGATTGGAGACAGACATGACGATGAAGAACATCGCTTCACACGCCCGCAGCTGGCGTGCGAAAGCCATTGGCGCGGCCGTCCTGGCGCTGGCCGCCGCCACCCCCGCCTTCGCCTGGGAACCCACCAAACCCGTGGAGTTCGTGATCCCCGCCGGCACCGGCGGAGGCGCCGACCAGATGGGGCGGCTGCTGCAGGGCATCGTCATCAAGTACAAGCTCATGAAAGAGCCGCTCATCGTGGTCAACAAGTCGGGCGGCGCGGGCGCCGAAGGCTTTCTGGCGGTGAAGGAAGCCAAGGGCGATCCGCACAAGATCATCATCTCGCTGTCGAACCTGTTCACCACGCCCATGGCCACCGGCGTGCCCTTCAACTGGAAGGACATGACGCCCGTCGCGATGCTCGCACTCGACCAGTTCGTGCTGTGGACCAACGTCGACGCGCCCTACAAGACCGCCGGCGAATACATCGCCGCCACCAAGGCTGCGGGCCCGAACAAGTTCAAGATGGCCGGCACCGGCTCCAAGCAGGAAGACCAGATCATCACCGTGGCGCTTGAAAAAGCCACGGGCACCAAGTTCATCTACGTGCCCTTCAAGGGCGGCGGCGAAGTCGCGGTGCAGCTGGTGGGCGGCCACGTGCACTCCACGGTCAACAACCCGATCGAGGCGGTGGCGCAATGGCGTGCCGGCAAGCTGCGCGCGCTGTGCGTGTTCGACGACGAGCGCATGCCGTTCAAGGCGAAGGTGACCGACACGCAATCGTGGAACGACGTGCCCACCTGCAAGGAAGCGGGCGTGCCCACCAAGTACACGATGCTGCGCGGCATCTTCATGCCCGCGGGCGTCACGCCCGAGCAGCTCAAGTTCTACACGGACCTGCTGACCAAGGTGGCCGCCACGCCGGAGTGGAAGGAATACATGGAGAAGGGTGCCTTCAACCCGACCTTCATGACCGGCAAGCCGTTCGCCGACTGGCTCACCACGGCCGAGACGACGCACCGCACGCTGATGTCCGACGCGGGCTTCCTGGCCAGCAACAAGTAAGCCGCCCCGGGCGCAGTGCCAGCCCCGGCCGCGAGACCGCGGCGGGGTGGCGCGCCGGACGGCAGGCGGGCGCACGCAACGAGCGCGCGCGCACCGCCTCATTTCACTCACACATTTGATCGATGGGGGCTCCATGGAGCACGAAGAAATTTCCGATGGGGCGCCGCGTTCGGGCGTCGCCACCTACGTGGTCGAGGCGGTGGTCGCGGCGCTGCTGCTCATCATCGGACTGGTGGTGGTGTTCGAGGCCCGCAAGCTGGGCGCGGGCTGGACGAGCGACGGGCCGGGGTCGGGCTACTTCCCGTTCTTCATCGGCGTGATCATCACCATCTCGGGCGCGGGCATCCTGTACCAGGCACTGCTCGGCAAGAACCGCAACACCGAAGTGTTCGTCGATTCTGTGCAGCTCAAGCGCGTGCTCTCGGTGCTGGTGCCGGCCACGGTGTACGTGTTGTGCATCACCTTCGTGGGGCTGTATGTCGCATCGGCGGTCTACATCGCGCTCTTCATGATCGTGCTGGGCAAGTACTCGTGGGTGAAGAGCGTGATCGCGGCCCTCGCGGTCAACACGGTCTTCTTCTGCATGTTCGAGGTGTGGTTCAAAGTGCCGCTTTTCAAAGGCGCACTCGACCCCCTCCGGTTCCTCGGCTACTGAACTCACGGAGCACAGCGAAATGGACGAAATCAGCGCCCTGATGCAGGGCTTTGCAGTGATCCTGACCCCGATGAACATCGCGCTGATGTTCGTGGGGATCATCCTTGGCGTGCTCATCGGCGTGCTGCCGGGGCTGGGCGGCGCCAACGGGGTGGCCATCTTGCTGCCCCTCACCTTCACGATGTCGCCGACCTCGGCCATCATCATGTTGTCGTGCATCTACTGGGGTGCGTTGTTCGGCGGGGCCATCACCTCGATCCTGTTCAACATCCCCGGCGAACCCTGGTCGGTGGCCACCACCTTCGACGGCTACCCGATGGCCCAGCAGGGCAATGCGGGCGCCGCGCTCACCACGGCCTTCACCTCGTCGTTCGTGGGGGCCTTCATCGCGGTGGTGATGATCACCTTCCTCGCGCCGCTGGTCGCCAAGTTCGCGCTCAAGTTCGGGTCACCCGAATTCTTTGCGGTGTACTTGCTGACCTTCTGCAGCTTCGTCGGCATGGGCAAGGGATCGCCCTTCAAGATCCTCGCGTCGATGGCGCTGGGCTTCGCGCTCGCCTCGGTCGGCATGGACACGGTCACCGGCCAACTGCGCCTGACCTTCGGCCAGCCCGAGCTGATGCGCGGCTTCGACTTCCTGATCGCGGTGATCGGTCTCTTCGGCATCGGCGAAATTTTGCTGTCGATGGAAGAGGGCCTGAAGTTCTCCGGCAAGAGCGCCAAGATCGACCCCAAGGTCGTGCTGCAAACCTGGAAGCAACTGCCGCAGTACTGGGTCACGTCGCTGCGCAGCTCGCTCATCGGCATCTGGATGGGCATCACGCCCGGCGGCGCCACACCGGCTTCGTTCATGGCCTACGGCCTTGCCAAGAAGATGTCGAAGAAGGGCTCCAAGTTCGGCACCGGCCAGATGGAAGGCGTCGTCGCCCCCGAGACCGCGGCGCACGCCGCGGGCACCAGCGCGCTGCTGCCGATGCTGGCGCTGGGCATCCCCGGTTCGCCGACTGCCGCGGTGCTGCTGGGCGGCCTGTTGATCTGGGGCCTGCAGCCCGGGCCGCTGCTCTTCACCGAGCAGAAGGACTTCGTCTGGGGCCTCATCGCCAGCATGTACCTGGGCAACATCGTGGGCCTGATCGTGGTGCTGAGCACGGTGCCGCTGTTCGCCTCGATCCTGCGCATTCCGTTCTCGATCATCGCGCCGGTGATCATCGTGATCTGTGCGATCGGTGCCTACACCGTGCACAACGCGATGCTCGACATCTGGTTCATGCTCGGCTTCGGCGTCATCGGCTACCTGTTCAAGAAACTCGACTTCCCGCTGGCGCCGCTGGTGCTTGCGCTGGTGCTCGGGGACAAGGCCGAAGACTCGTTCCGCCAGGCGATGCTGGTCTCGCAAGGCGACGTGATGATCATGTTCTCGAACCCGCTGGTGGGCGGCATCACGACGCTGGCCCTGGTGCTGCTGTTCTGGCCGCTGATCTCCAAGGGCATCGCCCTGATCAAGCCGCCGAAGAAGCCCGACGAGTTCGCCGTCGAGCGGCCCGTGGATTGAGCGAAGGAGCACACACATGCCAGTCATCGCACTGACCCAGGAGATGGGTTCCCTCGCCAAGGACGTTTCGGTGAAGCTTGCGGAAACGCTCTCGCTCGCCGTCATGCGCCATGAAGTCATCGACCACCTGGCCGAGAAGATGCAGGTTTCCAAGAGCCTCATCGGCCGGCTGCGCGGCGGCAAGGCCGGCCTGCTGGAGCGTCTGAAGACCGACCAGCGCAGCGTCGCGCTCTACACGGCCGACGAGTTGTTCGGGTTGGCCGACCGCGGCAACGTGGTGCTGCGCGGATGGGGCGCCACCTGCCTGCTGCGACCGGTGCCGCACGTGGTGTGCGTGCGCATCACGCGCTCGCTCGAGAAGCGCGTCGAGTGGCTGATGGGCGACCTCGAAACCGACGACGCCGCGTTCGCCGAAGCCGAGATCCGCCGCAGCGACCAGGCGCACGCGGCGCGCATGCATGCGCAGTTCGGCGTGACCTGGGGCGACCCGGTGCTCTATGACCTGGTGCTCAACACCGACCGCGTGACGGTCGACAGCTGCGTCGAGCAGATCAGCCAACTGGTGGCGCGGCCCGAGTTCGCGGAGACGCCCGAGTCGCGCGCGCTGCTCAAGAACATGGCGCTGCAGGCGCGCGTGAAGGCGGCGTTGAAAGAGCAGACG
Source organism: Variovorax trehalosi (assembly GCF_051216415.1). NCBI lineage: Bacteria > Pseudomonadati > Pseudomonadota > Betaproteobacteria > Burkholderiales > Comamonadaceae > Variovorax > Variovorax trehalosi. The sequence continues at coordinate 237,954 of NZ_JBPJZG010000009.1, forward strand.
GAGACGAGCGACATCCGAGTGACGGTCGATGCGAACCAGGGGGAGGTGATCCTGCGCGGGATCGTTCTGAACTCCGAAGAGCGGGCGCAGACTGAAGCGGTGGCGGCTGCGGTGACCGGCGTGACAGGCGTGCACAACCAACTGCGTTTGATGGCGACTTCGCGCCGCTTCGCATCGGCCAAGCAGACCTGAGTTGGATGTTGCCTTGCTCCCTCTCCCGCTTGCGGGAGAGGGCTGGGGTGAGGGGGAGGGCGCCCGATGAGGCGCCGCGTTGTGATGAGGGCCATTGCACCCTCACCCCAACCCTCTCCCGCTTGCGGGAGAGGGAGCCAACCCCAACAGCCGCGCCTAGATTTTTCCGCGCTTGCGAAGCCGACTAAGGGTTTCTGCGGAGAGATTGAGATACGAAGCCAGCTCCTTGCTCGGAATCCTGTCTTCCAGCTCCGGGTGCTTGCGCGTGAACCGGTGCACCCGCCCCGGCGCATCCAGCAGATGCAGCGTGATCGTGTGCGCCATGATCTCGCTCATTCCCTTCATCACCAGGTACTCGAACAGCTCCTTGGTCTCGGGGTGCCTGTTGAGAAAGGTGATCCATTCCTTCAGCGGCAGGCTCGCCACGCGGGCCTTGGTGACGCACACGATGCCGTAGGGCGTCGGCGTGCCCAGGCGCAGTGCCGCGTAGCTTGTTTCCATGTCGTGCTCGTCGGCGAAGCGAAGGATCATTTCCTTGCCTTCCGGGTTGCTCACGACCCGCTTCAGGATGCCGTCGAGGATGAAGTACTGCTCCATCTCGCGCACCCCCTGGTGCAACAGGAAATCGCCCTTGTTGCCGTCCACGATCACGAGGTGGGCTTCCAGTTCGGCGCGGTCGCTCTCGCTCAGGTCCTTGAGCAGGACGTTCTGCCGGAGCTGCGCGCGAATGATGTTTTTTTCCGGGTGGTTTTCCAACAACGTCATGGGTCCCGTCTTGCTCGAATTCGCAACAACTTCTGGTTCATCTGGCCGGTGCCGTTTTCCGGAAAGTTGACCGAGGTCAACGTTCGAAAGCATGCCCCCGAATCATAGTCCCGGCTCGGGCCTCGGCCATTCACCAAAGCAGAAGGAGAGACATGTCTTCAGTAAGAACGGACAAAGAGGCATCCACGACCCTGGACGACGCCCTCAAGCCCACGAGCCGGGCCGTTGACGGCGATGCGGTCGTGCGAGCCCTCAAACCGGTGGCGGACGACGCACCGGAGGCCGAAACGACCGACGGCTTCCACCTGGTCATCGATGCGCTGAAGCTGAACGACATCGACACCATCTTCGGCCTTCCCGGCATCCCGATCACCGACCTGACGCGCATGGCGCAGGCCGAGGGCATGCGGGTCATTTCGTTCCGCCACGAACAGCACGCAGGCAACGCCGCCGCAGCTGCCGGCTTCCTCACGCAAAAGCCGGGCATCTGCCTCACGGTGTCGGCACCCGGCTTTCTGAACGGCCTCACGGCACTGGCCAACGCGACCACCAACTGCTTCCCGATGATCCTGATCAGCGGATCGAGCGAACGCGAAATCGTCGACCTGCAGCAGGGCGACTACGAAGAGATGGACCAGCTGGCCATCGCCAAGCCGCTGTGCAAGGCCGCCTTCCGCGTGCTGCATGCCGAAGACATCGGCGTGGGCATCGCCCGCGCCATCCGCTCGGCGCTCTCGGGCCGCCCCGGTGGCGTGTACCTGGACCTGCCGGCCAAGCTCTTCGCGCAGACCATGGATGCGGCCAAGGGCAAGGCATCGCTCGTCAAGGTCGTCGATCCGGCACCGCGCCAGATCCCCGCGCCCGATGCCGTCAAGCGCGCACTCGACCTGCTCAAGGGCGCGAAGAAGCCGCTCATCCTGCTGGGCAAGGGCGCAGCGTATGCACAGGCCGACGCCGACATCCGCGCACTGGTCGAGAAGACGGGTATTCCCTACCTCCCGATGTCGATGGCCAAGGGCCTGCTGCCCGACACGCATGTGCAATCGGCCGCGGCCGCGCGCTCCTACGTGCTGCAAGAGGCTGACGTCGTGCTCCTGATCGGCGCGCGCCTGAACTGGCTGCTCTCGCACGGCAAGGGCAAGACCTGGGCGCAGGACAAGGGCGCCAAGCAGTTCATCCAGATCGACATCGCACCGACCGAGATCGACAGCAACGTGGCCATCGCCGCGCCGGTGATCGGCGACATCGGCTCCTGCGTGGCGGCACTGCTCGGCGGCATCGATGCCAAGTGGGCCAAGCCGCCGACCGAATGGACCGGCGCCATCGCCGAGCGCAAGGACAAGAACCTCTCGAAGATGGCCGTCACGCTCGCCGCGCGTCCGTCGCCGATGAACTTCCACAGCGCGCTCAGCGTGATCCGCGACCAGGTGAAGGCCCGGCCCGACGCCATCGTGGTGAACGAAGGCGCCAACACGCTGGACTTCGCGCGCAGCATCGTGGACATGTACGAGCCGCGCAAGCGCCTCGACGTGGGCACCTGGGGGATCATGGGCATCGGCATGGGCTTTGCCGTCGCCGCCGCCGTGGTCACCGACAAGCCGGTGATCGCCATCGAGGGCGACAGCGCCTTCGGCTTCAGCGGCATGGAGGTGGAAACCATCTGCCGCTACAACCTGCCGATCTGCATCATCGTCTTCAACAACAACGGCGTGTACCGCGGCACCGACGTGAATGCGAGCGGCACCGCCGACGTGGCGCCCACCGTGTTCGTGAAGAACGCGCGCTACGACAAGCTGATGGAAGCCTTCGGCGGCGTGGGCGTCAACGCCACCACCGCCGACGAGCTGCAGAAGGCGCTGACCGAGGCCGTCGCCTCGCGCCGCCCGACGCTGATCAACGCCGTCATCGACGAGACCGCAGGCACGGAGAGCGGGCGCATCACGAGCCTGAACCCCGCCACGGCGAAGAAGAAGTAATCCCATCCCGTATTCAGCATCCAGGAGATATCACATGAGCGACAACAAACCCCTCAACGGCATCAAGATCATCGACTTCACGCACGTGCAAGCCGGCCCGGCCTGCACGCAGATGCTGGCCTGGTTCGGCGCCGACGTCATCAAGGTCGAGCGCCCCGGCGCCGGCGACGTCACGCGCTCGCAGCTGCGCGACATCCCCGATGTGGACGCGCTGTACTTCACCATGCTCAACAGCAACAAGCGCTCGCTCACGCTGGACACCAAGCAGGCCGAAGGCAAGCTGGTGCTCGAGAAGCTCATCAAGGAATCGGACGTGCTGGTCGAGAACTTCGGCCCCGGCGCGCTCGACCGCATGGGCTTCAGCTGGGAGCGCATCCAGGAACTGAACCCGAAGATGATCGTCGCCTCGGTCAAGGGCTTCAGCGACGGCCACCACTACGACGACCTGAAGGTGTACGAGAACGTCGCGCAATGCGCAGGCGGCGCGGCTTCCACCACCGGCTTCTGGGACGGCCCGCCCACCGTGAGCTCGGCCGCGCTCGGCGACAGCAACACCGGCATGCACCTGGCCATCGGCATCCTCACGGCCATCATCGGCCGCGAGCAGACCGGCAAGGGCCAGCGCGTGGCCTGCTCGATGCAGGACGCGGTGCTCAACCTGTGCCGCGTGAAGATGCGCGACCAGCAGCGCCTCGATCGCCTCGGCTACCTCGAGGAATACCCGCAGTACCCGCACGGCACGTTCAGCGACGTGGTGCCGCGCGGCGGCAATGCCGGCGGCGGCGGCCAGCCGGGCTGGGTGCTCAAGTGCAAGGGCTGGGAGACCGACCCGAACGCCTACATCTACTTCACCATCCAGGGTCACGCCTGGGCGCCGATCTGCGACGCCATCGGCAAGCCCGAGTGGAAGACCGACCCCGACTACGCGACCGCCAAGGCACGCCAGCCGCACATCACCGACATCTTCGCGACCATCGAAGGCTGGCTGGCCGACAAGACCAAGTTCGAGGCGGTCGACATCCTGCGCAAGTTCGACATCCCGTGCGCGCCGGTGCTGACGATGAAGGAACTGCTGAACGACGAATCGCTGCGCGCCAGCGGCTCGATCGTGGAAGTGCCGCACAAGGAGCGCGGCAGCTACTTCACCGTGGGCAGCCCGATCAAGTTCTCGGACCTCAAGCCCGAGATCACCGGTTCGCCGCTGCTGGGTGAGCACACCGAAGAAGTGCTGGCCGAGCTGGGCTATTCGAAGGCCCAGATCGACAGCCTGCGCGAAGCCAAGGCCGTTTGAGGCCGTCGCGAAAAGACTGAAAGAAAGAAGCGGGAGCACACCTTGTCGTCATCGACCGTCGATCTGAACCAACTCGTTGCCGGAGCCGGCGACGCGATCATGGTCTGCGATGCCAAGGGTGCGATCACGCTGTGGAACAAGGCTGCCGAGCGCATCTTCGGCTTTACCGAAGCCGAAGCGCTCGGGCAGTCGCTGGACATCATCATCCCCATGCGACAACGCCAGCGGCATTGGGATGGCTATCACAAGACGATGGAAACGGCGGTCACCAAATACGGTGCCGACGTGCTGCGCGTGCCCGCGCTCCACAAGGACGGGCATACCCTTTCCATCGCCTTCACGGTCTCCATGCTGTTCGCCCCCGATCAAACGGTTTCAGGCATCGTCGCCATCGTGCGCGACGAGACGGCCCGCTTCGCCGAGGAGCGCAAGTTGCGCGCCCGTCTGGTAGAAGTCGAAACCGCGACGAACAAATAAGACAGGAGACACACGATGAGCAAGGCACTCGAAGGCGTTCGCATCCTGGACTTCACGCATGTGCAGTCCGGCCCCACCTGCACCCAACTGCTGGCCTGGTTCGGCGCCGACGTGATCAAGGTCGAGCGTGCCGGTGAAGGCGACGCCACGCGCGGCCAGCTGCGCGACATTCCCGGTGTGGACAGCCTCTACTTCACGATGCTGAACCACAACAAGCGCTCGATCACGCTGGACACCAAGAACCCGAAGGGCAAGCAGGTCCTGGACACGCTGATCAAGACTTGCGACGTGCTGGTGGAGAACTTCGCGCCCGGCGCGCTCGACCGCATGGGCATCACCTGGGCGCACATCCAGAAGCTCAACCCGCGGATGATCGTCGCCTCGGTCAAGGGCTTCGGCCCCGGCAAGTACGAGCACTGCAAGGTCTACGAGAACGTCGCGCAGTGCGCCGGCGGCGCCGCATCGACCACCGGCTTCGAGGACGGACCACCCGTCGTCACCGGCGCGCAGATCGGCGACAGCGGCACCGGGCTGCACCTGGCGCTGGGCATCGTCGCCGCGCTCTACCAGCGCAACAACACCGGGCGCGGCCAGCAGGTGCTCGCGCCGATGCAGGACGCCGTGCTCAACCTGTGCCGCGTGAAGATGCGCGACCAGCAGCGCCTGGAGCGCACCGGCACCATGCACGAATACCCGCAGTACCCCGACGGCAAGTTCGGCGACGCGGTGCCGCGCGCGGGCAACGCATCGGGCGGCGGGCAGCCGGGCTCCATCCTCAAGTGCAAGGGCTGGGAGACCGACCCGAACGCCTACATCTACTTCATCACGCAGGGCGCGGTGTGGCCGGCAGTGTGCAAGGTGATCGGCGAAGAGGGCTGGATCACCGACGAGGCCTACGCTACGCCGGCCGCGCGCTTGCTGCACCTGAAGCCGATCTTTGCGCGCATCGAGCAATGGACCATGACCAAGACGAAGTTCGAGGCCATGGACATCCTCAACGAATACGACATTCCGTGCGGCCCGATTCTTTCGATGAAAGAAATCGCCGCGGATGAATCGCTGCGCGAGACCGGGACCATCGTCGAGGTGGACCATCCGACGCGTGGCAAGTACCTGACCGTGGGCAACCCGATCAAGATGTCCGACAGCCGGACCGAGGTGACACGGGCGCCGTTGCTGGGCGAGCACACCGAAGAAGTGCTCCGGCAATTGGGCTATGGCGTGGACGAAATTGCCATGCTGCGCACCGAGCGCGTGATCTGAATTAACAGCACGCCGGCCGATCGATAAATAAGGTGTTTTTTGCAAATGGCGAAAGCCATTTGCAATGGACAGCCACGCTCTTTTTTGCCAATTCACATATAACGCATGGCAAATGCACTAAATAAAATAGTTTAACTATTATTTATCGATCATCGAATCTACATTTTGATCATGCCGACCCGCCATCCATTTGTCGCTCGGCATTCAATTTCCAGGAGAAATTTCATGATGATCGATGATGCGCCCATTCAATACTGGAGCTCCGAGACGGAGCGCAACGCCTACAACGCCGCCTTCCACGAGCTGGGCCTGCGCTGGCATTGGGACCGCGAAACCTATTGCCAATTGCTGCGCCAGAGCCAGGACGGCCCCGAGCGGGTGTGCCATTACCTGAGCACGCACCAGCCGCATCTGCTGCGTGCCTATGACGCCAAGTCGCTGGCCGAGGTGATCGAGCAGAAGAAGGAAATTCACCAGCAGCGTGAATTGAGCGAAGGCCTCGGCAGCCGGCGTTATTTCAATTGGGCCGAAAGCCACGGCGCAGAGATCGGCGCCTGAATTGCCATGAATATCCACGAATACCAGGGCAAGGACGTATTGCGCAAATACGGCGTCACCACGCCCCGTGGATTCGCCTGCGCATCGGCCGATGAAGCCGCCGACGCCGCCACCCGCCTGGGCGGCAGGGCCTGGGTGGTGAAGGCGCAGATCCACGCGGGCGGCCGCGGCAAGGGCGGCGGCGTGAAGCTCGCGTGGTCGATCGACGAAGTGCGCCGGCACGCGAGCCAGATGCTCGGCATGACCCTGAAGACCCACCAGACCGGCCCCGAAGGCCGCGTGGTGAAGCGCCTCCTGGTCGAAGAGGGCATCGAGGTCGACAAGGAGCTCTACCTCGCCATGGTGGTCGACCGCGAAGCGGGCCGCGTGGCGCTGATGGCTTCCAGCGAAGGTGGCATGGACATCGAAGAGGTGGCGGCCCGCACGCCCGGCAAGATCCACAAGGTGCTCATCGATCCGGCAACGGGCCTCAAGGGCAGCGAGGCCGACATCGTGGCGCGCAACATCGGCCTCTCGGGCAAGTCGGTGATGCAGGCGCGCACGCTGATGCAGAACCTCTACCAGGCGTTCGATGCGAGCGATGCATCGCTGGCCGAGATCAACCCGCTGGTCGTGACGCGCGACGGCCGCGTGATCGCGCTCGATGCCAAGTTCAACTTCGATCCGAACGCGCTCTTCCGCCAGCCCGAGATCGTGGCGATGCGCGACTTCGACGAGGAAGATCCGGCCGAGGTCGAGGCCTCGCGTTTCGATCTCTCGTACATCGCGCTCGACGGCGACATCGGCTGCTTGGTCAACGGCGCGGGCCTCGCGATGGCGACGATGGACGTCATCAAGCTCTACGGCGGCTCGCCCGCCAATTTTCTCGACGTGGGCGGCGGCGCGACGGCCGAGAAAGTGACGCAGGCCTTCAAGCTGATGCTGCGCAACCCGAACCTGCGCGCGATCCTGGTCAACATCTTCGGCGGGATCATGAAGTGCGACGTGATCGCGCGGGGCATCGTCGCCGCCGCGCGCGAGGTCGAGCTGTCGGTGCCGCTGGTCGTGCGCATGAAGGGCACGAACGAGAGCCTGGGCCGCACGATCCTCGCGCAATCGGGCCTGCCGATCATCACGGCCGACGACATGGCGGATGCCGCCCAACAGGCCGTCGCCGCGGCGCGGAGGAACCACTGAGATGTCGATCCTCGTCAACAAGCACACCCGCGTCATCACGCAGGGCATCACCGGCAAGACCGGCCAGTTCCACACGGCGATGTGCCGCGACTACGGCAACGGCCAGAAGTGTTTTGTCGCGGGCGTGAACCCGAACAAGGCGGGCAAGTCGTTCGACGGCATTCCGGTCTTCGGCACGGTGAAGGATGCGAAGGCCGAGACCGGCGCCACCGTGTCGGTGATCTACGTGCCGCCGCCGTTCGCGGCCGCTGCGATCGACGAAGCGGTCGATGCGGGCATGGAGCTGGTCATCTGCATCACCGAAGGCATTCCGGTGCGCGACATGATCCGCACGCGCCACCGCATGGAGGGCAGCAAGACGCTCTTGCTCGGGCCGAACTGCCCGGGGCTCATCACGCCCGACGAAATCAAGATCGGGATCATGCCGGGGCACATCCACCAGCGCGGGCGCATCGGCGTGGTGTCGCGCTCGGGCACGCTGACCTACGAAGCGGCGAGTCAATTGGCGCGCTTCGGTATCGGGCAATCGACGGTGGTGGGCATCGGCGGCGATCCGGTGGGCGGGCTCAAGCACATCGACGTGCTCAAGATGTTCAACGACGACCCGCGCACCGACGCCGTGATCATGGTCGGCGAGATCGGCGGCAACGAAGAAGAGATCTGCGCGCACTGGATCAAGGACCACATGCGCAAGCCCGTGGTCGGCTTCATCGCCGGCGCCACCGCGCCGCCCGGCAAGCGCATGGGCCACGCGGGCGCCATCGTCTCCGGCGGGCGCGGCACCGCGCAGGAAAAGCTCGCGGTGATGAAGGCGTGCGGCATCCATGTGACCAGCAATCCGGCGGAGATGGGAAAGCTGCTCGCGTCGCTCGTCATTCCCGACTACCTCCCGTTCGACTGATCGAGCCATCGATCCATCGAACGGCCTCGCAGATTTCAAGAAAGCACACAACAATGAAACAGCAGAAGCAGCAGTGGGTCCGCTTTGAAGATGCCGGCAAGGCCACGTTCGGCACCGTCGAGGGCGATGCGGTGCACGAGCACCAAGGCGACATGTACGGCCGCTCCGAGCCCACGGGCCGCGTGTTCGTGCTCGCGGGCCTGAAGCTGCTCACGCCCAGCGAGCCCACGAAGGTGATCGCGCTGTGGAACAACTTCCACGCGCTCGGCGCCAAGCTGAGCCTGCCGGTGCCCGCGGAACCGCTGTATCTGTTGAAGGCGCCCAACTCCTTCGCGGCCCACGGCGATGCGATCCGAAAGCCCCTGTGCGAGGGCAAGGTGGTGTTCGAGGGCGAGCTGGGCATCGTCATCGGCAAGACCGCCACGGCGGTGGCCGAAGCCGATGCGCTCGACCATGTGTTCGGCTACACCTGTGCCAACGACGTGACCGTGGCCGACATTCTCAACCGCGATGCATCTTTCGCCCAGTGGGTGCGCGCCAAGGGCTTCGACACCTTCTGCCCGATGGGCCCCGTGGTGGCCACGGGCCTCGATCCCGCAACGCTCGTCGTGACCACCGTGCTCAACGGCGAGGAGCGCCAGAACTACCCGATCAGCGACATGCGCTTCTCCGTGCAGCAGCTGGTCAGCCTGATCTCGCAGGACATGACGCTGAACCCCGGCGACGTGATCCTGTGCGGCACCTCGGTGGGCGTCGGCTCGATGAAGCCGGGCAGCCAGGTCGAGATCGGCATCGAAGGCATCGGCAAGCTCTCCAACCGCTTCGGTTGACGGCATCGCCCGGCCTCGCGCAACGCATTCAAACTACTGGGGATCGACATGAAGATAGCAGTCATCGGCGCAGGCGCCATCGGCGGCCTGGTCGGCGCGAAACTCGCGCTGGCAGGCGAGGACGTGACGTTCATCGTGCGGGGTGCGAACCTCGCAGCGATCAAGGCGAATGGCTTCAAGCTGGTCTCGGCCGAAGGCGAGGAGCAGGTCGCGCGCAACGTGAAGGCCACCGACAGCTACGACGAGGCCGGCCCGCAGGACATCGTCATCCTCGCGATGAAGGCGCACCAGGTCGAGGCCGTGGCCAACGACGTGCCCAAGCTCTTCGGCCCCGAGACGATGGTGGTGACGATGCAGAACGGCATTCCGTACTGGTACTTCCACAACCACGGCGGCGCGCTCGCGGGCACGCCGGTGCGCAGCGTCGATCCCACGGGGCTGGTGAGTGCGAAGGTGCCGGCGGAGCGTGTGATCGGATGCGTGGTGTATCCCGCGTCCGAGCTCATCGCGCCGGGCGTGGTGAAGCACATCGAAGGCGATCGCTTTCCGGTCGGCGAGCTCGACGGTTCGTCGAGCGAGCGCGTGAACCGCGTCTCGGCATGCTTCACCGGTGCGGGCTTCAAGGCACCGGTGCTCGACAACATCCGTTCGGAGATCTGGCTCAAGCTGTGGGGCAACCTCACCTTCAACCCGATCAGCAGCCTCTCGCATTCGACGCTGGTCGACATCTGCCAGTACCCGCCGTCGCGCGACCTCGCCGCCGCGATGATGCGCGAGGCCCAGGCCGTCGCGCACAAGCTGGGCATCGAGTTCCGCGTGACGCTGGAGAAGCGCATCGCCGGTGCAGAGAAGGTCGGCAAGCACAAGACCTCGATGCTGCAGGACGTCGAGGCCGGCCGCGCGCCGGAGATCGATGCGCTGGTGGGCGCGGTGGTCGAGCTGGCCCGGCTCACCGACACCTCGACACCGCACATCGACACCGTGTACACGCTGGTGAAACTCTTGGCGCGGACCATGGAAGAGCAACGCGGGCGCGTCAAGCTTCACGAGGTCGCGGCATGAATGCGATGTCTTTCTCCCTCTCCCCTTGGGGAGAGGGTAGGGGTGAGGGCGGTGGCCTTCACACGCACGCGGCCATTGCCATCGCCGTCGGCCCTCACCCCAGCCCTCTCCCCAAGGGGAGAGGGAGCAACAGCCGCGCCGCGAGCGGCTATCCGAAAACAAAGGCCATCCCATGAGACGCACACGCAGCGCAAAGATCGTCGCCACGCTCGGCCCGGCTACGCCCGACGAGCAAGCCATTCGCGCGCTGTTCGAGCGTGGCGTGGATGTGTTCCGGCTGAACTTCAGCCACGGCTCGCAGCACGACCATGCACGCCGTCTCGAGGCCATCCGCCGACTGGAGAAGGAATTCGGCCGACCCATCGGCGTGCTGCTCGACCTGCAGGGGCCGAAGCTGCGGCTGGGCACCTTCGAGGGCGGACGCGCGCAACTGGAAGCGGGCCGGCGCTTTCGCCTCGACATGGACACGAAGACGAACGGCGACTACCGCCGCGCGCCGCTGCCGCATCCCGAGATCTTCGCGGCGCTGCAGGCCGGCACCGACCTGCTGCTGGACGACGGAAAGCTCCGCCTGCGCGTGGAGAGCCACGGCGCCGATTTCGCGGAGACCACCGTCGTCGTCGGCGGGCCGATCTCGGACCGGAAGGGCGTCAATGTGCCGAGCGTGCTGCTGCCGATCTCGCCGCTCACCCCGAAGGACCGCGACGACCTGGACTTCGGGCTCTCGATGGGCGTGGACTGGGTGGCGCTCTCGTTCGTGCAGCGGCCCGAGGACATCACCGAGGCGCGCGAGATCATCGGCAAGCGCGCCTGGATCATGGCCAAGCTGGAGAAGCCCGCGGCCATCGAGCACCTGGACGGCATCGTCGCGCTGGCCGACGGCATCATGGTCGCGCGCGGCGACCTCGGCGTGGAGCTGCCGCCCGAGCAGGTGCCCGAGCTGCAGCGCCGCATCGTGCGCGCCTGTCGCCAGCACGGCAAGCCCGTGGTGGTGGCCACGCAGATGCTCGAATCGATGATCGCGGCGCCCGTGCCCACGCGCGCCGAAGTGTCCGACGTAGCGACAGCCATCTACGACGGCGTCGATGCGGTGATGCTCTCGGCCGAATCGGCCTCGGGCAAGTACCCGCTCGAGGCGGTCGGCATGATGGACCGCATCGTCGCGCGCGTGGAGGCCGACCCGACGTACCGCACCGGCATCGATGCGACGCACGACGCCGCGCTGTCGACCACGGCCGACGCGGTGTGCGCCTCGATGCGCCAGGTGGCCGCGCTGCTCGCGCCGGCCGCCACCGTCACCTACACCTCCTCGGGATTCACGAGCCTGCGCGCTGCGCGCGAGCGGCCGGCGGTGCCGATCCTGAGCCTCACGCCCGACGTGGCGGCGGCGCGCCGCATGGCGATGGTCTGGGGTGTGCACGCGGCGCTGGTCGACGACGTGCACGACGTGGCCGAGATGATCGACTGCGCCTGCCGCACCGCGCAGGCCGAAGGCTTCGCGAAAGCGGGCGACGACGTGGTGGTGGTGGCGGGGTTGCCGTTCGGCTTGTCGGGCACGACGAACCTGTTGCACGTCGCACGAATTCCGGGTTGATGTTCGGTGGCTGAGAAGGGCTTGCGCGCTACGATGGCCCTTCGACAGCAGCCCCACTTTCCCTCCCGATGAAGCATGCGACCCTGCGCCAGTTGAAGGTCTTCGAGGCCGTCGCGCGGCTGCTGAGTTTTTCGAGAGCGGCAGAGGAGCTTCACCTCACGCAGCCGGCTGTTTCCACACAGGTCGCCAAGCTCGAGGAGCATGCGGGCAACGTGCTGTTCGAGCAGTTCGGCAAGAAGATCTTTCTCACGCCCGCGGGCGCCGAGTTGCTGCAGATCAGCCGCGCGATCATCCAGCAGTTCGAGGCGGCTGAGAACGCGATGATGCAGTTCAAGGGCGTCTCGGGCGGCAAGCTCAATGTGGGTGTCATCAGCGCGGGCGACTACTTCTTTCCGCGCCTGCTGGTGGAGTTCGCGAGCCGCCACCGCGGCGTGACGCTGAACTTCACCGTGCACAACCGCGAGGGGCTGTTGACCCACATCGCGGACAACCTCACCGACCTCGCGATCATGGTGCGGCCGCCCACCGATCTGGACACCGCGAACCAGGCCTTTGCGCCGCACCCCTACGTGATCGTCGCGCCTCCGACGCATCCGCTCGTGGGCGTGCCGGGCATTCCACTGAAGCGTTTGATGCGCGAGCCGTTCGTGGTGCGCGAGAGGGCATCGGACACCTGGCATTCGATGGAGGACGGCTTCGGGCGCGAGCTGGAGAACATCAACATCGCGATGGAGATCCGCAGCACCGAGACCATCAAGCAGGCGGTGATCGCGGGCATGGGCGTGAGCTTCGTCTCGGCCCACACCATCAGCCAGGAGCTGAAGGCCGGCAGCCTCAGCGTGCTCGACGTGGAAGGTTTTCCGCTGATGCTCAACTGGTACGTGGTGCATCGCCGCACCAAGCGCCTGCCGCCGGTGGCGCAGGCCTTCAAGGACTTTCTGCTGAGCGATGGCGCATCGCTGATCTCGCAGATCGTGCCGTTCAAACCGCTGGAATCACAACAGCAACAGGCCTGAAAAAACAAAAGAGCGCATGAAGCGCTCTTTGTCTTTGGGGCGGGGCACGATCAGTTGGTCAGTGCGCTGCGGATGCTCTTGCGGTGTTGCACGAGTGCGGCGCGGGCGGCCTTGTACATGATGACGATCGGCATGGCGGCGACCAGGTCGCGCAGCGCATCTTCGTTGTTGGTGGTGGCAGGCGATGCGTTGCGGATCGCGCGGGAGTCGAGGGTCGTGTTGCTCATGGAAATGCTCCTGAAAGTTGAATCAAAAAGACTGAAGGGATTACCCGCAATTTTAGGGTTTACCCTAGACGATCGCAAACGCTGATTTCGCGTTTCTTGACCTAGGTCAATTTTTCTCTCGATGGATGGGGGCAAGTGCGTATTCGGAGCCTTGCTCGGCCCTTTGTCCGGGGCGGGTGCACAGGCCACCGGGTACTCCCCTCCGCGAATGTCCCCTGGCCTTCGGCCTCCTCCTTGATTTCGCTGCGGGGAGCACCCGATGCCCTGCGCACTTGCACACGCTGCTGGCATATCGCCGATCAACCACTGCTCTGAAAGCGCTCGCTCTGGCGGTGGGTCCTGTTTCGCGAAATCAAGGGGGAGGCCGCAGGCCGGAGGACATTCGCGAAACAGGGCCCACCGTCGGCGCGAGTGCAGCCCTGAACAACGGCGAAAAAACCAGCAACACAAGCGCATGCAGATGTTCGATTGCTAGGGATATCACGGGGGTCCCAACAACTCGCGATTCGTGTGAACTTGACGGCGGTCAAGAGTTTTTGAGTCGTGCAGTCCGACAGTCATCCACGCGCAAAAACAAGTGATTCATTTCCCGTTTTTCACTCTGATTGCGTCGTCTTTCCCGAGACCGTCGGACTCATCAAAACATTAAGGACAACTCCATGACTCGGCCAACCACCACGATCGCGGGTTCCAACCCCGCGATGTATCCACCATCGGATTCCACCCACGGTGTCACCGCCAAACGATCCGAGGCGTACCGATGGGGACAGTTGCTGATCGGCATCGTCTGCATGGCGATGATCGCGAACCTGCAGTACGGCTGGACCCTCTTCGTCAACCCCATCGCTGAAAAGCACGGCTGGAGCCGCGCCGCCATCCAGGTGGCCTTCACCATCTTCGTGCTCACCGAAACCTGGCTCGTGCCCATCGAGGGCTACCTCGTCGACCGCTTCGGCCCGCGCCCCGTGGTGCTCGTGGGCGGCGTGCTCTGCGGCCTGGGCTGGGTGATGAATTCGTTCGCCGCATCGCTCCCGATGCTCTACTTCGCAGCCGCCGTCGGCGGTATCGGCGCGGGCGCGGTGTACGGCACCTGCGTGGGCAATGCGCTCAAGTGGTTCCCCGATCGCCGCGGGCTCGCAGCGGGCATGACCGCCGCGGGCTTCGGTGCCGGCTCGGCGCTCACGATCATCCCGATCTCCGTGATGATCAAGACCAGCGGCTACGAGTCTGCGTTTCTCTATTTTGGGATCGGCCAGGGCGTCATCGTCTTTGCCCTGGCCTGGTTGCTCACCCGCGCGCCCGATCATGTGAAGGCGGCATCGAGCAGCGGCAACGTGCAGCAGTCGCAGCGCGACTACGCACCGTCGGAGGTGCTGCGATCGCCCATTTTCTGGGTGATGTACGCGATGTTCGTGATGGTGGCGGCCGGCGGCCTCATGGCCACCGCGCAGCTCGCGCCCATCGCGCAGGATTTCAAGATCATGGACGTGCCGGTCAACATCATGGGCCTGGTGCTGCCCGCGTTGACCTTCGCGCTGGCCATCGACCGTGTGCTCAACGGTTTGACGCGCCCCTTCTTCGGCTGGGTGTCCGACAAGATCGGCCGCGAGCAGACAATGTTCGTCGCCTTCGCGCTCGAAGCGGTCGGCATCCTGGCGCTGTACCACTACGGCCAGAACCCCATCCTCTTCGTGCTGCTGACCGGCATGGTGTTCTTCGCCTGGGGCGAGATCTACAGCCTGTTCCCATCGACCTGCGCCGACACCTTCGGCTCCAAGTACGCCGCATCGAACGCCGGCATGCTCTACACCGCGAAGGGCACGGCCTCGCTGCTGGTACCGCTCTCGAGCGTACTCGCCGCGTCCACCGGCAGCTGGCATGCGGTGTTCATCGTTGCGAGCGCGGTCAATGCGGCCGCGGCGCTGATGGCGTGGTTCGTCT
Organism: Variovorax trehalosi; assembly: GCF_051216415.1. NCBI lineage: Bacteria > Pseudomonadati > Pseudomonadota > Betaproteobacteria > Burkholderiales > Comamonadaceae > Variovorax > Variovorax trehalosi. The sequence goes on from NZ_JBPJZG010000009.1 coordinate 253,223, forward strand.
TGCGCCCGATGCGCCGCAAGCACATCGAGGCCAGCCGCCAGGCGTCGTAACGCCATCGTCGTTTTTCAGCGAAGGCCGATGCGCGAGGCGCGCGAGCGCAGCACATCGGCCCGCCACGGGTCCCTCGCCTCGATGGTGTCCGCGGCGACCTGCAAGGCGCGCATCTGCTCCACGTCCTCGATGAGCTTGCGAGGACTGAGCAAGGCCCCTGCCAGCATGAAGGCTTCGTCGGCGAGGCCCTTGAGCGCATCGGCGAGGCGCTCGGCCCCTTTCGCTTGTACGGAATGACCAAGGGTCGGCATGGATTGCTCCCGGGTTGCGTTGGAATGGACCTCATCTTCTGTCTGGCCACTGCATAAGTAAAACGAGATTAATTGCCAGTTGAGTGCAAAAATATTGCATTCAAAGAGTCGCCTCGATGGACATCAACCTGGCCCGCACCTTTCTCGAGATCGTCGAGACGCGCAGCTTCCAGCGCGCCGCGGAACGCCTGCATGTGACGCAGACCTCGGTGAGCGCACGCGTGCGAACGCTGGAGGAACTGCTGCGCCGCAAGCTCTTCGTGCGCAACAAGTCCGGTGCCGCCCTCACGCGCGCGGGCGAACAATTTCTGCCGCATGCGACCACGCTCGTGCAGGTGTGGGAGCGGGCGCGCCACCAGGTGGCAGTGCCCGACGGCAGCCAGGCCGTGCTCGCGGCCGGTTGCGAGATCAGCCTCTGGGACCCGCTGCTGCTGCGCTGGCTGTTGTGGCTGCGCCAGACCGCGCCGCAGCTGGCCATCCGCACCGAGGTCGGCTTTCCGCAGGACCTGCTCGACAAGGTGGCGGGCGGCGTGCTCGATGTCGCCATCGTCTATGCGCCGCAGCAGCGGCCGGGGTTGCGCGTGGAATTGCTCATCGAGGAAAAGCTCGTGATGGTCACCACCGCCAAGCGCCCGCGCGTGCCGCGGCCGGCGGACTACGTGTATGTCGACTGGGGCCCGGAGTTCGCGGCGCAACACGGCCTCGCGTTCCCCGAGCTTTCCAACGCAGCGGTGAAGGCTGGCCTCGGCCCGCTGGGCCGCGAGTACCTGCTGGCCGCGGGCGGCACCGGCTACTTCCGGCTCGACGTGGTGCGCGGCCACCTCGAATCGGGGCACCTGCGCCGCGTGCCCAACACGCCGGAGTTCCTGTACCCCGCGTATGCCGTCTACGCGGTAGGCGCCGATCCGGCCATCGTCGAGCCGGCGCTTGCGGGTTTGCGCGAGGTCTCGGCCGGCGGCGCCCGACCCCTTGTTTCCGGGAAATTGACCTGAGTCAAGGTCTTTGCCTTCGTATTCCCCGACAGTGCCTCCAGAGCGGGAAACCGCAACGTTTTCCTAGGGCAATCGGCAGTGTCTGCGAGCGTGTTTCGGTCGTAGGATGAAAAAGCCGGGAGAGCAAAAACCCACGATGAATGACAACCCGGTAAGGAGCGCCGCATGAACGAAGTGGGCCGACACGCCACGATGAGCGAATCCGATGAACTGGCAGCGGTGCGCCAGGTGCTGCAGGAGCGCGCGGAAGAGCCGGGGGCTTTGCTCCCGATCCTTCACGACGTCCAGGACGCGCTGGGCTACATCCCGCCGCACACCGTGACGACGATCGCCGAGGGCGTGAACCTCTCGCGCGCCGAAGTGCACGGCGTCATCACCTACTACCACCACTTCCGCTCCGCACCCGCGGCGCGCCACGTGATCCAGATCTGCCGGGCCGAGGCCTGCCAGTCGATGGGTGCCGATGCGCTGCTGGCCCACGCGGAACTGCGGCTGGGCTGCAGCGCGCACGGCCATTCGAAGGACGGCAACTTCACGCTGGAGCCCGCCTTCTGCCTGGGCCTGTGCGCCTCGTCGCCCGCGATGACGATCAACGAAGAACCGCACGCGCGCATGACGCCGCGTTCGTTCGATGCGCTGGTGGCGCAATACGGAGATTGCGCATGAGCGGCCTCACGATCTATGTGCCGCGCGATTCGGCCGCACTGGCTGTCGGCGCGGAACGCGTGGCCGAGCGCATCGCGCAGGAGGCGGCCGTTCGCGGCATCTCGTTCGGCATGGTGCGCAATGGTTCGCGCGGCCTGTTCTGGCTGGAGCCGATGGTCGAGGTGAGCACACCAGCCGGTCGCGTGGCCTATGGGCCCGTGACCATCGACGACGTGGCCGACCTGTTCGATGCCGGTTTCGCCGAAGGCGCGCAGACACACCCGCTGTCGCTCGGCCTGACCGACGAGATCCCGTACCTGAAGAAGCAGGAGCGCCTGACCTTCGCGCGTATGGGCATCACCGACCCTGTGTCGGTTGCCGACTACGAAGCGCACGAAGGCTATGCAGGCCTGCGCCGCGCGCTCGGCCTGAAGCCCGAGGAAGTGGTGCAGCAGGTGCTCGACTCGGGCCTGCGCGGCCGCGGCGGCGCAGCGTTTCCGGCCGGCATCAAGTGGAAGACGGTGATGGCCACGCCGGCCGCGCAGAAGTACATCGTCTGCAACGCCGACGAAGGCGACTCGGGCACCTTCTCCGACCGCATGACGATGGAGGGCGACCCGCTCATGCTCATCGAGGGCATGACCATCGCGGGCATCGCCACCGGCGCGACCAAGGGCTACGTCTACATCCGCTCCGAATACCCGCACGCGATCGCGACGATGAACGAGGCGATCCGCGCGGCAGAAGCCGCGGGCTTCCTCGGCGACAACATCCTCGGCTCGGGCCAGACCTTCTGGCTAGAAGTGCGCAAGGGCGCGGGCTCGTATGTGTGCGGCGAAGAAACTGCGCTGCTCGAAAGCCTGGAAGGCAAGCGCGGCATCGTGCGCGCCAAGCCGCCGCTGCCGGCCATCACCGGCCTCTTCGGGCAGCCGACGCTCATCAACAACGTGATCACGCTCGCGAGCGTGCCGCTGATCCTGGCGCGCGGTGCCGAGTACTACCGCGACTTCGGCGTGGGCCGTTCGCGCGGCACGCTGCCGATGCAGCTGGCCGGCAACATCAAGCACGGCGGCCTGGTGGAGAAGGCCTTCGGTGTCACGCTGCGCGAACTGCTGTACGACTATGGCGGCGGCTCCGCCTCGGGCCGGCCGATCAAGGCGGTGCAGGTCGGCGGACCGCTCGGCGCCTACCTGCCCGAATCGCAATGGGACCTGCCGCTGGACTACGAGGCCTACGCGGCCGTGGGCGGCACGGTGGGCCACGGCGGCATCGTGGTGCACGACGACACGGCCGACCTCTCGAAGCTCGCGCGCTATGCGATGGAGTTCTGCGCCATCGAGTCGTGCGGCAAATGCACGCCGTGCCGCATCGGATCGACCCGCGGCGTGGAGGTGATCGACAAGATCCGCGCGGACAACAAGCGCGTGGAGCACGTCATCCTGCTGCGCGACCTGTGCAACACCATGGTCCACGGTTCGCTGTGCGCCATGGGGGGCATGACGCCGTTCCCGGTGCTTTCCGCACTCGACCATTTCCCACAGGACTTCGGTCTCGTGGTCCCCGATCGCAAGGCTGCTTGAGCGCGCGCCGCATCGCACCGCACAAGCAGCAGGAGACAAGAACACATGCTCGACCATCTGAAAGAAATCGACTACGGCACCCCCAAGCGCGAATCGACGCGCGAAGTGACGCTGGAAATCGACGGCAACGAAGTCACCGTGCCCGCGGGCACGTCGCTCATGCGCGCGGCCGTGGATGCCGGCATCAACGTGCCCAAGCTCTGCGCCACCGACAGCCTGGAGCCCTTCGGCTCGTGCCGCCTGTGCCTGGTGGAGATCGAGGGCCGCAAGGGCTTTCCGGCCTCGTGCACCACGCCGGCCGAAGCCGGCATGAAGGTGCGCACGCAGACGCCCAAGCTGCAGGACCTGCGCAAGGGCGTGATGGAGCTCTACATCTCCGACCATCCGCTCGACTGCCTCACCTGCTCGGCCAACGGCAACTGCGAGCTGCAGGACATGGCGGGCGTCACGGGCCTGCGCAACGTGCGCTACGGCTTCGATGGCGCCAACCACCTGAAGGACCAGAAGGACGAGTCGAACCCGTACTTCAGCTACGACCCCTCGAAGTGCATCGTCTGCAACCGATGCGTGCGCGCCTGCGAGGAAACGCAGGGCACCTTCGCGCTGACCATCAGCGGCCGCGGCTTCGAGTCGCGCGTGTCGCCGGGGCAGGACGAAGCCTTCATGGACTCCGAATGCGTGAGCTGCGGCGCCTGCGTCGAGGCCTGCCCGACAGCCACCTTGCAGGAGAAGTCGGTCATCTGGCTCGGCCAGCCCGAGCACAGCATCATCACCACCTGCGCCTACTGCGGCGTGGGTTGCGCCTTCAAGGCCGAGATGAAGGGCAACGAGGTTGTGCGCATGACGCCGTGGAAAGACGGCAAGGCCAACGAAGGCCACTCCTGCGTGAAGGGCCGCTTCGCCTGGGGCTACGCCACGCACCAGGACCGCATGCTCAAGCCGATGATCCGCAAGAACATCAGCGACCCGTGGCAGGAAGTGAGCTGGGACACCGCGCTCAACTACGCGGCCGGCGAATTCAAGCGCCTGCAGGCCAAGTACGGCAAGGATTCCATCGGCGGCATCACCTCCTCGCGCTGCACCAACGAGGAAACCTACCTCGTGCAGAAGCTCGTGCGCGCCGCCTTCGGAAACAACAACGTCGACACCTGCGCCCGCGTGTGCCATTCGCCCACGGGCTACGGCCTGAAGCAGACGCTGGGCGAATCGGCCGGCACGCAGACCTTCAAGTCGGTGGAGAAGGCCGATGTGATCATGGTGATCGGCGCCAACCCGACCGACGGCCACCCGGTGTTCGCCTCGCGCATGAAGAAGCGCCTGCGTGAAGGGGCGAAGCTGATCGTGGTCGATCCGCGTCGCATCGACATCGTGAAGTCGCCGCACGTGAAAGCCTCGCACCACCTGCAGTTGAAGCCCGGCACCAACGTGGCCGTGGTCACCGCGCTCGCGCACGTGATCGTGACCGAAGGGCTCACGGCCGATGCCTTCATCGCCGAGCGCTGCGACACCGCCTCGTTCGCCGCCTGGAGAGATTTCGTCGCGCAGCCCGAGCAATCGCCAGAAGCCACCGAGAAGGCCACCGGCGTGCCGGCCGCCGAGATGCGCGCCGCCGCGCGCCTGTTCGCCAGCGCCGCCAACGGCGCGATCTTCTACGGCCTGGGCGTGACCGAGCACAGCCAGGGCTCGACCACCGTGATGGGCATCGCCAACCTCGCAATGGCCACCGGCAACGTCGGGCGCGAAGGCGTGGGCGTGAACCCGCTGCGCGGTCAGAACAATGTGCAGGGCGCCTGCGACATGGGTTCGTTCCCGCACGAGCTGCCGGGCTACCGCCATGTGTCGGACAGCACCACGCGCGCTTCGTTCGAAGCGGCCTGGGGCGTGACCATCGATCCGGAGCCGGGCCTGCGCATTCCCAACATGTTCGAGTCCGCGATCGGCGGCGGCTTCAAGGGCCTGTACTGCGAGGGCGAGGACATCGTGCAGTCGGACCCCAACACCCAGCACGTGGCCGCGGCCATGATGGCGATGGAGTGCGTGGTGGTGCAGGACATGTTCCTCAACGAAACCGCCAAGTACGCCCACGTGTTCCTGCCGGGCTCGTCGTTCCTCGAGAAGGACGGCACCTTCACCAACGCCGAGCGCCGCATCTCGCGCGTTCGCAAGGTCATGCCGCCGAAGGCGGGCCTGGCCGACTGGGAGATCACGGTGAAGCTCGCGCAGGCGCTGGGCTACCCGATGGACTACAAGAGCCCCGAGGACATCATGGCCGAGATCGCCGCGCTGACGCCGACGTTCCACGGCGTGAGCTACAAGCGCCTCGATGAACTCGGCAGCATCCAGTGGCCCTGCAACGACGACGCGCCCGATGGCACGCCGACGATGCACATCGACACCTTCGTGCGCGGCAAGGGCCGCTTCATCGTCACGCAGTACGTGGCGACGGACGAGAAGGTCACGCGCAAGTTCCCGCTGCTGCTGACCACCGGGCGCATCCTGTCGCAGTACAACGTGGGCGCCCAGACGCGCCGCACCGACAACAACCTGTGGCACGGCGAAGACCGGTTGGAGATCCATCCGCACGACGCGGAAGAACGCGGCGTGAAGGACGACGACTGGGTCGGCATCCAGAGCCGCGCGGGCGAGACGGTGCTGCGCGCCACGGTGTCCGAGCGCATGCAGCCGGGCGTGGTCTACACCACCTTCCACTTCCCCGAGTCGGGCGCCAACGTGATCACCACCGACAACTCCGACTGGGCCACCAACTGCCCCGAGTACAAGGTGACGGCCGTGCAGGTGATGCCGGTGATGCAGCCCTCGACCTGGCAGCAGGAGTACAGCCGCTTCAACAAGACGCAGATCGATCTGGCGACCGCCGGCGCGCTGCCGGAGAAGCGCAACGAGACGGTTCCGGCCAAGTAGACACAGGCAACGCATGAACATCGCCACCCTGCCGGCCGCCGAAGGCGCCGACACCTTCTGCGAAGGCGCATTGCTGCTGCCCGTGCACGGCGTGCGCGGCGGCGAGGCCTACGCGGTGCAGGACTGGGTGGCCGAGGAAGTGCCCGTGGCGCTGGAGTTCAACGGCATCTCGCATGCGGTGATGCTCGCGACGCCGCTGGACCTGGAGGACTTCGCGCTCGGTTTTTCGCTGAGCGAGGGCATCCTCGATGCGCCGCACGAACTCTATTCGGTGGAGATCGCCCCTTCGGACCTCGGCATCACGGTGCGGCTGCAGGTATCGAGCGCCGCGTTCACACGCCTGAAGCAGCGGCGCCGCACGATCGCCGGGCGCACGGGTTGCGGCCTCTGCGGCACCGAGAGCCTGGCGCACGTGTCGCGCGAACTGCCGGTGCTCGGCGATGCCGTGGCGCTGGATCGCCAGGCCATCGCGCGCGCAATGTCGCAGTTCCAGTCGCTGCAGACGCTGCAGCAGGCCACCGGCGCGGTGCATGCGGCGGCATGGTGTTCGGCCGCGGGCGAGGTGATGTGGCTGCGCGAAGACGTGGGCCGCCACAACGCGCTCGACAAGCTGATCGGTGCGCTCGCGAGCAACGACGTCGATGCATCGGCCGGCTTCATCGCCGTCACCAGCCGCGCCAGTTTCGAGATGGTGCAGAAGACCGCGATGGCGGGGGTGCCGCTGCTCGCTGCGGTGTCGGCGCCAACCTCGTTCGCAGTGGCCACCGCGGAACGCGCGCGGCTCACGCTGGTCGGCTTCGCGCGCAAGGACGACCTGGCGGTTTACAGCCACCCGGAGCGCGTGACGACGGCCGGTCGGGATTTCACATCGACCGGAAGCCGCGCGCACTGACGCGAGCTGCCGGCAAATTCATCTCTTCAAAGGCAGTGCATGCACGACCACGATCCGACGGCGCAACTGGTCAAGATGGCCAACCAGATCGGCAGCTTCTTCCAGGCCCAGTCGCCCGACAACGCGACCCTGTCGACGGGCGCGATCGCGGCGCACCTGAAATCGTTCTGGGCGCCGAGCATGCGCATGCAGCTGATCCGCGCGCTCGAAGCGGGCGGCGCGACGCACCTGATGCCGATCGTGGCATCGGCGGTGCGCAGCCACCGTGCGAACCTGCTGCCGGGCGGGGCGGTCGAGCTGGCTGGAAGGAAAGAGCAGTTTCCGCCGGGTGGCGGCGACGCGGGCTAGATGGGGTCAGGTGGGGCTGGGGTGCCTCATCTGCTGCTGCTCTGCGTATGACTTGAGCAGCGCCTCATAGCAAAGGCACAGCGGCATCGCGATGAACACCATGCCTGCGACGTAGATCACCAGGCTCAGTACGGGGAAGTTGTCGCCGCCCCAGTGCGGGATCGACGTGGCGATCGCCAGCAGCGCGACGACCGCGATCACCACATGCAGCGCGCTGCGCACGAGCGCGATCCGCGAGGACGTCGGCGCGTCGTGCGTCCGACGGTCGTGCACTGGGCTGTAGCCGCCCTTGTCTCCATCGTTTTTCATCGTCGCTCCTCAGTGAAGGCGTCAATGAATTGTTAACTCCGGGTTCGGCCCGGTCAAGATCGAAGTCCCTAGGATTTCGATCAGTCGTACTTCACCGTGTAGATCAGGTCGAGCCCGCTGGTCTGGCCCGCCTGTCCGCGCAGTGTGAGGCGCTGCGTGAGGTCGTAGAAGATGAAGATCGTGCCGAAGGTGCCACCCAGGCTGCGTTCGTAGGTCACGTAGAAATCCTTCGACAGCCGCTTGCCCAGCGTCACTGCCGACTCGCGCAGGTCGCCGCCGCTGCCCGGGCCCTTGAAGCCGAGTTCGTCCAGTCCGAAGCGGCTCGCGAGGCTGCCGCCGCTGCCGGCCTTGCCGATCTTGCCCAGCACCGCGAGCGCGGCCTGCTGCAGCAGCGCCGATTCGCCGCCGCTGGTGGCCGAGGCGCGCCCGAGGATCACCCACGAGAGCGTTTCCGCATCGGACAGCGCGGGCTCCGAGTAGAGCTTCACGCGCGGCGACTGCGCGCTGCCGGAGATCTGCACGCCCGCGCGCTGCGAGATGTTCGGGCGGATCGCGAGGATGTCCAGCTGCGGGTTGTCGAAGGGGCCGTTGAAGCGTGCCACACCGGTTTCCACGTCCAGCTGCTGGCCGTAGGCGCGGTACTGGCCCTTCACGGTCTTCACTTCGCCGGTGATGCGCGGCGGCGCATTGAGCTTGGTGCTGCGAATCTCGAGGTCGCCTTCGAGCCGCGTCGTGATGCCGCGGCCCTGCACCGCGAAGTCATCGCCCAGGTCGAAGTTCACGACGATGTCGGGCGGCTTCGCGGTCTGCGGCTTGGCGGCTTGCGCATCGGCGCGGGCCGATTCGCGCTGCGCGGCTTCGGCGGCCTCGCGGTCCTTGGCGGCGGAGCGCACGACCACGTCGCTGCCGAGGCTGGGCGCGGTCTCGTCGGGCAGGATGATGACGGCGCGGTCGGTCTTGAGCTTGCCGCGCACGGTGAACTGGCCGTTGTCCAGGCGCGCCTGCAGGTCGCCCGAGAGCGTGACCTGCCGGTCGGTGCGCACCAGCACGCGCAGTGCGCGCAGTTCGCCTTGCAGGGCCATGCGGATGCTCGGTGTGGCGGTGCCCGGTGCGCTGCCCCAGCTCATGTCGCCGCGCGCCGAGAGCGATCCACCATCGGTGTTCGCCTCGCTCGCCGCGGTGCTGCGGTTGCCGCTCTGGCCGCCGATGCGGGCCGAGCTGCCGGCGCCGCCCTTGAGCGTGAACTCGGTGATCTCGATGCGCTCGCCGGTCAGGCTGGCGCGCAGGCGTCCGTCGCGCAGGTCGAGCCCTTCGACCGGTGCGCGCAGCGCGAGCTTGTCGGCGCCGAGCGTGCCGTTCCAGCGCGGCGCCGCGCGGTTGCCCGAGAGCGCTGCGTTCGCATCGAGCGTGCCGGCGATGCGCCAGCCCGGCGGCGCGAGCATCGACCACACGCCCAGGTTCGGCAGCGTGGCCTTGATGCTGCCGCCGAGCGGCGCATCGGGCGCCCATTGCCAGCCGCCCGCGCGTTGCGTCACACGGGTGTTGACGTCGGCGTTGATCTTGCCGGCGCGTTCGCTGTCCCAGGCGAGCGTGGCGCGGACGGCGTCGCCTTCGGCGTCGAGCCGCAGTTCGGCCTGGCGCAGGCCCGCCGGGGTGCTCGGCGAATCCGCACCGCCCGCGGACGCGGAGTTCATCGTGCGTTCGCTCGCGGTGCCGGTTCCGGTGCTCGTGATGCGGGTGACCAGCGCGGCCTCGCCCGCCTGCACGCGGATGTCGCCGCTCTGGCGCGCGATGCGGGCCTTGGCGCGCAGCGTGTCGCCGGCATCGATGTCCCAGTCACCGTCGAACATCAGGTCGCCGCTGATGCCGAGTTCGCTCAGTGTCGAGCTCGCACCGAAGGCGCCGGCCCAGGCCATCGGCAGGCCCTGCATCTGGCCCTTCGACTGCACGCGGAACACCTTGTTCGGCGCCGCGCCGCTCTGGCTGAAGCGCAGCGGTTGCCAGTCGATGCGCACCGTGCCGGGCACGGGGCCGCGCAGCGTGGCCGAAGCGGCGGAGGCTTCGATGTCGAGGCGGGCCGGGTTGCCGCCGGCGCGGATGGTGGCGGTGACTTCGCGGCTCAGTTCCACGATCCACGGGTTGCCCGGGCGCGCGCTGTCCTGCGCCTGCAGGCGCAGGCTGGCAAGGGCCGCGCGCCACTGGTTGGCACCGGCGATGCCGCCGCTGGCGCGGGTGTCGAGCGTGATCTTCTGGGTACCAGTGGTGGCTTCGCCCTTGAGCGTGAGCGCGGCCTGCGCGAGGCTGCCCGAGAGGTCGGCTTGCAGCTCGCGCAGTTGCACCGCGGTGGCTGCTGCGCCGGCTTGGGCGGCCGGCAAGGTCAGGTCGAGGCGGGGCACGGTGAGCGCGGCCTTGAGCGTGGGCTCCGCGATGCCGCGCTGCGCGGGGGCGTTCGCGTTCTCGATGCGGCGCTGGATGGTCCGCCAGCCGCCTTGCCAGCTCGCATCGAGCCGCGCCGAGCCCTTGGCCGTCGTGCCCGCGAACACGCCCGAGAGACCGGGCAGGCCTTCGACCCAGCGCTGCAGGGTGTCGGCATCGTCGACGCGCGCCTTGATGTCGCCTGCACCCGCGTCCGGCGCGATGCGGCCTTCGACTTGCGCGCCGCCGCCGGGCAGCACGAGGTTGAGCTTGCCGCTCGCCGCCTGCTCGGCCACGCGCACCTGCAGCTTGCCATCGACGCTCGCGCGCTGGGCGTCGATGCGCAGCGTTCGCAGGTCGAGCACCTGGTCTTTCCACTGGCCTTGGGCCAGCGCGCGGTCGAGCGCAAAGCCCGGCAGCGTCTTGCTGCCCGCGCCGCCTTCGGCCTTGAGCGCGGCGTCGAAAGTGATGGTGTCTTCGCGCTGCTGCGCGGTGACCTGGCCGCTGACGGGTGCACCGGCGAGTTCGCTGTGCAATGCGCCGGGCCGGACGCTGCGCACTGTGGCGCGAATCTGCCAGGGCGCGGGCGCCGGGCTCCAGCGGCCTTCTGCATCGATGCGGCCGCCGCCGGCGCGCACGGTGGCTTCGGGAATGGTCCAGTTCGTGCCGTCGAAGCCGACGCGGCCCTGCACCTGCTCGACCGGCAGCTTCGATTGGTCCCACGGGCCGGGCACGGCGTTGCGGATGTCGGCCGAGGCCTTCCATGCCGACGCGCCCGCGTCGGCATCGGGTTCGACGGAGACGGTGCCGGTGAGCTGGGTTTCGGGCGCGCCGGGCCACAGGCTCGACGCATCGACGTTGCTGAGATCGGCCTTGGCATCGATCACCGGTTGCGGCAACCACGGCGCGATCTGCGCCTGCAGCTTCGCCTCCATCGGTGCATCGGCGTTCTCTTCGGCGGGCTTGAGTTCGGCGGCGACCTGCAGGCGCGCGGCCGTGCCGGCGAGCGTGCCCTTCACGGTGGCCTGCGCGATCACGTCGATGTTGTGGTCCGCAGCCAGCGGCGCCTTCACGCGGCCGTCGAGCGACGCATCGATCGCCATCGGCGCGGGGCCCTGCAGCTTGACGCGCGCGCTGTAGTGGCCGTCGGCGATGTCCACGCCCTTCACTTCGAGCGCGTGCTCCGCGTTCTTGTAGACGTAGCTGCCGGTGAGGTTCGTCGCCTGCAGCACAGGCGGCCTGGCCCAGCGCACCTCGTCGACGCGGAAGGGGACGTCCACGTCTACCGGCAGCACGAGTTGCTCCAGCGGTTGCGTCGGCTCTTCGCTCGGCGGCCCGCGTTTCTCGATCAGCACCTGCTTCGCATGCACCTCCCCGAGCTGCACCTTGCGCTGGAAGAGGGGCGCGAGCTGCCAGCCGATGGTGGCGTCGTTCACCTCGACCGCGATGCTTTCACTCTGGTACTTGAGCCAGCCGATGTGCCCGCCGGTGCGCAGCGACCCGCTCACGTCGCGGCTTTCGAGCGTCTGGCCCGCGGGGAGGCGCTGCGCCGCCTGCGCGAGCGCGAAGGCGAGCGAAGTGTTCGAGCCCAGCCACCACCACGCGCCAGCGCCGAGCAGCAGCACGGCAAGGACGAGGCCCGCGAAGGTCCAAGCCAGCGCGCGCATGACCCGGCGCGCGCGCGAGCGCTTGACGGCGGTTGGCACGGGCGGGGAGACGGCTTCTTCGTTCGACATCGAAAGCTGCGGGATCAGAAGGTGAAGCCGAGGCGGAAGTGCAGGCGGAATTTCTTCGTGTCCACGCCGTAGGCCAGATCAGCCTGCACCGGCCCGACCGGGCTGCGCCAGCGCGCGCCGACGCCCACGCCCACCTTGGGCTTGAGCTCGCCGGGCTTGTCGGCCACGGCGCCGGCATCGACGAACACCACGCTCTCCCATTCGGTGAGCTTGTTGTTGTAGACGAAGGGCCGCTGCCACTCGACGCTCGCCACGCCCAGGTAGCGGCCCGAGACGATCTGGCCGTCGGCGCGCACGGTGCCGATCTGCTTGTAGCTGTAGCCGCGCACCGTGGTGTCGCCGCCCGTGAGGAACATCAGCGTCGACGGGATCTGCGCGGAGTCCTTCGCCGACACCGCACCGGCCTCGACGCGCACTTGCAGGCGGCTGCGGCGGGCGCGCGCCTCCGTGTCCTCGGCCGAGCCGATCGGCAGGATGCCCAGCCCGCGCACATAGGTGCGGGTGAAGGGCGTCTGCTCTCCCGTGAGCGTGTAGCCGGCCGCGAGTTCGAGCGCGAGCGCGTAGCCGCGCGTCGGTGCCGAGTTGTTGTCGAAGTAGCGCCCGGTCCAGCCCCAGTTGGCGGTGACCGCCGAGGCCGAGGGCGGCGCGTTGGTACCGCGGTTCTGCGCGTAGTCGTACTGCAGGAAGTAGCTGCGGTCGATGTGGTCGCTGGACTTGTTGCGCCCGCCGCGCAGCCGCCCGCTGTCGACGATGTAGCTGCCCGATTCCTCGCGCTTGAGCTCGGCGCCGGAGAACCAGCGCCAGCCCTTGTCGTCGGGGATCGCATTCCACTCGGTGCCGAGCGACTTGATGTCGTTGTCCACCGAGAGCCGCGAGACCGCGCGCCAGCCGAGCAGCGGGATCTGGTTGTGGATGTGGTCGATCGACAGGCGCGGGCCGTTGTCGGTGGTGAATCCTGCCCCCAGCACCACCTTCTGCAGCGGCGCCTCGCGCAGCTGCGCGATGACGGGCGCGGCCAGCGGGTTGCCGCTCTCGGTGTCGAGCGTGAGGAACACCGAGTCGTAGTAGCCGCTGCTGGCCAGGCGCTGCTGGGCGTCGAGCAGCTTCTGCTGGTCGTAGTCGGTGCCGGTGGGCAGGCGCGCGATGCGGCGTGCGCCGTCGGGGTCGTAGCGCTGCAGGCCCCGCAGCATGAGCGGACCGAACTTGTAGGCCGGCCCCGATTGGTAGGTGACGCTCAGGCGCGCCTCGCTGCGGTCGGCATCGACTTCGGCGCGGCTCACCTCGATGTTGCCGGTCGGGAAACGCTTGGCCGTGAGGCTGCGCAGCGCGGTGGTCTTGGCGTCGTCCCAGGCCTGCTGTGTGAAGGGCAGGCCCGCGCGGAGGGCCCAGCCGGTGCGGATCGAATCGCGCTGCGCCTCGGCCGTGGTGTCGTCGGCGATGGCGCCGGCATAGCTGATCTGCACGTTGCTCACCTTGGTGGGCTCGCCGGGCGCGACGGTGATGACGATCTCGCGCGGGGCCTTGGTGCTCTCGGGCGTCTCGTTGAGTTCGAGCGTCAGCGTGGGGGTGAAGTAGCCGAGGGTGCCGAGCAGTTCGCGCGCATTGGCTTCGGCGGCGACCATGAGGCGGGAGATTTCCGTCGCGCCGAGGTCGTCGAGTTCGCGGTAGCGCTGGATTTCGAGGTGAAGGGCGAGGTAGTCGCGCACCGCTTCAGGCCCGCGCACGTCGACGGTGAAGGCGTCGCGCTTGTCGGCTTTCTTCTCGTCCTTGGCGGGCGTGCTTTCGGCATCGCCGCTGCGCACGAGGCCCGCGACGGGCTTGCCTTCGGTGCTTTCTTTTTTCGGCAGCAAGCTGCAGCCTTGCAAAAGAAGGACGCCACAAAAAAGCAAAGCCGGCCACCACGCCGGCGAAGAAACGGAAACCACCCTGACCATGGGCAGATTCTGACAGCAAGATTTTCCGGTTCCTGAAGCTTCCGGATACAGGTGGCGCTGTCCTGCCGATGCGCTGCTGGTGTCCTACTTGTGCATTACTTGGAGAGCATGCGCATCGCGTCTTCCAGGCCGCGCAGCGTGAGCGGGTACATGCGGTTGGACATCAGCTGCTGCATCACCGCGATGCTCTGCCGGTATTGCCACACGCCCTGGGGCTCGGGGTTGATCCACGCGAACTTCGGGAAAGTGTGCGTGAGGCGCTGGATCCACTCGGCGCCGGCCTCCTCGTTGTTGTATTCGACGCTGCCGCCGGGCTGCAGGATCTCGTACGGGCTCATGGTCGCGTCGCCGACGAAGATGAGTTTGTAGTCCTTGTTGTACTTGCGCAGGATGTCCCAGGTCGCGAACTTCTCGGAGAAGCGGCGCTTGTTGTTCTTCCACATGAAGTCGTAGACGCAGTTGTGGAAGTAATAGAACTCCAGGTGCTTGAACTCGGTCTTCACGGCCGAGAACAACTCCTCGACGCGCTGGATGTGCTCGTCCATCGTGCCGCCCACGTCCATGAGCAGCAGCACCTTGACGTTGTTGTGGCGCTCGGGCCGCATCTTGATGTCGAGGTAGCCGGCATTGGCCGCGGTCGAGTGGATGGTGTTGTCCAGGTCCAGCTCTTCCTCGTGGCCCTCGCGCGCGAACTTGCGCAGGCGCCGCAGCGCCACCTTGATGTTGCGCGTGCCCAGCTCCTGGCTGTCGTCGTAGTCCTTGTAGGCGCGCTGGTCCCACACCTTCACGGCGCTCTTGTTCTTGCCGGCGCCGCCGATACGGATGCCCTGCGGGTTGTAGCCGCCGTTGCCGAAGGGCGAGGTGCCACCGGTGCCGATCCACTTGCTGCCGCCCTCGTGGCGCTCCTTCTGCTCCTCGAAGCGCTTCTTGAGCGTTTCCATGAGCTCGTCCCAGCCCATCTTCTCGATCTTGGCTTTTTCTTCGGCGGTGAACTCGCGCTCCAGCGTCTTCTTGAGCCAGTCGAGCGGCACTTCCTTGGTGAAGTCGGTGAGCATCTCCACGCCCTTGAAGTAGGCGGCGAAGGCGCGGTCGAACTTGTCGTAGTGCTTCTCGTCCTTCACGAGCGCGGTGCGCGAGAGGTAGTAGAAGTCGTCGATGCCGTAGGCGCCGTCGGAGTTGGGACCCACCACGTCGGCCTGAAGCGCTTCGAGCAGCGTGAGGTATTCCTTGACGGACACCGGCAGCTTGGCCGAGCGCAGGGTGTAGAAGAAATCGATGAGCATGGAGATCGCTCCTTGTGGTTCAGTCGCGCGGCTTGTCGAGCAGGTAGAGCAACTGGGCCTTCACCTCGGGCCACTCGCCCGCGCGCAGGCTGTACATGACGGTGTCGCGGATGGTGCCGTCGCGGCGCATCACGTGGCCGCGGATCACGCCGTCTTTCTTGGCGCCCAGCCGCTCGATGGCGCGCTGCGAGGCGAAGTTGAAGTTGTCGGTGCGCCAGCCCACCACGTTGCAGCCGAGCGTGTCGAACGCATGCGTGAGCATCAGGAGCTTGCAGGTGGTGTTGACATGGGTGCGCTGGCAGCGTTCGGCGTACCAGGTGTAGCCGATCTCGATGCGCTTCACGGCCGGCAGGATGTCGTGGTAGCTGGTGCTGCCTAACACCGTGCCGGTCGCGGCCTCGGTGACCGCGAAGGCGAAGCGGTCGGCGGTCTTCAGCGCGGTCTCGATGTAGGCGCGGGTGTTCTCGGGCTCGGGCACGGAGGTCACGCGCAGCTTCCAGAGCTCGCCGTCGGCGGCCGCGGCGCGCAGGCCCTCTTCGTGGTCCAGCGAGAGCGGCACCAGGGCGATGCCGCGGGCCTTCAACGTGACAGGTTCGACGAACGCCATCTCAACACCCCTGAATTTCAGCTTCTCGGATTGCCGTACTTGCGCACATACCAGGCGCGTGCGATCTGCACCCCGCCACCGCCGCCCAGGCCGATCAACAGGATGCCGAAGATTTCCTTGTTGCCGTAGCCGCCGGCGCCGAAGGCATCGAGGCCCAGCAGCAGCCCGACCCAGCGGCCGAGCAGCGCACCCAGCACGAACAGCACCGCCTGGGCCACGCCCAGCTTGAGCAGTTGGCCCGTGGGATGCGGCCGTGGCGATTCGCTCATCGGTTGTTGCGCTGCATGAAGACGAGCTTCTCGAAGAGCGTCACGTCCTGCTCGTTCTTGAGCAGCGCGCCCACCAGCGGCGGCACGGCGACCTTGTCGTCCTTGCTCTGCAGGGCTTCGAGGGGAATGTCTTCGGCCACCAGGAGCTTGAGCCAGTCGAGCAATTCGGAGGTGGAGGGCTTCTTCTTCAGGCCCGGCAGGTTGCGCACGTCGTAGAAGGTCTTCATCGCGGCGGTGAGCAGCTCTTGCTTCAGGCCGGGGAAGTGCACGGCGACGATGTGCTTCATCGTCTCGGCATCGGGGAACTTGATGTAGTGGAAGAAGCAGCGGCGAAGGAACGCGTCGGGCAGTTCCTTCTCGTTGTTGGAGGTGATGAACACCACTGGCCGGTGCTTGGCGCGGATGAGTTCGCGCGTCTCGTAGCAATAGAACTCCATGCGGTCGATTTCGCGCAGCAGGTCGTTCGGGAATTCGATGTCGGCCTTGTCGATCTCGTCGATGAGGAGGGCCACCGGCTCGTCGGCCGTGAAGGCCTGCCAGAGCACGCCCTTGACGATGTAGTTCTGGATGTCCTTGACGCGCTCGCCGCCATCGACGTCGGACAGCTGCGAATCGCGCAGGCGGCTCACCGCGTCGTATTCATACAGGCCCTGCTGCGCCTTGGTGGTCGACTTGATGTGCCACTGCAGGAGCGGCAGTCCCAGCGATTGCGCCACTTCCTCGGCCAGCATGGTCTTGCCCGTGCCGGGCTCGCCCTTGACGAGCAGCGGGCGCTTGAGCGTGATGGCGGCATTGACCGCCAGCATCAGGTCCTGAGTGGCGACGTAGTTGTCTGAGCCCTTGAATTTCATGAGTGAACGCAAGCGAAGTGGAAAGGCAGGGTGGAGAAAAGAACACACTCGATGCGCGTCGTGCAGCCTCAGGGTTGGCCTGCACGGGGTTCCGGAAGACCCCTGCATATAATCGAATGCTGATTCGAAAAACTGTATCTCCACGAGATTGTGCGCGCAAAATGAACAAGCTGTTGACCACGATGTTTGCCCTTGCTGTCGCTTGCGTGACGCTCTCGGCACAAGCCCAACAAGTCACTGGCAAGGCCCAGGACGGAGCAAAGAAGGTTCAGATGTGCGTGGGCTGCCACGGCATCATCGGCTACCAGGCCAGCTTCCCCGAGATCCACAAGGTGCCGATGATCGCTGGCCAGAGCGCCACCTACATCGCCGCCGCGCTCACCCAGTACAAGGGCGGCGACCGCAAGCATCCCACCATGCGCGCCATTGCCGATTCGCTCTCCGAGCAGGACATCGCCGACGTGGCCGCCTACTACAGCCAGCTGGGCGTGAAGGAAGGCGATGCACCGCCGGCCGCCCTTGCCAAGGCCATGCCCGAGAACATCACCGCGCTGGTCGGCCGCAACGGTCCCGACAACAGCTGCACCAAGTGCCACGGCGCCAACTTCAACACCCCGAACGACGGCACCGTGCCCAAGCTGGCCGGCCAACATGCCGACTACCTCTTCGTGGCGCTCAAGTCGTACCGCGTCAAGAACAACAGCCACCTCGGCCGCTCGAACGCGGTGATGGCCGGCCAGGTCGAACCCAAGAAGTTCACCAATGCCGAACTCAAGACGCTGGCCAGCTACATCGCCTCGGTGCCCGGTGAGCTGAAGACGGTGCCCGAGTCGCGCATCCACCACGCCGCGCAATAAGCGCGTCGCTCCCCCCAACAAAAAAGCCCGCGCGATGCGGGCTTTTTTGTTGGGGATTTCCCTGAGATCAGACGTCGAAGAACGCCGTCTCGTCCGCGCCCTGCATGCGGATGTCGAGGCGGTAGCTCACCGCGCCGCCTTGCTCCACGCGCTCGGCAACGAGCGTGTGGCGGCGCTCGGCCGGCACGCTCTGCAGCACCGCGTCCTTCGCGTTGGCCTCGGCCTCGTCGCTGAAATACACGCGCGTGAACGCATGCAGCAGCAGCCCGCGCATCAGCACGATCACGTTGATGTGCGGTGCCTCGCCGGGTGATTCGGCGCCGGGCTTGACGGTGTGGAACACAAAGCGGTTCTGCGCATCGGTGCCGGTGCCGACGCGGCCGAAGGCGCGAAAGCCCAGCGCGCGCGCTTCTTCGGGCTTCTGCGGATAGCGGCCTTCGCCATCGGGCTGGCTGATCTCGACCATCGCGTCGTTGATCGGGTTGCCGTCGCCGTCGATCACCCGGCCTTCGAGGCGGATGCGTTGGCCGGCGGCACCGTCGAGCGCCACGACGGCGTCGAAGGGCTGGTCGAAGTCGTAGCCGTACTGCGTGGCGGTGAGGCCGTAGGCGAAGTAGGGGCCCACGGTCTGGGAGGGGGTCTGGCCGAAGTCGGCTTCCTGGGCGGTCATCAATGACATGGGGAATTCCTTTCAGCGGTTCTCGAACGGCGTCTCGTCCGCGCCGCGCAGCACGATGTCGAACTGGTAGCCCAGCGCGTAGCCCTCTTCGGTGATGTCGAGGCTGAAATCGGCAATCAGCCGATTGCGGTAGCGCTCGGGGGTGCCAGTGATCATCGGGTCGTACTGCATCAACGGATCGCCGGGGAAGTACATCTGCGTGACCAGGCGGCTCGCGAAGCTCTGGCCGAACAGCGACAGGTGGATGTGCTGCGGGCGCCATGCGTTCGGATGGTTGCCCCACGGGTAAGCGCCGGGCTTGATGGTCAGGAAGCGGTAGCGGCCTTCGCTGTCGGTCATGCACCGGCCCGCACCGAGGAAGTTGGGGTCCAGCGGCGCATCGTGCTGGTCGACCTTGTGCACGTAGCGCCCGGACGCATTGGCCTGCCAGAGCTCGACCAGCGTGTTGGCGACCGGGCGGCGGCGCTCGTCGAGCACCTGACCGGTGAGGATCATGCGTTCGCCCAGCGGCTCGCCGTTCTTGCGCGCATTGCGGGTGAGGTCGTGGTCGAACTCGCCGATGCTGTCGTGGCCGTACACGGGCTGCTGCAGTTCGCCGAGCGAAGCCTTCAGCGGGATCAGCGGCTTCTGGGGGCCGCGCTTGCCCGTGGACTTGTAGCCCGGGTAGATGTAGGCGGGGTGGGCCTCCCAGTCGCGCGGGGTGAGCGTGGCGATCGGGCCGCCGGCGCCCTTGGTCTTGGTCAACATGTGCGTTGTCTCCTGTCGTGGGACGAATTCTCGAGCCGCCACTTTAGAAGCGTGGTTCGATGATGTAAATTGAAGATTGCATCAGTTTTCATAACCAACAGTCATTGAACAAGCCCGCCGACCTTCGCCAGGATTTCGTGCGCAACGTGCAACTGCGGCACCTGCGTGCCTTCGTCGCCGTGGCGCAGGAGCGCCACCTGGCGCGCGCGGCGTCGCGGCTCGCGCTGAGCCAGCCGGCGGTGTCGAAGACGCTCTCGGAACTCGAAGCCATCGTGGGCACGCGCCTGGTCGACCGCAGCCAGGCCGGCCGCCGCGGTGTGCAGGGGCTCACGCCGGCCGGGGAACAGTTGCTGGCGCACGCGCTGCGCGTGCTCGAAGCACTCGACGCCAGCGCCGAGGCGGTGGCACCGACGGCGGGCGGCCGCATCGAGCGCCTGCGCATCGGCGCGCTGCCGAGCGTGGCACCTGCGCTGTTGCCGTCGGCGCTGGCGAGGCTGCGGGCGCACTGGCCCGCCGCGCAGATCGCGGTGAAGAGCGCTGCCAACGCGGTGCTGCTCGACGAATTGCGCGCCGGCGAGCTCGACCTGGTGGTCGGCCGCATGAGCGATCCGCGCCTGATGGGGGGCCTGAGCTTCGAGCTGCTGTACACCGAGCCGCTGGTGTTTGCCGTGCGCGCCGGCCATCCACTCGCGCTCAAGCCGGCGCCCGTGCAGGCGGTGCTCGACTACCCGCTGGTGGTGTACGGCGAAGGCACGATCCCGCGCCACAACACCGAGAGCTTTCTCTCGGCGCGCGGCCTGGTGCTGCCGACGAATGCGCTGCAGACGCTCGACGTGGGCGTGGCGTGCGCGCTGGTCGCGGTGTCGGATGCGGTCTGGATCACGCCGCTGGGCGCCGCGCGCGGCGAACTGGCGCAAGGCCGGCTCGTGCGCTTGCGCATCGACACCGCGGGGACGGAAGAGCCGGTCGGCCTGCTGTTGCGCAGCGATGCCGAAGCCTCGTCGCTGCGCGTTGCGATGGCTGCGTTGCTGCGCGAGGGTGCGAAGCAGCAGGGCGTGCTGCCATCGCGGAGTAAGCAGAAACCCTGATCAGTCCTTGGTCGCGCGGCGCTGCACACACGCCACGTAGCCTTCGCCATCCGGCGGACGCCCTGCGCGCTGGCTCTCCCACATCATCTGGCCGAGGCAATCCATCGCCTCGTGATGCGCATGCAGCAGCGAGCCGCGGCGCGCCGCCAGCAGCTCGACGGCCTGGCGGATGCCTCGCGGCTGGTCGATGGAGCACTGCTCGCTGATCGACAGATGCATCGACAAGTGAAGGAACGGGTTCTCGCGGCCGTTCGATCCGTCGTACACGCGCGCCACGGCGGCATCGGCATCGGCCAGGTCCTCGTGGTACTCGGGGTGCTCGTCGATCCAGCCGGCGGCGATGGTCTCGAGCGCTTCCATCGGAAGGCCCTGCCGGTGCTTGGCGTACACGTCGCAGAAGAAGCGGCGCACGTCTTCCTGGGAGGGGTTGAACATATATATGCAGACAAGAAGAAGAGAGTGAAGAAAGCGTGCGGAGGAAGTCGCTCGAAAGGCCATCGCGCAACGGCCTTCGCAGCAGCCGGAACACGCGCGGCGTTCCGGGTACGGGGCGTTACATCGTTACGTAACGAATCGCGGAATGACCTCCTTACGCGCTGTTTCGATGTGCGGCCGTGCAGAGGTTTTTCAAAAAATTTCTCATGTAAATCAACGACTTGAATCCTTTACGGAGCCTCGTTGGCACAACCTGCAAAAAGCGGCACGCAAGTTGCCCCTGTACATGCATCTTTTGTCACAGAGGCTGCCATGAACGCTCCACAAGCATCGACCGATTCGACCGAAGGACTTGCCGCTAGCAGCGCAGCTCCTGTGGTTCTCGCCCAGGCCACCGTCACTCCGCTAGGCAGTCCTGCCGCGATGAGTTCGATGGCTTCCGCCGCCCCTTCCGGGCCTGCCAGCATCGGCACATTGTCCAATGCTACGCCCGGCACGGCCGTGATGCGCGACGGTGTCCGCATCCCGGTGGACGGCAACCAGACATTGATTGCGGGCGATCGCGTGATCGTTCCGCAGGACGGACATGCCAACGTCCTGTTCCCCGGCTCGGCTTCCAACAAGGCGCCGCTGGCCGGCGTTTTCACCGGCGGCACCGATGCGACCATCGGCTCGACCAAGCTGCCCGGCGGCCTCGAACAAGTGAATGTGGATGTGGCCTCGGGTGACCTGCAGGTCACCCCGCCCGACAGCGATGCAGACGCAGCAGCCTTGGCCGTGACCAAGAAGCTCGCGGGCGGCAGCGGCATCGGCCTGGGCGAATTCGCGCTGGGTGCACTGGGCGCTGCGGCCCTGGGCGCCGCGCTGAGTGGTGGTGGCGATGGCGGCAGCAGCGGCGTGCCGTTCCTGGTTCCTGGCGTGGGCGATGGCGGCGATGCTGATGCCGACGCGGATGCGGATGCGGATGCGGATGCGGACGGTGATGCTGACGCCGACGCTGATGCAGACGCTGATGCCGATGCCGATGCAGACGCTGATGCCGATGCCGATGCCGATGCCGATGCCGATGCCGATGCCGATGCCGATGCCGATGCCGATGCCGATGCCGATGCCGATGCCGATGCCGATGCCGATGCCGATGCCGATGCCGATGCCGAT
>NZ_JBPJZG010000009.1:275371-277603 GCF_051216415.1 Variovorax trehalosi
GCTGATGCCGATGCCGATGCCGATGCCGATGCCGACGCTGATGCCGATGCCGACGCCGATGCAGACGCTGATGCCGACGCCGATGCAGACGCTGATGCCGATGCCGATGCCGATGCCGATGCCGATGCCGATGCCGATGCTGATGCCGATGCCGATGCCGATGCCGATGCAGACGCTGATGCCGATGCCGATGCAGACGCTGATGCCGATGCCGATGCAGACGCTGATGCCGATGCCGACGCCGACGCAGACCACCTGCTCGACCCAGCCGACAACCTCGTCCACGGTGCAATCGACGCGATCGACGACACCCTCGGCCTGGGCGGCGTCCTGGCGCCCGTGTCCGGTGTGGTCGACGGTGTGACCGATGTGGTCGACAGCGTGCTCGCTCCGCTACTCGGTTCCGAATTCACCCCGAACGACCCCAACGAGTTCGACCCGGTGGACAACGCCGTGGAGAACATCCTCGATCCGCTGGGCGGGACGCTCAGCCCCATCGTGGACAACATCCTGGGCGAAGGCGTGACCGATGCGCTGCTCGGCTCGCTGCTGGGCCAGGTCGACTACGTGACCGACGGCCTGAGCAACCTGCTCGGCGGTGACGGCCCGCTGGGCGGCGTGACCGCGGGCCTCGGCCTGGACGGCCTGCTGGGCGAAGACGGCCTCATCGGCGGGCTGCTCGACGGCGTGCTGGGTGAGAACGGCCTCGTTGGCGGCCTCCTGGGCGACGACGGCCTGATCGGCGGCCTCCTGGGCGACGACGGTCTCGTCGGCGGCCTGCTCGGCGACGACGGCCTGGTCGGCGGTCTGCTCGGCGAAGACGGCCTGCTCAGCAACCTGCTGGGTGAAGACGGTCTGGCCGGTGGCCTGCTCGGTGCCGATGGCCTGCTGGGTGGCCTGCTCGGTGAAGACGGTCTCCTCGGCGGCGTGTTGGGCGAAGGCGGCCCGCTGGGCGGCGTGCTCGGCGGCGACGGCCTGCTCGGCGGTCTCCTGGGTGAAGACGGTCTGCTGGGCGGCCTGCTCGGCGACGATGGATTGGTAGGCGGCCTGCTCGGTGAAGACGGCCTCCTCGGCAGCGATGGCCTGCTGGGCGGTCTGCTCGGCAACGACGGCCTCGTGGGTGGACTGCTCGGCGACGACGGCCTCCTCGGTGGCCTGCTCGGCAACGATGGTCTGCTGGGCGGCGTGCTCGGCGAAGACGGTCTCGTCGGCGGCCTCCTCGGCGGCGACGGTCTCGTGGGTGGCCTGCTCGGCGACGACGGCCTCCTCGGTGGTCTCCTGGGCGACGACGGCATCGTTGGCGGCCTGCTCGGCGACGACGGTCTGGTCGGTGGCCTGCTCGGACCGGACGGCCTGGCTGGCGGCCTGCTCGGCGAAGACGGCATCGTCGGTGGCCTGATCGGTGAAGACGGCCTCCTGGGCGGTCTGCTCGGCGGCATCCTGGACGGCATCGGCGGCGGCAACCCCGGCACGCCTGGCGGCCCGGCGCTGCTCGATCCGACCGACGGCATCGTGGGCGGCATCGTCGACGGCCTGAACGACGGCGTGCTCGGCGAACTGGGCCTCGGCGACCTGCTGACCCCGGTGGTCGGCCTCACCGACAACGTGACCGACGTGGTCGACGGCCTGCTGGCCCCGATCTTCGGCGACGTGTTCACCCCGAACAACCCCAACGTCCTCGACCCGGTCGACGGCGTGGTGGGCCAGGTGACGGACGGCGTGAGCGGCCTGCTGAGCCCGCTGACCGACCAGCTGCTCGGCGCGGGAACGACGGCGGCGCTGCTGAATGCGGTGGACACGCAAGTGGACTTCCTCACCGACGGCGTGGCGAACCTGCTGGACGGCGACCTGCTCGGCGGTGTGCTGGGTGACGACGGCTTGCTGGGCGGCTTGCTCGGCGGCGACGGCGGCCTCCTCGGCGGTGTCCTGGGTGACGACGGCTTGCTGGGCGGTTTGCTCGGCGGCGACGGCGGCCTCCTCGGCGGCATCCTGGGTGACGACGGCTTGCTGGGCGGCTTGCTCGGCGGCGACGGCGGCCTCCTCGGCGGTGTCCTGGGTGACGACGGCTTGCTGGGCGGTTTGCTCGGCGGCGACGGCGGCCTCCTCGGCGGCATCCTGGGTGACGACGGCTTGCTGGGCGGCTTGCTCGGCGGCGACGGCGGCCTCCTCGGCGGTGTCCTGGGTGACGACGGCTTGCTGGGCGGTTTGCTCGGCGGCGACGGCGGCCTCCTC